>JAVBLM010000051.1:0-50728 GCA_031553535.1 Bacteroidales bacterium | reverse complement strand
GCAAGAGTGTAAAACGTTTTCGGGCTTTCCCGAAATCTTCAAACAAGAGTGTAAAACGTTTTCGGGTCTTCCCGAAATCTCCAAACGAGAGTGTAAAACGTTTTCGGGTCTTCCCGAAATCTTCAAACGAGAGTGTAAAACGTTTTCGGGTCTTCCCGAAATCTCCAAACGAGAGTGTAAAACGTTTTCGGGTCTTCCCGAAATCTTCAAACGAGAGTGTAAAATGCTTTCGGGTTCTCCCGAAATCTTCAAACGAAAGTGTAAAATGTTTTCAGGAAAGTCCGGACAGATAAAAATCTTTAAAAAGGTTCTTCCCTGTAAGGGATGACCGGGGGCTGCGGTTTGTATTACAAAAAATAAAACCGAAAGAAACAACCCGGCGGCAATAAATAAAAGGAAAAACAACAAGATGTATAGATCTGTCCGTATATCATGGTTTACGTATATGCGCTGTATTATACAAATCCTTCTCATTTATTTATTCCATTTATAAATTATCTTTGCAAAGATAATTATTTTTTTAAAGAAAAAGCATTTTATTTAAAATTATTTTTGTTATTTTATCAATTTTTAATAATTATGTCGGGGTCTTTCTATATCTTTTCATACAGAAACCAAAAATATACAGAAATGGTGTTTTTAGGAAGATGTCATTTAGGGAGAATTGATGTTTTCAGATTAAAGTGATAGGTATATTTTGAATATTTATTTTTTATGGAAATAAAAAAAAGATCTATGAAAGGTGCATATAAACTCATAATATGAATATTTATGTGTGATATTTTTATTAAAATTACATAATTATATAAAAATAATTGTATTTTTGCGTATATTTAGGAGTTATATGTCATATGGGGACAGTGCATACTTCAGCAAAATAACAATCAGAATATTAAATAAAAACAAAAAATATACTTGTTATGACCAATCAAAAAAATCCCACAGAAAAAGAGCTTAAACTTGTTAGTCAGTTTAACAACCAATTAAAATACAATGACATACGATCACAAGAAGAAGTGGTAAAAAAAATTAAAGCATCACTTGATATTCTAGACATTAGTTACACAAAGACTAAAATAATTACACAAAGTGATAAATATTACGATACGGAGGATAATTATTTAATAAAAAATGAAATTTCTCTTAGGTTTAGAGAAGTAGAGAAAAAAAATGAAAAGCAATGTTACATTACTCTTAAAACCAAAGCAAAAAAAGAAGTGGGAAATGTACTATCTCGTTACGAAAAAGAAGAAAAATTAAACGATATATCTAATTGGAAGGATAAAATCAGAAAATGTATTGAAGAAGTCGTTGATACCAACAATTTTGAAATGAAAGATGCAGTACAAATCATAAATAATCGTATATTAATTCCAATTAATACGGGAAAGAATGCATACAATCTTTGTTTTGACAAATATTTTTTCTGCGTTAAAGGAAGAAGAAGTGATGATTTATATGAAATTGAAATTGAATCTGAATCTGAAAATAACACAAATACTAGAGATAAAAAAATAGATAAATTATGCGATTTGTTTACACAAGTTTTTGGATATAAAACTACTAAAAAGAGTAAATATGAACAGGGTATGCAATGGAAATCTTCGGAAATTGATGTCAAAAATAAGAATTTCGTTCTCATTGATATTGTAGATTATTCTAAAAAAATTCCAGAACTTCAAAAAGATATTGTAATAATGTTAAATAAACAAATCAAAAAATGTCTGGAAGATTTGGATTTTTTTAAAAAGACTATTGCTTTACCTATTGGAGACGGAGCGATTCTTGCTTTTGAAGAAAATATAAACATTATACGTTTTATACAAACCATCGTATCTGCGCTTAATATATACAATAATTCTATACCCGAAAAAAACAAGACTATTGAAGTCCGATTTGCTATTCACAATGGACCTGTTTTTGAATTTCCAGATATTAATGGTAATACAAACTATGCAGGCAACGGCATCAATATTGTTTCAAGAATTGCCAGCAAAACAAAGGCAAAAACAATTTTTGTTTCGGAGGCTTTTCTTAATTGGTGTAACAATTCAGCACATATAGACACAAGTATTTTTAGCGATAAGTTTGAAATTGAAGTAAAACACGGCGAGAAAATTATTGTTAGAGAAATGCAAAATTATTTGAAGTGAAATATACGGCAGATAACGAACAGTTTGGCGTAAGTGGCGGTATTGGCTCGCAGAAAGTTTTGTACAAATTTGCAAGTTTATCGCCTGTCCGAACAGCAGTAAACCGCCATCTACGCAAGCCGCCACACCGTTAGGCATCAGCGAGCAACATCGCAGTGGGAACATTAAAAAATTAGAAAAAAGACAATACGAATTAATTGTAAATGAATAACACAAAAGAACAAACAGCTAACATAGATACTACCCCTCGTTCAGCCAAGGTTCTTAACCTTGGTTGCTTTATCTTTACAGGTTTTACCTGTTAATCTCTGGTAGTTTATAGCCTATAGGCATTTTTTGCAGGCAGTAGCCTGCTTGGATAAATTTGACATAGGAAAATCCTATGCCAAACTACTGCCCACTTAGTTGTCTTTACCGTCTCCAACAAGAACAAACAGCTAACATAGATACTATGCCCAATCAAAAAACTACTTTCTATTATAACCCACTTTATTTTTAAACCCAAATCAAAAATAAAATACTATTTAATTGTACCTTTGCATCCGGTTTATTCGGTTAAAATCAAAAGAATGAAAAGATCCATAGCACATTTGCCTGCTGAAAAACAAGAAGATTTAGAGTTTATTGTGAAAACTACCCTGAAGGAATTCCCCCAGGTGGAGATGATCATCCTCTTTGGGAGTTATGCAAGGGGAACCTATGTGGATTACGACCAAAGAATTGAATACGGCATGCGCACCTGTTACATGAGTGATTTCGATATTTTACTGCTGACCGAAAAAACCATGCCTACCCATCAGGTAAGGCCTTTTAAAGAAATTATTGCAGAAGCGTACTATGAAATGAAAGGATTACCCAAACGTCCCTTTGTGACCCCTATCCAATTCATTCACGAAAGTATTCATTTCATGAACAGGCAAATCGCGAAAGGGCTTTATTTCCATACCGATATCCGTAAAGAAGGGATTATTCTCTATGACAGCGGGAAATTTAAGCTAAGTCCTATAGGCAAGCTGAAACATACCGAAATAAAAGCCCTTGCACAGGAATATTTTGATGATAAATTTCATAGAGGAGTCGTATTTATCAAAAATGCAATATTCAATTATAATGATAAAGAATATGTAATGGCTTCATTTATGCTTCATCAGGCTGTAGAGAATTTCTATCGTACCATTTGTTCGGTATTTACACTATACGGTCATAAAACACATAACCTGGGTGAACTTTACAAATGGGTAGCAGAAGAATCCAAAGAACCCGGCAACGCCTTTCCCCGTGATACCCAAGAAGAAGAACGTTTGTTTGAGTTGTTAACAAACGCATACGTGCAGGCACGCTACAATCCCCAGTTCAAGGTAACCAAAGAAGATATTGATATCCTTATTCCCAAAGTGGAACTTCTTAAATCCATTACCAAAAAAATTTCCCTTGAGCGTTTAAACGAATACCAGCAAAAGATAGACGAGGAAGAAAAGTAAACGTTTTCCTGATGGAAAGAATACAATGAAGTTGTCAAAAGGTAAATAAGGAACTTATCAAAAGTTGACATAAGAATCGCTCTCAACTAACATATTCCCGTCATGCTGAACTTGTTTCAGCATCCCCTTCTTTATTGAGGGGATTACGGATCAAGTCCGCAATGACGCTCTTAACTAACAGATTACCGTCTTTGTGAGGATAAATGACGAAAGCCGAAGGGTTCGGCGAAGCCAACCCCACCCGAACGAAGCAAGTGAGTGCATCAAAACATGGTGAGATTATCTCAATTCATTTTATCTCAATTTTCGATAACTTTATTATGTTGCGTTGTTATTAGTTGAATTTATTCACGAAACTATTTTCCGGAATTTATAATTCAAATTTCAATCCGAATGTGTATGTTCTTGGAAGAGCAGGGCCATATATATAACCGGCATCCCTGTTTTCACCATAGTCAAAGTCTTTTTGATAGGAGTCTAATATATTTTTAACTCCCAGGGTAAAGGTTATGCTCATGGTTGACTTGAGCGGTACCGTATAAGAAACATTGGCTCCCATATCGAAGAAAGGAATGGAAAGGGTTTCCGCATCTTCCGGAATATATCCGGCAAAATGCTGTATTAGCATAGGCCCGGTAAATACTCCGGTGATATTGGCTTTGAAGTTCTTGAAAGCATTGTATTCTAACGTCAGGAATCCGTAATGATCGGGAGTCCTGAACATACGTTTATGGGCTTCCAGGTTTTCATTTTCAGACCATCGTTGTGCTTCGAAGTATCTGCTTTTCTGGAAAGTATAACCCACGGTAAAATACAATAATTTTCTATATATCCAACGGGCTTCCAGGTTTAATCCTGTTACATAAGCTCCGCTTGGAGCATTTGTACGAAGCAGCAGCAAATTTCCTTGAGCATCCGTTCCGTTTTCCTGTAAGATAAAGATATCATCCAGTTTAGTATAAAAACCTTCCGCCAAAAGTCCTATTTGCATGACTGATATCTTTTTGCTTAGATCAATAGACAGGTTTACACTATGAGAATATTCCGGTTTAAGATCGGGATCAAGCGAAATCAAAGAAACATTTCCTCCTACGGCAGCCACATGTAAGTCTTCCTGATAAGCTTGTGGCGCACGGTAACCGCTCGCATAACTTGTACGTAATACAATGCCTTCGATTGGAGTATAACGTGCACTGATCCGCGGACTGAAAACAAGATTCTTAACCAGATTATGTTTATCCATTCGCAGGCCTATCGATAAGGTAAGTTGTTTGTTTCTCCATTCGTTTTGCAAAAATGTTCCTAAGATATGAGTCTCCTGTAATATCTCTCGGTTATATCCCAGCATGACATCTTGCAGATGATTAAAATCATATTCTACCCCGGCAGAAAATTCCGCAGGCATGAATAAGAATTTCTTCATATTGTAATTATACTGGATACCGGCATTGGCCGTGACATCGGAAGATTTTCCGTATGCAAACAAATCGTGCTTCGTTCCGAAATAACTTTTCCGGTTGATGTTCTGTGCGGAGGTAAATATACTGATTTTGTGTTTGCTGTTAAACGAGAACCAATCGAAGTTGATGTTTCCTGCATCGATCTGGTGTTCCAGTTGCTCTGCAATATCGGCTTCATGCGGCGGACGTTCGATGTCGTTTCCTCCTCTGCGAAACTCAGATGCGTGATGATATTCCAATGTTAATTTGGAATAATTACCGGTACGATAAAACCCTCTAAACCCAACAGTAGTTCCGTTTAATTTAGGGATTTCAGAAAATCCGTCTCCATTGTCATCATATGGTTTTCGGTTACGTACAACACCAAAGAAGAATATTCCTGCTTTTGAATTGTTCGTAATCAATGAGGCATTCATTGTTGTGTTCAGGTCCGGAACATTTCCTTTGAACAGATCCAGGGAAGATGATATCATAAATGAGTTTCGTGCAGGTTCTTTTGTGATGATGTTTACAACTCCACCGATTGCACTTGAGCCATATAATGCAGATCCTCCGCCACGGATAATTTCCGCACGCTCTATCATTCCTACAGGAAGTTGTTCCAGTGCGTATACCGATGCCAATGAACTGAATAAAGGACGGCCATCCATCAATATTTGAGAATATTGGCCTTCCAAACCATTGATCCGTAATTGCGGAACTCCACAATTCTGGCAGGTGAATTCCACACGCAAGCCCGATTGGAAATTGAGAACATCACTCATGCTGTTTGAAGATGTTGTTTGCATTAATTTTGGTGAAATTACATTAACAATCGAGGACGCTTCCTTGCGTTGTATTTCGCTCCTGTTGGAAGTGATCACTACCTCATCCATCACCATGATGTCTTCTTCCATCTCGAAGCTGATATCGATTGTTTTTTTGCTTATTGTTGTTACTGTTTTTGTTATGGTTTTATATCCTATATAAGTTGCTTCTATTTGTAGTTCTCCTTCGGGAAGATTTTTCAGATAGAAATGGCCGGATGCATCGCTTACCGTTCCCATACTGGTTCCTTTTACATGGATTGTTACAAAGGGAAGGTGCTCATTTGTTTTTTTATCAATGGCATGGCCGGTTATGTTGGCATCACTTTGTTTGGTGTTGCTTTTAGATTGTTGGCTTAATCCGTAAAAAGGAATACCGATTAAGCATAAAAAAAGAATTGTTTTGTATATGTTTTTGTTATAGTTCATTATTTATAATTTTTTATTGAGACAAAAGTATGATAATATCAGAAAACAGGATATCCTTAGTTTGTGGGATATTTTGTTTTTTTCTATCGTCATTAATAGGTAGAAGATTCTAACGGAATAATGCTTGCAAGTTTCACAAATAAAAGACACTCTCGCCGGTATAGCGATAGAATTGAAGAAATTAATTATTGGAATTGTCAGATGGAAAAAGGAGGGCCCTTGTTAGCGTATGCATTAAATTTAAGATGCTTATAATTTATTGCATAGAATGTTTTTAATTCAATCCAAAAGGTTTCTGTCGGAAGAAAGGATAAATCGGGTGACTGAAAAACAAACGAATAATGAATCAGGCTGTGTATGATTTCATATTCTCCATTTTCATGTGTATGTCCTTTGTTGAAAGGGTGGGAATGTGTGACGGCCTGCCCGTTTATATAATGCTTATGAGTAAAAAAATTTGTACTACAAAAATATCCTGTAAAGAGGAATAAAAAGAATATTTTCAGTACTGTTTTTTTATGCATTGATTTGTTTTGCTTTTTCGAGGTGCAAAGGTACGATTTTTCGTAAAACAAAATTAAATAATGACAGGAATGTTATTCCATTTGTTTCCTTTCACGATTTGATATATCATATATTATTTCTACTTTCTCTTCAAATGATTTATGGATAGCATAATTTCTCCATTTATCAATTGCTTTTTGCATATCATCCGGTAGTAATGAGTCAAAGAATAATTCTTTATTTGTAGTTGGATGAATAAATCCTAAACTTTTGGCATGTAATGCTTGCCGGGGCAATATGGAAAAGCAATTTTGAACAAATTGTTTGTATTTAGTAAATGTCGTTCCTTTCAGAATCCGGTTTCCACCATAGGTAGCATCATTAAAAAGAGGGTGTCCGATATGTTGCATATGTGCCCGGATCTGATGAGTCCGTCCTGTTTCGAGCCGGCATTCTATTAGGGTTACATAACCGAATCGTTCCATTACTTTCCAGTGAGTAACGGCATGTTTTCCATGGCTTCCATCCGTATATACATCCATTACTTTCCGGTCTTTTGCACTTCGTCCGATATGGCCCTCAATGGTACCTTCATCTTCCTTAAGATCCCCCCATACGAGTGCCTGGTATGTTCTATTTATAGTATGATTGAAAAAATCGGCTGCTAATTTTGCTTGTGCATATTCGGTTTTTGCGACAACCATTATCCCGGAAGTATCTTTATCTATCCGGTGTACGAGCATGGGATTTTCTACAACATCATCGTGTACCAATAAATCTTTTAGATGAAAACATAAGGCATTAACCAATGTTCCGGTATAATTTCCGTAGGCAGGGTGTACTACCATCCCTGCTTTTTTATTAATGATTATTAAATCATCATCTTCATATATAATATCTAAAGGGATGTCTTCCGGGATGATTTCCATTTCCCGGGGAGGATAAGTAAGTACTACCGAGATATCGTCAAACGGTTTTACTTTATAATTTTGGATTTGAGATTTTCCGTTTACAAGTATATTCCCTGCTTGAGCTGCCTGTTTGATTTTGTTTCGGGAGGTATGCTCCATGTGATTATGCAGGAATTTATCAATACGTAATAATCCTTGTCCTTTATCTACCTTTATATGAAAATGTTCATACAGCTCGTCGCCTTGCTCTTCTTCAGAATCCGGAGAGGAGTTTTGTTTTTCAAAATCGTATGCGGAATTTGTTGTCTTTGAAAGGCCTTCCATTGTTTTTGTTGTCAATTTTAAGATAAATAGTTTCTTAAAACATAATGCCTATGCAAAGGTAATAAAAAAAGTTGCAAGTAACTAAGCCAATTATGAGTTTATCCTTTATTCTCACGGATTTTTATCGTTTGATATTAGTAAAGAAATCAAATCAGGATGATTTCTTCCTGTTAAGACATAAGAATTTTGCTTACTTTTGTATCCTGACTATATACACAGGATGTGAATTACTTTGCCTATAGTTTTATTATTAAAATCATGGCTCGGTAAAGTGTATATTCCTACATTTTCCATAATGAAATATTGTTAATGAACATGTGTTAATATGAATGTTTTTTTACAGAGAATACCTGTTTTATTAAAAGGAATTCCTTTTGAAAGACAGGAAAATTGCAGGATATGCAATACAAAACAAGCAGAAGAAATAGGCATTGTTGATTATTGGGATATTAAAACATCAAAATTAGCCAAATGTTCTTGCTGTAAGCATATCCAGTTAGACCCTATGCTTAACGATTCCGATACGGAAAAAGGTTGTTATGCTTATTATGTTGAGGAATCACTCCGAACAAATGCAGAAGAACAGGAAAAGAATTGTGTCCGGAATTTTAGAAGAGGGGTTTTATTTGGTTTTTCGTTGAAACAAAGAAAGATATTTCCACGATCTGTATTAGAGCTGGGCCCCGGTTCCGGCTATTTTTCTGCAGGCTTACAATTTGTTTTTCCCGATGTTGAGATTACGGTAATGGATATAAATAGTTCTTTACTTTCTTTCAATAAACAACACCATGACTATAAAACTATAGAAGGAATTCCTGATAATTTTATAGAAGAATATAAAAACAAATTCGATCTGATCATTGCCAGGGATATTATAGAACACGTAAGTGATATCTCAAAAGTATTGTCAAATATAAATTTGTATCTGAAACCGGATGGGTATTTTCATTTTATTACTCCTAATGGACATGAAGATGTATGGAAACATTATTTAACCTATACATTAACACAATCACATTCGGAGTTGCTTATTAATCATGTAAATTATTATGACGGGACAGGTCTTGAAGATCTCTTGTTACAAAAAGGTTTTTTGCCTGTAGATTATTATACTTATAAAATAAAAACCACACTAAAGGGAAGGGGCTGGAAGATGGATTCGAAAATTATGAGCCCGGTTTCCAAGAAACTAAGTGCCGATGTCATGATAAAAGAAAATGCAGATAAGATTACTTCTAATAAGTATGAAAAAGAAGATGTTTTAGATAAATGGTATATTTGTCCAAAAGCAAAATGGATAACTTATTTATTCAGCCTTTACCAACATTCGTATTTTATTAAACTCAATCCGAAATACAACGTAGGGCATGAGATATATGGATTATTCAAAAAAGAAAGCCCATCCTGAAAAGTTAACAGATTGTCTCTGTTAACTTTTCAGGATGGGATGATAGAAATCGGTTGATTTTAAATGATCACTTATTAATTCCTGCTTCCCAGCTTATCACTCAGCATCCGGATACGAATATTATGAATGATTTTCTTTGTATAAAGCGGAAAGTCTGCTTTCATCATCCAGTCATAATAGGAAGGTTCCTTGGTGAATACCTGTTCAACTGCAATTCCTTTGTGTTTTCCGAAATTAAAAACTTCCATATCATTTTTATCGAAGACAATATGTCCGGCGAAGTCCACATTCCTATCACTGGTAGAGAAAGTAGAGAGAGTTACTACATCATTTTTGATCGGAATGTATTCTTTGTCATTTTCGTCAACCATAACCGTATCCTCATACCGGCTTAACTGGGCTTCCAATATCTTAAATGTAGCGATAGTATCGGCTTCCGCGGTATGTGCGTCGACCAACTCTTCTCCGCAGTAAAATTTATAAGCGGCTCGCAGATTTCGAGGCTCCATACGATGGAAAATGTTTTGAACATCAACAATGCGTATTCCCCGTAAATCCAGGTCCATGCCGGCACGTAAAAACTCTTCCACTAAAAGTGGGACATCAAATTTTTGAAGGTTATATCCGGCCAAATCACATCCTTTGATAAAATCACGAATAGCAGGAGCCAACTCCGCAAATGTAGGTTTATTGGCAACATCTTTATCATATATCCCATGTAGTTCAGATACAAGTTCAGGAATGTGCATCTGAGGGTTAATAAGCTCGGTTTTTATGATCGTAGTATTATCGGGCATAACTTTTAACATGGATATTTCCACGATTTTATCTGTTCCAATATTCAACCCTGTAGATTCTATATCGAAAAATACAATTGGTCTTGTTAAGTTGAGTTTCATCTATTTTATATTTTAGAAGTGATTATACTAATTTTTTGGGAGTAATAATTTGCAATGATTTAGGTATGACTTTCATGGTAACTTTAGTTTGCCTTTCGATAGGATCTCCATCAATATGGCAAGGCTGCATAGTCCCTTCCTGGGTATAGATGGTGCATTCGGAAAGCCGGTAAATCCGGATCGACTTTTTATCTTTATGCAAGTTCCCTGTTAATAAAGCAGTAGTACTGAAGGGGAGCATGAAAAGATTTGGTTTTTTCATTAGGCAGATATCGGCGCAGCCATCTTCCATGGAAGCTTCCGGAGACACTTTTACATTAAATCCCCATTGGGATGAATTGGCAATACTTACCAACATAGCCTTATGTTCTTGTTTTTCTTTCCCTTTTTCTTCGATGAAATAAGTTTGCGGCTTATATGAAGCATAACTCCTCGTTACATAATGCAGGTATGGAAAAAAACCCCGACGGGAAGAACGGTCAAACATTTCTGCAATAAGTCCATCGAAACCAAGGCCTGCAATACTGATACAGGTATGGTTGTTTATCTTTAATGTATCTATAGATAGAGAATGGCCTTCATTGATTACCTGTATAGCTTTTGAAATTCGGGTAGGAATTTGTAAGTGATGAGCCAAGCCATTTCCTGATCCGGTAGGGATAAAGCCCAGCGTGACATTTTTCCCGACCAAAGCCTTTGCTATTTCGTTGATTGTTCCGTCGCCTCCAACCGCAATAATAATATCTGCGTTTTCTGCTGTTTGAGAGGCTAACACATGTCCATGACCACGGTATTGTGTGAGCATTAACTCATAATCGTATTTGGATAAATCCAACCGTTTCTTTAGTAAACGAGAAACTTTTTTATAATGGCCTATCCCTGCATGTGGATTGACAATAAAAACAATTCTCTTTTTAGTCATTAGACAAGATTTCTTTTATTCATTGCAAAGATATGCATTAATCCGTTTAAAATGATTCCTCCGGATAAAATAATTTAGGTCTTTTGCTTCTTGTTACCGTAAATTTTTTCAGAAAGGACATGCTTTTGATAGAAAAATAGCTTAGTATGGTTTTTCCTAAAAATAGATAATCAAAAAGAAAAAACACGGGTTGAGTCTTTTTCATCTACCGTAATGTATATGTTTATTGTTTCTTCCGGAAGTAGTTCTTCAATGTTTTCCGGCCATTCGATAAAACAATATTCTCCGCTGTATAAATATTCATCGGTACCGATATTGATCGCTTCTTCAAGGTTTTTTATACGATAGAAGTCAAAGTGATAGATAAATCTATTGTCGATGGTGGTATATTCGTTTACAATGGAGAAGGTCGGGCTGGATACAATGTCATTGCTGTTTAATTCTCTTGCAATTGCTTGCATAAGAGTAGTTTTTCCTGCCCCCATGGGCCCACGCAATGCGAAAATATATTTGTTCTTATGTTTTTCAAGCAATGCGTGGGCAACGGTAGGCAAATTATTTATTGTTTTACATTCAATCTGTTCCACAGAAATTTAGATATTAGCATTAACCTTTGCCAAGATTTCATTTTCCATTTGTTGGGCATCTTTGGCGAGTTGTTCTGCTTTTTGAAGAATTCCATCTACAAAGGTTTTATCTTTCAACGAGCCGGCATTAATTTTTACATTCAGCTGGGCTCCCAAAACGGCAGAACGAGCACAAAGAGCACCTACTCCTGCATCGGTTACCGAGTTCGGATTTCCAAATTCAACCATTGCTTTACAAAGAGTAAATACTTCAAATGCTTTTTCCATGGTTTTGTATGGAACTTCGATAGCATATTTTGTTGCTTCCTGGATAGCTGCCGAACGAACCTCTTTTTCCGCTTCTGTCCCTTTAGGTAAACCGAAGGCATCCATTATTTTATTAAAAGAGCGGGTATCTTCATCTACCAAAAACAGGAGTTCGTCTTTTAGTTGTTGCCCCATTTCCGCCCATTTCGAGAATTCTTCCCACCGGTTATCCCAACCCGGTTTGTGAGCCGACAAATTAGCAACCATTGTTGCCAGCGCAGCACCTAAAGCACCCATGTATGCCGATATGGAGCCACCTCCCGGAGCAGGACTTTCGCTTGCCGTTTCATTCGCGAAGCCTGTACAGGTCATATTCACCAGCTTTTCTTCTTTGTTTTCTGCTTCCAGAAGGTATTCTATTACTTTTTCTTTCGGGTTAAATGGTTTCAGGTCATCCAACCCCATCGACTTTACAGCTATTTTAATAATTTCACCTTCATCCACTCCCAAAGAACGGCTTTGTTTTGCAAGATAATACTTTCCGGCATCTATTAATACTTTTTTAGGTACCAAGCCTACAATCTCGCAGCCTGTAACTTTGATTCCCCTGTTGTTTGCACACCGGGCAACTTCTTCGAATGCGATATGTAAAGGTGTTTGCGATATATTGGTTATATTCATGGATACTTGGGCAATACCATACTCCTTGATATACCAACCGATTGCTTTGGTACCTTTTAATGTCCCCGGAATCATGACTGGATTTCCGTTTTGGTCTTTAACTATCTTTCCTGTTATCGGATCGCCTTCCCGTTCAGGGCGTCCTTTCTCACGTACATCGAAAGCGATTGCGTTTGCACGCCGGGTGGAGGTAGTATTAAGGTTGTAATTTACCGCAATTAAGAAATCACGGGCACCGATTGCTGTAGCTCCCGATCTTGCGACAGATTCCGTGAATATATTAGGGCCAAAATCCGGCTTCCACTCATCTGTCGTAATTCTATCTTTCAGGCCTTCGTATTCTCCCTGGCGACAATTTGCCAGGTTACGGCGAACAGGAGTCCGGGCTGCATTTTCGTAGCAGAAAACAGGGATTCCCAGTTCTTCACCTACACGTTTTGCCAATTTTTTTGCGTATTCTGCCGTCTCTTCCATCGTAATGTTCGAAACGGGGACCAGCGGACAAACATCCGTTGCCCCAAAACGAGGATGATCTCCCTTGTGCTGACGCATATCAATCAGTTCCTGTGCTTTTTTTATGCATTGGAAAGCGGCTTCACAGACCTCGTCGGGAGTTCCGACAAAAGTAACAACCGTACGATTGGTAGTAACACCCGGATCTATATCCAATAATTTTACTCCGTCTATTTTTTCCACTTCGCCGGCAATTTGACGAATAATCTCCATATTGCGGCCTTCGCTGAAGTTAGGAACGCATTCAATTAATTTTTTCATTTGAATATCAATGGTATAATTATTTATTCACTTTAAACTTCCAAAGTACAAAAGTATAATTTTTTAAACATCTTTCCTGTTGATAAAACTAAATTTCGATTATAATAAATAGAAGTCACACAAATTATAAGAAGTTATAGAGAGTTATAATTTACTTGTTGAGCTGTTGCATTGATTATTTGATTATTCCTTTCAGCATTTTGTATATTGCTTATTATGTCTTTTTATTTTTCTCGCTAACCTTGCAGATTTTCACAGATTTTTTATTAAATCTTGAGTTTTGAACTTTGAATCTTGCCTAATTTCTATCAATACTAAATTCAGCTTTGGCATTGATATATTTTTTGACAAAATAACCGGATATGATTTCTTCTTTTTGTTATATTGGTTGTATGAAATTAAAGATAAAAAAGCAAAGATGAAATAAAGAAAAAAGGAAATATAGTTGCCGGCAACTATTCAGGATTTCCTGAATCCTTGTCTGAAATTGGAAACAACCTTTCAGGAGTTCCTGAATCTTTGTTTGGAATTGGAAACAACCTTTCAGGAGTTCCTGAATCTTTGTCTGGAATTTAAAACAACCTTTCAGAGGTTCCTGAATCCTTGCCCGGAATCGGAAACAGCTTTTCAGTACTCTCTGAATACTTTTTCTCAATTAATATTGCCATTGAAGGCTTTTGAACTCTTCTAAGAAAGTTTGCAGAATATATTCCAGCGTCTTTACGTGTTTGTTTGTATGTTCAGAATATGCTTTATACCGGAAAATACGTTTGCCGGAGGGAGAGAAAATATCTCCAAAGGAAAACCGCTTTTGATAAAAATGAAAAAATTCTTTATTTAGTGTTTATAATGTTTTTTTTAGCTTCCATATACATTTACTAAAATTATTTTTCCCGCTAACCTCACAGATTTCCATAGAATCTTTCCTGAGTTTTGGATCTTGAACTTTGAATCTATCATTCCTGTTGCAAAAAAATAATTAAATTTGCAAAAAATAAATGTGTGGATAAAACAGAAGAATTAAATAACGGGACAATGCTTCCTCTCATGGAAGAGTTTTACTCTTTGCAAGGGGAAGGATTTCATACAGGGAAAGCAGCTTATTTTTTACGTATAGGAGGTTGTGATGTAGGATGTAATTTTTGTGATGTAAAAGAGTCATGGGACAAAGACCTCCATCCGTTGACTCGCGTAGATGAAATAGTTAACCATGTATTGGAAGCAGGCGCCAATACCGTAGTTGTGACGGGGGGAGAACCTTGCCTGTATAATCTGGATTATCTTTGTACATGTTTAAAAAAGTACAATATATTATTGCACATAGAAACTTCGGGATCGGAACCTTTGAGTGGAACATGGGATTGGATTTGTTTTTCCCCTAAAAGCAAGACTGTTATCTGTCCTGAATTTTATGAAATGGCAAATGAATTAAAAATAATTATCCAGACAAAAGAGGATTTCCTGTGGGCAGAATATAATGCATCGAAAATGAACGATAATTGTATTTGTTATCTTCAGCCTGAATGGAGCAGATTCGAGGTAATGACTCCTGTTATTGTAGATTATATTTTGAAAAACCCAACATGGAAGATATCGCTGCAAAGCCATAAATATATGAGAATTCCATAGAAGGAAGATAGCAAATAGGGAGAAGTAAAAAGTGAACGGTAAATAATGCATTGAAAAAATAAAAGAGTGTCATCCTTAAAAGGGAGGGGATGCTGAAACAAGTTCAGCATGACGGCAATATGTTGGTTAAGAGCGTCATTGCGAAGAATAAAGTACCCGAAGGCGAAGCATGTGAGTGCATCGAAGCAGAGCGAGATAACCGAGCTTGCGAGCTCAACGGAGTTAATCTCAAAAACTCAACATACGGAAAGGAATAACCAAATCAACAGTTAAAAAACCAATGAATATGTCACAATCCGAAGAAAAATCTTTTGTTGTTTATCAGGCATCGGCAGGGTCGGGGAAGACATATACACTTGCAAAAGAATATATCAGGTTATGTTTGATGTACTATCCAAAAGATCCTTTCATTTATAGGAAGATATTAGGGATTACATTTACAAATAAGGCGGTGAATGAAATGAAGGAAAGGATTCTTTTGTTTCTGGAAATGCTTTCTTCAGGGGAACCTGTAGATTTGTTGAAAGAACTGTCTGAATTTGTCGACGAATCCGAGATTCCTGTTCGTTCGAAAGAAATTCTGGACCTTATCCATCATGATTACAGTAATTTTTCTATCTATACCATTGATAGTTTGTTTCAACGCATTATTCAAAGTTTTGCCATAGACTTGAAAATCCCGATTAACCATCAACTTGAGTTGGATGCCAACACAATGATGTCGCAGATTGTGGATTTGATTCTGTCTAAACTGGGTTATGACCAAGGCGTGACCGATGCGATCCTTAATTTTTCGTTTTCAAACATCGAAGAGGAAAAAAACTGGCACATTGAACGGGAATTGGCCAATATCGGGAAGGAAATATATAATGAAACGGCAATTTCCCATCTTAAGAAGTTAGAAAACCTCCAATTTGAAGACTTTGATTCTATCGTTAACCAAATTAATTCGCAAATTGCAGCAATAGAAAGTAAAATAATCAATGCGGCAAAGAATGCATGTAGTGTTATACTGGAAAATGGGGTTCAGTTTGCTGATTTTTATCAGGGACTGAAAGGGATCGGGCAATGGTTTTATAAAAGGAGCCAGGGAGATTTTAGTGATTTGTCCGGCAACAGTTATATTTTAAAAGCAATCAATGAAGATGTCTGGTATTCATCTACCAGTAAAAGTAAAGAGGCGATTGAAGAGTTAGCTCCCTTTTTGAAAGATGATTATTATACAATTGCTGCCACAGAGCAGGATTATAGATTGCTAAAAGCTATTCGGAAGAATATTTATCCTGTGGTTTTACTCAACGAGATCAAGCGTACTGCCGAAGATTTAAAGAAAACCGATAAACTGATACATATCAGCGAAGCAAATTTATCCATATTCGAGAGCATTAAAAATGAACCGGTGCCATTTGTTTATGAAAGAATAGGAGAGCGATATAAATATATATTCATAGATGAATTTCAGGATACATCCAATGTACAATGGCAAAATATACTTCCCTTGGTGGTGGAAATCCTGTCATCCTCCGTATTTGAAGAAGAATCCGGGAAAGTGATTATCTTCGGGGATGCAAAACAGGCTATTTACCGCTTTCGAGGGGGAAATGTTTTGCAATTTGTGGTGCTTCCAAAGTTAATCGAAAGTGATCAACAGAATATAATTTCCAAAGAGCGAGAGAATATGTTGACATATAATTATAAGAAAATGTTCTTGCAGAAGAATTATCGCTCGAAAAAGGAGGTTGTAGAATTTAATAATTCATTTTTTACTTATTTGCTGGCAAATGAAGAGGGTAAACTGAAAGATATTTACTTCAATTCTTCTCAGGATGTAAAAGAAGATAATACCGGAGGAGCAATGATTTTGTCTTATTTCCTTAAAGATACGCAGGAAGAAAAAAGATATGTTGATTTTGTATACGAGGAGGTTTACCGGATAGTGGCATCTGTGCAGAAAGATAATTATTCCTACAGGGATATTGTTGTATTGGTTCGCGGAAACGATTTCGGGGCGGAAATAGCGCGTGATCTTTTAAAGAAAGGAATTCCGACCGTATCCGGGGAATCTTTATTATTGTCCAAAAACAGGGAAGTGAATTTTCTTGTTGCCTGTCTATATTATCTGGTTGATGAGAACAATGATATTGCCCGTACTGTTATTTTAAATTTTATTTCTGAAGAACGAGGTATTTCTAAGGAAGATATTTTTATTTATAGTAAAGATAGTGTTCTATTCCTGCAGGTTATTCAACAATATCAATATGATTTCGATATGGATATGCTTTGCAGGCAAAATTTATACGAGCGGGTGGAGCAATTACTGCAGATATTTAATTTAACACGCGAATCGAACCCTTTCATTTTAGCCTTTTTAGATGTGGTTGCTGATTTTATGAAGACGGGCAATAATACCGAAACCCGTTTCCTGGATTATTGGAAAGAGAAAGAAAATAAATTCTCTTTATCTAATCCTCGAGGGACGAATGCCGTAACAATCATGACCATTCATCAATCAAAAGGATTGGAGTTTCCCATAGTAATCTATCCTCACCGGAATAAAAGTAATAGAATGGGGGAGAAATGGGTAGATTTAAAGGATCCTATTGCGAATCTGTCCACAACGATCTTAAAAGTCGGGGATATGAAAGGGACTGTCTATAATGAACTGTATGAAGAGGAACAGCAATTAATGTTTATCGATGATTTGAATATTGATTATGTCGCGTTTACCCGGGCAAAGGATAGATTGTATTTCATTGTCCAGGAAGGGGACAAAAGAGGAGATGCCGTAAAGAGTTTTTTACACGGCCATAACAATATTGGCCCTGTTCTGTCTGAGGATGGAGCAGCAGAATATTATTATTTCGGAACGCCGCAACAATTACCCAATAAAAAAGATGAAAGTATTATACAAAAAGAGCATTTTATACAATCATATATATCGAAACCGATATCGGCAAGTTTAAGTATAACGAAACATGATCGTTTCTGGGAGAAAGATATGCTATCATCTACAACCTGGTGGGGAACACAGGTTCATAATTATTTAGCAAAAGTTTATTATAAAAAAGATGTTGAGTCTGTATTGCAGGAGATACAAAATGATATAACGATAGAAGCAAACACAAAGAAAGATCTTCAGACGGTTATTCATAATGTGTTTTTTAACCCTCAATCCGATGTATTATTTGGAAGTTTGGGCAATGAGATAAAAAACGAATTGGAATTGATCGATGCATCAGGAAAGAGTTTCCGGATTGACCGGTTACAAATTAACGACAGGAAATGTGTTGTGTTTGAATATAAAACAGGAAAGCCTGCTGAAGATCATCGGTCGCAAATTAATCAATACGACGACATGTTATCGGATGCAGGATTTGAAGTTATAGATAAATACCTGATTTATATAGGAGACGATTTTAATGTACAGTTTAACAGGATGGAAAAGATATAACTAAGTTTGGGAATGTGTTATAAATAATAGCCGATGGTATAAAAAATGCCAAACCAAATATAGAACGGAACTTATTCGAACTATGCAGAAGAAAAACAAAGGAAGAAAACGCAAAATATTGACAAGACAGGCAAATAAATAGATTAAAAAGTATATTTTTTGATGTACGTGTATAGAAAATGATTACATTTGTACACGGAATAGAAATATGGTTATGGGCAGATATATTACACCTTTATTTTTAAATAATTTTAAAGCAGATCCCTCAACAGAGGGCTTATTGTTTATTCCTTTCTGTATTTTTTTCATTTACTATTAACCGCGAACTATAAAACACTAACAAAACTGTTCAGATAAAAGATAAGAAAGTCAAAATAAACATAAGCATCTAGAAACAAATCAATATGACCCACATGCAAGATGATAATATGCCTAGAACTTTATCCATAATTATACCTGCATATAATGAAGCAGAGACAATTCATTTGATATTGGATAAAATTTTAGCAGTAAATTTAATTAAGGATATAAGAAAGGAAATTATCATTGTAAACGATTGCTCTACTGACAATACGAAAGAAAAGGTAGAACAATATATCACAGAACATAAAGATGTTGATATAAATTTGGTTGACCAACCTAAAAATCTAGGAAAAGGAGCTGCAATAAGAAAAGGCTTGGAAAAAATAACAGGAGATTATGTAATTATACAAGATGCCGATTTGGAATACAACCCGGAAGATTATAATCCTTTACTGGAATACTTAATTGAGAAAAATTTACCTGTTATATACGGCTCTCGTTTTTTGAAGAAAAATAACAAACACTCATATCAAACTTTTTATTTGGGAGGTAGGTTAGTATCGTTAGTGACAAACATACTGTATGGTCAACATCTGACGGATGAACCTACATGCTATAAACTTTTTAAAGCAGATCTCATTAAGTCGATTCCACTAAAATGCAATGGATTTGAATTTTGTCCGGAAGTAACAGCGAAGGTAGCGAAAAAAGGGATTAAAATAAAAGAATTACCTATTGAATACTATCCTCGTTCTATAGAGGAAGGTAAGAAAATTAAATGGACAGATGGAGTAGAAGCTATTTGGACATTGTTGAAATATAGATTTAAAAAATAATATGAGTAATCAACCGTTTCAGTATACAGGAACTGATAATCTTGAAATCATGCAGGAAGCAAAAAAGTATAATAAATTTCTTGCTTCTTTGATTTTAAAACAAAATATTCCTTTATCCAGTAGGATATTGGATATTGGAGCCGGTATTGGATTATTTTCTAATATGATAAAAGAACATGGATATCAAGTGGATTGTTTAGAAATTGATCAAATGCAAGCAAATATTTTAAGCGAGAACGGTTTTAATACTTTTATGTCTATTGATGATGTTCCTGATAATAGTTTTGATGTAATATATGCTTTTAATGTTCTTGAACATATAGAAAATGATCGAGAAATGCTAAAGGAATGGGCATTAAAATTGAAAAAAGGTGGAATTATTATATTATATGTGCCGGCATTCAATTTATTGTTTTCCAGTATGGATAAAAAAGTAGGACATTATAGGAGATACCGTAGAAAAGAGTTGACGAATATTGTAGATAATGTAGGACTATTACCTTTAAAATCGGCAAAGTATGCTGATTCTTTGGGTTTTTTTGTGTCTCTAATATATAAATTGATTAATAAAAATGATGGTTCATTAAATAGGAAAACTTTAATTTTTTATGACAGAATTATTTTTCCTTTAAGTAGAGTTGGAGATGTTTTTATGCAAAGGATATTAGGGAAAAATGTTTATATTTTTGCAAAGAAGTTTTAATTGTTTATTAACATGAAAAAAAAGAATAAAAATAAATCGATTGGATCTAAAAATACAACTATACAGAAGACAAAGTCTAGACAACCGTTTGACTATTTAATTTGGTTTTTAAAGAATGCCATAGCTGGAGTTGTTGCTTATATAATTATTTTTCAATGTATAGAGAAACAGCTTGGATATAATTGGGCATATAATACATTGATGAAAGAGAATTTTAAGCTAATAAAAGAGCATTCGGACATGACACTTGAACAGAAACTAAGCGCAAAGTTTGGATATAATTATGCTTATTGGAAGTATATACAGGATAACACGCCTGAGGATGCAGTTATTCTATATCCGACTAAAGAGTTTTTTTTCCCTTCAGATAAAGAATCAAAATTCACAGGTGAAGTATTTAATAAGATATATGCATCTCGTTTTTTATATCCAAGGAAATTGGTTTATCCTACTGAAATAGAAACGAGTCCTTATGGTGAACAAATCACACATGTCGCGATTGCCAATGGATGGGGATACGATTATTTAGAATATAAGGTTGATAATCCGGTTGCAGATAATGTATTGCCAATAAAGCAAACAGAAGATCAAATAAATAATAATAAATAATATTACAATGGTTATTATAGGTATTTTATTAGCGACGATTATAGGTTTTTTATTTGTGAGTAATATTTCTCCTAAATTTAAATTATGTGAGAAAATCGGATTATCATTTCCGATAGGAATATTTTTTGTGACATTAATCATGCTACTAATGGATGCTGTAAATATTCAGCTTACAAGGAATAGTATGTTAATAGGATTGATTATTTTGCTTATTGTTATGTTAGCAATCGCATGGAGAAAAGCAAAAGAAACTTTTACAGAACTCAAGAAATCTTTTAAGATATCTTTTGATGACATAAATATTGTTTGGTTATTATTTATAATAATGATTGTTTATGTTGAATATATGAATTTTCAGAAATGTATGTTTTGGCCTGCCTTTGACAGAGACAGCATGGCAGGATTTGAAACGATTGGATATATAATATCAAAAGAATCTACATTGAAAGGATTAAGCATCTTTGATGGGGATTATATTACGACAATTCATGGCCCCGGAAGTTATATTACTTATGCCCCGATGGTGCAATTGAGTTATGCATTTGTCTATTTATTTGGTGCAGAAACATCAAAAATTATACCTGGGTTAATGTATGCTTTTTTCTTACTTACTTTTTATGGTGTTAGTAAACGAATAATTAATAAAACAGGAGCTGCAATTATAACATTTTTTGTTTTATTAACGCCAGAGATGCTTGCGTGGTCATCTCTTTCTATGACGAATGTTATTCAGGCCATTTTTGCTTCTTTAGGGATCATATATTTAGCGGTTTGGTTTCGAGAAAGACAAAAACGAGATTTGTTTTTATCGGCTGTTTTGTTGGCCATAAATGTTTGGTGTAGAACGGAAGGAATTGTTTTTATCGGCGCAGCTTTATGTGTTTTATTTATAGATATGTTAATGAAAAAATACTATAAAGAATTTGGTTTTTATGTCTTAATAGTTTTTTCTACTGTAATTATTTGGACTATTTTCATGAAGGTTTATGGGCTTTATGCTGAAGGCATAGCAATTATGAAACCATTTTGGGATTCGGAAAAAATTAGTACAATATGGAAATATATGATGGAATTGTTTAAGTCAACCCAATATTACGGACTAACATTTATTGTTTTTATACTTGGATTTGTTGCTAATTTATGGTTTTTGATAAAAAAGCGTGATAATATTTATTTATTGTCTATGATTCTTCTTGCAATGATCTTTTATATAATTGTATTATATCAAATAGATTATAAATGGGATTTAATGACAAATGTTCTTGTGTCTTCTGCAAAACGATTCATGTTTTGTTTTATTCCATTGTTGTGGTTTTATATTGGAAGTAATGAGACAGTGCTTTGGCTTTTTAATAAAACAGAATCATTTCTTTCATTAAAAAAGATGAAGTGATGTCCTCATAACTTTTTTTCTTGTGCAAATCTTCTTTTATATTTTGTAATATTTGGTTAAATGAATCGTTTTTGTCATAAAATGAATAAAAATAATTGTGTAAAGAAAATAACAATTGTATGAAAGGAATTATTTTAGCAGGTGGTTCGGGAACTCGTTTATCTCCCATAACATTGGCAATGAGTAAGCAACTAATGCCGATTTACGATAAGCCAATGATATATTATCCGTTGAGTGTTTTGATCTCAGCGGGAATTCGGGAAATATTAATTATTTCAACGCCACATGATCTACCGCATTTTGAAAGATTACTTGGTACAGGGGAGCAAATAGGTTGCAGGTTTAGTTATAAAATCCAACATATTCCCAATGGTTTAGCACAGGCATTTGTTTTGGGAGAAGAATTTATCAAGAATGACAAAGTGTGCCTTGTTTTGGGAGATAATATATTCTATGGTGGTGGATTTGACAAGAAGATACAGTCTTGTAATAACCCTGATGGAGGAATTGTTTTTGCCTATCATGTAAATGATCCCGAGCGTTATGGAGTAGTAGAATTTGATGAGAACTTCACGGCTCTGTCTATTGAGGAAAAGCCGGTTAAACCAAAGTCGAATTATGCAGTTCCGGGATTATATTTTTATGATAATTCAGTGGTGGAAGTTGCAAAAAACATTCAGCCGAGTGCCCGTGGAGAATATGAAATAACAGATGTCAATAAGCATTATTTGGAAAAGGGAGAGTTGAAAGTTTCTATCTTGGAACGGGGTACGGCATGGTTGGATACAGGAACATTTAAGTCGTTGATTGAAGCAGCACAATATGTTCAAGTGATAGAAGACCGGCAAGGGAAAAAGATTGGCTGTATAGAAGAGTGTGCTTATGAACAAGGATTTATTGATGAAAATCAATTGCGTAAAGTGGCGGAACCGTTACTTAAAAGCGGCTATGGTCAATACTTGATGAGTTTGATTGATAAATAATTTCTTTCGAACAATATAAGGTTGTATTTGGTTAATCATGCATATGGATACAAATACCATTTTGCTTGCTTTTTTACTTACACTTCTTGCCGGGTTATCCACGGGGATTGGGAGTGCAATTGCTTTTTTCGCAAAGAGAACGAATAAACGTTTCCTTTCACTTTCTTTGGGCTTTAGTGCCGGAGTGATGATTTATATTTCTTTTGTAGATCTTTTCCCGCTTGCCACCTCATATTTTCAAGAGACGATGGAGCGTCGAATGTCGGAAGGGTTGACGGCAATTTCATTTTTTGGAGGAATGTTTCTCATTGCAATCATAGATAAACTGATTCCTTCTTACGAGAATCCTCATGAAGTGAAATCTATAGAATCGTACGATGCTTCGGAATATAAGGGATTAAAACGCATGGGAATTCTTTCTGCAGTTGCTATTGCCATCCATAATTTCCCGGAAGGAATGGCTACGTTTACGGTTTCATTAGCGAATGTAGAAATTGCTTTTCCGATAGCAGTTGCCATAGCATTACATAATATTCCCGAAGGAATAGCGGTGTCTATGCCTATTTATTTTGCAACAGGAAGCAAACGAAAAGCATTTTGGTTGTCTCTCCTGTCGGGATTAGCGGAAGTTTTAGGCGCTATTATTGCTTTTGTACTTATTTATTTTGTTTTCGGAATAAGCAGTACCATATTAGGAGTAATGTTCGCTGCTGTAGCAGGGATTATGGTCTTTATCTCTATTGATGAATTACTTCCTGCCTCTAAGGAATACGGAGCACATCATTTGTCAATATATGGTCTTATTGCAGGGATGATAGTAATGGCGGTAAGCCTGATTTTATTGTAAGACATTAATTCTATCCATTCCCGAAGTTTTCATTGGTCTTTCGGTAATTGCTCATCCAACGACTTGGGAAGATGGACATAACCTTCTGTAAACTGCGGCTAATCGGGAACTCAGGCAAGTTAAATGAAGCTACGGAAAGTTAATGGTAAATGGTGAAAAGCGAAAAAGACACTGAACAAACAAAATAGTGTCATCGTTGACAGATACGAAAAGCCCGGACGCATTGTATTGTAAAAACCAAATTTTTCTTTAATTATTTTTCCCGCTAATCTCGCAGATTTGGCTTCACCGAGTTAACGGTTCCGCAGATTTTTCCTGAATCTATCATTATTTCTATAACGTCGTCTAACTTGTGTGATTTCTGTTATTTATAAGGAATTGATTGTGCTAAATTTATATTGTCCTAAGGAGAAAGAAAGGCGTCAACACCCCGGCAAAAATATTTCCTTGACCTGCTTCGACATGAAATCAGGCGTGTCCTGAGGCGAGGACAAGTGTGTCTTGAAGCAAGGACAAGCTTGTTCTGGGGTGAGGACAGGCGTGTTCCGGAGTGAAATCAAGCGTGATTTAAAGTAAAAGTACGGCTGCTTTCTTGTTTCTTTGTTTTTTATTGAACCCAATAAATTATTGATGAAATGATAAATAAATCCCGAACTCTCGTTATGATAGATTTTGCCTGTTAATCCACACAAATCAATTGATAGATTCCTTTCTTTAACAAATAGTCGGCTGACCATGGGTCGTTTAAATAAGAGAACCGGAACATGGGCTTCCTCCAAACCGGGTGCTTTTTAAATCGTCATAAAGTTATGTAAAGAAAACAAAAAAGGTTTCAATATTTCAGTTTATTTATTTTTTTTGTAATTTCGCTTTTGAAAAACGTAATGAAAACTACCATGGCAGGACCCAAAAAGAAACGTAAAAAAACGCAGTCACAATTTCGGAAAGTCCCGACGAATAAAAATGGGATTCCAAACTCCTATATTAAAATGTACGAAGGTATTGTTCGCAAGCATCTCCGGTTTTTAGGCGTTGATCCGGACTTGTATGATAAACTGAACAAAAAAAGCAGAATGCGGATGTTGTATCTAAAATCAACACTTCCGGTCTTTATCGCCAAAGAAGGATATGCAGTGCCAAGAGTGTATATCAAATACTTAAACCAACATATAGCCAAGACTCTCCAAACGAATGAATACGGATACGATAATATTGGCTATACCTACGAAGATTACTATCTGGGAGGAATGAGTTTCGACTTCAACGTAAAATACATGACTCAATATAATCTTCTGCCTCCCGATCAGCTGGAACTATTGCGCCCTGCCTTGGAAGCGGCTCAGGATCCCAGAATAATGGAAATTAATAAGCAAATGGCCATAGATTTGCGTGTGTATATAGTAAAGCTCATGAATGCTTATTCGCAGATAAACTATCGTTATTACTGTTTTGATGCAGATTTTATAGAAGATCGTCATAGAGCACGATTCTGTGATTGTTATTATATCTATTCCCAGGAAGGGGACCGGAAAGTATTCAATATAGATAATATTTCCAGGACGGCAATGCGCGTGGGTACCGTCGTATCGAGCGTTCCTACCATGTGGATAAACCTTGAACGGGGAAAGATACACGGCAGTAGGTCGACTGAACTTTTGCCGGTTTATATGCAAGGACATGCCTTGCAGCGTATGAAAGAACGCATGAATATATCTGCCATCTACCGGAATCTCTCCTTTTTTTATACATTCTTTAAAGAGAAGGGTACCGACCTTGTATGTGATATACTGGGACGGAAAATGATTCCTGTATTTAGCCCTGACTGTTTTGTAGTGGGTTATTTTGCCTTTTCTATCATCGACAATTGTGTAGTGATTAAAAGTTTCCTTCCCCTGTCATCTCCCGTTACACCCGAAGGGGACAAGCTTCGTAAGGCGCTTAATTTAGAAAAAGATGACCTGACTTATTGGGGAATGGATAAACTTCGATTCTATGTAGAGACTGATCTGGAACGGATTCCTATCCTGAAAAAGGCGTTGGAAGAAGCAGGCATCTGGCATTTGACAAAAATACGTTCTTCCGATTCGGAATACGACTTGCCTGCCGAGCGCAAAGCCAATCTATTATTGGAGAAATTCTTTGAAAACTATCATCCGGAAAAAATAATGGAGGAAGCTGAAGATAGCACAGTATAAAATGAACTTGTCAAAAGTTGATATAGGAGATTAACTCCGTTGGGCTCTCAAGCTGGGTTGGTGGGCTATCCGAACCCTTCGGGTTTCGCTCCTCACAATTGAACAAACCTGTTACCGTCATGCTGAACTTGTTTCAGCATCCCCTTCTTTATTAAGGGGGGTGCAGGTCAAGCACACAAAGACGCACTTCCGTTGCTGCGAGGAGGAACAACGAAGCAACCTATATTCATTTTATATCAACTTTTGACAAGTTTAATACCAAAGAACATAACAGGCAACACGCAGTAAGAAATAAACAATTCAACGATTCAACAAAAAGATAACTTCCTGTAACTTCTTATAACTTGTGTAGCTTCCGGTATTATCAATTAACAAAATACCCCGTGAATTATTTATTGTTCACGGGGTACCTTTATGTAGCAAATGGTATTCCCTGTAAATTTATTTGATATCCGTTAGTTCTACTTGAAATACCAGTGGGGAATAAGGAGGAATACTGCCTGTATTTCTTTCGCCGTATGCTAAGTGGGAGGGAATAATCAGAAGTGCTTTCCCATTTTTTTTCATCATGGCAATTCCTTCGTCCCATCCGGCAATAACCTGTCCGGTTCCCAGCTGAAAGCTAAAAGGATCTCTACCTTCCGAAGAATCAAAGACTGTTCCGTTCAGTAATTTGCCCGTATAGTTAACAGTACAGAATTGTCCTGCTTTTGGAACATTGCCTTTTCCCGCTTTTGTCTCAATATAATATAATCCGCTTGGCAGGGGAGTGGAGGTAATATTGTTTTGTTCCATATAGGCTGTGATAGCTTTCCGTTCATTTTCTTGTCGTATATTAGCTACGACTGATTGATATTGCTGATATGAGATAATGCTATCTATCTTTATTGTAAACCACAACATGGTTTTTTCGTCTTTTACGAAAGAAGGGACCTGTCCATAGTTATACATATTATAGTATTGCTTGGCATTGATGATAAATGTTGCCGAATCCCCCTCATGCATACGTGAAAGTGCATCAAATATATCTCCTTTGAACTTAGGAATACTCATCACTGTTGATATATGCCTGGGTTCCTGAATAAGGGAATCGTTTTCTGTTTGAATACTCATCATCATGGATACTATTTCATCCTTTTCAGGAACATGTCTTGTGGGGTTTTCCACATGGAATTTAAAGTATAATCCACTTTCAGACTTTTCAAAACCTTTATATTTATTACCACACGAGGCAAGCAATATGCTTCCCGCTAAGATGCATGATAATTTTGTGATTTTCATTTGTTTTTATCTTTTTATTAGTTTACTTCTACTATTTCTACTTCAAATAAAAGAGGAGTAAAGGGAGGAATAGGAGCCGATGGATGGCTTATTCCGTATGCTATGTCGGAAGGTATTATTAATATTGCTTTTCCTCCTTGGTTCATATAAAGAGCACCTTCGGTAAATCCTTGAATCATAGGATCCACACCTATTGTGAAAGTGATAGGTGTTCCTCTTTCAACAGAAGAATCGAAAACAGTTCCATCCAGGAATTTTCCGGTATAATGAACACTTACTTTTTTTCCGTTCTCTACTTTTGCGCCTTTTCCTTTGATGGTTTCAATATAATATAGCCCCGTTTCGGTTGGTTCTATAGTGATATTGTTTTCTGTAATATAATTTTTAATAGCTTCTTCTTCCTCTTGTTCGAAATCGCTCATGGTTTTAACTTTATCCATCTTGATGTTAAAATATAATACATCTTCCGGAGTTATAAATGAAGGGATCTGACCACCACCCATGGAATAAAAGAACGAATCTGCCTTTATAACGAATTCAGCTTCTTCCCCTTCTTTTAGCATAGCGTATGCTTCGTAAATATCACCGACAAATATCGACTCTCCAAGCATATCCGTTATTTCGCGGGCTTCAAATTTTGGAATGGAATCATTACTTGAATGATAAGAAACCGTCATATACAAAAAGTCTCCTATTTGGGGTTGTTTCCCTTCAGGATTCTTTTCTTTGAATTTATAATATAGTCCAGTTTCTGTTTTTTCATAATCTTTGAATTTTTTATCACCACATGCGGAAAAGATTACGGCAATGGTGCATAAAGTTGCTACTAATAATGATGTTCGTTTCATACAATGTTTAATTTATGTTAATTAATTCTATTTTACAGATGAGTGTGGATAGCCCCGGGATTTCCATGCCGTCTCCGGATATTCCGTAAGCTAAATAGGACGGAATAATCGCATTGGCTTTTTCTCCTGTATGCATCAGCTTTACTAATTCATGTAATCCGACAGGTTCTTCCGATTGATCGACAGTAAATTCTTTTATTCCATCAGTCTTTGAATTATATATTTCTTTTCCATTGGGTAGATTGATGGATCCTTTGATCTTCACGATATCTTTCTTTTTAGGGATTCTTCCATTAGTTTGATTTAAGATTTGATAATACAATCCCGATTCAGTCCGGGTTAAATCCCAATTATATCTTTGGGCAATGAGTTCAATATCGGCATTTTCTCTCCGTATGATCTCCTGGTTGACCGCTATCTTTTCTCTCTCATAATTTTGATGGGTGACAGGTGATGTTTCTTGCTTCTTATTCTGGCAAGATGAGTAAAATAATAATAATAATGCAATGCTTATTATTTTAAGAATTCTCATTCCCATGATGTCGTTAATAGAGGTTTATACTGTTCCAGTAAAGATATAAATTCTTCTATAGTCGTTTCCATTGTTTTATAGGAATTTCCTCCTGATGCATTTTTATGTCCGCCACCGTTGAAATGGCTCCGGGCAAAATCATTTACATTGAAATCGCCTTTCGAGCGAAACGAAATGCGAATGCGATCGTCCCTTTCGGAAAACAAGGCTGTAAAACGTACTGTATTTATGGATAATCCATAGTTTACAATTCCTTCAATATCCCCTTGTCTATAATTATACTTTGTTAAATCTTCTTTTGTCAGATAGATAAAAGAAGTTGCGAATTTGTCTAAGACGGTAAGCCGCTCCACAAGGCAATGTCCTAATAACCTGACCCTGCTTTCGGAATAGGTATCATATACTTTTCGATGGATATCTTCCCCGTCTATTCCGTATTGAAACAAATTTCCTAAAACATGATACGTAGATTCATTATTGCATGAATAACTTAAAGATCCGGTATCGGTAATGATCCCAACATACAGGCATTCGGCAATTTGTTTATTCATGAATTTTTTTCCTTCCATGATATCGACGATAAAATTATACATCAATTCACAAGTAGAAGATGTTTTTTCCGTGATTGAATACAGAATATCGAAAGATGTATCAGGATCAATATGATGGTCTATTAGAATTTTATGTGCTTTGGACTCTTCCAGTGCCTGTTGCAAAATACCGGTACGATTAAATGAATTAAAATCCAGGCAAAAAATAATATCCGAAGATTGTATCTTTTCGATACATAATTCCTGATGCTCGGTTGCTTGTATGATTGTTTCGCATTGAGGCATCCATTCCAGGAAATTTGGGTATGAATTCGGGGCTAGAATGTGAACAATATGCCCGTTTTGTTGCAAATACATCATCAAGGCTAAGGATGCACCAATAGCATCACCATCAGGATTATAGTGAACAAGAATTGCTATTTGCTTTTGTTCAGATAGTAATTCCTTAATCCGTAAAATATTTTCTTTCTTCAAAATACAACCTTTTTTCTTAGTTGAATGCAAATGTACAATATTTTTTGACGTATTTTTACTTGACATGAAAAGTTTCAATAGCTTTTAAATTCAGCTTTGGCATTGGTATCTTTTTTTGATCTTCTCCTAAAGTTCAATTAGGGAATAAAATAAAAAGAAATAGAAGGCGAAGAGTTAGCGGGAACCAATCTTTCGTAAAATATTCTTTTTCAGCAAGTGAATTCATCTATTTCCGGTTTCGGGAATCATTGCCGGCGTTTGCATTCATCCTTTCCCGAAGCGGGAACCTTTCCTGCGAGTTTTTTTGTTATATAGCAGGTTATTTGGTGTAAAATCATAGTTAATAAACGTCCTTATACATATATTTTTTTGTATCTTTGTAGTCATATTCAATAAAGAATCATTAAATATAATAAGTTATTATGTCAAAAGAGGTTAAGCCTGAGAATGCGGAGAAATTAAAAGTGTTGAATTCCACATTGGAACGTTTGGAAAAAGTATATGGTAAAGGAGCCATTATGAAATTGGGGGATTCACCGGTGGAAAGTATGGATGTGATATCAACAGGTTCGGTGGGCTTGGATATTGCTCTTGGGGTGAATGGTTTGCCAAAGGGAAGGGTAATTGAAATTTTCGGTCCGGAATCTTCAGGGAAAACCACTTTAGCTTTACATGTTATCGCCGAATCACAACGTAATGGTGGAATTGCGGCATTTATAGATGCCGAGCATGCTTTCGATCGGTTTTATGCAGAAAAACTTGGGGTTGATGTTCAGAATTTATTGATCGCACAGCCTGATAATGGAGAACAAGCCCTTGAGATTGCAGATAACCTGATTCGTTCCGGAGCTATTGACATTATTGTTATTGACTCGGTGGCGGCGCTAACTCCAAAAAGTGAAATAGAAGGAGAAATGGGGGATTCCAAAATGGGGCTGCAGGCTCGTTTGATGTCACAGGCTTTACGAAAACTTACTTCTACTATCAGTAAGACCAATTGTTGCTGTATCTTTATCAATCAATTAAGGGAAAAAATCGGGGTTATGTTTGGTAATCCGGAGACAACTACCGGTGGGAATGCGCTTAAATTTTATGCATCGGTGCGTTTGGATATCCGCCGTCAGGCACAAATAAAAGAAGGGGAGAATGTGGTTGGAAATCATGTCAAAGTAAAAGTTATTAAGAATAAGGTAGCTCCACCTTTCCGTACGGCAGAATTCGATATTATGTATGGAGAAGGAATCTCAAAAGTGGGAGAGATTGTTGATTTGGGAGTGGAATATAATATTATCAAAAAGAGCGGTTCCTGGTTTTCTTATGGAGATACAAAATTAGGCCAGGGCCGGGATGCGGTAAAACAATTACTCCAGGATAATCCTGAGTTAGCAACGGAGTTGGAAGACAAAATCAAAGAAGCAATTGGTCAAAAATAATTGATATTTCATGTTACATAGAAAATATAGTTTTTTGTTAGCTGCTTTTGTCATTGGACTTCTGTTTGCCTGTTCCGATAAAAAAAAGGAAGAACAATATGCGGCTATGCCGGAGGAACTTGCCAAAATATATAAGGAGATAGAAAAAAATTCAGGTGATGCAAATTTATATTTGGATTTGTCGAGGTATTATATAAATACAAAACAGTTGGATAGTGCTTTAAATAATGCGCTTGTTGCTGTTCGTCTGGATTCCAATAACTCGAATATTTATGTTGCTGTATCGGATGTATACTTTTCCATGGGATATGTTGATAATGCAGAAGAAATGTTGGAGAAAGCGATCGCTTTGGATAATAAAAATAATGACGCTTATTTGAAACTGGGGGAGATCTATTTTTTACTTAAAGAATATAAGGAGTCGGAAGAATTATTGATGAAGGCAATCCGGCGACAGACACACAATCCGAGAGCCTATCATATTTTGGCTTGGAATTACCGGGAGAAAGGAGATACCGTCTCAGCTATTCGTAATTATCTTATTGCAGCAGATCAAGACCCTGATTATTTTGATGCGTATATGGAGCTAGGTGTGCTTTATCATTATAGACATAATCCGTTGGCAATAGATTATTATAATAATGCATTAAATGTAAAACCGAACAATATACAGGCATTGTATAACTTAGCGATGTTTTACCAGGAAACGGGGGACTATGAAAGAGCATTGGAAAAATATCGTATGATACTGCAAATAGACCAACACCATAAGCGTGCATTACACAATATGGGATGGATTTATTTGGTTGGGGAAGATAAGTTTGAAGAAGCAGTCACTTTTTTCACGAAAGCAATCGAACAGGATACCACTTATGTAGAGGCGGTATATAACCGGGGGCTTAGCTTCGAACAGCTTAAAAAATATGATAATGCACGGCAAGATTATATGTATTCTTTGAGACTGGTAAATAATTATCCCTTGGCAATCGAAGGATTGAACCGTCTCGATAAACTACAGAAGTAATTTATGGCATCTGATTTTGATCCCAATAAGTTTTTCCGTATTCTTTCCATCTTGTTGGGGTTGGGGTTATTTATTTTCATTGCATGGTATTTTTCTTCCATTACGCTTTATATTATTATTTCACTAATTATAACGCTATTGTGTATTCCGATCAAGCAATTTCTTTCCCGGATACAATTCAAGAAATTTAAAATCCACAATACGCTCGCGGCCATATTGTCGTTGTCGATAGTTGTTGGTATTTTGTTTTTATTATTGCGTTTGGTATTTATTCCTGTTACCGAACAAATAAATACGATTGTGTCTATTGATGTCGATAGTGTCGAAATGAGGTATAACAGCGCTTTGGATTATGTTGATACTAAATTAAAAGACTATAAGATTCTTAAACAGGAAGAAGAACTAAAAGACGTAATTATACATACGGCAATGAATTATATCGGGCAGATGAATGTTTTTTCTACCTTCGGGAATATTGTCCATGTAATAGGTGCGATTTTCCTGGGAGTGTTTTCTGTTTTGTTTATTTCTTTTTTCTTCTTAAAGGATTTTTCAAGCCTGCAACAGTCGGTCGTAAATATGATGCCTACGAATCATCAAACCGAAGTGACTCGTATTTTACAACGATCAAAAAGATTGCTTTCGAACTATTTTGTAGGCTTGTCGATAGAAATGCTCCTTATGGGACTGCTTGAGTTTATTATTTTATCCTTATTGGGAATTGAAAATGCATTATTGATTGCTTTTATAGGGGGGATTATGGTTGTTATTCCTTATCTTGGCTCGTTGATAGGATGTGTTGCAGGATGTTTTATTGCAGCGATAAGCGCTTATATCCTTTCTCCTGATGTTAATCTCATGATTGTAATTGTCAAGGTAGTAGGGACATTTATTTTTTGCAGGATATTGGATAACTTCTTTTTACAACCCTTTATTGCTTCAAAATCCGTGAAAGCCCATCCCTTGGAAATATTTATTGTGATATTACTCTCAGGATCATTGGCCGGCATTCCGGGCATGATGCTTGGAATACCTGCTTATACGGTAATTCGAATTATCGCCCAGGAGTTTTTCGGGTACAATAATTTTGTGAAGACGCTTACATATAGATTGAGTAAAAATAATACCAAAAAAGAGGATAGTAATTTGTAACGTTTTATCTATGAAGAAACTTTCGATGGATGAGCTTAACCGGATGAATGTGAAAGAATTTAAGCAAAGTTCTAAGTTTCCTGTTATTGTAGTACTGGATAATGTTCGTAGCATGAATAATATCGGTTCTGTATTCCGGACATGTGATGCTTTTCGCATAGATGAGATTTATTTATGTGGAATAACCGCAAAACCCCCGCATAAGGATATTGAAAAAACAGCCTTGGGAGCTACGCAATCCGTAAACTGGACTTATTTTGACTCAACAAAGGATGCTGTTGCCAAATTGATTGATAATAACTATTCTGTTTTTGCCATAGAGCAGGTTGAGCAAAGTATAATGCTTAATGAATTCAACTCGTGCGATTATGAGAAGCTTGCGCTGATCTTTGGCAATGAGGTGTTAGGCGTAGAACAGGAAGTAATCGATATGTGTCACGGCTGTATAGAAATACCACAGTTTGGAACAAAACACTCTCTCAATATTTCTGTCAGTGCGGGCATTGTATTGTGGCATATGATATATTCATACAATCGAAAATAGGCTCTTGTTATGATTCTTATTTATTGCAAAGAACAAACGGAACGTCTGACATATATCATTCAACATATTTTTAACCGGATATTGGGAGTCCCTTTTCAATTTTGTATGGATATGATAACCTTCGAAAAATACGAAGGTTGTAAAATTAATTATTCGGATATCTATATTGAAGATGTTCTTTCTATCGTTCCACACACTTTATTGTTTGAAAGAAATATAATCCGCCAGGAAGTAGACGTGTCCATTTACAAAGGTATGCCGGTTTGTTTTCAGACAAAACAAATGGATGAAAAACTTCCCTTTGATGTATTTGCGGCGTGTTTCTTTTTCTTAAGTCGATATGAAGAATATTTACCCCATAGGCAAGATGCATATCAGCGATATGACGAGACAGAAAGTATTGCCTACCGGAACAGCTTTTTGAATCTGGCTATCGTGGATCGTTGGATTGAAGAATTGGCGAATGTCATTAAGAACAAATATCCGGATATTGTTTTCTTGGAAAAGGAATGTGCGTTTATCCCTACCTACGATATAGACATTGCTTATGCATACCGTAATAAAGGGTTTCTGTTAAATGCAGCAGGGTATATCCGCTCTCTTTTGGAATTTGATTTTAAGGCTATCGGAAGACGAACAAAAGTTCTTTTAGGAAAATCTAAAGATCCCTATGATACATTTGATTATCTATCCGATTTGCATGATTTGCATAACCTGAAACCGTGTTATTTCTTTTTAGTAGCTCAGAACCGGTCACCTTATGACAAGAATACAAATACGGATAATAAGTGCTTTAAAAAGCTGATTCAATGCTTGGCAACAAACGCGGATATAGGTCTTCATGCCTCCTATTACGTAAAAGATCATCCGCAAAAGATAGATTTTGAGATAGATTATTTGAAAGCCATTTTACACAGGACAATCACAAAGAATCGTCATCATTATTTGCGTTTTTCTTTACCCGATAGCTATCGACTGTTGGAGTCGAAAGGCATAAAAGAGGAATATAGCATGGGATATGTACGAACTGCCGGTTTCAGGGCAGGTACTTGCAACCCTTTTTTGTTCTTTGACCTGCAAAATGATAGAATATCCAATATGGAAGTATATCCGTTGCTTTTTATGGAAAGCGCTTTTTCAAATATACAGGATCCTGACGAGATTATAAGACATTTGACACCTTATATTGAAGAAATTAAACGATATAGGGGAGTATTGGTTTCTCTTTTCCATAATCAATCTTTTGGACAGGAAGCTGATAAAGGAAAGTGGCGGAAAGTCTATGAAGGATTACTTGAGTTAGTGGTTAGTGAATTCAAAATTCAAGATTCAGGAACGACTGAGCAAACAAAATAGCATCATCCGAATGTCCAATAATAGAAAATTAAACGGAGGGAAATGACAGTAAGGTAATCTTTGTTATATTAGTATGTAGCAAAATAATGCGGAAATCCTTTTGCCAACTTCCTTTACACATTCCTTTTAATCCCTTTTGAAAGGGAAAGTTTCTTCTTTTTATCATTCTATTACTTTCGAAAATTGTCCGAACATCCGGAAATAAGCAAAGCGTTTACTTTGGAGGTTTCCGATTTTCCGGAAACCTTCAAAGTAAACGCCGGGATACTTTCCGGAAAATCGGGAACCTTCAAAGTAAATGCCGGAATACTTTCCGGGCAGCCGGGCATTATTAACACCGGAGTGCAACATGCTGTATGCAGAACACAGAAACAAAAATGTGGTCATTGGCAGGAATGAAGCATCCGGACGGGAAGCATATGGGAACATCGAAGCATTATAATCCAATTCCTGGCCTTCTTGGTTATTTGGTTATTCCTTTTTGTACATTGTGTTATCAATGAAACTATTTGTCTTCTTTCCATTGAATCTTGATTTTTGAACCTTGAATAAATATTAACTTGTGTGACTTCTGTTAATATTTGATATTTCCGGAAAACAATAATATGATTATTTTGTTATATCTTTGCCGTTTTTAAGGAGTCTATTTTATTTTATCAATTTTTCAGATTATACATGACAGGAACAATACAAAAGAATAATAATAGTTTTTTTCGACAACTTTTATTTATTGTTGCCCTCATTGGGATTGGATTAGTTATTTGGAGACAATTGGGATTTTTAGTAAGTTGTTTTCTGGGAGCCTCAACTATTTATATTGTTTTACGCTCTCCTTTATTCTATTTGACAGATAAAAAGAAATGGAAGCCATGGAAAGCAGGGCTATTGTTGGTTTTTGCAACAATATTAGTCTTATCCGCTCTTGGATTTGTTGTTTTTGAAATTGTAGCATCAGAAATTGGATATTTAGATACGGATGGCCTGATGGATAGCTTTGCCAGTGTTGCAAATAATATAAATACATTTGTTGGTTTTCCCTTAATATCCAAACAAATAGTTATTGAATCGAAGGATGTTCTTACCAGTTTGGTTTCTAATTTATTAAACAAAACATATAATGTTGCAATAAACTTTTTATTGATGTTGTTGGTTCTTTATTTTATGTTTGCCAACGGGCATGCAATGGAAAAAAGGATTTTGCAATATATCCCATTTACAGGAAATGATCTTGCTCTTATAAAAAAGGAAGTAAAAGATATGATTTATGGGAATGCTATTGGAATTCCTGTTATTATGCTTGCCCAGGGAATAGTTGCCTATCTCGGATATTGGATTATAGGGATAGACCGGGTTCTCTTTTTTGCATTTTTAACGGCTCTTTGCGGGCTCGTTCCTGTTGTAGGGACTGCTGCGGTTTGGCTTCCTTTAAGTCTTTATTTGTTTTCAGAGGCGCAAATCTGGCAAGCAGTTGTATTGATATTATATGGCCCACTTGTTATAGGTAATGCAGATAATGCGTGTCGTTTGGTTTTAATGAAAAAGATAGCAAATACGCATCCGTTGGTTGTTATCTTTGGGGTTATTTTAGGAATTCCTCTTTTCGGGTTTTGGGGAATTATATTCGGACCGCTGCTTATTTCCGGTTTTCTACTGTTGATAAAGATTTATTTTATGGAATATCATAAAAGTGGAGTCTATGATGAGAGTGATTATGTCTGATTTAATGATTCATAAATTCAAGATTCAATGGAAAGAAGACAAATAGTTTCATTGATAATACAATACGCAAAAAAGAAAATACCATTTCACTCTAAATCTCTTCACTTAAGGATTCCTTTTTGATTATTGAAGTTGTTGAGGCTTTCGAAATCCCGAAGCATCTGGAAGACAAACTTTCCAAAATCATTGCCCTGATCCCCGATCTTCCTTTGAAGGCTGTCAGATAAAGATTGTAACATAATATACAGGTAATATCAACACATTAATCCAAAAGGATTTGTTTGTCCTGGAAGTTTACAGATTAAAGGAGATAGGGTAGTATGAAAAAGTGCGCCTATGTACGAAGTATTCGTATGCCTAAGTATGATCCGCTCGTACGCTTAGGTACGAACTGTTCGTACCTAAGCGTACGAGCAGGTAGTAAGGGGGCAGTTAATAAATTAAACGTATTAAACGCTAAAATAAAATGAACTATAAATCAATTATGTTAATTTATAGTTTGATCCAGGTATTCTTTCAGGAAAAGTCCGGTATAACTGTTTTTAGCTTTTACAATTTCTTTTGGAGCCCCTTGAGCAACAAGATTACCTCCTGATTGTCCGCCTTCCGGCCCTAAGTCGATAATCCAGTCAGCGGTTTTGATTACTTCCATATTGTGTTCTATTACCAATACCGTATTTCCCCTATCTACTAATTGGTGAAGTATTAATAATAAAATACGGATATCCTCAAAATGCAATCCTGTTGTGGGCTCATCTAGAATGTAGAAGGTTTTTCCCGTTTCTTTTTTGCTTAGTTCCGCTGCTAATTTAATCCGTTGTGCTTCTCCGCCGGAAAGGGTGGTAGAAATCTGGCCAAGATGTAAATACCCCAATCCTACATCGTGAACCATTCGAAGTTTGTTTTGTATGGTATGCAGTCCTTCAAAGAAGTTGATAGATTCCGTAAATGTCATTTCCAGAACATCATTGATTGACTTTCCTTTATAACGGACTTCAAGTGTTTCCCGGTTGTATCGTTTCCCATTACATGTATCACAATGGATATAGACTTCCGGTAATATTCCCATCTCTACAGTCTTGACTCCGGCCCCTTTACATGTTTCACATCTTCCTCCCACAACATTGAATGAAAAACGGCCGGGTTTGTAATTCCTGATTTTCGATTCGGGTAAAGATGCATATAGTTTCCGGATTTCATCAAAGACACCAATGTATGTAACCGGATTCGAACGCGGAGTTCTTCCGATAGGCTGTTGATTAATTTCTATGACTTTATCAATATATTTCAATCCTTTTATTTCCTTATAAGGAAGTATATCGTTCTCCGAACGATATACATATTGGTTGAGAATCGGATATAATGTACCGGTTGTTAATGAGGATTTGCCACTTCCTGAAACGCCTGTTACGCATATAAATGTTCCCAAAGGAAATTTTACTTTGATGTTTTTCAGGTTATGCCCGGTTGCCCCGATTATTTCTAAATATTCACCGCTTCCTTTGCGTGTCTTTTCAGGAATTTCTATTTTCTTTTCTCCGGAGAGATAGTCCCCCGTTAAGGAACCGGATTTGGCAATGTCTTCAAAAGAACCTTCTGCAACAACATAGCCGCCATTTATGCCCGCTCCGGGCCCAACATCAATGATATGGTCGGCAGCACGCATTGTATCATAATCATGCTCTACAACCAAGATAGAATTTCCCGCATCACGCAGGTTTTTTAACGATTGTATTAATTTTTGGTTATCCCGTTGGTGAAGACCGATACTGGGCTCATCCAGGATATATAGTACATTAACCAGTTTAGAACCTATCTGGGTCGCCAACCGTATCCGTTGTGCTTCCCCTCCCGAAAGAGTGTTGGAAAAGCGGTTAAGTGTGAGGTAATCTATTCCCAAATCCAACAAAAAACCTAACCTGGTGTTTGTTTCACGAATGATTTCCAAAGCGATTTCCTGTTGTTGGGGAGTCAAATATTCATTGATATTTTTCATCCACTGGGCTAAGAGGGCAATATCCATATTTGCTAAATCAACGATACTTTTATCTCCTATACGGAAGAAAGTTGATTCCTTTTTTAACCGTCCGCCGTGGCATTCTTCGCAGGTTTGTGTATGCATAAATTGAGATGCCCATTTCCGTATATTTGCCGGAGCATCTTCTGCATTGTTGACAATGAAGCTTATAATGCCCTCAAAATTGGATGAGTAGTTCATTATACCTGATGTCTCATTTTTAATCACGAGAGGATCTGCCGTTCCATACAAAATAGAACTTATTGCTTCTTCAGGCATTTTTTCAACCGGAACATCAATGGAAGTATGGTATTTTAAACAGATAGCTTCTATTTGTTTGAATATCCAGGTTGGTTTATATACTCCGATAGGTTCTATTGCTCCGTCACGGATCGTCTTTTTGGGATTAGGGATAAGTTTTTCTACATTTGCTTCGGTAACAAATCCCAATCCTTTACAATGCGGACAATATCCATAGGGAGAGTTAAAAGAAAACATGTTCGGTTCCGGCTCCGGATAGGATATTCCGGTTGTAGGATCCATCAGGAATTTACTGTAATTAGCAGGAGTGGATGAATCTTCTTCCAGAACCATTAGACTTCCTTTCCCGTATTTTAAAGCCGTTTTTATGGAGTTAGACAACCGTTTTTCCGACTGCTCCCCTACAATTAGGGTATCTATAACGATTTCTATATCATGCGTTTTGTATCGATCGGCTTGCATCCGCAATAAAATCTCTTTTATTTCCCCGTCCAGGCGTACATATAAAAAGCCCCATTTCCGGATCTGTTCGAATACCTCCCGGTAATGTCCCTTACGTCCTCTGATCATAAGAGCCAATAATTGAATCTCTTTCCCTTTGTATTGGGATTGTATCAACTCAATAAGTTGCTGCTCCGTATATTTTATCATCGGTTCATTCGTAACATATGAATAGGCAATGGATGCACGTGCGTACAGAAGGCGTAAAAAATCGTATATTTCCGTAATCGTCCCGACGGTAGACCTCGGACTGCGGTGTATTGTTTTTTGCTCAATAGAAATAACAGGGCTTAACCCGGTGATTTTATCTACGGACGGGCGTTGCATTTCCCCAAGGAATCGCCTTGCATAAGCCGAAAAGGTTTCCATATACCGTCTTTGTCCTTCGGCATAAATGGTATCGAAAGCAAGGGAAGATTTTCCCGATCCGGATAGCCCCGTAATCACCACGAGTTTATTCCGTGGAATGATTAGATTAATGTTTTTTAAATTATGTTCTTTCGCTCCGAGAATTTCTAAATTTTCTTCGGAGACATCTATTTTCTTGTTTTCTTGTTTCATTTACTTTGGAATGCGCAATCAAGCTACTAACGTAGAATTATGCCGCTTAGTATTCCAAAAATATTTATTAAAATATTGGACTTATTTAAATTTGACGAAGTAAAATGGCAACAAAAGCGATGATATTGAGAACTTTCCAGCAACATAAGTTACACAAGTTAAAAGAAGTTACGGAAGTTATAATTTAGGAACATCTTCGTGTAATTTCTTATAGTTCTTTAAATGATTATTTTAAATAGGATAAATATATGAAAAAGATTTATATGATGATTATATACAGAAGTTATGCAAGTGGAAAAGTTACACAAGTTACAGAAACAAGGATAGATTCAAGATTAACTTGGTTGAGCTTGCAAATCCGGTTCAAAGTTTACAGGTTTACAAGTTAACATTTCAAGAAATTTGCGTAACCTTTAGCTTACCGAAGGCAAATTAGCGGAAAAAATAAAAAACGCAACGTGCAGAAAGAATAAAACCGATACAATAGATAAAGTCGATAAAATAGATAAAAGGCAAATATCGTTCACTTGTCTACTTGTTTACTCGTAATACAAAAAGCAGAAAGGAATAATTAACAAGAGAATAAGCTGCTTCGCGAATTATAATTTCCTGTAACTTCTTTTAACTTGCGTAACTTCTATTATATATTTAATCTGTTGTATGTGGGTGTATATTATTATAGTAATCACCGGCGGGTTATTTCTTTGATCTTGTTTTTACAATAAAAACAGCAGTCTCCGGTAATCCCATACAGGGAAGAACCTTTTTAAAGATTTTTATCAGTTCGGACTTTCCTGAAAATAATTTACTATTTAGTTTGAACATTTCACCAAGATACGAAAGTACTAAACCATTTAGTTTGGATATTTCGCTAAAAGGCGAAAATATTAAACCATTTAGTTTAAACATTTCGCCAAGATATGAAAGCACTAAACCGTTTAGTTTGAACATTTCGCTAAAAGGCGAAAATATTAAACCATTTAGTTTAAACATTTCGCCAGGATACGAAAGCATTAAACCATTTAGTTTGGACATTTCGCTAAAAGGCGAAAATATTAAACCATTTGGTCTAAACGTTTCGCCAAGAAACGAAAGTGACTTGTTATTTGGTTTTGATATCTCGGAAAAATCCGGCATCTTCCATCGAAGCAATAAAATAGGATGAGTAGTTAATTAATAGAGTTATGCAAGTTATAGAAATAATTATAAATTCGAAATTACAAATTACAAATGTGTTTTCTATATTTTATCGTTTTTTTTGCTTTGTTGCGGATTATTCTTCCGCATAAATAATAATCTGGGGATTAAAAATAGTATATTTTGACAACGATTCATCCGATTCGAAACGGTCACCAATATAAACAGATCCATCCGCTTTTGTCTGTTTTGTTTGTGTGTCGGAATATATCAACTTTTTATTCACATCCCAGACCAAATGTTCGGTTTCAATTATTTCTCCTGTTCTGTAATTTGTGATCACAACATTATATTTTGCCTCCATCATCTTTCTTGTTTCATAATTCACTCCGTAATTGGCCGTTAATGTTGTTTCTTTTTTCTTGTTTTCATCATAGGTGATAATTTCCACGCCTTTAGGGAATTCCATATAAGCTTCGGGCTCTTCATATTTATTCATTTCTTCAAATAGAAATTCATTTTTAACAATCCCTCTCTCACTGAAATATAAATGCATTTTTGTTCCTGTTTCTGTTGGCGATTCATCTTTTATCGTTAATGATTTTACAACAGAAACATCGTTTTTGCAACCGGATTGTGTTAAAATAATAGCCGCAATTGCGGCTATTATTTTATAAGACTTCAAAAGTGAATATCTTCCCTTCATAAAAATTATCGGATGATTGTTGTTTCTCCAATCCAGCAATCCAGTTTGTACGTTTGCCCTTTACTTAATCCGTAGTTAAAATAAGATTCCGTTTTGGGAAAACGTGCCGTTGCCATATTTAATCTTTTCTGCGCATCTTCGGCTCTTTCGGAATCAACGGCTTTTGCTTTAGCAAACTTATCTGCCGCTGCCCAGTAAGCAGCTCCGGCTACTTCTGTTGCGCAGGAGCTTGCAGTTGCCATATATAGGTCTCCAATGAAAATATATGCACGGCCATCATTCGGATTCAGTTTTAATATTTTATACGCTGTTTCGCGTGCCGTGGAATATTGATTCAACTGTCTTTGGCATTCTGCTACTAATAAATACGTTTTTATTTTATCCGATTCTTTCTCAAACATATCCAATGCCTGATTCAGATAGGATAAAGCTTCGTTATAATTTCCTTTTTGATATTTAATACTTCCCATGTAAAATGCAATATTTGCATTAGGAGTTTGTTTATAAAGCTCTTCAACAGCAGCGATGAATAAATCGTTATCCGTACAGTTTTCCTTTGTGAAAAATTTGACAATTTGCCTTAATGTCCGAAGATCTTTGCTTGTTTCGAATTTTTTGGTGTACATGGAGATTAAAAGATCACATGTAGCATGTTTTGAAAAACGGATATTCAAATTATTATCTACATTTCTTAATTGAACAAGTTCGTTAGCGGCCTTGGCAGAGTCCCTTGCCCTGTCTTCATAGGTTGCCACATATTCTTCCTTTGTTATGAGGCCACTATCTAGGCTTTCACGAAGTGTATATATCTCCCGCATAACCCCTTCCATTTTCATTTCACCTTCATCGATCATTGGGTCTAAAACTTCCGTGATTTTATCATAGGCGTCGATCATTACATCGGGCGTAAGCTTTTCTCTCACCATATACATTTCGGCAGTTTGGAAATAAAGATCAAGAACCTGGGGTGATGTTTCCTTTCCTTCCAATTCAATGGATTTTTCCATATTGTCAAAAGCCTTTTTATAATCCGATTGTCTATATTTCATCGTATAAACACCAATTCTTCCCAGAACGTAACCCTCATCCGGAGGGTAACATTTAATACGTAAATCAAATAAGTCAAACAACTCTTGAATATACTGTTTCCTTTTTACACTATCTTTTTCCCTTGCAATGAGAAAGTCTAAAATAGTAGGCCCATTTGTAAAAACATATTTGGATGACATAGGGCAGCTATCCACAACCCATTTCCATGGAGTATAAGCTTCTTTGTAATTTCCTTGCTTAAAAACCTCCCTGTATAAAGAAAGATTTGTCAAGCAAGTGATACTGTCTTCCCCATATTTTTTTGTTAAATCCTGTGCTTTTAGCTGTGCAATCGGCACAAATACCACAATTGAAAGAATTACTAACGTTACTTTTTTGAAATAAGTTTTCATTTTTTTATTTTTGTTTTTAATCTAATTTTTTTCTTTGATACCATCTTTCATGTATTCGAACATTTAGGGTTGCTTTAAAATAGTTTTCTTTGATAAGGTCGTTTTTGGTGGTTCCTAACTGCCCGTATTCAAGAACAAGCCCGAATGCAGTCTTAGATCTTTTCAATGGGAATAAAAGCCCCAAATTTACGCCAAATCGTTTCAAATGCTCACCTTCCAGGAACAAATAGGTTTGTTCGAAGCTTGCCCCCAGGCTAAATGTCATACGCGGAAAAAATTTATTACTCGAATAATTAGGAGTGTAGTTCCCGCCTATAGATATTTTGTATGAATCCGATAAGGAATCACTTACATTATCAACTGCATAGCTGCTCCAATCGACCCATGTGAAATCAACGCCGATAAAATATTTATTTTTCTTGCTCCAGGAAATACCACCTCCAATCTGAGTCGGCATTTTGTGGGAATGTTTTACCGAAGGGATCACATACAATGTATCTATTTCCTCTATACTATAACCTGTCCCCCAATAAGTGGATATCGTTCTTGTCTCAGTAGATTGAATTGGAATAGGAAGGGTATATACCAACCCTAATCCCAGGTCTCCTTTTTCTTTTATCGGAATAAAGTATTGTGCTCCGAGCGTAATAACCGTACCTCGAACTTTGTTAGCATTCTCTATTTGTGTATTAAAAAAATAGCTGTCATCCCATTCAACAGTCCGGTTTTTACTATATGTCCCGAAAAGGAAAGAAGCATTAACTCCTAAAGAGAAATTCTTGAACAAACGAAATGAGTTTCCCCAATAAACTTCATTTATTCCTCCGTCTCCCAGATAGGATGTGGTTTGAGTTAAAGTATCTACGTTGTTTGTTTCTACAATAGAATAGTTCATGATACTATAAGGTTGAATTCCTATAGCCATTTTCCACCAACGAGCAATAGAAAATCCACATGATAAATAATCAAACAATAACGAACTTCCTCGTTGTGACGTTGACGAAATAAGTGTATGATTTTTCCATGAAAAAGATGCATCTATTAAGAAAGAAAGAGTATCAAATGCAATATAAGAAGCTGGATTGGTGAAATTAATTACAGTTGGGGATTGAAACGTATATCCGGTACCACCTATTGCTGCAACTCCTGCGGCTGTTCTGGGCATTAAATCTCCCATTACAAAACGGGAATATGGAGAATTTAGATGATTTTGTGTAAAACCTTTAGTGAAACCACATAAAAGAAGAATGCATAATAGTATGTGAATATTTTTAATTTTCAACATTATAGTGTAAGATTAAGTCCAATCCGGATATGACTAAATTTGGAAACGCAAATATCTCACTTTTTATTGTATTTTCAAACTCTTTTGCGTTTCCTCCTGTTAAAATTACTTTAAGATGTGGATACCTAGTTTTATAATTTGTAATTAAATGGGTGCATTCTGCTATGATTCCATTAATAATTCCGGACAAGATAGATTCTTCGGTAGATCTGCCGGTTATATAGTTGATGTCTTGATAATCAACTAAAGGAAGTTTAGCGGAAAAATGATGAAGCGCACCAAATCGCATATTCATACCCGGAGAAATAGACCCTCCCATATACACACCGTCATCTGTGATAAAATCCGACGTAATACAAGTTCCCAATTGTAGAATCAAAACATTTTCATGAGGAAAGATGTCATGTGCTGCTACTGCACACGCCAACCGATCACTACCTAGAGTGTGTTTTGTTCCATATGCATTTTTAATTGGGAGAATAGTTTTCTCGGAAAGTTTTATGAATGTGTATTTTCTATTGAGATAGTCTTCTATTTCTTTTGTATCGTTAATAACAGAAGACAAGATTGCATTCTTTATATTGTATTTTGCTTCTACTTTAGCAATATCTCCCAGATCGATGTGAGGCGTTGCTACCAGATAAATTATTTCTCTATTGGAAACAACAGCCATCTTTTTAAAACTATTTCCGAAATCAAGGACCAGATTCATCTTTTTTATTAGCTTTTATTCTGATAAATCAAAAGCTCAGCTAAAGTTAAATCGATCGGAGTAGTTATTTTAAAATTCGATTCTTCTCCATCAACAAGCTGTATATCATATCCGAGAGCTTCCACTACAGATGCATCATCAGTGAAACTTGTCTTGAATGGCTGTTGATAAGCCTCTTTTATAATTTCGCATGAAAATACCTGAGGCGTTTGTACGGTATAGAATGCAGAACGATTAACACTTTTACTTTTTGAGTCCGAGATTATTCGTAAGGAATCTTTAAGAGGCGTTGCTGCTACAGCGGTTCCATATTCTTGTGCCTGTTCAAAACATAATTGTATTAAAGAAGGAGACACAAAAGGCCTTACTGCATCATGAATTGCCACTAAGCCTTCATTAGGTAAGTATTCTAATGCATTTTTTATAGAATGAAAACGTGTACTTCCTCCTACTACAAGTATATGTGGAACCTGAAATTCGTACTTGTTTTGTAATTCTTCCCAATAATCGAAGTATTGCTCCGGTAATGTTACAATAATCGTACTTGCAAATGGAGCAAATTGGTTAATCGTGTGCATTAATATGGGAAGTCCATTCAAACAAAAAAACTGCTTGGGAATATCCAAACCTGCCCGGGAACCTATTCCTCCACCGGTAATAATAACGAAATGTTCCAAATTATATATTTAATAATAATAGAAGTTACACAAGTCACAGAAATAATTATAAATGTTTTTTCTGCATTTTATCACTTTTATCCGCTTTATCCTTTCAGCCTGTTGCTTGTTGCATTTTTTACTTTTCCCGCTAATTTCGCAGATTTTTTTCATCGGCTCATCAGCTAATTGGCTAAATAATCAACATTGCGTCTCCATATGTTAGGAAACGATATTTTTCCTCTACTGCAATTTTATACGCTTCCATCACTAAGTCATAGCCTCCATAAGCACATACCATCATGAACATGGAAGACTGTGCAGGATGAAAATTAGTGATAAATGCACCGGCAGAATTAAACTCATATGGCGGAAATATAAATTTATTTGTCCAGCCTTTGAATGGCTTGATCAATCCCGAATTGTAAACCGAAGACTCAAGGGCTTTTAATGTTGTAGTACCGACTGCACAAACCTGCTTTCCCTTTAGCTTTGCTGCATTTATAACTTTTGAAGCTTCTTCGGTTATAATAACCTCTTCCGAATCTATTTTATGCTTTGCAAGATCTTCCACATCAATTGTCTTGAAATTACCAACGCCTGCATGGAGTGTAATATCCGCAAATTGGACACCTTTAAGTTCAAGACGTTTAATCAATAATTTACTGAAGTGTAAACCTGCGGCGGGAGCAACAACAGCTCCTTCATTTTTCGCATATATTGTTTGATAATGGTCCCTGTCTTCCGGAGTAATATCCCGCAATCTTTGAATCGAGTCAGGAACAGGCATTTGTCCCATCTCAAAGAGCTTTCTCTTGAATTCATCATGAGTTCCATCGAATAAGAAACGTAAAGTTCGTCCCCTGGATGTAGTATTGTCAATTACTTCCGCTACAAGCTCATCATCTCCAAAATACAATTTATTTCCAATACGTATTTTTCGTGCAGGATCAACTAATACGTCCCATAAACGGCTTTCTTCATCTAATTCTCTTAATAAGAAAACACTAATTGTAGCCCCTGTTTTTTCCTTTTGTCCACACAGTAAAGCAGGAAAGACCTGTGTGTCGTTTCTCACCATTACATCTTCTTCTCCGAAATAGTCTATTATGTCTTTGAAATATTTATGCTCAATGGTTTTTGATTTTCGATTCACGACCATTAATCTTGCTTTATCTCTGTCTTCTACAGGGAATTCGGCAATAAGTTCTTGAGGAAGATAATATTTAAATTGCGATAATTTCATAATTAATGATATAGTTCTTTTATTGTTAAATATTTGATAGGGTTTATAATTATATACAAACGTTTTAATGTAGTTTTTTAGTATAAAACAGATTCAATATGTGATTATTTATAGATATTACACAAGTAACAGGAAGTTTATAATTCACGAAGTGCCCTCTTGTTTAACTGTTGATTTGATTATCCCTTTCTGTGCATGTATTACTAACAATGGTATTTTGTTGAATCTTGAATTCATTTCCAAATACCCATTAATCGCTATTTCTATAACTTGCGTAACTTCTTTTATTTATATATTTCTTTTTTATATGCTTTGAGTGTGTTTATTATCAATCCTACTATGGTCATAGGTCCGACACCACCCGGAACAGGAGTAATGTATTCACAAAGCGGAGCGACTTCATCGAATTTAACATCGCCTTTTAATGAAAAGCCTGATTTTTTGCTCGGATCACTTACGCGATGCATCCCAACATCAATAACAGTTGCTCCCTTTTTGATATATTGAGCCGTGATCATTTCACATTTCCCGATAGCAGCAATTAGGATGTCTGCCGTCTTACAAATTTCCGGTAGGTTTTTAGTCTTACTATGACATAAGGTAACTGTGCAGTTTGCATTCTTCTCATTACGGGAAAGGATAATACTCATGGGGGTTCCTACAATATTACTTCGTCCTACGATAACACAATTTTTTCCCTCCGTAGCTATGCCGCTACGTTCTAAAAGCATGCTTATTCCCATCGGTGTGGCGGAAAGGTAAGTAGGTTGTCCTAATACCATTCGCCCGACCGTTGTCGGATGGAAACCGTCAACATCTTTTTTAGGATCGATGGCTGCAATTATTTTATCCACATTAATGTGTTTAGGCAGAGGAAGCTGAACAATTAAACCATCGATTTCATCATCATTATTGATAAAATCAATATTCTTCAGTAATTCTTTTTCGCTAATGTCTTCCGGCATTTTGTAAATGGAAGAAGACATCCCCACTTCAGCGCATGATTTCTCTTTGCTGGCAACATATGTTTCACTTGCAGGATCATTTCCTACCAATATGGCTGCCAAATGAGGTGCCCGGCCTGTTTCTTCCCTCAGTTTTTGTACTTCGGAAGCAATTTCTCCCTTTATTTGTGTCGCAATGCTTTTACCGTCTATTATTTTCATACACCTACATATTTTTAAATGATTTCATCAGATCTTTCCTGCCGCTTGTAGCAATTGTTTTCATTATCTTGCGGGTTCCTTCAAATTGCTTTAATAATTTATTCACCTCTTGAATATTTGTTCCGCTACCTTCTGCAATTCTTTTCCGTCGGCTGCCATTGATTATAGAAGGATTCTCACGTTCGTAAGGTGTCATAGAACCAATAATAGCTTCTATGTTTTTGAATGCATCGTCATCAATATCCATATCTTTTACTGCTTTTCCAACGCCGGGGATCATGCTCATCAAACTTTTCATGTTTCCCATTTTTTTTATTTGTTGGATTTGATCAATAAAGTCATTGAAATCGAATTGATCTTTTGCTAATTTCTTTTGGATCTTTCTGGCTTCTGCTTCATCGTATTGTTCCTGTGCTCTTTCTACAAAGCTGACAATATCTCCCATTCCTAATATCCGGTCGGCCATACGGGAAGGGTAGAAAACATCAAGATCATCCATTTTCTCTCCTATTCCGATAAACTTGATAGGTTTCTCAACTACGTAGCGAATTGTTAATGCAGCTCCACCACGGGTATCCCCATCCAGTTTTGTAAGAATAATACCATCAAAATTAAGTCTGTCATGAAATGCTTTTGCCGTATTTACGGCATCTTGACCGGTCATGGAATCCACAACAAATAATATTTCCTGTGGAGAAACAGCATTTTTGATGTTGCTGATTTCATCCATCATTTCCGCATCAACAGCCAGCCGTCCTGCAGTATCAATAATTACGACATTGTATCCCCACTCTTTGGCATGAGCGACTCCCTTTTTTGCCAGATCCACCGGTTTGGAATTACCTTCTTCTGTAAATACATCTACATGAATTTGTTCCCCTAATACTTTTAGTTGTTCGATGGCAGCAGGACGATATACATCTCCTGCGACTAATAATACCTTTTTATTTCTTTTCGTTTTAAGAAGATGGGCAAGTTTTGCCGTATGTGTGGTTTTTCCCGATCCCTGTAATCCCGCCATCAGGATAATAGAGGGTGAACTTTTAAGATTCAACTCTGCATGTTCGGAGCCCATTAATTTTACTAACTCATCATGCACTATTTTCACCATCAACTGGCTGGGAGAAACCGAATTTAATACATTCTGACCGATTGCTTCCTTTTTAATCTTATCGGTTAATTCTTTTGCTATTTTATAACTAACATCGGCGTCTAATAATGCTTTCCGGACTTCCTTCATTGTTTCGGCTACATTGATTTCCGAAATGTGCCCTTGTCCTTTTAATACCTTAAACGCTCTTTCAAGATTGTCTGTAAGTGATTGAAACATATTTATTTGTTTATTGAAAACTACAACTTGCAAAGATACAATTTTTTTCTAACCAAAAAGTAAAAGGAAATGATCTGATAGAAGAAGTTAATTATCTTCCATTAATGAATCATTGAACTTGTTTCTTTTTATTTATTGAACTTGGCAAAAGTCGGGATATGAGATTGCTTCGTGGGGGGGGAGGGGGAGTCCTAGGGTTGATCTGGGCGGTCCCTACGTAACTCACCGCAACCGCATGTGATCCTAACGGGGAACAGGGA
>JAVBLM010000061.1:0-15914 GCA_031553535.1 Bacteroidales bacterium | reverse complement strand
TTAATTTGGGCAAAGAAATGGGAAAGATTTATAGGATATATAGTATATACTTAACACATTGTATCTGTTCGTATATATGTAAGTCGTTATTTCTCTTTCCAATAATTACCGGCGGCTTATTTCTTCCGATTTTATCTTAATGTAATAAAGACAACAAATTTCAATAATTTATAGAAGAAAACCGCTTGCAAAACTTTTTAGGATGAATATTTTTCTGAGAAACCCAGCCACATTACTCCGGCATTATTTCTCAATAGTGAGAAAGTCTCTCGTATTTCTGCAAGGCAATTTCTCAATGATGAGAAAGTCTCTTGCATTTTTGCAAAACAGTTTCTCAATAGTGAGAAAGTCTCCCGCATTTTCGCAAAACAAATTCTCAATAGTGAGAAAGCCTCTTACATTTTTGCAAAATGATTTCTCAATGATGAGAAAGTCTCCCGCATTTTTGCAAAATAGTTTCTCAATAGTGAGAAAGTCTTCGACATTTTTACAAAACAGTTTCTCAAGAATAATAAAGTACCTTGCAATATATTGTCGCCTTTATATATAATAACTTTGAAAATATATTTCTATGAAAATTAAAAGAATTCATTTCGTTGCACTCCGCAATAAAGAGCATTTCCAGTGTCAGACCGAATTCAAGAAGCTGGTAGAAGAATTTGGTGCGGAAGCATTAAAGATCCTGCCGCTTTTCAACAATCATTACCTGCCGCTTTATCAGCAGGAGGATGAAGCGATACTTAAGATTATGAAAAGTCCATATACCGCAGCCCGCATGGAACTCGACCGGCAACGGGACAGTATTATACATGGAATGGTGATTACGAACAAAGGCGCCCTCAGTCATTTCGAACCGGAAGTAGTATCCGCAGCCAAACACCTGAAAATACTTTTTGACACCTACGGCAATATTGAACGCATGCCCTTGCAGGAAGAAAGTTCAGCTATCTACAACCTCTTGCAGGAACTCAATGGAGATTATCTTAAGGATGTACAGGCTATAGGGCTCGAAAAATGGAGGGACAAACTGCAACAGAATAATATTGCCTATCAGGCGCTGTTAAAGGAATATGATGAAGAAAATATTACCAAAACGAAATTAAAAGCAAAAGAAGTACGCAAGGATATCGACAAAGTATTCCGTCAGATCATTGTATGGCTGGAAGCCCTGATGTTGACAGAGGGAGAAACCAATTACAGTGAATTTGTCCGCCGATTGAATATCCGGTTGGAGCATTATGGAGATATTCTTGCACAGCGCAAAGGAAGAAATGCAGCGAAAAAGGAAGAGGAATGAATAGTTAATAACAGAAGTTACGCAAGTTACAGGAAGTTACACAAGTTACAGAAACAAGGATAGATTCAAGATTAACTTCGTTGAGCTCGCAAGCTCGGTTGGTTGGCTATACCGAACCCTCGGGTTTCGTTCTTCGCTCTGAACAAACCTGTTACCGTCATGCTGAACTTGTTTCAGCATCCCCTTTTTTAAGGAGATTATCTCACTGCGTTTCGGTGCACTCACCTGCTTCGCGTTCGGGTGCGGGTCAAGCCCGCAATGACGCTCTAAACTAATAGATTACCGTCAATTGCAAGGAACGAAGCACCCGAAGGCGAAGCAGGTGAGAGACAGTAAGACTTTTAAGTTGAACTAATCCCCCCCAGAAAAGGAAGGGGATGCTGAAACAAGTTCAGCATGACGGCAATATGTTGGTTAAAAGCATATTCCATTTAACCTGAGGCGAAGACAAAAGCAGGAGAACTTGCTCGAATAATGGAAAGTAAGAGGAATGTGAAAATGGAAGTAAACGAGTGGACAAGTAGATAAGTAAAGTAATTATATTCTAATAAGCCTATGAATAATTTCTTCTCTAGCGATATATTTACAAATTCCCAAAAACTATCTGCGGATATGCCATGTCCCTGCTTACATTCAAACTGTTAGTGGTTATTTATTCTTTCAATCTAATTTCTTTTATATTTTCAATTATATTATTTTCATACCGTACAATTGACAATTGAGAAATTGTGCCTGCAATAGAGAAATCTTCCGCATTCCATTCATCAACCATGCTCTTACATTTCTTTTCATTCTTTGAAGTACCGATTCCCATATGAGGAATAAAATCGATATTCATGAGGTGATATGGCTTTAAACTTCTTCCGTAAAACTTATCATGCAATTTAACTATCCGGCTAAACCCTTCATCAGGTACAAGTAGAGCATGATAATAATCAGAAAATGAATCTTTATTGATTATGGCACATCGAAATACAAAATTTATTTCGGGAACATTTGTCGCTAAATCTTCTATTTCGGCTATAAAATCTCTCTCTGTCATTCCGAAGACAGGGAAAACAAATGTTATATGCGGTTCTACAACCGTAAAAAGCCATTCATCATTCTTTTTTCGATATTGCTGTATTTTCTGATAATCAATATCATTTATTTCAGGATAAGATAAAACTGCATATGCCATATTTTTCTGTTTCTAAAAGTCACCAGCGTTTTTGACAACTTTGCCTCGGACAGAGGCTCATAAAGTTATCTGCAGACACATATTCCCGCATTACAGCAAACTGCTCGTCAAGTGCTGACATTATTTGTTGAATTTTACGGATTTTATTTTACTGTTACTGTGCATGTAGCTGTGGAACCATCGTCAGCAGTTGCAGTAATCACCGTATTGCCCACACCCACAGCGGATATTTTGCAGGCATGCGGATAGCCGTCCGGATGAGGGAGGATAGCAACAACGCCGGAGTTTCCCGATGTAAATGTTACCGGCTGACCGCCGATTTCCTTCAGTATTAATGACTCGCCTACAGCAAACGACACAACATCCGGGTCAAGTTGTATAGTAGTACCGCCGCCGCCGTTGCCTTTCGTTACCGTTACGGTACATGTAGCCATAGAACTACCATCTGCAACCGTTGCGGTAATTACCGCATTACCCACGCTCGCGGCGTATATTTCACAGGCATGAGGATAGCCGTCCGGATGAGGACGGACAGCCGCAACACCGGGGTTGCTTGATATAAATGTTACAGTTTGACTACCGATTTCCTTCAGTATTTCTGACTCGCCTACAGTAAGCGACATAACATCCGGGTCAAGTTGTACGGTAGTAGTACCGCCACCACCGCTGCCTTTCGTTACCGTTACGGTACATGTGGTTGCAGAACTACCGTCCGTAGCAGTTGCGGTAATTACCGCATTGCCCACGCTTACAGCATATATTTCACAGGCATGCGGATAGCCATCCGGGTGAGGACGGACAGCAACAACGCCGGAATTACTCGACATAAAGGTTACAGGCTTACCACTGATTTCCTTCAGTATTAATGAATCGCCTACCGTAAGTGAGACATTGTTTGTTTCAAGTCCTATGCCCGCTTCAGGAACGGTTCCATCTTCTTTCACACCTTTTTGTGTAACGGTAATGGCAACATCACTACCGTTACACGAAATTGTAATGGTCGCTGTGCGGTCTGCCCCTGTTGTGTTAGTTTTAAGTGTAATGGCAATCGTGTAACTTCCCGCTTCCTTTCCTGCATCAGGAGAAATCGAAATCCAATCAGGAGTACTTTTTGTTTCTTTCATTTGTGCGGATTTTCCGCTTGGAGCAGTTGAAATGCTCGAAGTCCACGCACCTGCAGTTGTGAAATTTACACCCGACTTTCCTTGCAAATTGTCGGCATAAACTTCTTGTGTTAGATTGTTATTGTCTGAAACCGAAATTGCCGGTGTTTTTTCTTTATCGCAACCCGACAATATTGTAATTCCTGCGAAGCAGATTGCTATCGCAGCCATATTTCTCAATTTGAAACTTTTCTTTGTCATTTAATAATAAATTTAGTTTTTGTTTTCCAATATTTTGTGATCTTTCTTAATTGATTTTCCAATATCCTGTTTTTTTGCTACCTATACGAACAATGATTCCTTTTTCTTTTAACTGACTTATATTATTTTCGATTGTACGAACAGGTTTTAATAATTTCTGTGCTATTTCAAATACCCTGATATGTGGATTTTCTTTGATGAAGGAAATTATCTCCTTTTCAGTTTCATTTAAACCACCAAATAAACCACTATTTATTCCACCATTTTGGTTTTTCGTATTAGCATTATTAATATATTGATAAATAGATTTTTCAATCGCATTGAGCATAAAATCAATAAATGGACAGCAATCTACTGTTCCGTCTTTATGTTGCGATTGCTGCAATGCTTCATAGTATTTTTCTTGATTATAATAAATCATCGTTTCCACAGGCAACCATTCAAAAAGTTCGTTCCATTTCGTGAGAACAAGGGTTTGCCAAAGCCGTCCAATTCTGCCGTTGCCATCGCGGAAAGGATGGATATGCTCTATCATAAAGTGCATTGCTGAACTTTTAATTAAAGCGTGTACATCAGTGGCCTTTCCCCATTTGAGCAATTCGGCTACCAATGTTGGCACTTGCTTGAAATCTGCCCCCGAATGTAAAATTTCTCTTTTGCTATTGACAACCGCCGCGCCAACACTACGAAATTGTCCCGCTTCCTGAATAAGGTTTTCAGTAATAAAACGATGTGCTTTCAAGAAATCATCAATGCTATAAGGATCTAAATCGGGGATTTGCTCATAAGCAAAAAAAGCATTCTTTACTTCTTTTATATCGTGTAATGGTGCAAAAACGACCTTTCCATTAATAACATCAAAAACTTGCTGTACACTGAGCTGATTACCTTCAATAGCTGTTGTAGAACCGATAGAAAGAATACGATTCGTTCTTCGCAAATATAACACATCTTTCGATTCTTCTTCCGAAATCTTTACACGCTCCAAAAGGGCATAGATCTTGCCGATATGTTCGTGCCACAATGGATTATATGTAAAAAAATTATTCATTTTGAGCTTTTCATGTTTTGTTACCCGGACAACATTTCAGGACAAAAATATAAAAAAATAAGACTACTCACCATTTCTTCCCAAAATCAATTTATCCATTTGTTTGTCGATAAGTTCATTATCTAACAACCAGCGAATAGCCTGTATTATTTTCGCTTCGGGATAATGAAGCCTTTTTATTAAATCATCGATAGTCAGATTCTCTTTTTCCAATTCCATCCGGATGTTTTTTTGCAAAATATCAAACTCTTCCTGACTTAATTCTTCTTTATTCCTTCGTAAACAAACATCACATCTTCCGCAACGGGCAGACTGGTCTTCATTAAAATAGTAAAGCAACGATCTGCTTCTGCATTTGGACCCGGACGTTACATAATCTATTACTGTTTCCAAACGGCTTTGGGCGGTCTTTTTCCGGTCAAGGTATACCTGCTGGGAAAAAAGCATATGACGGGATTCCACCCTGTTTCGTAAAAAAGTAAGTTGAGGGTTTTCGGTTTGAGGTTGATAAATGATTACGTGCCTGCCGGCTAACTGGTTCAACACTTCCTCTACAACATTAAGAGGTAAACCCGATCGTTTGGCTAAATCCCTTTCCTGGATAGAAACAAATAAAGAAAACAATCCCGAATAAGAACGTAATAACAGTTTAATAAAGTTATCGTATTTTTCATTAGCTACCTGGAAACGGTATAAGTCCTCACGGGAAAGGGGTATATGAACCTTTGAAAAATTATTTACCGCATCGGTCATGGAAATAAATCCGGCACGTTCAATAAATGCCAAACTATTAAACACCACCAACGAATTAAACTTATATTCCCGAATAAAGCCATACACATCAAAATCAAAAGAAGCGCCTTCCCCATTTCCCATTGGGATCTGAAGAAAATTACACAATGCCTGGTACACATCCCGTATTACTTCAATCGGAGGGTAAGAAGCCTCAAAATTCCTAAACAATTCGGCAATATCCAACTCTTCATATAATAATATGGCATAAGCCTGTTTCCCATCACGTCCTCCCCTGCCCGCTTCCTGGAAATATGCTTCGAGATTATCGGGAATATCCATATGGACAACAAAGCGAACATCCGGTTTATCAATTCCCATTCCAAAAGCATTTGTTGCTACAATTACCCGTGTTTTATCTAACTTCCAACGATTCTGTTTCATTTCCCTTTCCTTAATAGGTAAGCCTGCATGATAAAAATCGGCCGAGATATTATTTCTATTTAAAAATTCAGCTATCTCTTTTGTTTTTTTACGACTACGTACATATACAATTCCCGTTCCGGGAGTTCGGGTAATAATCTGTAACAGTCGCTTAAGCTTGTCTTCTTCTTTAAAAGCATAATAAGTAAGATTTTCCCGGTAGAAACTTTTACAAAATACATTTTCATGCTGAAAATTCAACCGTAATTGAATGTCTTTAACAACCTCCCCAGTGGCAGTCGCCGTAAGAGCCAAAACCGGAATTCCCGAAGGTAACAATTTCCTGAATTCTGCTATATCCAAATACGGAGGCCGGAAATCGTATCCCCACTGAGAGATACAATGCGATTCATCAACAGCAAGCAAACAAATGTTCATCTGCCGTATGCTGTTTTGTAACAACTCATTCTTCAATCGTTCGGGAGAGAGATAAAGAAATTTAACCTTTCCATGAATGCAATCAACAAGAATTAATTCAATTTCCCTTGGATGCAAACCCGAATGTATTGCCGCCGCAGGAATCCCTCTTGACAATAAATTCTCTACCTGATCTTTCATCAATGCTATCAAAGGAGAAATAACGATACAAATCCCTTCCTTTGCTAATGCAGGAACTTGAAAACAAATCGATTTCCCTCCTCCCGTAGGAAGCAAGGCAAGCGTATCTTTTCCATCCAATACAGAATGTATAATATCCTCCTGTACAGGCCTGAACGAGGAATAACCCCAGTACTTTTGTAAAATAACATGTATATCCATGGTTACTGGTTTCCATGAAACTTGTAGAAAATTTTATTTTGTGATTTTCACCGTTAATCCCCTATTGAGCATAACGGTCGCAATCGCTTCAAGTTCAGAATATGGGCCTTTTAAAACATCGCATTTCCCATGGTTATGCGTAATCAGGGCACATTGCATGGCTTGTTCATAAGAATGCCTGCATAACTCCATCAAAGTGTCTATGACAAAATCGAACGTATTGAAATCATCATTAATAAGCCATAATGTGTGGATTTCGTCCAACAAGACATCTTCCAGAGCCTGAGAATCCGTTTGTTGTTTTTCTTTACCACTCATCTATAATAACCTTCTCCGGTTGCATGCCTTCATCAATGGACTTCATTAATTCTTTAACGGCTTGATCTATCTGGTGAAGATGATCATAACGAACAACGCTCCATTCCGGCCGGGAAGTATCCAACCATTTCTCTATAGGAAATTGAGCCGACTCCTTTTTATAAATATCCGTAATAGTATAACGGTATCTGTTTTCCCTTGCTTCTATTGTCAGCGTATAATATACATATCCTGCATTCGTTTTAGTAACACCATCGTTTGCAAGTGTGTAAATAGGGATATTAGAAACACATTCCAAGATGCCGTTCTGCTTATCTGCCTTCTTAATCACTACAAGGGGATTCTTATAATATTTATTTGCCCATGCGTAAGCCCTGTCGTAAAGCACTCCGGAAGAAGCTTGCATTTGAACTACCCTTTTATACGTTACCAATTTTGTATTTTCATCAATGGGCATGTCCGGGAATGTAGAATAAACCGTCTTTTGTCCAAAAGAACAAACCGGTAACATGGAAAGAACAAAAACTATAACTGAAAATTTTACTATCTTACTCATAATATAATCTATTTTACTGTTTTACATAAGTACAATATGAATAATCATATATATGTTTTTCATCCGATTTGCAATCTACCTTTTCTACCAAATTCCATTGGGAATAATCAATTTCCGGGAAAAAGGCATCTGCATCTGCAAAATTAGCATTTATTTTAGTAAGGCACAACTTTGATGCCAATGGCAGGAATTGTTTATATACCGATGCTCCCCCCATAATGAAAACAGTTGTATCATCCTTTACCATTTTCAACACATCATCAATAGAATGAGCCATTTCACATCCTGGAAATTGTTGTGATTTATCAAAAGACAACACAATATTCCTACGTTTAGGCAAAGGCCTAACTTGTAGAGAATTGTAGGTATTTTCCCCCATTACCACAGTTGTATTAAGAGTTAATTCCTTGAACCGTTTCATATCGTTAGGCAAATGAACCAACAATTCGTTCTTCCTGCCAATTTCATTGTTTTTCCCCAATGCGACTATTATTGAAAGATTACCATAAGTCATATTTATCTTTTTTTACAAGGTTTCAATAAATTTTTTATCGTTGTATTAATGTCTTTTACCAGAATACGATCTTGCTCCATCGTATCCCTGTAGCGAATTGTTACCGTATCATCTTCCAACGTCTGATTGTCTACTGTGATACAGAACGGCGTTCCTATCGCGTCCTGACGACGGTAACGACGCCCTACAGCATCTTTCTCGTCATACTGGCAATTGAAATCTTCCTGCAACTCCGATAATATCTCATATGCTTTTTCGGGCATACCGTCTTTTTTCACCAACGGCAAAATAGCCACTTTATAAGGCGCCAAAAACGGAGGAATACTCATCACTGTGCGCACCGAACCATCTTCCAACTGCTCCTCTCTGTAGGAATTACTAACAATGGCCAAAAACATCCTATCCAAACCAATGGATGTTTCCACAACATAAGGAACATAACTTTCATTCAATTCCGGATCAAAGTATTGTATCTTTCTTCCGGAGAACTCCTGATGAGCGTTCAGGTCGAAATCTGTCCTCGAATGAATCCCTTCCAGTTCTTTGAATCCAAATGGAAATTCAAATTCGATATCCGTAGCTGCATTGGCATAATGAGCTAACTTCTCATGATCATGAAACCGGTATTTATTTTTATCAATTCCCAAAGACTGATGCCATTTGATACGTTCTTCTTTCCAATAATCAAACCATTTCAACTCTTCTCCGGGGCGAACAAAGAACTGCATCTCCATTTGTTCAAATTCCCGCATACGGAAAATAAATTGACGGGCAACTATCTCATTGCGGAATGCTTTCCCGATCTGTGCAATTCCGAAAGGGACCTTCATCCTTCCGGTCTTCTGTACATTGAGAAAATTTACAAATATGCCCTGGGCTGTTTCCGGACGCAGATACACAACATCGGCACCTTCGGCAGTCGATCCCATCTGGGTAGCAAACATCAGATTAAATTGACGGACATCGGTCCAGTTTCTGCTTCCTGATACAGGACAGACAATGGCCAAGTCTTCAATCAATGTTTTTATAGCGGCCAAGTCGTTGTTGGTCATTGCCTCTACAAAACATTTGTTAACTTCATCTATCTTCGCCTGATATTCCAATACACGCCCGTTGGTCTGACGGAACATTGTTTCATCAAAGTTTTCAAACCGTTTTGCTGCTTTTTCTACTTCTTTCCGGATCTTATCTTCTATTTTCTCAATATAATCTTCGATTAAAACATCCGCACGATATCGTTTTTTCGAATCTTTATTATCAATCAACGGATCATTAAAAGCATCAACATGTCCGGAAGCTTTCCATACGGTAGGGTGCATAAAAATAGCGGTATCTATCCCTACAATATTTTCATGCATTTGTACCATGGCTTTCCACCAATATTGCTTGATATTATTTTTCAGTTCCACTCCAAGCTGTCCGTAATCATAAACAGCACTTAATCCGTCATAAATTTCACTGGAAGGAAAAATAAACCCATATTCCTTTGAGTGAGATATTATCTTTTTAAATAAATCTTCGTTATTCGACATGCTTATTTTCTAAATTTAAATAAACTACTTTACTAGGCGATAAGATGCTCTATCAATATTTTCGCTCCTATTACAATAAGAATAATCCCTCCTAATAGTTCTGCCCGGAAACGGATTTTTCCACTACAATAAGAACCAAAATAAGATCCTGCTAAAGAAAACACAAAACTACATATTCCAATAATTAGCATCGCCCACCAAATCATATTTCCGAAGGGAACAAAAATCAACCCCGTAGCTAAAGCATCTATGCTTGTTGCTATGGCCAAAGAAAATAATGTACCCCATTGAAAAAAATCTTTTGTTTTCCTTTCCGTATCTGCTTCCTTACTTGATTTTATATCTTCATATATCATCTTCCCACCAATCAAAAGCAAGATAAAGAATGCCAGCCAATGATCTATGCGTTGTATTTGCTCAGCAAATCCTTTTCCTATGAGAAAGCCGAACAGAGGCATGATTGCTTGAAATAACCCAAACATGATTGCCATCCGCAACCGCTTAGAAAGAGCAGGCTTATTCGCAGCTATTCCTCCCGTTACGGAAACAGCAAAACAATCCATTGCCAACCCTATTGCCAGTAAAATAACAAAACCTATTCCCACTTGCCGTACTACCTTAAATTTTTATACAAACTACAAAGGTACACGTTTTTCGTCAATGAAAAGTATTATTTTATTCTATTCCCATAGATTTTCATATCCGGCCAATACGCATAAACTTATTTAAAATCGCCGTAATAAAATGACAATAAAAGCGATGGTATTAAGAATTCCCCGGTAGCTGAAGCTACATAAATTGTTGTAAGAAACCATATGAAAATATTCGTGAATGACAACTCCTTATTTGCTTGAATTGCCGGATTGCAAAAGGAGAAAGGTGAAACCCATTCATAAAGCAATTTGTATTATGGATGCAAAACGGTTTTTAATACGTCATGTGATTTTATCTGAGACAAATTCACAATATGCAAAGAATAATAATCCAAAATCATATCCAGTAATCTATTACGCCAATTATATGGAATAACTTCCTCTTGATTTGTTGGAAATAACTCCTGGTCTAATAAACGATGAAAATATAACCCGAGAAGCCGTTCTTCTTTCTTTACAAATAAATCATGTATAAAACATGATTTTTCAATGCTGAAAACCATCCCCAGCGAAGTGAAATTATTCTCAGGGCAAAAGCCCAATTCTCTTGTTAAAGCTACCAGGAACCGTAAGTGAAAATCAGGTGTGAACTCCTGCGTAAGAAATCGGTATAAGGAAGAAAATAAAAACTCAAATAAAGTCTGGTCTTCTCCCGCTTCGGAAAGCAATTTATACAACACTTCATTCAAGAACATGGATATGCTTGACTTCGCGATATCAAATTCTCCCAAATTTATATTGGCCAGGATTTTTATATCTTTTATATAATCAAAACTTCCTTTATTTTTTCTCTCCGATACAATGTCTACCAAAGACATTGGTAAGAATAAATTATTATTCTTTTTCGAATTCGAAGACCGGAAACAAAGATAAGAATTTGTCCCGTATAATTCGGTATATATTTTGACAATCATTTTATTGTCGGCATGCATAAACCGATGGAGAATAATTCCCTGCGTTTGATATACCATATTTCAACCCCTAGAAACCATATCCAAACTGACGCAAACGAGACTCATCATTACGCCAATCTTTTTGAACTTTTACACTCAGCGATAAATAAACCTTCTGGGAAATAAATTCTTCTATGGAAACCCTGGCATTAATCCCCAATTCCTTTATTGATTCCCCTTTATGACCAAGAATAATCGCTTTCTGGCTTTCCCTTTCAACAAAAATAACAGCATTAATCCGTGTAATATGCTTTTCTTCTTTATAGTCGGTTATCTCAACCTGCACACTATATGGTATTTCTTTCTTGAATTGCAATAATATCTTTTCCCTGATAATTTCAGAGACAAAAAAACGCATAGGACGATCCGTCAACTCATCTTTAGAAAAGTAAGGAGGAGACAAGGGTAATAAATCCACTATCCCGTTGATTATTTCATGCACATTGGTCCCTTGCAAAGCCGAAATGCAATATGTTTTCTGCGGATGCAATAATTCTTCCCAATATTGCTTAGATGCAAGGATTTCTTTTTCCGTAACCAGATCAATCTTATTAATAATCAAAATCACAGGAGTCTTCGATCTGAGAATGCGTTCTATCACATGCTGGTCATAGTTTGTCTCTCTGCATTCCACCACATAAAGCAAAACATCACTATCCTGTAAGGCAGATTCAATATATTTCATCATATATTCCTGCATTTTATAGTTCGGTGTCAGGACACCGGGCGTATCGGAATATACAATCTGAAAATCTTCCCCGTTAACAATTCCCATTATACGATGACGTGTTGTTTGTGCTTTGGATGTAATAATAGACAACCGCTCACCTATAAGAATATTCATCAACGTCGATTTTCCGACATTCGGATTTCCTAAAATACTTACAAAACCTGCTTTATGCTGCTTTTGGTTTTCCATTTTAATAGTCTGTTTTAGTATTGCTGTTGATCCACAAATCAAACGGTTTATTATCTTCTTCCAAAGCAATCCGCTCGGTATGCAAGTTCCGTTGATTATAGGGTAATACAATTTCTTTATAAATAAAAGCGTCATCAAATCCTGCTTTTTCAGCTTGATCTTTATTCGCTGCAAAGACCAATCTCTTAAAACGAGCCCAATAAATAGCTCCCAGACACATCGGGCATGGTTCACAACTGGAATATATCGTGCACTCTTCCAATTGAAAATTATCCAGCATATTACAGGCATTACGGATTGCGGATATTTCCGCATGTGCTGTAGGATCATTACTGGAAGTAACGATATTCGTTCCTTTTGCAATAATTTCATCCTCTTTTGTTATTATTGCCGCAAAAGGACCGCCCTTCCCTGTTCTTACGTTCTCTGCCGCCAATTCAATTGCTTGCTGTAAAAAGAATTTATCTGTATGATTTACTGCTTCTGCCATATATGGAATTTTTACAAAAGTACAAAATTTCATTCTTTTGATACTATAATAAAACGAAAAAGATAACAGGCATACTTTTTGCAGAAACAGAGTAGCAGAACGTTTTTTAATCGAAATGGCCAAAGTTTAATTTTTTTTTTTATCTTTGCAAGTTGCATTTATTATTCGTTTCTTTCAAGAATGTCTAAAATAAAGCAGCATATAATTTATTAAATATAGACAAAGGGAAAATGACACAAAAAGGAAAAGTGAAAATTCTAGCAATTAATCCGGGATCTACTTCAACAAAAGTTGCAGTAATGGAACTCAACCTGGATGCATCTGATGAGAAAGATACCATCAAACCTGTTTTTTCAATCAATATAAAACATTCTTCGGAAAAAATTGATGAATTCGAACGAATTACAGACCAATATCAATGGAGAAAACAATGTGTATTGGATGAATTAAAAGCAAATCATATCAATCTATCCGAGATAAAATATATTATCGGAAGAGGCGGACTAGTGCGTAATATCCCATCGGGAATATACAGAATAAGTGATGCTATGCTCCATGATTTGAAAATAGGATATAACGGGGAACATGCTTGCAATTTAGGAGGCTTGATTGCTGATGATATCGCTAAACATTTAGGCGTGGAATCATTTATTGCAGACCCGGTAGTTGTTGACGAGATGGAACCTGTTGCAAAAGTATCCGGACATCCTGTTTTCGAACGTAAATCTATTTTTCATGCTCTAAATCAAAAAGCAATTGCCCGCACTTACGCCAAGCAAATAGGAGAAGAATATGAAAAACTGAATTTGATTGTAGTCCACATGGGTGGGGGAATAAGCATAGGATCCCATCGCAAAGGGTTGGTTATAGATGTAAATCAGGCATTGAACGGAGAAGGGCCTTTTTCCCCGGAACGTTCAGGAACACTTCCTGTTATCGATGTAATAAAAGCTTGTTTCAGTGGAAAGTATACCGAGCAAGAGTTGAACAAAATGGTTGTCGGTAAAGGAGGATATGTAGCTTATTTAGGTACGAATGATGCTTTGGAAATAGAAAACAGAATTGCAGCCGGAGATAAAGAAGCTGAATTTTATTCACAGGCCATGGCTTATCAAATAGCAAAAGAAATAGGAGCTGCTTCCACTGTTTTAGAAGGTAATGTAGATGCAATTTTATTAACCGGAGGAATGGCATACGATAAGCTTTTTGTTAACAAAATTGCAAAAAGAGTTAGCCATATAGCTTCGATAGCATTATTCCCGGGTGAAGATGAAATGCATGCTTTAGCACTGAATGTTTATTTAATGTTAAAAGGAGAAATCCCTTGCAAAGAATATAACTAGTCATTTACCAATAAATCTGTAGAAATTATATAAGAGTCAGAACTTATAACAGAAGTTACACAAGTTATTAAGCAGTTGCAACACGCAGAACCGAATTACTTTATAATTATAATTTCCTGTAACTTCATTTAACTTGCGTAACTTCTACTTATAATTCATATTATGAGAATAATTCTAGCATTAATAAAAAAAGAATTTCTACAGATATTTCGTAATCCGGTACTTTGGAAACTGATTACTTTTTTACCTATTGCTCAATTATTGATTTTTCCTTTTGCTGCAGATCTGGAAATAAAGGAATTGAAAGTTGCAGTTATTGATCATGACAAATCAGTAATTTCTCTTGGCATTCAGCAATCATTGGAAGGTACCGGCTATTTCAAGTTGGCAAAAGGGATTCAAACAAATACGCAAGCGGAATTGGCAATGAAAAAAAATAATGTAGATATAATCATTGAAATTCCTGCGAGTTGCGAAGAAAAAATATATCGAAAAGAAAAACCCATCATCGGGATTACCGCTAATGCAATTAACAGCATGAAAGCTTCTGTGGGAGTTGCTTATTTGCAGCAATTTTTTACAGATTATTTTCATACGATATTCCAATCGCCGGTTAATATCACCAAAGCAGGCCCTGCTCAAATTGATGTACTTGTTTCCCGGTGGTTTAATAAAGAAATGGATTATAAGAACATTTTCGTCCCCGGGATTTTGGCTGTTTTGGTAAGTATGATCGGTGCAATGCTTTCTACGTTGAACATTGTACGTGAAAAAGAGTTGGGAACCATTGAACAAATAAACATTTCGCCCATTACAAAAAGCCAATTTTTTATCGGAAAAATGATCCCGTTCTTTATTATAGGAATGGCAGAATTCGGTATCGGATTGTTAATTATGGTATTTCTTTTCGGGATAGGAATTCAAGGGTCAATAGCAACGTTGTTACTGTTCACTGCTGTTTTTCTATTGGCAATGCTTGGTTTGGGATTTATGGTATCTATCTTTGCGGAAAACCAGGTACAGTCTATGTTTGTTATTATTTTTCTTTTTATTGTCTTCATTCTTCTCAGCGGGCTTTTTACTCCATTGGACAGCATGCCTCCATTGGCAAGAACGCTTAACCTGGTTAACCCGATCGCACATTTTATTGTGATCTTGAAATCAATTATTCTTAAAGGAAGTACACTATTCGACCTGAGAAATTATTTAATAGGAATTTCTTTGTTTGCCTTGATTGTTAACAGCATTACTGTTATATTCTACAAAAACAGGGTATCGTAATAAATACTTTTATTTATTTTTATAAAGTGTCAAAAGCTGATATAAAATGAATAAGGATTAACTCCGTTGAACTTGCAAGTCCGGTTATCTCACTGTATTTCGATGCATTCACCTGCTTCTCATTTGTACACTTCATTTCTCACAATAATGCTCTTAATAACCTCTTGCCGTCATGCTGAACTTGTTTCAGTATCCCCTGCATAAAAGCAATAAACAAGGGGGTTGCGGGTCAAGCCCGCAATGACGCACTTAATTAACATATTGCGCATAAAGGCGCTTTTAACTGACATATTGCGCACAATAATGCTTTTCTGTTCATTCCGTTTATAATTTATAATTCGTCATTTATAATTGGCTCTTCCGGTTCGTTGTCCTCCCTTTCCCTTCTTGCGGCAGCCCATCCCTTTCGTTGGGCGATAATATCCTTATAATGTTTGATGTGCAGATTGTGTTCCTCGACAAAAGAGGCATATGCTGTTTCTCCGTCAA
>JAVBLM010000011.1:0-75280 GCA_031553535.1 Bacteroidales bacterium | reverse complement strand
ACGTGATTATGAATCAATGGCACGAACCGACCTGCGTATGGAAACAGTCCGTAAGGAATTAGATCTTATTTATTATGATATTATCGACCAGATCAATGCCCGGATACGTATTGAGGGGGAAACCGTATACGCAACTTTTGTCGAGGAACATAATATACAGATTGAGCATTACAAAACCATTGCCGCCCAACGCAAGGGACGCGCCCAAGCAAGAAGGGAAAAAGAAGGCGGGGAGCCAATTATAAATGACGAATGACGAACGGAAGGAACAAAAAGCCGTCATTGCGGGCTTTGACCCGCAACCCCCTTGTTTATCGCTTTTATGCAGGGGATGCTGAAACAAGTTCAGCATGACGGGGTAACAGGCTTGTTCAGAGCGAGGGACGAAACCCAAAGGAGTGTCGATAACCAATCAACCGAACTTGCGACCTCAACGAAGTTAATCCCCAACAAAAGAGCAATTCTTGTGTCCACTTTTGACAAGTTCAATACAAATAAATAACACACGTAAACCCATGTGGATAGCTTCATCAATAAGAATTCCGGAAGGAGTTCAACTTATGTATTCAACCCGCTGCGGAATTATGAGGGATAACTCGTACATTCCCATTGTTATCCCTATCCACGAGCATAGGGATACATTTCTTTAAGTCTGTCAGACTATGTTTCAATAACAGTAATGAAAAATATTGTTCGCATTTTTACGAATTGATAAAGAATTATTCGTATCTTTGCGAACAATAAATAAGATATACTTTATGAGTTCAGGGAAAAAGGGTTTTACTAAAGAGCAGGAACAAATGGCACGTTTTGCCAAAGCATTGGGACATCCTGTGCGGATAGCCATTTTACAAATGCTGGCACAACAGTCTTGTTGTTACCACGGGGATATGTCGGAAATTCTTCCGGTGGCAAAAAGTACATTGTCCCAGCATCTCAAAGAGTTGAAAGATGCAGGGTTGATCCAGGGAACCATCACGCTGCCGACGGTAAAGTATTGCATTAACCGTGAAAACTGGGAACTGGCAAAGACGATGTTCGGTGAGTTATTCGGAAAAATTCAGAATAAGGAGTAAAAAGAAAACCGGGAAGAAACTCAACTACGGATGTGATGGAAATTGGGAATTTATACCGGATAATCCACCCGGCAAGTTTTATTAATGTATTTCAAAAATAAAAACCATGAGAATATTAATTGTTTTACTGTCTACAACCTTGTTGTTCGCATCATGCGGTAATGGAAATCAGAAAAAGCCTGTGGAACAAATGGATGCTTCCACTGTTTATGTTTACTATTTTCATGGTAAACAACGTTGCAAGACTTGCATTGCAGTCGGGAACGTGACAAAGCAAACCATTGCCGACCTGTATAATGGAAACAGCAAAGTGAAATATATGGAAGTGAAAACAGATGAGAAAGTAAATGAGCATCTTGTTGATAAATATGAAGTAAGTTGGAATGCCCTGATTATTGCAAAAGGGGATCATCATGTTGATATTACAAACGACGCTTTTGCAACGGCTGTAAATTCTCCCGGTGTGCTTGCCGGACAAATTGAAACGGAAGTAAATAAATTCCTTGAATAATGGAATGGTTGCAGCGTCTGGCCGATAGTTCCGACATCCCATTGTTGACCGCTTTTGTGTTGGGCATCATGACGGCAATCAGTCCTTGCCCGCTGGCTACCAATATTACGGCAACGGCTTACCTTGGTAAGGATATCAGTGATAAGCGAAGGGTATTTTTTAACGGGTTAATTTATACTCTCGGGCGAACTTTTTCCTATACTGCCCTCGGCTTGATATTTTATTTTGGTGTAAGCCGGTTCAAGATTGCAGGATGGTTACAGGGCGTTAGCGGTATATGGTTGGGGATAGCTCTTGTAGTTGCCGGTATTCTGATGCTTGATATAGTCAAGATCAACTTGCCGGTGTTACGTAACCCGGCGTCAAAGATGAGTGGCAAGAGAAGGAGCTATTGGAATGCCTTTTTGATGGGAGTTGTTTTTGCACTGGCATTTTGTCCTTATAGCGGGGTGCTTTATTTCGGGGTGCTGATTCCGATGACTATTGCTTCGCCTTCGGGATTGTTGCTGCCGCCTGTTTTTGCCGTTGCTACGGGATTGCCTGTGGTTATTGTTGCATGGTTGCTGGCATACAGCGTGGGTAATGTCGGCAAATTCTACAATAGCATGAAAAACCTTGAGAAGTGGTTTAAACGCATTGTAGCCACTATTTTTATCATTGCCGGAATCTATTATATTATTATAAATGTCTGAAAAATGGAAATCATTGTTTTAGGTACGGGATGTACCAAATGTAAAAATGTCTACAAAGTAGTTGAAAAAGTGGTCAATGAAACAGGAACGGATATTACGCTCCGCAAGGAAGAAGATATTATGAAAATCATGGAATATAATGTGATGAGTACTCCCGCTGTTGTGATAGACGGCACAGTCTTTTTTCAGGGACGTATTCCTTCCGAACAGGAAGTAAAGGAATGTATTTCGGCCAACAATAAAGGCGACCTTAAAGAGTTGGTGAAACAACGCTATAATGAAGTGGCATTGCTTGATACTTCCGAAGCTTCGAAATGTTGTTGTAATCCTGCGGCCCCGTCAAAAAAGGTATTTACTATTATGAGCGAAGATTATAGCAATCTTAAAGGGTATGAACCGGATGCGGATTTGGGTGTGGGGTGTGGTTTGCCGACACAATATGCCGGAATTAAGGAAGGGGACACGGTTGTTGATTTAGGCTCGGGGGCAGGAAACGACTGTTTTATTGCCCGTGAAGAAGTTGGGGAAACAGGCAAAGTTATCGGTATCGACTTTGCCCCGAACATGCTTGAGAAAGCCCGTAAGAATGCAGTAAAACGTGGTTTGAAGAATATAGAATTCATGGAAGGAGATATTGAAAACATGCCTTTGCCGGATGCAAGTGTTGATGTGGTTGTCAGCAATTGCGTTCTCAATTTACTTCCCCGGAAAGATAAGATATTCAAAGAGATTTATCGTGTGTTAAGACATGGGGCACACTTCTGTGTTTCCGATGTTGTCCTCAATGGCGTCTTCCCGAAAGAATTCACCGATAATGCAGCCATGTATGCCGGTTGTATAGCAAGTGCGATACAGCGGGGGGAATATCTTGGTGAAATTGAAAAGGCCGGATTTAAAGATATTAAAATCGAACGGACAAAAACGGTTGTTATCCCCGATGATGTGTTGGAAGAACATTTGGATAAAACTACCATTGAAAAGTATAAAGCAGGGAATGTAGGCATCTATTCTATTACGGTAACAGGTAAACGGGGATAGATTAAAGTGAAAACATTTTCAAGCCTGGCAACTTGTGTGTAACCTTTTCTTTCAAGTCTTGATGACTCGATTACTCACAGGAACGGATTGAATATATTTCATTCTGTTTCTTCTTTTTTATGAGGAAAATTATAAAAGAATAATAGAATGGACCAGACTTTACTCTCGCAACACTTAATTCATAGAAGTTACGCAAATAGAAAATTTACAGAAAGTTATCATTCGCCAAGCAGCTTATTCTTTTGTTGGTTTGGTTATCCCTTGGTACTTTCTATAGGTTGCATTTTACCCTTTTATCGGCTTTATCTACTTTATCGGTTTTATCCTTTCTGCTTGTTGCCTTCTGCATGTTGCGTTACAATAACTTTTCCACTTGCGCAACTTCTGTTAATTCACTTTTACTTAATAACCAACGTTCTTGTAGTAATACCGTTCTGTTCGTCCTTGAAAGATACGGAATAAGTCCCGGGATTAAAAAGACGGGTATTAAGCTGGAATACGGCCTCATCTCCGAATGCTTTAAAGTAATTGCCATAAACCTCTTTTCCCCTTGCATTTGTTATGGTAATATATACTTGCCTGTCAAGTGCGTTGAGGATACGTATTTTCATAAAACCTTTATCCCTGCTGGGTTGAAATTCCTCATAAGATATTGCTGGTTTCCTTGAAAAGGGGGTATCGTAAAAAGAATAATATCCCTTGGGACCGGTAAAAGGTTTGTTTATTGTTTTCCCGTTTTTAGAGGTAGCGGAAATATAATATTCAATTGTATCATTCTTTATAACTTCACTGCGCTGTATGATAATAGAATATTTATCGTTTCCTGTTGGATTCATACGAAGTGAAGCCCAGTCTTTAGTTCCTTTTTCCCTCCAGTAACAAGTCACGGATGTAATCCCACTGCTATTTGTAACTGTTGCTTCTATCGGGAAAGAACCGTTATATCCGCCGGCATTACCCCGGATCGCTCCATGTAAAATACGAACAGGATTCCCGGCAGGGATTGGCTTCGCAATAGCATGAATACTGCCCCCAAGCCCATCAAACCCGGTATATTTATAGGCGGCATTTTTATATCCCCGTACATCTACAGGGATAATCTCGTAACCGGGGAATTGTTTCTTTAATACTTCCAATGATTGCCTGTCCCACTCCCTGTCGCCGGAAACAGCATCCGAGTAAACAGGCTGGATAATGACATTATTGACAAAAATACTGTTACTATAAGTACGATTGTATGATTCCATGTCGGAAGTATTGGCATACCAGCTTCCGTCATCTTTCCGGGGAGGAAGAATAAAATCCCCCTGATACAATTTATTATGAAAACTAAATAAAGAAAGAATAGAATCTATATTCTTAGACAGATTATTATACCCTGCCTGTCCTTTGAATATATCAGGATAATGGGTAAAAACAAAGCTATTTTCATCTGCCATCCCGGCATATAGATCGATATAATCACTCCCGTTACTGTAAACCAAAGAAGGAAGTACTTCCAGGCGGTTGAGTCCAAAGAAAAAAGTTAATAAATCGCCGGTTTGCTGAGCCGTTAAAGGTGTTTTCTTCTCATAACCCCCTGCTTTCTTGCCTGCCTGGAACATCCCGTAAGAACTACTATTGGAGGAATACACCTGTTGGTTCGTAAAAAGTGTTCCGGCTCCGTCCAGTAGAATATTCCCTCCTTCCAATTTCAAGGATGTTGTATAAACAGGTATATTCATTTTAGTTGCTATGCGGACCGGAATCTGGTTATCTGCAGGCCTTTCACTCTGGTAATCAAAATTTAAAAAAGCGATATCATCCTTATCCCCGTAGTAGAAGGGAACCGGGCCGCAATCCCCATACCAGAAAGAATTCCCGGGGTTGACAAAGAAACGATAGTTCTTCAATGCCATCCCTTGCTTACGTATATAGCTTTTAATAATAAGAGAGTCTTGAGGATTGGAGATATTGATCCATACCTGTGCATTCCCTTTCTGGATAGCCTCTATCAGCTGGGCAAATATAATGGGGCGGCGGGTATCGGAACTTGTATCCGGAAAAGAAACATATTTTGTTAGTTCTACTTTGTCTGCACTGTTATACCGAAAGGCATACTCTTCATTCACCGGCTGTACATAATGTTGCATATTCTTATCTATATGAAGATAGGGCCACGTAATCAAGACAGCCTGAACCTCCTCGAATTCACCCGGAAACCAGAATTTATCAGGCATTTTAATTCCTTTGTTATCTTTGGTTTTTGCAGCACCTGCAGGCAGGATATTTTTCTCCGCCGTTCCCTCTTTAGCGATAGAAGACTTTCTGGAATGATACCTTTGATAATACTCCTCCAACGAAACAGAGGCGCCGGATTTGAAGGATTCGAGGTTTTTCCCCTGTTCTTTTTTCTGAGAATAAACATTATCCCCGCAGGTAAATAAAATAATAAAAATGATGATAATTAATGATTTGTTTTCCATTTGTGTTGTTTATTACTAACAGTTATATTCATTTGTCATTAGCGTGCAAAGGTATTAAAAAATCCCAGTATTAAGATTATCCCTGCCTTCTTACCTGGATGAACAGTGTATACACTTTCTTTAAAAGCATACAATTTATGAGAAATTCCGGGAAAATAAACAGGCTGGCGTACGAAAGCGGAAAATGGAATAAATTGCAATTTAAGTCAGTATTTCTCAACATAATTCGTATCTATTTGCATAATAAACATATTTATCTCTATATTTATTATATCTTTACAAATGTTTTTCAGGGTACTTTTGAAGATTTTAACCTCTTCGTTACGCTATGTTGATACAAGGGCGTACTTGCTACATGTAAACTCCGCCCTTACCTCCTGACAGGTTTCGTGTGTGAAATATTCAGAAGCGCTTCTATGGCTATATAATGGTTAAACATTGTCTGCCGTAATTTTTAAACTATAAGATGTAGCAGTTATTCTAATATCATTATAAATAATACTTCTATGAAACAGCAGAAAACTATCACTAATCAATTAGTACGAATGTACATACGACCTATTCCTGGATATGTACGGTTTCTATGCGTGCTATTATTCCTTTATACAGCAGATGACCTGGGGGCGCAAACGCAGCTTCCCAACGGCAGTATAACAACCAGCGGAACGTATCGTGTTCCCGCCGGGATCAACTCCATTATGGTAGAGGCCTGGGGAGGAGGAGGTGCAGGCGGAGCAAGCAATGGTAACGGGCAAGCAACCGGCGGTGGCGGCGGCGGCGCTTATGCCAAAGTATATTTGCTGCCTGTCAGGGCGGGCGAAGAGCTTACTGTTATTATCGGTACAGGCGGTGACGGAGCTTCGGGTGGCCCCGGAGGGAATACGTACATGCAACGCAATGGAACAACCCTTATATTAGCCGCCGGAGGAGATGGCGTGGGCAATAACAATCAGGCAGGAGGCAGCGGCGGACAGGCTGCCAACTGTGATGGTGATGTGAGCCACAGTGGAGGAAATGGGGGCAATTCAGGCGGTACCGGTTCCCTTTGTCTTGCCGGAGCCGGGGGCGGCGGTGCAGCAGCAGGAAGAATCAATGATGGAAATAACGGTGGTAATGGCACTAGAACCGGTAATAACGGCGGCCCCGGCGGTATAGGTTTACATGGAGGAGGTTCCGGTGGAAAAGGAACAAATGAACATGGTGATGGAGGGAACGGAAGCAGCCCCGGCGGCGGCGGTGGCGGCGGTAAAAGAGGCTGTGCTGGCGGTGGGGCAAACGATGGCGGTAATGGCGGCGATGGTGTCATGATTGTATCCTTTTGTCCACAATATTCGTTTACAGGTGTTACGGTACCATCGCCGGTATGTGAAAACGTACTTACAACCCATGTTACCATTACAGGAAATAATATGGGACTTACGGCCGGAACATACAGCATAACATACAATGTAAACGGCGGGCCAGACCAAACGGCTAATAACATTGTTGTTACCCAAAGCGGCGGTGTTCATTCCGGTATTATACCTAACGTACCTGTTCCTGCCGGTATGAGCAGTGTCACCATTACCATTACCTATATAAGTACGGGTTCTTGTGGGAATGCGCTTACAACCAATAACACAGTAACAATAAACCGGCAGGTATCTCCGCCCAAACCGGCTCTTTCGCCGGGCAGTACAACTGTTTGCGGAACCTCCGCTTCCTTAACTGCGGTGGGAAGTTATGCCAACCCAAGCTACCGGTGGTATTTCAACGGACAGGTTATGAGCCAAACCACGGCATCAATAACCATCAATCAGTCGGGGAATTACTATGTAACCGTTACCGATAACGGATGTTCGATAAGCAGCGACACCTCCTCTTATACATTCCATCCCATAGCTACCGGTACCATGATTACAGCTCCTTCTATAAATGTATGTACGGATACTACCGCTACCTTACACGCACAACCGGAAGTGGAGAGTAGTATTTCCAACCCCGTATTCAGATGGTACAGCAGCCAAAATACACCCACAGCATTGGCAACCGGCCCCAGTTTCATTACCCGCAGGCTTAGCAATACCACGGCCAATGTCCGCGACACCGTTTTTTATATTTCGGTAGCAGGCGATAATTATTGTGAAAACATTCCAGGCGACCGGAGGCCGGTAACCGTAAGCCTCTATAACAAGCCTACGGTTACGATCACAACCACACAGGATACCATCTGCTATAACAAAACCGTCGGGCTAACTGCTTCCACTACGGGAATCATTGATTGGATAGGCTGGTACAATCCCGATAACAGCGGGTCGTTTTTGCCCGGTACGATAGACATTCCCCATGTTACCTATACTCCCCATGCATCGGCAAAAGGCAAAACGGCGAAAGTATATGCAAGTGTACATAATCCGGGGTGCTCATACGTAGCGGATACTGTCTTTTTACAGATACTCCCCAAAAACACCACTGCCGCTATGGAAATAATTGCACAGCCTACCGGATTTCAGAATGTATGCGAAGATACTGTCTATGTGGTTAAAATAAAAGCAACCGGCAAAGGAGAGGTGAACAATATGCATCTTATTCTCCATGACAATAATTCTACAGGCCTCTATATCGGCGAAGCAAACGTGAAACGGTCTGACGGCACCGGTTATATACTTCCCCCTCAAAGCCCTACTTTATTAACAGACAGACCGGGAGCAATGTGGAGTTTCACCGAACCGCTATCCCCCAACGATTCATTAATAGTGGCCGTTACTGTAAATGCAGCATGTGAATTCTCCGGGGGTACTTCATTAAACTTTTACCTTGACTACGGAACTGCCTGCGATAATTTTTTGGAACGTATTACAAAACCTACCCTGCCCTTTAACATCGAACAAACCCAAGACGCTGTAAACACCTATAACATCTTTTCCCGGTTTCTTGACAATAAAGGGAACCCCGTCACGAAGGTAAGCAATAATATCAGCGATACCATAACCTGGTATTTGAAAGCCTCTTTTGGCCAATACCGCCTGCCGGCAGACAGCAGCAAGGAGGCAATAAATGTATTATTACCTGCAGGACTTGAACTTATTCCTTATAGCTACCTTCCCATACAGAATGCACCCCCAAGAGAATGGATAGTAACAACCCCCGAAGCTAATGGGGTACGTTTGTCTTTGCCTCTACTGAATAACCTGGATGATACCGATACAATTATTGCCCAATTTCAGTTTACGGTTGCCGGAGCATCCTGCAACACCTATGAGTTTTATGCTGAAATAGACTATGAACATCATGCAATCTGCAGTGGGAGTGAAGATTCTTGTTCTTTTTATATCACACAGGGTGCCGCGTATCCCAACCCTGTATTGACCGTAGAACGGTACGTGTTCAGCATAGACAGCATTTATGGAGAAATAGTAAATGATTTTTGGTACGGCCGGATAAAGTTAAAAACCACTACCCCGTTTTATGAGGGGGACAATATCTATTTTGATTTTTACAGGGACAATAACAACAATTTTATATATGATGAAGAGGATGACTACCTAAATACACATGAATATGTTACGGAAAATGTGAACCGTGGGGCTGTCTTTTCCGATATATACGACGAAGGTATCGCGGTTGAACCCGGAAAACAATTCGTAGTTGTTGTAACAAGTCCCGCTATTTGTGATACTGCTGTTTTTGCCATTGCCCCCATAACAGGATCCGATGGGGCAGACAGGGTATGTCAATACGACACAACGATTTATTATACGGCAAAAGGAGACGGCATAAAAGGGTATGCATGGGATGTAGATGTCATAACGGGCGCCACTCCATTACGTATTCCTGCTCAGGGAGAAACTTTTGCAGGAGAAAATAAACCGGACGAAGCGCATATTGTCTGGTCAACAGCAGGAGAATATAAAGTACAAACACAATATACCGGCGTGGAAAAAACATATTTTCTGGTAAAGGTAGATCAAAAACCTGTTATTACATTTACCCGAGGAAGAATAAGAAATACGTGTGCCAATAATGAAATTACCATCAATATTAATACCGTTGCAACTGACTCTGTACAATGGAGCAATTACGAAGGAACAGGATCAGCTACCGGATCGACAACCAATACCTTGCATTATAGCCCATTTCATCGTACAACGGATACCACTTTTTATATCCGGATAACAGCCTATTGCGTGGACGGCAGTGCCTGTAATCCTGTTACTGACAGTGTGCAAATAACAATCTATGGAACCCCCGGATTTATCTTTGCCGATACCATCTCTTGCGGACCGGCCAACCTTACCGCATTACACCTCATTTCGGGAAGCACGAAAGGTGTCCTGAATTTCTCATACTGGAATGAAGATTATTCGACAAATGTATCCAACTGGGCTACCGCTATTACCCAGTCGGGAATATACAATATAGTTGGAAACAGTGCATATTGTAATGATACGGCAACTGTAAATGTCAGGGTTAAACCCATCCCCGAACTTACCATTGCCGACAGCGACGAAGAACAGGCGATATGCTCCGAAATTGTCGTATCCAATCCCGGACTATCGTCAGATGTTTCCGGTACCACTTATAATATTAGCTCCATCTCTACTCCCGGAATAACCGGAAATACCACATCAGCTAGGGGGCTGGGAAAATTTCCTGCTGATACATTAACTACTACTGCAACGGTTGCCGGGTCTGTCACCTATACCATCACCCCTATTGTCGACGGCTGCGAAGGAACATCAAAAGCATATACGGTTTTTGTCTACCCCCTTCCCGAAATTTCCATATTAGGCTCAAGTACTATTTGTGTTGGTACTCAAACTCAATTGTCCCCAAGTGAAAGAGGATATTGGAGAAGCAACAATCCTTCTGTTGCCTCAGTCACAAATGATGGTTTCGTAACAGGAACAGATGTTGGTGATGCAACGTTTATGTTTACTTCATCAACAACAGGTTGTTCTACTACAACAGATACGATATCTGTAGATACATTCCCAACCGTTGATGCCATTACAGGTGAAAGGAATGTATGTGTGAATGCAACAATCCAACTTTCCTGTACTCCGGAAGGCGGCTTATGGACACTTTCCAATACAAATGCCCAAATTATTGGAGAAGCAGATGATATCCCTGTTGATATTAAAGGAGTAATGTCGGGACAAACGTATGTTTCCTATATAGTAGGAACAGACGTATGTCAATCTACTTCCACATTTTTACTGGAAATAGTACCGGCTTCACCTCCTAAAATTATAATAGGCTTTGAAAGATAATTGCTTTAAGTAATTTCCCTTGCAAAAAGACCGGTAAGTAAAGTTACGTACATTGGTTTTTAGAAAAGGAGAAATGTAAAAAGAACAGGGTCAATTGTATGGATTAACAGGTAAAACTTATAGAGATAAAGCAACTAAGGTTAAAACCCCCAGTCAAACAAAGGAATATATTGGTTAAAAGCGTGATTAATCATTAACCACTATTTAAAAGCGGTTTCGCTTAACCCTTTCCCGGATAGTTTAAGATCATCCATATAAGCAGGAACTTCCCTGCCTAACAACTTATCAACATAAATCTTTGCCAGATACTGCCCCAGCATGAATCCATGCCCCCTTAATCCGATAAGTAATCCCAAATCAGGGTCTACAATATAGCGGGGCTCAACATAATACCCTGCCCAAAATGCCTGGAAAGCAACCCCCGACAGGTTAGGTATCCAATCCGAGAACACTTCGGAGACTATTTCGATAAAATCTTTCGTATTTGCTTTCAGATTAGCTCCCGCTTGATTGGGATCGGAAGCCGGAGATGCACACCCGATAATTTGTCCCGTTTCTTTCAATTGTTGTCCGTAAACCGCTGAGAATCCTTTATAATGACGACGATCAATAATCATATCCAAAGCATCTCCCTCTTTTCCCATCAAAGGTAAACGTTGTGTAATAAACGCCTGATGCCTTACAGGAAACAAACCCGTCTCTATATGAAGCATATTTGCATACTCTTCCGCATTATTCCCCAGTGCATTTACAAAGTGGGTACAGCAATACTCTATATACTCTTCCTGATGGGTAAGTACCAGGGCATGGTATTTACTCCCCTGTTTCCTTACCTCAAGCAGCTTACAGTCTTCCAAAACCATACCTCCGCTCCTTATTCCAAGATCACGGATAAAATCAATCGTACGTCCCGGCGATGCCTGCCAGCAGCCGTTGGTTATTAATGCATGGGAATAATTCCCGGACTTTTCACTCCATAAGGGCGACACTTCTTTTTTGAAATCCTTTATATCTACCATATACGCATCACTCCACGCACGGGATGCATCCAATGCCTTATAAGTATCCTCATCATGTATCAAATTCACATAACGGGTAGGTTTGAAATGAATATCGTGTACACCTTGTATTTCCTTAAATATTTGTAGATTATGCCTTGCAATATCCGAAATATCAGGGTTTGAGAATGCAGGCCGTCCTCCGGCGATATTCCTCCAGGAAGACCCCCTTCCCGAATTAACAAGTACCGGCTTCATCCCTGCCTGAGCAAAGTAACGCAACAATGCACTCCCTGCAATACCTCCTCCAGCAATCAGAACTTCTGTGTCTATCCTTTTAGCTGCCCTTCCTTCGCCTATAACAAACGCCTCTTTTGCTTTCAGATTATATAAATCTCCCAGCGAAACCTGATTGGAAAGAGGTCCGCGAGGGGTTGCTTCTCCCAAAACATCAATCCCATAAGAACACAGCAATTGTTTTACCCGGGGAATACAACGTTTCCCCCGGCAAGGGCCCATTCCCAAACGGGTGATATGCTTCAACTCATCAACAGAGATAAAGGGACGATCCCCGATTGTTGTAAGTAATTCATCAATCGTAATATCATCGCAATGACAAACGAATGCCTGCCCTTCTATTTCCGGAGCCGTTTTAAAAGATAACGGTTCAGGATAAGATGACTTAACAATAAAACCCCTTGCCTGTGTCAATTCCATCCCTGAAATAGAGGTTGTTTTAACACGGACAACATTTGTCTTGTTTTTCTTTCTAAGAACTTTCTCAATAATTCCTTCTCCTACTTTCCGTCCGTTATTATCAACAAGAAAGACATCAGACCCTTCTTCAACATGGTATTCTACCGGCAGGAACAGTTGGTTTTTCTCTATATTATAACCGAATATAGCCAAACCAGGACATTGGTAAACACATTCCATACACCCGATACACTTACTGTAATCAACAGAAGGAACTGTAGAAGTACTTGATTTTGATATGGCTCCATACTGGCATGCAAAAGAACACGGATTACATGCAAAACCGTACAGACAATCTATTTGTACAAACCCTTTGGTTTTCATTCGCTCTTCATCCGGCAAAGCAGGTTTTTCCAAAATACGAATGGGATGTTGTTGTGAATCGATATATTCCTTGGATATTGCCAAATAATTATCATAATTGAACCGGATGCCTATTGCCTGGGCAATTTCGTATGCCGCTTGAGTTCCCCGGACAACAGCACTGGTGCCTTCGCCAATACGGATAGAATCTCCTATTCCATATGTATTAGCCCCGAATATTTCCTTCCCTTTAATGAGCAATTGATTATCAGGGACCAATCCCGTACAGATATTTATAAGATCGATCCCGTCAATCATTTTTTCCGTACCCGGAACAGGCTTAAAGTCTTTGCATTCTGCGATTATCGCTCCTACAACACCATCGTTTGTTTTATTGGGTATTGCTTTCAATAAAATATGAGATGTCATAATCGGAATACCTAACCGGCGTATCCGATTTGCTTGAACGGGAAATCCCCCTTCACATGGTTGTGCCTCTATAATTGCTTTAATGTTAGCACCTGCCTGCATGCCTTGATAAGAGGTTAAATAACCAATATTCCCGGCTCCTACAGTAAGTATATTCTTCCCCAGTAATGTATATTCCTGGTTCATCATTTTCTGAAAAACCGCAGCGGTATATACTCCCGGAATATCATCATTCTCAAAGCTTGGTGTAAATGGAACGGCACCGGAAGCTATCACAATATACTCCGCATCAATATAGAAGATCTCCTGTGAATTGATATTCTTTAATGCAACACGTTTTCCCTCCAATATATCCCATACTGTAGAATTGAGTATAATCCCTTCGTGATTATCTCCTGCTAATGTTTTTGCAATATCGAACCCACGCATTCCTCCATATTTCTTCTCTTTTTCAAAAAAGAAGAACTGATGGGTCTGCATATTGAATTGCCCCCCTATCACTGCATTGTTGTCAACAACGAGGTTGGGAATATTAAACTCATTCAATTTCTCACGACAAGCCAAACCGGCAGGCCCTGCCCCTACAATTAGCACCGTTGTCTTATGGATTTTTAATATTGTCTGAGGGTTTTCGTATGGTTGAGGCTGATAATCCTCCGGAATTTCCTTCACTTCCTTAACACCATCTACGTTTGTGATACAAATACGGCGTACAACACCATCTACCAACATTTCACAGGCTCCACATTTTCCAATGCCACAGGCTAAACTCCGTTCACGGGAAGAAACACTTTTGCTGTGTACAGGATAACCCGCCCGGTGCAATGCCGCTGCAATCGTATATCCCTTCTCTCCGTGAATTTCTTTTCCATTATACAAAAATATTACCGGTTCTCCTTCTTTATTATCTAATATAGGATGATTTTTTATTTCATACATGTTTTATTCGCTTTATTATTAAGAACATACAAAAAAGTAGGGATAGAAGAATTTTAAGATGCAAAGAAAGCAAAAAAAAAGAAATAAACAACCCTTTGTTTCGCTTTTACATTAAATTATAGTGGAAAAAAATTTCGCATCGGTTTTTTTCGTACCTTTGCATAGTATTAAAATTTTTTAGGAGAAACAATATGTCAGCACAAAGGATACTTTTTGTAAACCAGGAGATTACGCCATATTTGGAAACTTCATACATGTCGATTATAGGCAGATATCTTCCTCAAAGCATCCAGGAAAAAGGAATAGACATAAGAACATTCATGCCCCGTTATGGTTTGATTAATGAACGTAGAAACCAATTACATGAAGTGATTCGTTTGTCAGGACAAAACATTATTATTGATGACAACGACCATCCACTGGTTATCAAAGTCGCATCCATTCAGTCTATTCGTATGCAAACCTACTTTATTGACAGTGAGGAGTATTTTAAACGTAAAATGCTAATGCATGATAAAACGGGAAAATTTCTCCCGGATAATGACGAACGTGCTATTTTTTACGCTCGTGGAGTTATTGAAACGGTAAAGAACCTGGGCTGGAGCCCGGATATTATTCATTGTCATGGATGGATATCCTGCCTGATTCCAGTATTCATAAAAAAGATTTACGTTGACAATCCTTTATTTGCCAATTCTAAAATCATATATTCCATTTATAATGATTCTTTTGACAAGACATTCCGCTCTTTTTCTGCGAAGCTCAAATCATCAGGTATTCCCCAGCAAGATGCGGCTTTATATAAACAGGCAACATTTGAATCCACTACCAAACTGGCTATCGATTATTCCGACGCTGCAGTTATCTCTCATAAAGATGTAAGTGAAGATATCCATTCTTATATTGAAAGCACCAAGAAACCGTACTTCAAGCATAAAGAAGAACAATATGCGGAAGATTATATTGAATTGTACAATACTATTGTATAATATACGTTTATTAAACAAAAAATATCTTGAAAAAGTTTTCGTATATCATTGTATACCTTCTTGCATGTACGGTTGTTTTTATTGCATGTAAAGAAGATTCGGGTCTTATAGGATTAGGAGTCCAACCTGAAGAAGAATATTTAAATACCGATTATTTTGATACAACAACAATTGTTGCATATTCAGCTTTACACGATAGTTTAATAACATCAAATGTGTCGGTTAACATGTTAGGATATCTTAATGATCCTATCTTTGGAAAAACACAAGCGGGAATTTACACCCAATTCCGTTTATCTGCTTATTCTGTGGATTTCGGGACTGATGTAGAAGTGGATTCTTTAGTTTTGACATTAATGTATGCCGGTTATTATGGGGATACACTTAACTCTTTCCGGCTTAACGTTTATGAATTAACCGAAGGTTTGTCTAAAAGTGAAAAATATTATACAGCATCTTCCCTTAATCACAATGGTATTTCCTTAACAGAAAATTCCAACCTATATATCAGTCCGAGGCCAACAGTAAGACAGGATACTTCTTCCTCATCTTACTATCTTCGTGTCCGGTTGAACAAAGATTTTGCTGTCGATAAGTTTATCTCAAAATCCGGATCCGGCGTTTATTCCAGCGATGCAGCATTTTTGGAATACTTTAAAGGCCTTTATATAGATGCAGACGCATTAACGGGAAATGGATGTATAGTATCACTGAACATGGCACATTCTCAATCGAAGTTAACAATATACTATAGCAATTCACAAGCAAAGAATCTTAAATATACATTCAATTTGAATGACTCAACTGCCCATTTCGGAGCGGTTAACCATTTTGATTATGGAGATGCAACATCAAACCTACGCGAACAGTTGAACGGAAATTATACAAGCGCAACGGACCTACTATATGGACAGGCCGGTGCCGGGCTTAAAGTAGCACTGAATTTCCCCTATTTAAAAAGTATGTTTGAAAATAAAAAGGTTGTTATCCATCGTGCTGCTTTAGTAATCTCTCATAAAGATGATGCTATGGCTAATTATTCCCCTCCAAGTGCCATGACTATATCGTACACCGACCCTGTATCAGGATTAGGATATTTACTTCCCGATTATTACTTGGGAATAGGATATGAAAAGAGTGATTATTTTGGTGGAAGTTATAATAAAACCGCTAAGGAATATCGTTTTAATATCACGCAATATATTCAAAAGTTGGTAGATGGCGATGGGGGTAATTATCAGTTAAATTTATTAGTTAGTCCAAGTGCTACCTATTTTTCACGGCTAATAATGTATGGCACTCATCCTACCCTTGCAAGTGATCTTGACAAACGATTACAATTGAAAATCAATTATACAATCATTGATAAATAAAATCGGAAATAATATATGTGTGGAATAGTAGGTTATGTTGGAAATAAAGATGCATATCCTATACTTATGAAAGGATTACATCGCTTAGAATATCGTGGATATGACAGTGCAGGAATTGCACTTTTGCATGATGAAAAAATTAATATCTATAAATGTCAAGGCAAGGTAAGCGAATTAGAGGAATATTGCAAAGGCAAAGATATTTCCGGCAAAATAGGTATTGCACATACCCGTTGGGCTACCCATGGGGAACCGAATGATGTAAATGCTCACCCACATTTTTCTTCCGATGAGAAAATAGCACTAATCCATAATGGAATCATAGAAAATTACCAACTATTAAAAACTGAATTAATAAACCGGGGCCATCAATTTACCAGTGAAACTGATACGGAAGTATTAATTCACCTGATAGAAGATATTAAGAAAAACGAGAATGTAGAATTATCAGAAGCGGTGCGTCTTGCGTTAAGTCAGATTGTTGGAACTTATGCTATTATTGTTATTGATATAGATGATCCTAATACATTGGTAGCTGCCCGCAAAGGCAGTCCTTTAATTATCGGATTCGGGCAAGATGAATTTTATATTGCTTCCGATGGCTCTGCATTGGTAGAATACACTAAAAAAGTAGTATATTTAAACGATGAAGAAATTGCAATCCTTACCAAGGGAGATGATATTCGCGTTAAAACAATAAAAAATAAAAAAAGAACACCTTATCTTGAAAAACTCGAAATGACTCTTACCGAACTGGAAAAAGGCGGTTATGAGCATTTCATGCTTAAAGAGATTTTTGAACAGCCTCGCTCCATTGCCGACAGTATGCGCGGACGCCTAAATTCCAAAAAAGAGATTGTTTCTCTAGGAGGAATTGTCGAATATGAAGAGCGATTACTCAGTGCAAGACGTATTATCATCGTTGCATGTGGAACATCTTACCATGCAGGTTTGGTTGCGGAATATATGTTTGAAGATTTGATCCGTATTCCTGTAGAAGTGGAATATGCTTCTGAATTCAGGTATAGAAATCCTATTATCTACAGCGATGACGTAGTAATAGCAATTTCCCAATCAGGGGAAACAGCTGATACATTAGCTGCTGTTGAACTTGCCAAACAAAAAGGAGCTACTGTTCTGGGAATATGCAATGTAGTAGGATCTTCCATTGCCCGTGCTACACATGCGGGATCATATACACACGCAGGTCCTGAAATCGGTGTTGCTTCTACAAAAGCTTTCACCGCACAAGTAACTGTTTTAACTTTAATGGCATTATGTTTAGCTAAGCGGAAAGGGAAAATTGCAAAGGCAAGATATGCGCAAATTATCAATGAACTAGAAAATATTCCAAAAAAAGTAGAAGCTATCCTTCAATTAGATCCTATGATTAAAGAGATTGCGTCCTATATGCAAAAATTTAATAATGCTTTATACCTGGGAAGAAATTATAATTATCCCGTTGCGTTGGAAGGTGCTTTGAAATTAAAAGAAATATCCTATATTCACTCGGAAGGTTATCCTGCCGCAGAAATGAAGCACGGACCTATTGCACTGATTGATGAAGATATGCCCGTTGTTGTAATAGCTACAATAAAAGGAACTTATGAAAAAGTCGTGAGCAATATTCAAGAAGTAAAATCACGTAAAGGTAAAATTATTTCCATTGTTACCGAAGGTGATACCGATGTCAGGAATTTATCCGATTATGTAATCGAAATTCCCGAAACCGAAGAAATGTTTGTTCCTCTTCTGGCAACAATTCCATTACAATTATTGGCTTATCATGTAGCTGTCATGCGTGGTAAGAATGTTGACCAACCCAGAAATTTAGCGAAATCAGTAACTGTTGAATAAATAAAATTCTTGACAATGAAAAAAGCAGATATTTTAGTATGTATCCTTGTTATTCTATTTTTATTACCTTTTGTTTTATTTGATTCCGTATTTGAAACCTATAAAAGTTTAAACGGAGCATACCCCTATGTGATGGCGTTTGTCAAATTTGCTATTTTGGCTACTTTTGGCGAAATGCTGGCCTTACGTATCAAATCAGGTGTATATTACAAAAATGGCTTCGGTATCTTCCCTAAAATGATAGTATGGGGATTGTTAGGAGTATGGATTGCTTTTGCAATGAAAGTATTTGCAGCAGGAGTACCATCAACAGTAGAAAAGATCGGAGTGGACGGACTGGCAGCAGCCATGGGTGAAAGCTTTACCGGATGGAAGCTATTGGGAGCTTTTTGTATCAGTGTGATGATGAATACAAGCTTTGCTCCTGTATTTATGACCGTTCATAAAATAACAGATACGCATATTCATCAATATCATGGTAGCTTAAAAAGTTTAATTACTCCTATCAAAGTAAAAGATATCTTACCCAACCTGGATTGGAAAACACAATGGAATTTCGTGTTCAAAAAGACCATTCCATTATTCTGGATTCCGGCTCATACATTAACCTTTATTTTGCCTGCTGATTCGCAAGTTTTATTTGCCGCATTATTAAGCATTGCCTTGGGATTGATTCTTGCTTTTGCTTCTCTGAAATCGGCAAAACAGAACTAAATACAAAAATTATCTCTTTAGAATTTTTGTATCGTTTCCTGTATTATACGAAACAGGTTCTATTTGTTTTGTCCCCTGTTGTTTCGCAGGTGGAATTGCTTTGATGTAAGCACTTAGAGACTCTTTAAGGAGATTTCAGACACAAGCATTATTCGAGCCTAAGCGAAGAGTGTTTTCGGTTAGGCTCGAAGGATAGCGTTATTAGCCATTAACCAATAATCATTATTCTTTCATGATTTTCTTCACTATAATTCCTGTTTCTGTTTTTATCTGTACAAGATAAATGCCTGCCGGTAGATGAGAAATATCTATCGTTATAGTAGACGAGTTAACAAGCGGACGAGTAGACAAGTTAACATTTCTGCCCATTATATCAAAAATCGCAATATCATTAATCTTCAATTCTCCATTTTCAATTCTCAATTCTCCCGTCGTTGGATTGGGATAAATAGTAATAGAAACATTATCTTCTGCTATATCAGAAATGATGTCTGTAGAGGTTCCCACTGTTTGGCAAACCTTTTCGCTAAGACTGCTTTCACAATCATCGTTTAGGGCTGTGATCTCGTAACAATATTCTTCTCCATGGGTCACATCATTATCCAGATATGTTGCTGTGCTAACTTTTGCAAGGAATACATTATTGCGGTATATGTTATAACTTGCCATACCTGTATCTTTCCAGCTAATTGCCAATGCATTGTTTTGCTGTACAACAGTAACCTCCTCCGGTATAGAAAGACCTATTATTTGGTAATTTGTAAACTCACTCCAATAAGTTGCTGCTTTGTAAGTATTAACAGAAGCACAATAAACATAAACAGGGATACTTTTTGATAGATTGGCAAATGTGTTACTTTGAATAGCCGGCGGAGCAGCTGCTTTACAAATTATAGAACCTAAATTATTACACGCCCAAAAAACATATGCTCCTATTGAAGTAACCGAATTGGGAAAGGTTATTGAACTTAAAACACTACAGCCATAAAAAGCAGAATTTCCTACTGATATAAGCGAATTAGAAAGGGTTATTGAGTTTAATTTACTACAATTCTGAAAAGCAGAAATTCCTATCGAGGTTACCGGGTCGGAAAGAGTTATAGAAGTTAAAGCAATACAATTTTCAAAAGCATTATTTCCTATTGAGGTAATCGTGTTGGGAAGAGTTATCGAGGCTAAAGCAATACAATTGGAAAATGCATAATTTCCTATTGAAGTAGCCGAATTTCCAATAATTACAGTCTTTATTCCAAAACAATTGGAATACCAGGGTGTAGTTCCGTCTGTATAGTCCCCCATTTTCCCGCTACCGGTAATGGTTAACACGCTGTCGCTGTCCAATTCCCATGTAAGGTTATTGCCTGTTGCCCCACAATTTCCGGAGGCAATAATGATTTGTGCCTTAGTATCGTTTATTGTGATTATGCCTAAAAAAGCAAAGAATAAAATTATTTTTCTCACTGTATTTTGTATTTAATTTGTTAATTGTTTTTCTACTGTCCGGTACCGTATAGGGTAGTTTTTCCTTACCATCAAATTATCATTTAATTGCCAAAGATATGCATTGGTTTGTATTACACAAAAACCGATTAATTGCACATAATTCATTTTTATAATATAATCTTTCGGTATATTTACAAAAATACTGTTTTTCTTATTTAAAAGATTAAATATTAAAAACAATTTTTACTTCGCCATAACCTTTTCACCTATTTAACTGTTTACTTAACGACTTACTTCTTAATAGCTTTCTGCTTGAAAAAATTATATATTTTTGCATTCTAAAATTCTTAATATGTATAAGCGACTATTATATATCAGTACAGCAGGCTTATTTGTTATTGCTTTATTAACTTGTTGTACATCTTCTACTGATAATAAAATAGAAGATCCTATTGCTATCTATTCTATTATTAAAGAAGATACTTCTACTGGAATTGATATTGTTACCCTATCGGGAAGCAATCCTATCGAGGTTCGGAACAGGATTGCAGAATATAAAATTCCTGAAACTTCTTTCGAAGCCAAACGGAAGGTTTTCTACAATATCCTGGATACATTGTACCAATTAAAAACACCTACAGGACAAAATATATACAATACCATAGATTCATTAAATTATTTAGCCATACACTATTTAAAAGATATTTTAACGGATACAAAAAGTATTACCTATCCTTTAAAACATAAACTATTGAAAAAAGTCTCTTCTTATGATAAGGCCCTTAATGTTTATTCCTGGGAAGAAAACCTGGGAGTTAATATGAAGACCAACATTTGTGTTTTTCAATACATGGGAAGTAACGGAAAACTTCATGCCATTTTCAATGTGGATGACGATAACGAAGGAGACTTCAATTTTTCCCGTAGCCGGATTATGGCACTGTATAAATTATCTTCCGAAAGTGGGAATCCTCTTTATCTGGCTAATTTTATGGGGGATTACGGAAGTAAAAATCATTTTAAAGGATCCACTGTACTGGAAGTCAGGCAAAATGAATTATTTTTTGATTATGATGGATTCGGAGGTGATACAAAGTATTTTTTTATGAATTATACCGACGGTGAAGTTTTAACCACATCATTTTCTTATCAGTCGCAAGAATTGAAATATACCTTTAAAGCCTTAAACACCATCGTTGAAACCCGGTTTATTTTCAATGGTCAGATATTTGAAAGACAGATAGATTAATGAAAGATTTTCACAAACTGTTTACATTATTAAAGCCCTATAAGCTCAAATTGGTTCTTGTGGTTTTTTTCAATATTTTTTCAACCATATTCTCGGTATTTTCCATTGTATTGCTTGCTCCTTTTCTATCACTAATATTCGATAAGATTCCCCCTGTCCTGGATAAACCTGAATTTGTATTTAATTCGGAAGGATTAATTACGTATTTGCAATATTTATTAAGTCAAGTTATCGTTTCGGAAGGCATGGTTAAAGCTCTGTTATTGTTAATCCTTGTTATATTTGTATTTTTCCTTCTCAATAAATCTTTCAATTATTTTGCCATCTGGATTATGGCTTCCGTCAGAACCGATGTAGTAAAAACATACAGGAATCAAAGCTATGAAAAACTCTTAATCTTACCTTTATCTTATTATTCAAATAAAAGAAAAGGTGATATTATGTCACGCGTAATTAATGATGTACAAGATATTGATGTTTCTGTTTTACAATCCTTACAACAATTATTCCGGGACCCCTTAATAATTGCATTCTATTTATTTGCACTTTCCTTTATTAATTACAAGCTAACGATCTTTGTCTTGGTTCTACTTCCCGTTGCCGGGCTCATTATCAACAAAACCCAGCGTAAACTTCGAAGTGTATCCGAAAAATCAAAAGAAAAACAAGGCATGATGATTTCTACATTAGAAGAAAGTATTTACGGGCTTCGTATAATAAAAGCATTCCATGCAATCGATAAAGTATATCAGCAATTCAAAAAAATCAATGAAGATTATAATAAACTATATATCAAAATGTACAGGAAGAGGGATCTATCCTCTCCCATCGGAGAATTTTTAGGTACGATTACAGTGATCTGCATTTTATTATATGGCAGTTCATTAGTTCTGGACAGCACCAATGGTTTCTCTGCAGAGTTATTTATAACCTATATTGCCATGTTTGTGCAAATTATCAATCCTGCAAAAGCTACCGCAGAATCTGTCGCAAATATGAAAAAAGGATTTGCCGCCATGGATCGTGTAAATGAATTAATGAAAGCAGAAGAAGTTATTACCGAAATCCCAAATGCCATTCAGGTAAACGAATTTTCAGACAGTATACATCTTGAAAATGTTTCTTTTTCTTACGAAAATAACCCTGTTCTGAAAAACATCAATTTTGAGGTGAAGAAAGGAAAAATGGTTGCTATCTGCGGATTATCAGGTTCCGGCAAATCTACTTTAACCGATTTGTTGATGCGGTTTTATGATGTTTCTTCCGGTTGTATTTTATTAGATGGAAAAGACATCCGGACATTAAACATAACAAGTTTACGAAAACTATTCGGTATTGTGACGCAGGAAAGTATTTTATTCAACGATACTGTATACAACAATATAACATTGGGAATGGAAAATATTTCTCAGGAAGAAGTAATCGCTGCCGCTAAAATTGCCAATGCGTATGAATTCATATCTCATTTGGAACAGGGTTTTCAAACCAATATCGGAGACAGGGGAACCCGTCTCTCCGGTGGACAAAAGCAACGAATCAGTATTGCCAGGGCAGTACTTCGAAATCCATCTATCTTTATTTTAGACGAAGCTACCTCAGCCTTGGATACGGAATCGGAACGAACTGTTCAGGCAGCGCTAAATAATGTTTTGAAAGACAAGACATCCATAATTATTGCTCATCGGTTATCCACAATCATACATGCAGATGAAATCATTGTATTGGATAACGGAGTAATTGTAGAAAGAGGAAACCATGAACAACTATCCCGCCAAAACGGATTATATACTCAGATGATCAAAAAACAATCATTCGGTAAATAATAATAAAAATTACAGAAATTACAGAAGTTACGTAAGTGGAGAAGTTATAGTAACGCAACATGCGGAAGGCAACAAGAAGAAAGGATAAAACCGATAAAAGGGTAAAATTCAACATATAGAAAATATCAAGGAATAACCAAATCAACAAAAGAATAAGCTGCTTGGCGAATTATAACTTCCTGTAACTTCATTTAACTTGTGTAACTTCTATTTATAAATGAAGTTTCCATTTGATTCATATAATAAAACTGTTATTTCCCTTTTCTAATAATCAGCGGCATGTATTTCTTCGGGTTCCGCTTTGTATAATACAAACCGCAGCCCCCGGTCATCCCTTACAACGAAGAAGCTTTTTAACTAATCTTATCCGTCCGGGCTTTGATGACAGCGCCTTACATTTTCGTTTGAAGGTTTCAGGAAAGCCTGAAAGCATTTTCCCATTTCGTTTGGAGCTTTCAGCAAAGGTTGAAAGTCTCCAACCATTTCGTTTGGAACTTTCAGCAAAGGTTGAAAGCCTCTCACTATTTACTTTGGAGCTTTCAGCAAAGGTTGAAAGCATCCCGGCATTTACTTTGGAACTTTCAGCAAAAGTTGAAAGCCTTTCGCTATTTACTTTGGATCTTTCAGCAAAGGTTGGAAGTATCTCAGCATTTGCTTTGGATCTTTCAGCAAAGGTTGAAAGCCTTCTGCCATTTGCTTTGAAGCCTGGAAATAGACGAGGATTATCGAACGGGGAAGCCCTGATGCTGATAGACGGGGAGAGCAATTATATTGGATTTGTCTCCCTGTTGAATATCCGGTTGAAACATTATGACGACATTCTCGCTCAACGCCGGGGACGGAACACTGCGGAAGAAGAAGAGGAATATAATGGTTAATGATTAGTTGTTAGTTGTTAATTTTGCATTTTATCGATTTTATCCTTCCTGTTTATTATGTTTTTATTTTTCCCGCAGACCTCGCAGAGTTCCGCAGATCTTTTCTTGAATTCATTAAATTAAATCATTAACAACTAACCACTATTTATATAGCTTTATTTATCAAACTTCTTCTTGATTTCCATAAGCATGACTTCCGTCATTTTGTCAAGATCATATATATAAGATAATCCCCAATCCTTTCGCGCAACACTGTCATCTATACTTTGAGGCCAGGAGTCGGCAATTGCCTGCCTGAAATCGGGTTCATAAGAGATCTCAAAATTGGGAATGTGTTTCTTTATTGCTTTAAAAACGTCATCAGGACAGAAACTCATTCCCCCGACATTGTAACTGTCATTGCATGTCAATTTGGATAAGTCTGTCTGCATGAGTTGTATCGTTGCCTTAATAGCATCGGGCATGAACATCATCGGCAGGTATGTGTCTTGTTTCAGGAAACACGTATATTTTTTATTCTTAATTGCTTCATAATATATTTCTACCGCATAATCGGTAGTTCCTCCTCCGGCTTCGGTTTTATAACTTATCAAACCCGGATAACGAACACTGCGTGTATCTACACCATATTTTTCTTTATAATATGCAATCCAACGCTCTCCTGCCAATTTGCTAATGCCATATACCGTATTGGGATCCATAATAGATTGTTGCGGCGTATTTTTCGTAGGGGTAGAAGGACCAAAAACAGCTATAGAACTTGGCCAAAATAAACGCTGAACTTTCAACTCTTTTACCATTTCCAAAATATCCAATAATCCTTTCATATTGATATTCCATGAAGGAAGAGGATTTTTCTCAGCATTGCCTGACAAAATTGCCGCAAGATGGTATATTTGTGTAATATTATATTTTTTAACTACCTCTGCTATTTTTTGTGCCTCCAAAACATTTACTATTTCAAAAGGACCATTTTGAGTTATTTCTTCATTTGCCTGACGTATATCGGAAGCAATAACATTATTATCTCCATATATTTTTCGCAATTCCAATGTTAACTCAGAACCTATTTGTCCTGCACATCCAATAATTAATATTTTATCCATATCTACTATTTGTTTTTTGCAAAAATAGAAAAAAATAATTAATACTTTCATCCATTTTTCAAGACTTTCCATTATTTCACTAATAATTTGGGAGTTAAGTTTTTAAATCAAGAATCAATATAGTGAATTATTTCTTCAAGATTATCAATTTATTAATATAGAATTCTGTTGGATAAGTACAAAAAACAAGGTATTAACGAATTATATATTAATATTTTTTCTACCTTTGCAAACTATCATTTTAACTCTTAAAATAAAACAAGTCAGATTATGGCAGTAATAGGAAGCATCAGAAAACATTCCACCATTTTATTAATTATAGTAGCGCTTGCATTGTTAGCATTTCTTTTAGGTGACTTTGCCAGGAAAGGTAATAATAATAAAATATATGATAAATTTATAAGTGTAGGTAATGAAGATATTTCTTACTTTACCTACATGAACAAATACGATCAGTACAGAGAAATACAAAAAGCAAATAATGAAGGACATAATTTGAGTACGGAAGAAGATTTTCGATTAGGGATGCAAGTTTATGATGAGTTGATTGATTCCGTTATTTTTGCCAAACAAGCCGGCTATTTAGGAATAACAATAACTCCAGAAGAATTACGAGATTTGGTTGCAGGCCCAAATCCTCACCAAATGCTGGCTCAACTGTTTTCAGATGGTACAGGTTATAGTATGCAAATAGCGCAGCAATTTCTCGACAATATAGAAAACTATGATTCCGCACTTGTGAATTATTATATGCAGATAGAAAATTATATAGAAAAAGAGACATTCCATAATAAATACTTGAATTTATTATCCGGTGCCTATTATATGCCTAAAGCATTTGCCCAAAAAGTAACTGATGAGGCTTCTTTAAAAGCAGATTTGGAAGTTGTACAAATTCCATACTCCAGTGAACTGGTAAGTGACGATAAAATATCTTTCAAAGAAGCAGATCTGAAAAAATGTTACGAAGAAAACAAATATCGTTTCAAACAGGATGAAGAATACCGCGATGTTGAATACGTGATTTTTAATATTGAGCCTAGCGAAACAGATTTAAAAAATATAGAAGAAGATGTTCATCAATTATTTGAAGAATTTACAAAAACAGACAGGCCTGATTATTTTGTGAATCGTTTAGTAGATTCCCGTTATGACAGTGCTTATGTAAAACGCGGCGTTTTAGAACCGGGAATAGATACCCTATTATTCGATGCTCCGGTAGGTACTTTCGTTGAACCTTATATAGATGGAGAATATTGGAAATTTGCAAAATTATTATCCTCCCAAATACGACCGGATTCAATCAATGTTAGTTTTATTGTAATAGGAAATCAAGGAACACAAAATAGTCCCAGGAAAAAGGAAGATTCACAGAAATTAGTCGATACTGCTTATGCAATGGTAATGATGGGTGCAGATTTTTACACAGTCGCCAAACAATATTCCGACCAGCCAATCCCTGAAGATCCTGCGTTATCCCGTATCTGGATTGAAGACGGAAGTGGTTCAGAACAAATGTTCTTTGATACTTTATATAAATCAGCTCCGGGATCTATTGTAAAATATGAAATGCCTTATCAAACATATATCTTTAAAATAAATGAACGCACTTCGATGGAACATAAAATCAGAGTTGCAATGGGAAGAAAGCAAATTGCAGCCTCTAAAGAAACAATTAACAATATCGAAAGTGCTGCTAACAATTTTGTAAATGGAACTGATACGTATCAGAAATTTGCAGATGCCGTAGTTGCAAACAACCTAAATAAACGAACGAATGACCGGCTCGTGAAAATGAGTTATACACTCCCCGGAATCCGGGAAGGCGGACGGGAAGTTGTTCGTTGGATTTTTGACAAAAACACAGAAAAAGGAACTGTATCCCATGTGTTTTCTTTAGAAGATATGTATGTGGTAGTAGTATTAAAAGATATCTATCCTGAAGGTTATAGAACGTTAGCTCAGGAGCAGGTAAGAACCCAAATTGAGGCAATGGTTAAACGCGATAAAAAAGCTGAAAAGCTGGAGGAAATCCTAAAACAAGCATTAGCTGCGAATACCAGCCTGAACACAATAGCTACGAACAACAACACAACTCCAAGCACGGTAAACGTAGCTTTTTCCGATAGGAATTTCGGACATTACGGACCTGAAATAAAAGTGATCGGAAAAATATTCGGAGGATCATCTACCGGAAAGACAGAGGTATTAAAAGGTGAAATGGGAGTTTATGCTGTAAAAGTGAACAAAATTGATGTTCCAACACTTGATGCAACAAATGCCAACAATAATAATGTTAGCATGATGATTCAACAAAATACGATGATGTATCAGAACCGTGTTGTTAATAACGGAACACGAGCTTTGCGTAAGATGTATAAGATTAAAGATAACATGTCCGAAATTAAAATGTAATAATGATGAAAAAAATAGCATTAGTAATAAATATTTCTCTTCTGGCTATTGTATTTTTTGCTTGCAAGCAAAATAAACCGGAGCCTGTGGTTGAAAAGTATTATACACACTTTTATAGGGCTGAATTCGAAGAAATCAAAAATTATGTAATGGAAGAACACCGTTCTTATTACGAATTATTAAAACAACTTGTTTCTTCAGAAAATGATACTACACAAAAACCGGAAATAAAGGTTACCGATATAAAATGTGATATAAAGGGAGATACTGTTGCAATTTGTTCTTGTTTTGTACAAGAAGGGGATCAGGAAGGGAAGGAGCAAGTTGTTCAATTAAAGAAAGTGAACAAGCATTGGCTAGTAAACCAGGGAAAAGAAGGAAATGCATTTCCTTCTAATGAAGAAATGGATGAAATAACAGATAATCCCATATCTTATGAGGAAGCGTCAGAAGATGTTTCCGAAGAAGAAGGAGTTATTATCGAGCAATAAGAAAATATACGATCTCAGAAAATAGGTTGTTTGATAGTATCAAACAACCTATTTTTTTAGAATATTCAAAATGAAAAAAAAGATTCTTTTTCTCATCGGTTTAATATTAATGATAATAATCACCTTCTTGTTCTCGTATCAAGAAAAAAGTAACAAAAAGGAACAAAAAAATGATTATTATTTAACAATAAAAGAGAAGGAAACTTTACAGGAAGGAGATATCATTCTCCGTCATGGATTTGGAATAATTAGCGATGCAATTGTAAAATATGTCAAGAATAGCTATCCTGTATCACATTGTGGAATTATTGTAAAAGACACTTCAGGAAAACTATTTGTCATACATACTGTTTCCAACACACTGGCCGAAATAGACGGGATGCAAAAAGATGACTTGGATAAATTCGTAAAAGGAAGTCATGTAAGTTCTATCATAGTTACAAGATACAACTATGAAAATGATACAATGCAAAAAAAGATTGCACAACAGGCAAATTATTATTTGTCACAACAAATTCCCTTTGATCATCGTTTTGATTGTTCTGATTCTACTGCGTTTTTCTGTACGGAATTTATATGGAAAGTATTTAAAACCGCCATTAATGTGGATTTATATGAATCATCCGGTGAAAAAGAATTCAATTGTAAGAACTTCTCTGCATTTACAAATCCTGTAAGATTTACAATAATATTGAATCATAACCCATAAATTAAGACACTTTTTACCATACATGAAACTAGAAAATTTATTAGCATTATATCAAAAATCATTAAAAACACAAACTCTAATTAATCACCTCACATCCGGAACAACCAGAATAAAAGTTAATGGATTAAGCGGAAGTTCACGATCTTTATTTTCAGCTGCTTGTACTTCATTAACAGAGCAATTACATGTTTTTATCTTGCCGGATAAAGAATCTGCCGCTTTTTTCTATGGAGACCTTGAACAAATTTTTCAAGAAGAGGACAACGACTTTTCACAAAAACAATCTGTATTCTTTCCTGAATTAAACCTACCCTCTCCGGAAGCAAAACAATCAAGTAATTTCAATATATTACTTCGCACCAAAATGCTGCAACGGATAAAAGAAGGTGAACGCTTAGTAGTAGTTACGTATCCCGAAGCGTTGATGCAGAAAGTAATAACAAAAAAAGTCATTGAAGAAGAAACATTTACTATTTCCAAAGGTGAAAAATTATCGGCAGATTTCATCCTGGAATACTTATCCGAAAACAACTTTGAATATAGTGACTTCGTATTTCAGCCGGGACAGTTTTCCATACGCGGTGGAATTATCGATGTTTTTTCCTATGCGAATGAATTTCCTTACCGGATTGAACTTTCCGGAGATGTTGTGGCCTCGTTACGAACGTTTGAAATAGACAGTCAATTATCAAAATCCATACAGGAAAAAATTATCATTACTCCTGACCTGCAATCAAAAGAGAACAAAGCTTTAAAAGAAAACCTGTTTGATACATTACCTGATAATGCCGTTTTATGGTTCGAAGACATTAGTTGGAATATCGACAGCATCGAGAAAAAATATAATCTACTATATGAATCCTTACAGGATAAAACATTGATTCATGATTTATATATTAACAGTAACCAATTTAAAGAATCCATACTTCAGTTTCATACTGTGGAATTTGGTGCAAATTCTTACTTGGGAGCACGAGATAGTATTTCATTCGATACACAACCGCAAATATCGTTTAATAAACAATTCGATTTACTTATCGATCAATGGATAGCAAACTATGAGCAAGGAATTGCCAATATTTTCAGTTCCTTGAATGAGAATCAATCATCGCGGGTACGTAATATTGTTCGCGATGTATTATCAACACAGGAAAAATATGCTGACTTTCAGGAAGAATACAGAAAGAGACTGGAAAAAGAAATGGTTTCCTATGCCTCTTATACTTTACATGAAGGATTTACAGATAAAGAACAGAAAATTGCTTTTTATACCGATCATCAGGTATTTAACCGATACCATCGTTATAAAGTAGATGACAGATATAAAAAGAGCGATTCCATTACACTAAAAGAAATCTACGATCTAAAACAAGGCGATTATGTCACGCATATCGACCACGGGATTGGACAGTACGCAGGACTGGAGAAGATCGAGATAAATGGAAAGCAACAAGAATCTATAAAGATCATCTACAAAGGAAATGATATTCTTTATATAAGTATTCATTCCCTTCATCGTATAGCTAAATATTCCGGTAGGGATGGCGAAGAACCCACGTTAAATCGTTTGGGAAGTAACTCATGGAATAAAATCAAGGAAAAGACCAAAAGCAGAGTTAAAGCATTGGTTATTGATTTGGCAAAATTATATGCTGAGCGTAAAACAACGGAAGGATTTGCATTTTCCGGCGATAATTATATGCAAACAGAATTAGAAGCCTCTTTCATATATGAAGATACCCCTGATCAAGTGAAAGCAAATCAGGATGTCAAAAGTGACATGGAGGAAAATTATCCGATGGATCGTTTGATATGCGGCGATGTGGGATTCGGAAAAACGGAAATAGCTATTCGTGCCGCTTTTAAAGCTGTTTGTGACAGTAAACAAGTTGCTGTTTTGGTTCCTACTACTATATTGGCACTGCAACATTATAATACATTTAGAGATCGATTGGCAGACTTTCCTTGCCGTGTGGATTATATAAACCGGTTTAAATCGGCAAAAGAACAGAAAAAAACATTACAGGATCTCAAGGAGGGAAAAATAGATATCATTATAGGAACCCATCGATTATTGGGAAAGGACATTGCTTTCAAAGATTTGGGTTTGCTAGTAGTAGATGAAGAACAAAAATTCGGTGTGGGAGCAAAAGAGAAATTACGGTCTTTAAAGGTAAATGTCGATACTATAACTTTAACAGCAACACCGATCCCCCGTACACTACAATTCTCATTAATGGGGGCACGCGATATCTCGATCATGCAGACTCCTCCATTAAATCGCTATCCGATACAAACGGAAATCCATCCATTCTCTGAAGAATTAATTAAATCTGCGATTGAATACGAGATTTTCAGGGGAGGACAGGCTTTTGTTGTTCATAACCGTATCCAAAATATCGATGAAATTGCAGGAATGATACAACGAAACTTCCCTGAGCAACGGGTTGCAATAGCTCATGGGCAAATGGATGGAGATAAATTAGAACGTATCATGTTGGATTTCATCGACGGATATTATGATGTTTTAGTCTCTACTACGATTATCGAATCCGGATTAGATATTCCCAATGCAAATACTATCATAATCAATGATGCGCAAAACTACGGACTGAGCGAACTACATCAATTACGGGGACGGGTGGGAAGAAAAAACAAAAAAGCTTTCTGCTATTTATTGACTCCTCCGTTAAATGTCCTCTCGGAAACTGCTCGAAAACGATTACGTGCCATTGAGGAATTTTCAGATATCGGAAGCGGATTCAACATCGCCATGCGTGACTTGGATATCCGGGGAGCAGGCAACTTATTGGGAGCAGAGCAAAGTGGATTCATTACTGAGATTGGATATGAAATGTATCAGAAAATACTGGAAGAAGCTATCGGAGAATTACATCAAAGCGAAGTTTCTGCACAAGAAATCGCAGAAGATACAGATTATAGCTTTGTAAAAGATTGTGTTATAGAAACAGATATGGAACTTCTCTTACCTGATACTTACATCTCAAGCAGCAGTGAACGGTATTCATTGTATAAAGAGTTGAACAATCTGTCAAAAGATGAAGAATTGGATCTGTTCCGGAGAAGGCTGACCGACCGGTTTGGTGAGATTCCCCTGCAAACAGAAGAATTGATAAAAACAATTGTGTTACGGCGAATCGCAAAGAAAATCGGATTCGAAAAAATAGTACTAAAGCAAGGGAAATTAATCGGCCATTTTATTTCCAATTCCAAATCGGTTTATTACCAGAGCTTGCAATTTTCACATGTTTTGCATACTTTGCAAAATAATCCTACTGTTGCCTACATGCGGGAAAACGGAGAAAAGTTAACCCTTACCTTCGAAAAGGTACACTCTGTTGAAAAGGCAATTGAAGCGTTACAATTATTTATTTTAACCCCCCAGACATAATTCTGAGATTCTTTCACAATGCCTGCATTTAAATTTAAACAGTTTGAAATAAAACATGATAAAAGCACCCTTAAAGTGGGAACCGATGCTGTTTTACTAGGGGCCTGGATTCCTATCTCCAATACATGTGAAAACATTCTGGATATTGGAAGTGGTTGTGGAATCATTACTTTAATGTTGGCACAACGTTCAAATGCAATAATTACGGGGGTGGATATTGATAAAGATTCTACCAAAGAAGCTACGGAAAATGCGGATAATTCTCCCTGGAAAGATAGAATAAATTTTCAGAACATTTCTATCCAAAACTTTTGCATATCTCAGTATAAAAACAGTTATGATTTGATAGTTTCCAATCCACCGTTTTTTGTTAATTCATTGAAGTCCCCTACTCATAAACGAAACATCAGCCGGCATACGGATACACTTTCCTTTGAAGATTTAATTTCAACTGCCAGTTATTGCCTGTCCCCTGGGGGGTTATTTGCCCTGATTGTCCCTTCAATTGCGAAAGAAATAATACAGGAAAAGGCTAAAAACCAAGGTTTATTTTGCATAAAGGTATTACTAATCCAACCTTTTGAGCATAAGCCTGCAAATCGAGTAATCATGCTGTTTTCCCGGGAAGAACAAAGCTTACAAACCGAAAACCTGATTATCAGAAATGCATCCATGGAATATGCGTCTGCATATCGTTCCTTAACAAAAGATTTCTATTTGGATTTCTAACTGTTTTTTTGGAAGAAGTTATTAAGTAAGCAATAAATCAACATAAATTTTATAGTATATAAAGGCTAAATCTTATTTTGAGGCGCTGGAATAAAAAGTGTTTTGTTGGAGCAGTAAAATTAGAAGTCACTGAACTTGAAAAGTTCAATTTGCATACCCCCCAATTGCTTTGCTCAATTGGGGGGTATGTATATTTGACTCTGACGGGTTTGTAGAATAAAATACTATTTATGAAGTTAGGGGATTGCTTCGTCCCTACCAATGAGAGATTGCTTCGTTCCTCGCAATGACGCTCTAAACAAACGAAATAGCGTCATTGCGAGTATTTATTAAAGGTTCACACAAAAGGAAATGACAGTAAGCATAGGTTAATAGCGTCATCGGACTTGATCCGCACCCGAACGTAAAGCATGTGAGAGCAGCGAGACTTTTAAGCCGAGCTAATCTCCTCAAAAACGGGGATGCTGAAACAAGTTCAGCATGACGGCAATATGTTAGTTAATAACATCATTGCGAGGGACGAAGCACCTGAGCCACGAAGTGTAGCGAAAGCATCGAAACGCAGTGAGATAATCTCTATCCATCTTATCTTAACTTTTGACAACTTTGATAATTAATTACTATACTTAATAGTAGTTATTCAAGCTGAACTATTGCAATTCCAGTACCTCAAAATAAGATTTAGCCTTTATAAAGTTTTTTGTTAATTATTCTCTTCCGTATCTGAAAAAAAGTTGTATCTTTGCAAACTAATTTTAGGAGAAATAAAACAATCACAAATCATGTATGCAATAGTAGATATAGCAGGGCAACAATTTAAGGTTGAAAAAGATCAGAAAATCTTTGTTCACCGCCTGAATGCTGAAGAAGGGTCAAAAGTAGATTTTGACAATGTATTGTTAATTGATAACAACGGTAAAGTAAATGTAGGAGCTCCATCTGTTTCAGGTGCAAAGGTTTCTGCTACCGTTTTAAATCATTTAAAAGGAGAAAAGGTATTGGTTTTCAAGAAAAAAAGAAGAAAAGGATACCAAAAGTTAAACGGACATCGTCAATATTTGAGTTATATTCAAATTAATGAGATCGTTGGAAAATAAATTGAGTCAATAACCAAGTAAATTTAGAACAATGGCACATAAAAAAGGAGTTGGTAGTTCGCAAAACGGTCGTGAATCCGAAAGCAAACGTTTAGGTATTAAAATATTTGGTGGCCAATTTGCAAAAGCCGGTAATATTATAGTACGTCAAAGAGGAACTGTTCACAATCCGGGACAAAATGTAGGTATAGGTAAAGACCATACTATCTTTGCTATGATAGATGGTACTGTTGAATTTAAGAAAAAAGCAAAAGGAAGATCTTACATTTCCGTACTTCCGCAAGAAAAAGCAGAAGCCTAAATTAAAAAATAAAGAGGTTGAATTCCACGCCTCTGTCAAGATAAAAGAGTTAGAGCAAATATAAGTTCTAACTCTTTTTGTTTTAGAAGTTGTCAAAAGTTGATATAAGAGATTAACTCCGTTGAGCTCGCAAGCTCAGTTGGTTGGCTCCGCCGAACCCTCGGGTTTCGTGCCTACCAATAACAGAGATCCTATCTTGCTCTTAACTAACATATTGCCGTCATGCTGAACTTGTTTCAGCATCCCCTGTATAAAAGCAATAAACAAAGGGGTTAGCTCGACTTCTGTGCATACAGGCATTCAAATAAGCATATTATCCGTCAATTATTATATTCATCCCATTGAAGCATGCCCTGAACATGATTGAAGTGTCAAGATTCAGTACAATATAGTGAGACGCTCACATCGTTCGATGTGAATGCTTCACGATACTTGATGTGTGGATCTCACATCGAACGTTGTTAGCGTCTCACTCCGATAAGCCAGAGATGTTCTTGTTTATCTTCTGGCTATTGACACGATATCCTTTATTGCATCAATAGCAGTATCAATATCTTTTTCCGTATTAAAAGGCCCTAAGCTCAACCGCACGGTTCCATGAATGTCTATGGTTCTTAACCTTTCATGAACTTTAGGTGCGCATTGCAATCCTGTACGACAGGCAATATCGTAATCCACATCCAGCATAGTGCCTACATCTCCCGCTTCAAATCCTTGGATATTAAAACTTAAAACCGGATTTTGGTTATCCGTATTTACAGCACAATATGTTACAACACCATCCATATTTTGCAAAGCCAGACGCAATTTATCCCATAAAGCCATTTCTTGCCTATGTAGATTTTCAATGCCTTTTTCCAGTATCCATTTAATTCCCGCATTCAACCCTGCAACGCCGACCAAATTCAGAGTCCCTGCTTCCAAACGGTATGGATATTCTTCCAAATGTGCAGGATAAGCCGAACGTACACCTGTTCCTCCATAACGTGTTTGACGAATATGAACACCTTCCCGAACATAAGATCCACCGATTCCCGTAGGGCCCATCAAACATTTATGTCCCGTAAAAATATATACGTCAATATTTGATGCAACCATATCTACATTCACTGCTCCGGCACCCTGGCTCCCATCCACAACAAAGAGAACACCTGCCTCTTTGCATATTTTTCCTATTTCTGCAAGAGGTTGGATCGTACCTATTACATTAGAGCTATGGGTGCAAATTACAAATTTTGTATTCGGTTTGATTGCCTTCTTGATATCGTCAGGATCAACATAACCTGCATTATCAAACGGAACATATGTTACATCAATAATTCCTTGCTGCTGCATACAATATAAAGGACGTAAAACAGAATTGTGTTCCAACATAGTTGTAACCATATGATCTCCCTTTTCGGCTAATCCCTGTATAATAATATTCAACGAATCGGTTGCATTATAACTAAATGTTAAACGATTGGGATCGTCTCCGCCATTAAACAAGTCGGTAAGTAACTTACGAGTATTAAATATGATTTCTTCTGTTTCAATTGCTGCATCAAATCCTGAACGGCCAGGATTTACACCATGTTTACGATAAAAATTCGACATGAAATCATAAACTACATCCGGTTTCGGAAATGTTGTTGCTGAATTATCTAAGTATATCATATATCTTTTTTATAAATAGTTAAATTTAGTATCGATTCTTAAAGTTTATTTATCAATTGGAATATCCTTATTTCCTATATCCTCAATAACAAGAGCATCCGCCACAATCTCGGCAATTGTTTTAATCTTTACCCCTAACTTATAGGTATGATTCAATTGCGAAAGCTGATCCACACAATTATGACACGGGGTAACAACTATTTTTGCACCGGTCGCCCGAATCTGTTCTGCCTTAATCTCTCCTATTTTCAATCTTCGATCGTTATACTCACTCATGGCTAACTGTCCGCCACCTCCACCACAACAGAAATTATCCATTCCATGCGGAGTCATTTCTACAAAATTGGTTACTGCACTCTTTACAGTAAAACGTATTTCGGATAAGAGGCCTCCATTACGTACCAAATTGCAAGGGTCATGAATTGTAACCAATTCCTGATTCAGAGACTTATCTAATTTTATTCTACTACTACGGATATACTCATTGATAAGCTCTACAGCTGTGATTATCTCAAATTCATACGGCTGTTTTAAATAATTAGGCCCTTCCCAACGATTCGCCCGGGAACCATGACCACATTCACCTAAGACAAGTACCTGACTTTGCATTTTTATCACTTCATCATGCAATCGTTTTGCTATCTGCCCTGCCTGGTCATTGTTTCCATTAAACAATCCGTAATTAGTTACATCGTACATACCGGTGGAAATAGTCCAACTTTCCTTAGCCGCAAAAAAGATTTTTGCCATAGCGGAAATAGACAAAGGGAAAAACTTAGGTTCACGCGGATTTAATGTATAAAGAACCCTCTTCCCAGGTTCATTTAATGGTATACGGGCATCTTCTCCATATTCGTCAATAAGCTCTTCCTCCAACCATTGAATCGTATCTACGAAATCTTCTGTTGGAATACCCATATTATTCCCTGTTTCCAATGCCGCATCAACAGTAGATTGCAAAGACTCCGGAACTAAACCCATAGCCGCTAACATTCTACGTCCTACATGTACAACATAAGCAATATCAACACCAATAGAACAATGCTTTACACAACGCCCACACATTGTACATGCTCCAAACAGCAGATCTATCATCTCATTAGCCATTTCTTCGTCCAATTCCCGGGCATTGACTAAAAAAGGAGCTACTTTGCCTGTCAATGTGCAATACCTGCGATACAAAGAAGCAACCAATTCCACTTTCCGGGCAGGAATAAATTTGTCTTCTTTCGTTGCTTTGTAATACATACAACTTTCCGCACACAAACCACAATGCACACATGCATTCAGATGCGTTACCAACTTACTGTCGGCAGGCATTTTTAAAAGCTTAATAGCTTCATCTATTTGTTGTTTGGTTAATTTCTCCATAATTTACTTTTGCTTTTTTGGAGGCCAGGAATTACGCCATCCATAAAAGAAACCCAACTGATAACGCGCTGCAAAGAAATAAACTACATGCCGTAACTTTCCAACAGGTATATATAACAATAATATAGACGCAAGAACATAATAATAAGTTGCAAACATCTCTCCAAAAATCAGATAAAAACCTGTAAAGATTTGAAAAAGCGTTGTCAGAAAGTTGGACAAATAATCATCAATCGTCGATAATGCTCTTAACTTTTTGGAGAACATCCGTTTTAAAAAAAGGCTGAACCCGCAAATAGCACCCAATGCCAACGCAATAAGCATTAAAAGCATTAATATTGCCAATATTAGCCATTGACGAAATAATTCCGGCCCGGCAAAAAAGAAAATGATAAATAATGCCAAACTTATAAATGTCCCTATATGGAAAAATATTCCTGCCGTAAATGTCGGAATGTGCAAATAAGCCGATTCCTTCTGATTGGGCAGCATGGCAGTGGTATAAGAATAAATCTCAGCACGGGTAATATTGCCATCTTTTTTTGATAAATCCTTGGGCTTACCCAATCGGATGAGGCGCAAAAAATGCCACAAACAGGCGCAAAAACAAACAACTAAACACGCTAAACTTAAATATTGATACCAATGCATAGTTTATCTTTTATCCTAGACACAGCCATCCGGTTTGGGAAGCCCCGCCACACGGCAAGCTCCTCTCGCCGGACCTAAAGGAAAAAGCTCGTATATGTCTTTTAATTTCAGGCCTGTTTCTTTACAAATAGTACGTATCATAGGCGCGTTCCCTTTTTCTTCAAAATTGCTGCGTATTACTCGTATAATAGCCCAATGCTGATCCGTCATAGTTATATCGTCTTCTTGAGCTATTTTAATTGCAATTTCGTCGTTCCAGATTTCAGGATTAGTTAGGAATCCGTCTCCATCAAATTGTAAATCTGTCATTTTTTATTATTATCAATAGTTTATTTATATTTTCTCCCTCGCCACTAAAAGCCCGGAAGAAAAATTTGGATAAATATTAAACACTCATCTTATTATATAGACACTCCCAATTATCTATTTAAAATAATTCCTATGTCTTTAACCGAACTGCAAAGATACATTATTTATCAATAGTATTTTACATAAAAATCCATTTAGTAGTTCCCGTTTTCTATTTATGGATAATCTATTGTACAAATATACAAAAAATATAGCCTTTTACAGTTTTCTGAAAAGTAATTTTGGCTTCATCACAAAATAAATAAAAAGAAATCATTATCTTTGTAAAAAATAAAACCTTACGGATATGATACAAGAAATTATCTCTAGCATAAAACAATCAATAGATGTAAAAGAAAAGATCATTCAAGATAATTCTTTACTACAAAAAATAGAAGAAGCCACAATTGCTATTATTAAAGCATATCAAAATGATAATAAAGTATTACTTTGCGGCAATGGCGGAAGTGCTGCAGATGCACAACATGTTGCCGCTGAATTTTCCGGCCGGTTCTATTTTGATCGTGCACCATTGTACGCAGAAGCATTACATGTTAATACATCCTTTGTAACAGCAGTAGCAAATGATTATGGTTACGATCAGGTGTATGCACGTATGATAGATGGTTGCGGAAGGAAAGGCGATATCTTAATGGCATTTTCTACTTCCGGAAATTCTGATAATATCCTTAAAGCTATTGAATCGGCAAAAAATAGAGGAATGTTCGTTATCGGATTTACCGGAGAAACCGGCGGAAAGATGAAAGATCAATGTGATTGTTTACTCAATGTCCCTTCTTCGGATACCCCTCGTATTCAAGAATCACATATAACAATTGCACATACTATTTGTGAGTTCGTAGAAAAAGGACTCTTCAAAAAATAGAATACTAAAATTCTTCTTCTTCTTTCGCAGGTGCTTTGTAAATAACGGGGCCGAAAATATCTTCCTTTTTCTTAGGGCGATATTGGTCTAACCATATAAAATCTTGTAAAAAAGGATCTTCAAGTAGTTCTTCAGGATAAACTTTTCCTTTCACATCTTCATAAAATCTAATTATACGTACTTGGTTATCCTCAAAAAAGACACGCATCTGTGCAGATGTGGATTTTTGTACACCTATCAAATCTTTATTATCTTCCTGTACATAATATAAACATTCCGCACTGCCATCAACAAAAACTGTTTGAATATGATTATCGGCAAAATAAGCAATCATATAATCTCCTTTAACCTGATTAAATTTCTTTTCTTCAAACACATCAGCAAACACCGATGCATTATTGACATAATGTATCTCCGATATTTGCCCATTCTGGATATATAGTCGTATTGTATCAGCTAAAAACTGATTCTCCTCAGACCACATAATGGGACTATTAATCAGCGTAATAACAGAATCTTTTGCATCATAGACCAAAGAATCGCAACTTCCCTGCAAATCATTCCGGAAAAATTGAACGTTATAATATGCCTGCATAAGTGTAACTGTTTGGTTTGAATCGAAATTCACATACAAAACATCTCCATGAAGAAACAAGCTATCCTTTCCTTCTATAAGAACGGCTACTGCACTGTCTGTTAAATACGCATTTCCTCTTTTTGCTTGATATTCGGCATAATTTGACAAAAACAGAACATTTTCAACACTATCAATAATAGAAACAGAACGGCGCGCAATACCTATATCATTTTTTTTATCGTACCAGATCGTATCTGCAATTAAACATTGCGTTTTATTATATAATCTCGATTCTTTCTGAAACTCACAAATATCCGACCATGTTTCATACCAGCCGTACTCACAATACATTATATTACTATCGGAATAAATTAATGTAGGGCCTAAAAAGAACGCAACTTCCGTAGCTGTATTATATTTTAATGTGTCTGAATTTACGGTATATTCGGGAGTTAATAATACTGCACTATCTCTGAAATAAAGTTCATTGTGTTTTGTATAAAACCATCCTTCTTTACTTGTTAAAACACTCTGTCCACTCTCAACTCTACCTCCTGTATTGTAATAGCCCACATCTATATTACGATCGTAATGTAATTTATCCGAATACAATATAGCAGACTCATTTGTTAAACGAACATCATGATTAATAACTGCTTGTCTGGTATTCCCATCGTACTGTATATGCTTCCCAAATAAAGAAACAGAATCATTAATATGGACAACTAGTTTTTGCCCATAAGCATCAATGGTATTGAGAACTTCATTAAAATAAGCCGTATCGGAATAACAAACAGCTCCTTCATGTTCAAACCGGACATCCCCTATCAATATCTGCAGATCGGTATTAACAGCTGCATCATATGTAAGTATATTAGCGGTACATATTATTTTTTTCCCTTTAGGTTGTGCGGGTTGTATCTGTCCAAAAGAGTAATAATCAAAAAATATCAGGAATGAAATAAAAAAAACAATACGAAAAATTAATGAGTTCTGAATAGTCATGTGTATTATTCGTAATTTGTTAATCTTTTCCCCAAGTGAATGGAGACAAACCCTGTGAGTAACACATATTGTTGTGGAGAAAATGCCATTTTCTCTACAGGAGGATAATAAAGGTCCGCAGCAACACCAAAATCTAATTTCATTACTAATGCATCCTTTTTAGAAAAATCAAAACTCATGCCCGTTTTAGCATAAACACCGGGGTGAATTTTAATGTCTTTTATTCCTTTCCCAAAAGAATCTTTATAAAGAATGTTTCCAGTAGAATGTTTCTCCGGATCGTATCGTTCAGATACGATCTCTTCCCCATCATAAATCTTCAAATACACCGGGACAGAAAAACCTAAAGAAATCCCTCCATAAAAAAAATAACCAACTTCAACTCCTCCCCAATAGGGTTTTCCGTTTAATACACGAGTTAACCCGTATCCTGCTCTAAGTTGTCCGAAATAATTTAATTTCCCATATACAATAATTTTAGAATAATCTAAACGTGTGCGACGTTCTTTGAAATGCCGATAATAAGTATACTCGAAATCAAATCCATTACGCATCCGGATATTAGGTTCCTTGGTAATACGAAAGCCAATTCCCACTCCATTGGTATGTAAAGTACCATAAATATCCCATTGTCGTTTTCTTACAACAAGTGCTTCGGGATCTCCTATCCCTATTTCTTGAGAATAAGCAGAAAATCCTGATAATAACATTAAAATTATACTAAAGAATAGCTTCTGCATATTAAAATAAGTACGATATTTAGATACTTCAGATAAAGTTATACTTTATCAATATCCGTTACTTCAACCTCCACTGCACCATAAGCGGGACAACGTTGATATGTATTACAGGATGCTAAAAACAAACCAACTAAAACCAAGATTGATATTATTACTGCTTTTTTGTTCATAATCAATAATTTAATATTATTTTATTGAGAAATTTATATGTTAATACAAAATTATATTATTTAAGACCCAAAATTATTACGTCAAAAAACATACCTTTGTACTTTAGTTTACAAAAATATAAAAAAAAGAAACTTTAAAATCGAAAAGAGTTACTTTTCTGAAAATAAAAACTTAAAAAGAAATACATTATTTTGCAAGACTAATTTACAAAATTAATTTCTCATAATGGAATCAACAATAAATCCTCTTATTCACCCTTCATGGAAAGAAGAATTATATACCGAATTCAACAGCCCTTATTTTCATGATTTAAAAACATTTCTAGTAGAAGAAAAAAAGAAGAATATAGTATTCCCTCCGGGAAAGTTAATCTTTAATGCTTTTGATTTAACTCCTTTCCCTGATGTCAAAGTAGTGCTTTTAGGACAAGATCCATATCACAATACGGGACAAGCCCACGGTTTGTGTTTTTCGGTTCCGGATGGTATTGCATTCCCGAAATCTCTTATTAATATTTTTCAAGAACTAAAGGATGACTTGAATATACCTATTCCTAAAAGTGGTAATCTGGAAAAATGGGCAAAGCAAGGAGTATTATTATTAAATGCAACTCTTACTGTACGTGCCCATGAGGCCGGGTCTCACCAAAAAAGAGGCTGGGAACAATTTACAGATGCTGTTATTGGTACTATTTCAAGGAAACATAATGGTGTTGTTTTCCTATTATGGGGTAATTATGCACAAGCTAAGGCAGAATTAATAGATACATCCAAACATTTTATTTTAAAAACAGTCCATCCTTCTCCACTCTCAGCTTCAAGGGGATTTTTCGGGTGCAAACACTTCTCAAAAACAAACGAACTATTGGTTGGTAATGGAAAAAATCCTATTGATTGGGATTTAACAAAATAAATTGTATGTTGGCAAAAATTCATACCATTTGGAAATTATTTCGAATTCCTAATTTATTATTTTTCGTTCTGGGATTGTCTCTTTATGAATATTGTATTATAATACCTATTCTTAACAACCATCATCTTAGTCCCTTTTTTACTCCTTTATGTTTCTTGTTCTTTCTATTAAGCATCATTTGTATTATTGCCGGAGGCTTTTGTATAAATGATTATTTTGATATTTCTTCCGATTCTATTAATCGACCTAACAACCGCATTGTTGGAACATTAATCCCCAAGAAAAAAATCTACTCTATTTATATTATTATTACCGTAACAGGGATTGTTTTCGCAATATATCCTACATGGATATCAAATAATTTTGTATTATTTTTATGTTTTCCTTTAGTTGCCATATTGCTATGGAACTATTCTTCAAAATACAAACGAATGCCCTTAATCGGCAACTTATTAATAGCATATCTTATTGCTTTTTCTATTATATTTCTTTCTTCATTTGAAATATTACATCTTAAAACAGATGAGAATTATGTTGTCATCAAGGAAATCATAGACATTGAAATTTTTTATGCCGGATTTACATTTCTAATCGTGCTTATAAGGGAATTCATCAAGATGATGGGTAATACTCATGGGGATTCCCGAGCCAGATACAATACATTAGCCGTAAAAATAGGAATTAAAAAGACTAAGTATATTACTCTTGTTCTTATTGGACTATTAATTATAGCTTTTATTATTCTTGCATTATATGTTTTGTTAAATAAAATAAACCTTCTGTTTTTCCTGGTTTTAATTGGATTAATTCTCCTTTCTTTTGCTTTATTTTATAAAACGCATACTATTCGAAACAGCAAAAATTGTCAATCTGCCAGTAGATTATCTAAAATAATTATCCTTATGGGTGTATTATCTGTAATTGTTATGCGTAGTATCTTACTTAATCCCTAATCTCTATTTCATCCCATTTTATTTAATACCTATTCCAAAGTATTCTATTCCTGCTTTTTTCATATCTTTCAAATCGTAAATATTTCTACCATCAAATACAACAGGCCTTTTCATTGAACTTTTAATTGTATCCCACGCCGGAAGGCGAAATTCCTTCCATTCTGTAATGACAAGCAACGCATCCGCACCGGTTGCAGCATCATAAATATCTTTTGAATAAGAAACTTTATCTCCGAGCTTACGTTTGGCTTCTTTCATTGCAACAGGATCGTACACGTTTACTTTACACCCTGCATTTAATAATTCTTTAATAATAACCAAAGAAGGCGCTTCCCGCATATCATCGGTTTCCGGCTTAAAAGCCAATCCCCAAACGGCAATTGTTTTCCCCTTTAAATCTCCTTTGTAATATGATTTTAATTTATCAAAAAGAACATATTTCTGATCATCATTAACCTCTTCAACTGCCTTGATAACACGCATTGAATAACCATTCTGTTCCCCTATTTTTAGCAACGCTTTCACATCTTTGGGAAAACAGGAGCCTCCATACCCGCAACCGGCATACAGAAATTTTGTTCCGATACGGGTATCCGAACCTATTCCTTTGCGAACCATATTTATATTCGCTCCTACTTTTTCACACAGGTTTGCAATGTCATTCATAAAACTAATACGTGTTGCAAGCATGGCATTTGCCGCATACTTTGTCATCTCCGCAGAAGTAATATCCATGAAAATCACCCGGAAATTATTCAATAAAAAAGGACGATATAATTTTGTCATAATTTCCTCCGCCCTTTGGGATTCCACTCCAACAACAACACGGTCAGGACTCATAAAATCGTTTACCGCATCGCCTTCTTTTAAAAATTCAGGATTAGATGCCACATCAAAATGAATTGTTAATCCCCGTTTATCCAATTCGGCTTGTATGGTTTTTCTTACCAAAGCTGCTGTGCCTACAGGGACTGTACTTTTAGTTACAATCAATTTATAACTATTCATTTTTTGCCCGATAGTTCGTGCTACATCAAGAACATATTGAAGGTCGGCACTTCCATCTTCATCGGGAGGAGTCCCTACCGCGGAAAATATCACTTCCGCATCTTCTATATTTTCTTCCAATGAAGTTGAAAAACTCAACCGGCCTGCTTTTGAATTTTTTTCGACAATAACCTCCAAGCCGGGCTCATATATGGGAAGTATCCCCTTCTTCAGATTCTCTATTTTTTCTTTATCTACATCTATACAAACAACAGGAATTCCCATTTCCGAAAAACATGCTCCCGTAACCAATCCTACATAACCTGTTCCTACTATTAACGTTTTCATAATTTTATTAAATATATTAATAATTACAATTATAGATTCAAAGGTATATTTTTTTTTAATATAAATAGAAGTTATAGAAGTTAAGATTATTCTCTTGAATTGAATCTTTAAATCTTGGATGAATATGTTTAAGAAAATTTCAAAAGGATATCTTTCTAAAACCGAAAAACAGACAAAATCATCTTCGTACCTTCGGGAAAGAAACAAGGGAAGGTATTCATTTCTTTCATTACAGGGATTTTTTACTTTTATACAATAGGGAAAACTCTATGCCTTGGGGATATGGACAGCTATTTCAAGACGCAATTTCGCGACAGGCAAAAACAAATACGGATTGATTACTGCAATTTCGCGACAGCCAAGAACGAGTACGGATTGGTTGCTGCAATTTTGCGACAACCAAGAACAATGCGGGATTGGTTGCTGCAATTTTGCAACAGACAAGAACGATGCGGGATTGGTTGTCGTAATTTTGCGACAGCCAAGAACAATGCGGGATTGGTTGCCGTAATTTCGCGGCAGCCAAGAACAATGCGGGATTGGTTGCCGTAATTTCGCGGCAGCCAAGAACAATGCGGGATTGGCTGTCGCAATTTTGCGGCAGGCAAGAACGGGTACAGGATCGGTTGCCGCAATTTCGCGGCAAGCAAGTCTGCAATGGAAGATACTTATCTGAAATTAAAGAAAAAACTCCTGAAATGGAAAAGCCGGTCTGTAACTATTGCCGGCCTTTTCCCCTCCTCATTTCTTATTTTTATTTTTTAACTTTATAAAACGATCAGGTATGAATATCAAAAAATGCTAAAAAATTAAGGTGTTATTCGAAAAGTTATACCTTCTTCGTTTCCAAATCGAAGATGAATGCTTGAAATTAATTATAAAAGTTACGCAAGTTAAAAGAAATTATAATTGACGAATATTTTTGCGCCGTTTTTTTATAGTTTGCCAATGACATACTTATCAAACTGAAAGTTGGACATTCAAAGTTTCTATGATGCTTCGAATCAATATATTATCGTAATTGATTTTATGATTTGTAATTCATAACCGGACATTCTGCATTCTGTATTCTTTCAATCTTTGATAACTTTATTTATAATATTTTCCCAATATGTTTTTATTTTTTTAAGCTGTCTTTGCAAATTTTTGTGTGATACCCATTTTATATCCGAGACAAATAACCGTAACAGACGTAAATATTCATGTAAAAAGAAAAAAGAAGGTATGAATAATATTGCAAAAAATATCCCCCACTTCCAGGAAAATATAATACCAAATAGTAATCCGATCAATAATAAAAAAACAGGAAGCAATACGAATGAAATTAAATATCGCAAAGTATTATGAAAAGCTTTATCCTTAATTTTTGAACAAAGCCAGACAGAAAATAAAGTCACGGGAGAAGTTGCAACGGATGAAAAAACAAAATAAGGTAATCCCAGCAATAATAAAACTACCTTTTTAATAATGGATAACCCGGTGGCGGATTTCAAAACAGATTCTAAACCGATTCTAAGTTTATGCCTTTTACCAGAGAAGTCGCCCGCCATATCCAATAATTCTTGTGTTTGCTGTTGATCGGACTCCAAAAAAGATGCAACCTCTTTTATTGTTTCTTTTGCGGCTATAAACTTATTGATTAATGTATTCTGTTTTAACTTTAACCTGCGGCGCTGTTCTTTACCATATATCTGGCAAAGCTCTAATGTAGCATCATAATTTTCATCATCAGGTATCTGAAGTATTACTTTTTTAAGCCGGTCGGATAATTCATCCCTCAAATCATTTATTTGTTCGGGAAGATCTATCTCCGGATGTTGGTCAACAAATTGTGTGACATTAATCGGATCACCAATCTGTACCAATAAAGAAGAGCGATATCTGAAAAAATGTCCATATTCTATTCCAACAGGAACAATATAAACAGGCATTTCGTTGCCGAATGTATCATTCGCCTGCAGAGCAATACGAAAGATCCCTTTTTGCAAAGGCATCAGGCTGTGTTTTGCCCGATGAGTGCCTTCGGGAAGAATACAGAAAGGGATTCTATCATGTAAAACATCAATTACAATATCTGTAATTTCTTCATTCTTGGCCAGATTATCTTTTCCGTCCCGCTTCCGGTTTATCGGTAACATTTTCAAAAACGTTAGTATCTTCAAAGCGGTAGGATGTTTAAACACATCTGCCCTGGCAACAAAAACCTTTGCCTGCTTATCAATAACCAGTATGGCTAACGCGTCCATCAATGTATTTGTATGATTGGGAGCATAAATAATCGCTCCATCCGTAGGTATTTTTTCTTTACCATGATATTCCACCTTACGATATGCCGATTTAAACATAAAATCAACATAGTGTCTTAGAAAAAAGTAACCTCTGTTTTTATCTTGAATTTTTGCCATAAAATTAATATAAAATTATTTAGGAACATGACGCGACCAATAAAACGATATGGATAATCCGGAAACAATATGCCAAATTCCCCACCATGCTGTGACGAAAAGCATTCCGCCTATAGCCATATCAGGAGGAAATATCTTCGGGTTGAAAAGTAATACCAAACCCAAACCTGAATTTTGAATTCCTGTCTCTATTGTGAGCGTACGTCGGTCAATCTCGGGTAATTTAAAGATGGAAGCTAATCCATAACCTGTAGATAACGCAATCAGATTATGAATAAATACCAGAATAAAAATATAAAAAATATATTTCAGAAATAAATCAAAATTATTACTAAAGGCTATTACAATCATTGCAATAAAAAACAAAATGGAAAAATATTGCATGGGCTTTTTTATTCTTTCTGCCCATCCCGGCAAGAATTTAACAGTTAATATCCCCAATAATAAGGGAACTCCCAGTAAAAGGAATACGGTTGCAAACATTTGTACATTATCAATTTGTAATTGTTGTAAAGCATGGTCCGCTTGTTTATTGACAAAGTTGACATAAAACCCACCCCATAGAGAAAAGTTAAACGGAGTTATAAAAGTAGATAACATAGTACCTACTGCAGTAAGACTAATCGAAAGTTCAGTATTTGCTTTTGAAAGCTGCGACATAAAATTGGATATATTTCCTCCCGGACAAGAGGCCACTAAAATCATTCCCATCGCAACCATCGGTGTTATCCAGTTGTTAAATATCACTACCAACAAAAATGTTACTGCAGGCAATACTATCAACTGTGAAAAAAGACCTACCAATACCGATTTAGGATACCTGAGCAGATCTTTGAACATTTGAGTACGAATCCCCAACGCAACACCAAACATTACAAATGCCAAAATAATATTAACTGCATGCATTCCCCCAGCAGAAAAATTGATTCGAATATCATCCAATTTCAGTAGCTGTTCATACATATAAACTCATTTCGAAAACCACATTTGAATATTCTTTAAAGATGTTTAATTACAAAGATACATCTTTTTTTAAATAGATTGAAAAGAGGAATTAACAGAAGTTACACAAGTTAAATGAAGTTACAGGAAGTTATAATTTAGTTATTTAACTGTTGAGTTGATTATTCCTTTCTGCTTTTTGTACGACGAGTGGACAAGTGAACGATATTTGCTTTTATTTTATCGGTTTTATCAATTTTATCTTGTTTACTTGCATAACTTCTGGAATTAAGGCAAAACCGTCATGTGTTTTTATTTGCCTTTATAAATAATATCCGTGTTAATATATCGTTTCAATAAAATTATATCTTTGTAAATTAAATAAAAACAATCAATCTTGTATGAAGGACAAAACATATTCTAACATTCAGTATGTATTATTATGTTTGTTCGCTTTTATCATTCCTTTTGCTACGCCTAATTTTCCATATATAAATTTAGCTCCTTCTTTTATTGCTTTATTGTTATTGATATGGTTAATACAAGGGAATTTCTCAAATAAGTTTAATTTACTAAAAACAAATAATCTGATATTCCCCTTTGTTTTTTGTGTTGGATTATATTTGTTATATGCTATTGGATTATTATATAGTAAAAATCTTACATTCGGATTGTCTGATTTGTTGTTAAAACTCCCTTTGCTAGTACTACCCATTGTTATTTTTACAATTAATCCTGATTATTGGTCAAAAAAACAAGTACAAACAGTATTAAAATCATTTGTGCTGGGAAATTTAATTACCCTTATTATCTCTGTTTCCCATTCATGGATTCTTTTTAAAGAAACATCTTTAATTTCTTCTTTCCATTATAATAATGCATCCTGTTTCCATCACTCTTCTTATGCATCTATGTACTATTGTTTTTCATTTGTGATAATTGCTTATCTTCTCTTGAATCATAAAACCTTGCTATGGGAAAAAATTATCGGTGGGATTGCATTGATTTTATTTTCAGTAGAAATTGCATTATTAGATTCACGGGCAGGGATACTAACTTTTGGTAGTATTTTATTGATTTATCTTTTTTATATTCTCTTTTTTAAAAGAAAGCTACTTCCATATGTTTTCATTGGTGTCATTTTCATTGGCGGCGCTCTGATGGCTACCTATAAATTATTACCTGAAGAGATGAATAGAATTCAACGTACGGTTAATCACGTAAAAAAAAATTACTCATCTGACGATAATAATCCAAAGGATACGAATGTACGTATTTTGATTTGGGATGCAAGCCTTAAGGTCGCAACTGCTAATTTGCCATTTGGTGTAGGAACCGGAGATATAAAAGATGAATTAAAGAAACAATATCTCGAAGAAGGTTATCTTGAACCTTATGAACTTAATTTTAATGCACATTCTCAGTATTTACAAATATTTGCCACATTGGGAATTCCGGGAATTATCTTTCTTCTATCAATTATGTTTTCGCCATTTGGGATCGGTTGTAAAACAAAGAATCTCCTTTTTATTCTTTTTGGCGTCATAATAGGAATAAACTTTGCTGTAGAATCTATGCTTGAAAAACAAGCCGGTGTTATGTTCTTTTCTTTTTTCTTTACCATATTGTATTTCATTTCTCAAAATCAATTATTAAAAGAAAAAGAAATTAATACAGATGAATAAAATGAAAGTTGTAACCATTGTAGGTGCACGACCTCAATTTATAAAAGCAGCGGTAGTAAGCCGGTCATTTGAAAAAATACAGTCAATTGAAGAAATAATCATTCACACCGGACAGCATTTTGATGCAAAGATGTCAAACATTTTCTTCGAAGAAATGGATATTCCAAAATGGAATTATAATTTAAATATCAGCAATTTATCCCACGGGGCAATGACAGGCCGTATGCTGGAAAAAATAGAAGAAATCTTGTTGAAAGAAAAACCTGATTTTGTTTTAGTATATGGAGATACCAATTCCACTTTAGCCGGTGCTTTAGCTGCAAAAAAACTACATATTACACTTGCACATATAGAAGCCGGTTTACGATCTTTCAACATGTCAATGCCGGAAGAAATTAACCGGATTATTACAGACCGGATCAGTGATATTTTATTCTGCCCTACACAAAGAGCGATTAATAATTTACTGAATGAAGGATTCGATGTAATGAATTGTCGTCTGGTAAATTGTGGAGATGTAATGCAAGATGCAGCAATATATTATTCTCCTTTAGCGAAAAAACCGAAAGTTTCCATTCCTGATACATTTGTTCTTTGTACAATTCATCGTGCTGAAAACACCGACAATGAACAAACATTGCTTGAAATATTTTCTGCTCTTGAAAAAATTGCTGAAACTACATCTATTGTCCTTCCCCTGCATCCCCGAACGAGAATGAAATTGGAAAAATACAACTATAATTTCAAAAAAACAAAAATTACTTTCATTGATCCTGTCAGCTATTTTGAAATGATATACTTATTAAGGAATTGTCAACTGGTAATGACTGATAGCGGAGGGCTGCAAAAGGAAGCTTATTTCTTTCAAAAAAATTGTATTACCTTACGAGAAGAAACCGAATGGGTAGAACTGATAGAATCCGGGAACAATATATTAGCTGGAACGTCAACAAAGAAAATTGTTGAATCTTTCAATAAAATGAACGGAAAAACTTCTGATTTCTCAAACCTATTATATGGAAATGGACATGCAGGTGATATGATAGCAAATCAACTTCTTGAATTCTTCAACATATCCAAGCAGTAAAGTCAAAAGGGGCTTACAAAATCTTCAAATAATGGGCTTTGTTGATCCTTCTCAGAAACAACAGGCTGGTTGATTCCCCATTGTATGTTTAGTATGGGATCATTCCATCGAATAGACATCTCCGAATCCTTATCATAATAATTCGTCACCTTATATTGGAAAACAGTATTGTCTTCCAACGCAATAAACCCATGAGCAAATCCTTCAGGAATCCAAAAAAATCTATGATCTTGCGCATCAAGTTTCAAAATCACATGTTTTCCAAATGTAGGAGAAGACTTTCGAAGATCAACAGCCACATCCAACACCGAGCCAAAAGCAACACGTACCAATTTCCCCTGTGCAAACGGAGGCGCCTGCAGATGCATTCCCCTGATTACGCCTTTGGATGAAATTGATTGATTATCTTGCACAAACTCCATATTCAATCCATAAGAAGCAAAAAGCTGTTTATTATAAGACTCAAAAAAAGCACCTCTATTATCCTTAAAAACTTTAGGCTTTATGATTAATAAACCATCAATATCTGTTTTTTGTATCTCCATAAATAATCCCTATTTGATAAGTTTTATAATTGCATTGTTGATAAGAGACAAAATAATATAAGTCAAAATAATAAAAGGAATGGAACGGAAAGTTAGAAAAACAACCAAAATAGCAGCAATGACAATCAATATATAACGAAAAATATTATTTTTCAAATTAATATTTTTGAACTTGAGCGATAAAAGTGGAATATTTGCCAGCATAAATATGCATAAAGTCAAAATAACGATCGTATATATCCAAAATGAATATTCGTTTTGCGAAAAGAACGGAAATGATATCAATACAAAAGCTGCTGCAGGAGAAGGTAAGCCGTAAAATATTTCCGTTTGCCTTGGATCCAAATTAAACTTTGCCAAACGAAAAGCAACAAAACAAGGAAATAAAATAGATAAAAAAGCAGGAACAACCGATATATCATATATCATCCATACAGTACACATTCCGGTATTGAGATATAAATGATACATAATCATTGCCGGAGCAACTCCAAAAGATACCACATCTGCTAAAGAATCCAGTTCTTTCCCCATCTCTGATTTTACATGTAACAACCGGGCAATAAATCCGTCGAAAAAGTCAAAAACAGAAGCCAACAGCACCATTACGGCAGCTTCTTTCAACCATCCCTGTGATGCTAATAAAACCGCAAAACATCCGGACGCTAAATTAAGCAATGTTACTATGTTAGGTATTTGTTTCTTCATAAAATTCCTTTAATCAAATAAAGAAGGGATATATCCTGCTTTTCTGGGAAGTCCCAAATGTTCATAGGCTAAATTTGTAACTTCACGCCCCCTTGGTGTCCGCATCAAAAATCCTTCTTGTATTAAAAATGGTTCATATACTTCTTCTATTGTTCCAGCGTCTTCTCCTACAGCTGTAGCAATAGTAGTAATTCCGACAGGCCCCCCTTTAAATTTGTCGATAATGGTCGTTAAAATACGATTATCCATTTCATCCAAACCATGAGCATCGACATTCAATGCGGATAATCCATAACGTGCGATTTCCAGATCGATTTCTCCACTTCCTTTAATTTGTGCAAAATCCCGTATACGACGCAATAATAAATTTGCAATACGGGGAGTTCCCCTGCTGCGGCGCGCAATCTCCGTTGCTGCCGATTTATCAATTGCTATTTTCAAAATACCGGCAGAACGGGTAATTATCCGTTCTAAAGTAGGTGTATCGTAATAATTTAATCGTAAATTTATCCCAAACCGGGAACGAAGGGGAGCCGTCAATAATCCCGACCGGGTGGTAGCTCCTACCAATGTAAACGAATTCAACCCTATCTGCACATTCCGGGCATTGGGTCCTGATTCTATGAGAATATCTATTTTGTAATCTTCCATTGCCGAATATAAATATTCTTCCACAACAGGAGATAATCTATGTATCTCATCAATAAAAAGGACATCATTGGGTTCCAGATTTGTAAGTAATCCTGCCAAATCCCCGGGTTTATCAATAACAGGGCCGGATGTTACTTTTACATTTACCCCCATTTCATTGGCAATAATATAAGACAAGGTTGTTTTTCCTAATCCGGGAGGCCCATGTAACAATACATGATCCAATGATTCCCCACGATGCTTTGCCGCATGTACAAATATCTTGAGATTTTCCACCACCTTTTCCTGTCCTGCAAATTCAATAAATCCACTTGGACGGATCACCTTCTCTATTTCCTTTTCCGAGAGGCTTATATTATTGTTGTATGGATCTAAGTTTGGGTTCATGGCTCTACTTATACGGCAATATCCTCTTCTATACGTAAATTATTGATAATGAAATTCTGTCTTTCCATTGTATTCTCTCCCATATAATAACCCAATAACTCATCAATAATTGTATTTTTCCCTAAAACAACAGGATCCAGTCGAATATTTTTACCGATAAAATGTTTGAACTCATCCGGGGATATCTCTCCTAATCCTTTAAACCGTGTTATTTCAGGCTTTCCACTTAATTTTTCAATAGCACCAATACGCTCTTCTTCCGAATAACAATAGATGGTCTCCTTCTTATTCCTCACACGGAAGAGAGGCGTCTGAAGGATATAAACATGCCCTCCTTTGATTAATTCAGGGAAGAACCGCAGGAAAAATGTCAACAATAATAATCGAATATGCATACCATCCACGTCGGCATCGGTAGCAATAATAATATTGTTATAACGTAATCCGTCTATTCCCTCTTCTATATTCAACGCTGCTTGAAGGAGATTAAATTCCTCATTTTCGTATACCACCTTTTTCGTCTTATTAAACGTATTGAGTGGCTTTCCCCGCAAAGAGAATACCGCCTGTAAATCGGCATTCCGGGATTTCGTAATAGAACCCGATGCAGAATCCCCTTCGCTGATAAACAAAGTTGTTTCCAGGCGAAGCTCATTCTTTTCATCCGTAAGATGGACATTACAATCCCGCAGTTTTTTGTTTACCAAGCTAACTTTCTTCGCATTGTCTTTTGATATTTTCTTGATGCTTGCTATCTCTTTACGGTCTTTCTCCGATTCTATAATCTTATTTTGTAAAGCAGCAGCCACATCCGAGTGAATATGAAGATAATTATCCAACAACTTACTTACCGTATCAATAATATACCAGCGAACAGTCGGCCCTCCTTTTTTCATATCGGTGGATCCCAATTTGGTTTTTGTCTGGGACTCAAAAATAGGATCTTGTATCCGGATACTTAATGCCGCACTGATAGACTGGCGAATATCGCTCGGATCATATTCTTTCTTATAAAAATCACGAACGGTTTTTACAATGGCTTCCCGCAAAGCCTGTTGATGTGTTCCCCCGTGAATAGTATGCTGTCCGTTGACAAATGTAAAATATTCCTCCCCACTTCCCCTTTCCATATGGGTAAGGGCTAATTCAAAATCTTTATCCTGTAAATGGATGATCGGATAAACGGTTGCGCCATTGATATTCTGAGTTAAGAGGTCAAACAATCCGTTTTTGGAAAAATAACGTTGCCCGTTGAATGTAATGGTAAGGCCCCGGTTAAGGTAAACGTAATTCCATAACATCTGTTCTATATATTCAAAATAGAATTTATAGTTTCCAAATATTTCTTCATCGGGAACAAAGATAATACGCGTCCCGTTCAATTCCGTTGTGTTTTCAATAGGATAATCCTGGGTAATAATTCCCCCCGAAAATTCTACCGTTTTCATTTTTCCTTCGCGGATAGTCTGGATTTTGAAATATTTTGAAAGTGCATTAACGGCTTTTGTTCCAACTCCATTCATTCCGATCGATTTTTGAAAAGCATCGGAATCGTACTTGCCACCCGTATTCATTTTGGAAACACAATCGATTGCCTTATCCAGCGGTATTCCCCGACCATAATCCCGTACGGAAACTTGATTTTCTTTTATTGTTATCTCAATGCTACGACCATATCCCATCATATATTCATCGATAGAATTGTCGATAACTTCCTTAACCATTATATATATTCCGTCATCCTGGGAAGAGCCTTCACCTAATTTCCCGATATACATTCCGGGACGTTGGCGAATATGCTCATTCCACTCGAGTGTTTTTATATTTTCACTTGTGTAGTTACTCATTTTATGATCCTTATAAATACTATATTATTAGCAAAGATACGATTTTTCTTAAAATTATCTTTGTCGTTTTGGAATTAATTAATAACGGATGAATGTTAATTGAAATTGTTTTGAATTATATCAGAAGTTACGCAAGTTACAGGAAGTTACAGGAATCGTGATTAGTTGTTGATTGCTTAAAGTTTATCGATTTTATCGGCTTTATCTATTTTATCCTTTCTGCTTATTGCGTTTTTTATTTTTTCCGCTAATTTGCCTTCGGCAAGCTAAAGATTCCGCAAATTTCTTGAAATGTTAACGTGTAAACCCGTAAACGTGTAAACTTTGACTTGAATCTATCATTGTTTCTATAACTTGCGTAATTTCTCCGCTTGCGTAACTTCTGTGATATAACTTCATTCAAATTACTATTGGGTCTTTCCATTCCCGTGCAAAGACCCAATCGTAAAAATGTACTTAGACAAGAATAAACGGCCTCTCATATTCGACAGTGATTGGATTCTTCAACAGCACATATTCCTGACTTCGACAATACGTCGCCCAAGTGTCGAAGTCAGGAAAGGTTCCACAAATTTCTTGAAATGTTAACGTGTAAACCCGTAAACGTGTAAACTTTGACTTGAATCTATTCTTGTTTCTGTAACTTCCTGTAAATTCCCCACTTGCGTAACTTCTGTTATAATATCCATTAACCCCACCAAGCCCATGTTAAGTCTATTCACTGGGATATACTTAGCTATAGTATAAGGTTTGCTTAAATGTCAGGTGCCTATCGGTAAGCTTTCTTAACCTAACAAAGAACAGAAGTGAAGAAAAAGAAAAAGAAGTTGCTTAATAAACAACTTCTCCTTCTTTTAAGAACTATTTCAGTTAAAACGACAAAATAGCTTCTTCAATACGTTTACATGCTTCAAGAAGCTGTTCTTCGGTGATTACCAGCGGAGGAGCAAAACGAATAATATCTCCATGGGTTGGTTTTGCCAATACTCCCAAATCTCTCATTTTCAAGCATACATCCCATGCTTCTTTTCCATTTTTGGGTTTGATAATAACGGCATTCAACAACCCTTTCCCACGGACAAGCGTGATCATGTCCGATTTGATATTCTTCATGTAATCACGGAATATCTTTCCGAGATATTCTGCTTTTTCCATCAATTTTTCTTCTTTTACCACCTCTAATGCTGCCGCTGCAACTTTACAAGCTAATGGAAAACCTCCGAAAGTAGAGCCATGTTCTCCCGGTTTAATACAAAGCATCACCTCATCATTAGTTAATACCGCAGATACGGGAAGAACTCCTCCTGAAAGTGCTTTTCCTAAAATAAGAACATCCGGTTTTACACCTTCATGATCACATGCCAACATTTTACCGGTACGGGCAATTCCTGTTTGTACCTCATCAGCAATAAATAAAACATTTTTAGCTCTACAAAGATCATACGCTTTTTTCAAATAACCATCATCAGGAACATAAACCCCGGCTTCTCCTTGGATAGGTTCTACTAAAAATCCTGCAATTTTATCTCCCTCTTCCTTAAGCGCTTTTTCCAAAGCAGGAATATCATTATAGGGTATGCGGATAAATCCCGGTGTTAAAGGTCCATAATTTGCATACGAATCAGGATCATTCGACATGGAAACAATTGTAATGGTACGTCCATGGAAATTTCCATCACAACAAATGATTTTTACCTGATCGTTTGGAATTCCTTTCTTAACCACACCCCAACGACGAGCTAATTTTAAAGCAGTTTCATCAGCTTCTGCACCCGTATTCATCGGAAGCACTTTATCATAACCAAAATACTCGGTAATATACTTTTCGTATGGTCCTAAACAATCATTGTAAAATGCACGGGAAGTAAGGGTAAGCGTTTCCGCTTGCTTTTTCAGTGCATCAATAATTTTAGGGTGGCAATGCCCTTGGTTTACGGCAGAGTATGCTGACAGGAAATCGAAATATTTCTTACCTTCTACATCCCATACAAAAGCACCTTCCCCCTTAGACAAAACTACCGGAAGAGGATGGTAATTATGTGCACCATACTTGTCTTCCATTTCCATTGCTTGCTTACTTGATGTTATCTTTTCTACCATATCGCTATTTTTTTAATTTATATATATTTACATGCAAAATTTTCGCAAAGATAATAATTTTTATACTAAGTAATAAGTCTTCAACAAAAATGTTTTGAAAAAGAAAAACAATAGTATAACACTATGAAAATAAAAGAGAAAAATAAGTTTACTTCAGTTTTTATTACCCGTAACTTCTCTTAACATTTTCCATAATACATGGGTAGGTAAACCCATTACATTATAGAACGAACCATTTATTCGTTCTATAGCTTGGTATCCTATCCATTCCTGTATACCATATGCTCCCGCTTTATCGAAAGGATGATAAAAATCTACATAATAATTTATTTCCTCATCAGTTAATGATTTGAAATAGACTTCGGTAATATCATGTTCGCAGAGGATTCTTTCTTTATGAAGCACACACAATCCGCTTATAACCAAATGTTTTCTCCCTGACAATTGCCTTAACATATTCATTGCATCCTGCCTGTCTACCGGCTTTCCCAAAATAGTATTATCTACACAAACAACCGTATCCCCGCCTATTACAATTGCCTTTCTCGAATCATATTGATTTGCAATTGCCTGTGCCTTTTGTTCGGCCAAATGTTCTACCAATTGACAGGGTAATAAATCCACAGACAAAATTTCATTGGTTTCTATCCAATTGACTTCAAAAGTAATCCCAAGGCCGGAAAGTAATTCTTTCCTGCGAGGAGACTGGGAAGCCAATACAATAGAATAATCTTTTAAATCATCCAATAACATACTTATACCTACTCTTTTTCCCCATAAGCCAGATCTCCGGCATCTCCCAGGCCGGGAACAATATAAGATTGGGCAGTCAGTTCCTGATCTATTGTATTTGTCCAGATACTGGTTCCGATAGGCAGCTTTCTTTTCAAGAAATCAATTCCCATTACACTGGAAATAATAGAAACAATATGTATTTTTGCAGGTTCTCCATAATTATTTCTCAATCCTCTTAACGATAAATCAATCGAACTTCCTGTGGCAATCATCGAATCAAGTAATATCAACGTCTTATCAGTCAAATTAGGAGAGGACATGTAATCTAACTGTATGTCGAACGATCCGTCTTTTTCATGCTTACGGTAAGCAGAGATAAAAGCACATTCCGCCTTATCGAAATAATTGAGAAACCCCTGGTGAAAAGCAAGCCCTGCCCGCATAATAGTACATAAAACAGGTTGTTGTTTTAAAACGGAACATTTTGCTATACCTAAAGGAGATACTATTTCTCTTTCTTCATATTCCATTGTTTTACTTATCTCATAGGCAAATATTTCCCCCATTCTTTCCAGATTTTTCCGGAACCGCATTTTGTCTTTCTGAATTTCGACATCCCGGAGTTCTGCTAAAAAATCATTTGCTATCGAATTATTAAGATCTAATACATTAACCATATACTTATTTATTAGAAGTCCATACAAATGCAAAAATACATATTTAAATTAGATTTACGCTCTTGAAAAGAAATTTTTGCAATGACAGGATATTATATCGGTTAGTCCTGTTCTTCAGAACATCCTTTACAGCCTGAGCAACGATTCTTTTTCTTTAAGGACTTATATGTTTTATATCCTGCAAAAAAAACCGCAGCGGCAACAATTATAATAACTATTATCGTCTGTGTCATACTATAAGAGAAAAAATATGATATACTGCAAAAGAAACCAGCCAGGCTAAAACAACAGTATAAAGTACTGTGAACAATGCCCATTTCCACGAACCGGATTCGTTTTTGATAGTAGCAATCGTAGCAATACATGGAAAATAAATCAGGACAAATAACATAAAACTCAATGCCACAGCAGATGTATAAACAGGTGTTCCATCCGTATTTACCTCCGCTTTTAATCTATTTCCCAGTGAATTGTTTTCTTCGTCTACATCAATATTATACAATACTCCCAACGTGCTTACAACAACTTCCTTTGCAGCAACCCCGGATAATAATGCCACACTCATCTTCCAATTAAACCCCAAGGGTTCCATTACCGGTTCTATGAATTTTCCGATTTTGCCAAGATATGAATTTTCCTGTTGTTCCATTTTTACTTCCATCGTATTTCCTTCCACTATATGTTCATGTCTTGGAAAATAGCTCAACGCCCAAATGATAATAGAGCCTAATAAAATAACTGTCCCTATTTTACGGAGATACTGTTCCCCTTTTTCCCAGGTGTGCTGTAATAAACTTTTAGCGGTAGGCATCCTGTAAGGAGGAAGTTCCATTACAAAGGGTGTTTCTTCTTTTGTAAATAGAAACCGTTTAAATATACGCGCCATTATTACCGCCAATACAATTCCCGTTACATAGATGGAGAAAATAACCAATCCGGCATGTTTAGGGAAAAAGGTTCCTGCTAACAAAAGATAAATAGGAAGCCTTGCACTACATGACATCAACGGATTAATAAGCATGGTAATCATACGGCTATTACGATTTTCTATCGTACGGGTGGCTAAAATAGCAGGCACATTACATCCGAAACCCATTATAAGCGGAATAAAAGACCTTCCATGCAATCCCATCTTATGCATGATCTTATCCATGATAAATGCAGCCCTTGCCATATATCCGGTGGACTCCATGAAGGTGATAAAAAAATAAAGAATGAGGATATTAGGTAAGAAAACAAGAACACCGCCAACTCCCCCGACAATCCCATCAATTAACAGATCTTTCAGTATTCCGTCACTCATCACATTATCAATCCCCCTTCCAACCCATGCAACGAACATTTCTATCCATGCCATGGGATATTCTCCCAGTGAAAATGTAGCTTGGAACATAACAAAAAGAATGACCAAAAAGATAGGGTATCCCCAGTATTTACTCGTAACGATATTATCTATCTTCGAACTTTTTGATTCCTGTTTTCGCTCTTTTGACGGAACAAAAGTTTCTTTCAATGCCCCTGCAATAAACCCGTACTTGGCATCCATAATAGCATTTTCCGCCGATTCTTTTAGTTCGGATGATATCTTCGATGCCATCTGGTCACGAACTGCAATTATTTCTTTGGAATTGGGATATTGAGTAATAAACTTTTCAATGTCCGTATCCCCTTCCAGCAGTTTTATGGCTAAATAACGGGGCGTATATTCATCCCTCGCATTCGGATTCTGCTCTATCTGGATTTTTATTTGTCCGATAGCCTTTTCAATAACAGTTCCATGATTGATATGAATATGCCGGATTGTAGTATGTATATGATCTTCACTCTCTAAATCAGAGTCTACATTCGATACTTCATGCTTATGATGTATATCTATCGTATGCAGGTATTCATCAATCAGCGTATCATCACTGATAGAAGAGATCAGGTTTCCGTTTTCATCAATGATATCACCACTTTCATATAATTTTATGACCGTATGAAATAGTTTATTAATCCCTACTTTTTTTGTACTGACAGTCGGAACAATAGGTACTCCTATTAATTTTTCAAGTGTTTGATAATCCAAAGAATCCCCGTTTTCTTTCAATTCATCATACATGTTTAATGCAATCACCATCCGTACGTTCATGTCTATCAATTGGGTGGTAAGGTATAAATTGCGCTCCAGATTAGAAGCATCTACCACATTGATAATTATATCGGGTTTTTCCGTTATAATATGACTACGTACATATCGCTCCTCAGGACTATATGCGGAAAGGGAATAAGTACCGGGTAAGTCAACTATTTTGAAATGGTATCCTTCAAAATCAAAGAATCCTTCTTTTGCATCAACAGTTACCCCGCTATAATTTCCTACACGTTCTTTTTTCCCGGAAGCGATATTAAATAAGCTGGTTTTCCCGGCATTCGGGTTCCCGACCAATGCAACGTTAATTGTCTTACGTTTTTTAAGAGCAATCCTACGTATATCTTCTTCTGTCAGGGTTCCATTAAAATGTCCGTGTATTTGTCTATTGGCAATAAGATTTGCTTCCTCTATACTTATCACCTCAATTTGAGAGGCTTCGCTACGGCGAAGGGATATTTCGTATCCCATAATACGGTATTTGATCGGATCATTAAGAGGTGCATTAAGAATCGATTCTACAACCTTTCCTTTGATAAAACCCATTTCCACAATTCGCTTACGGAAACCGCCATAGCCTAGCACTTTCACGATAACTGCTTTTTCTCCCGTTTTAAGATCCGATAATCTCACTGTATATTAAATTACTCCGTAAATGTAATAATCATTACAAAGGTATCACTATTATGAATAGCTTTATATCCCCATTAATAGGGATATAGAAAAAATCCATAATCGGGCTAAGATGGTTATTTCTCTTTATTTTAGAACATTATTTCGTCTATCGTTTTTCTGTCAAATTATCAAAATCATTAAAAGAATTTAGTTTGTTTATTCCTTCCGGAATTTCCATATCCAACTGTTTTAATCCAATATCAAGAACTTCTTTTATTGCTGAAAATTCTATCTCTCTATGATTCTTTATATTATGAAGGAAATTGTAACGGAAAGAGTATGTCGAAAAATTTCGAGTTGAGAATTAATTTAACGTGAGTTCAGGGTATAAATTGAACCTTTTTCAAATACGAATAATATCCCCTTAGTGTACCTCTCACAGATATCCGCCTGCCTGTTTGATAAGTATCCATATACGAACCTTATAAATAATAAACCTCTCCGGAAAAATCATTCATAAGGTATAGTAAGATTGGAAGTAGCCAAATATAATACTTTCGAGTCTTCCCGAAACATCCAACATAAGTTTTATATACTGTTTTGCCGGAAGATGCCGGATTTTTCCAAAACTTTCATGCAGTAGTGTAAAACGTTTTCGGGCTTTCCCGAAATCTCCAAACGAGAGTGTAAAACGTTTTCGGGTCTTCCCGAAATCTTCAAACGAGAATGTAAAATGCTTTCGGGTCTTCCCGAAATCCCCAAACGAGAGTGTAAAACGTTTTCGGGTCTTCCCGAAATCTTCAAACGAGAGTGTAAAATACTTTCGGGTCTTCCCGAAATCCCCAAACGAGAGTGTAAAATGTTTTCGGGTCTTCCCGAAATCTTCAAACAAGAGTGTAAAATGCTTTCAGGCTTTCCTGAAATCTTCAAACAAGAGTGTAAAACGTTTTCAGGTCTTCCTGAAATCTTCAAACGGGTCAGTTTGTTTCATTTATAACATAAATATATAAATAGAATGACTACTGTAAGTCAATCATTTTATTTGGGTTTAACGGTTTATAATTCTGGTATTGATATTTCGAATTACCATAGAAATAAACAGATTCGGGTATATCAACTTTTTGCTGAAAAGATAGGAAATCATCCGGTTTATCTTTTTGTTGAAGGTTAAACAAAGACTGATATGTCAATTCTTTTTTATCAGTTTGTATTTGCGATTGATTAACCTCATCAACCTCATCCATGATTACAGAATAATTCTGGGCAATAAATGTCAAAGCCCCGGCCGTATAACCAATAATTGCCAGCAATGATATCTTTTTTACATACCAGATAAAATCTATTTTTTCCAATCCCATGGCCGCAACCCCGGCCGCTGAACCAATAATCAATATACTGCCTCCCGTGCCTGCACAATATGCAATAAATTCCCAAAAATAATGATCCATTTCGAAGTTATACATTCCCATGGCTCCGGCAACTAAAGGAACGTTATCCACAATGGATGACAACAGTCCAATAATATAGCTAATAGCAAAATATTTTCCGGGTTCTTCCAAAGGAATATGATTAAGAGAACCCGCCAAAAGGGTCAAATGACCACATACTTGCAAGGCCGCAACTGCCAGGAGAATACCTAAAAAGAAAAGAATACTGGGAGTATCTATTTTAGTAAGTATAGCTGCAACATTTAATTTACTGTTATCTCTCTCGGGATGCCTGCGCTGTAACAACTCGGTAAGAACCCATAAGGCTCCCAATCCACCCAGCATTCCTAAATAAGGAGGCAGGTGTGTAATCGACTTGAAAACCGGAACAAATAATAAAGCACCAACACCCATACAAAGCACAAGCAAACGTTCCCTGTGTGAAGTAGGAATATCTCCATGTAATCCCGTATGAGGTTCTATGATCTGGGGACGGGTAAAATTTCCTTTTATACGGAATGTAAGAATAATTAGCGGCACTATTATAGACATGAAACTAGCCAAAAATGTTTTTAAAATAATATTCATTGCACTTACTTTTCCTGCTACCCATAACATAATTGTAGTAACATCTCCAATCGGAGACCATGCCCCACCGGCATTCGCGGCCAATACAACCATACTTGCATAGAACCAGCGTTCCCGCTTATTAGCAACTAATTTTCGCAGCAAGGTAACCATGACAATTGTTGTAGTCATATTATCTAATACCGCAGACATAAAAAACGCCAGAATAGCAATAATCCATAAAAACCGGACTCTACTTGTAGTTGTTATTTTATCGGTAATAATCTTAAAGCCTCCATAGGTATCAATTAATTCAACGATTGTCATAGCTCCCATCAGGAAAAATAAAATCTCAGCAATATCTCCCAAATGCATCAGTAATTCATGATGGATAATCCAGGATATAAAACTACCTCCTCCCTCATCTTCAATAAATGACTCATATAATCCGGGATTAAAGATCGTGTTTTCGCCCCCCAATACCATAAGGGTCCACAATGCAACACCCAATAATAAAGCAGATGCCGTTTTACTTATTTTTAACGGATGTTCAAGTGCAATACATCCGTATCCGACAACAAATAAGATGATAATAATGTAAAAAATCGAGTTCATAATAATAAATTAAGTTTTGTTGATAATTGTTCCCGAAGGGCTAAGAAAGAGCAAAGATACAAAATATTTATTTTGGTTTTTATTAGTCATACTATGATTTTATATCGCGCCTGCCGCACGAACGGAACAGGGATTGCCGTATGTCCATATCTGGAAATGAAATATAGTAAAATAAAGCATCTGAATATAGCTTTTAATTGTATTTTGCTAATTAAGAAAAAATATATTATCCCATAACGAATACAGTAAAAACAAAAAAAGTGATATGAATAGGATGACAAGCAGGCTTCTCTATGGTTGGTTAGTCACTTAGTCATTTTTTATAAGTACGCCTAAGTATTTTTTGTCTGGACGTATGCGTCCATAGTATACGAAAGTATGCCTCCGGATTATTTGAATGGAAGTGTCTGAGCAAAATAAGAGCATTGAATAAGAAGAATTGCTTTTTGTTGGGGATTAACTTTGTCTTGATATAAAATAGCTATCATACATAATGAATATTTAACCCCGAATCGTAAAAAAATGAGCCTGCCTAAAAGCAAAGGCAGACTCATTACTAAAAATACTATCTTACTAATTAACACTCATTCTCTTAACTATCCGTTGACCTTTATATTCCATCGAATACATATAGATACCGGATGATAATCTCGATGTATTTATTTCTATACTTTGATCTCCCGATCCTGATTCAATTACTTTATTATACAGTATTTGACCACTCATGCTATGGATACGGAAAACAACTTCCCCGGATTGAGGAATGCTATATCTAACTGTCGTACTGTTATTAGCAGGATTAGGAATATTTTGATTCATCAATATACTCATACTTTCCATTGATTCTATATCATCATCATTGTCTGTCATACGTTTAATCCGTAAAGTATCATTGTGCGAATAATTATCCAAAGGATCTGCAGTACCACTACTAAGAAATACCGTTACATAATATACCGAATCGTTGGGCACCATATATTGTTTAGTAAAGGCATAAGGAACTGTAGATAAAGCTCCTACAGAATGCCCCGATTCCGTATATTCATCGAGTTTTACTCCCTGGGAATCTTCTATCCTTGCACTGATCTTTATTCCTGAAAAATCATCCACATCACTCCTATTCTTTAACACAGCACTTATACTAACCAAATCTCCTGTTTTATCCTTATTTCCTGATGGATTGTCAATGTCTATAACAGACAAGTCCTTCATATCCACACATTCCGAGATCAGGTCTTCACTATTTGCAATAACCGAGTCACATCCTAAATAAGCAACTACCCGTAATTGATAATCTGCATTCCATGGGGCAATGTAATTCCTACTAAAAGGATGTCTAATAGATTGTCCTGCTATCAGTGTTCCCGGTAATGTCTCCTTTAATGTATAATAAAGAGAAGAAATAATAGATCCCGTATCGATATTTAGCAGTAATTCAATACCTGATAAATCCACATTCCCGGTATTGGTAATAGTAATTTCTTGCTGATACGAAGATTCTGCAAGAAGACAACTTGAATTTCCTGCGGATAATTGATGAATTTTTACCGATATTTCCGGATTGACAATTATAGTATCCCTGAGTGTGTCATTCCCACTTTTTTTATCTATCGACGTAGTAATATGTCCAACAATAATAAACGTATCTTTTGCAAAATCAAGCAGGAAAGGAACTGTTATCGTATCATAAGCGAATCCTTTCAAGCTACCATTATCAAAAGGATGATTGTAAGAAACAGTTGGTGATTTCCCGGAGAAAACATCTATTTGTAAAGATGTTGGGTTTGCTTCAAAATCAATATCCTGGCCGGTTGTGTTTTCCACCACAAACTTTAATTCTTTACCCGTTAAATTACAAAGAGAAACAGGGGTTAACAGCATTTGGGATACTGATATATCCTGATCGGAAATAATACGGATCCTGTCTATGTTTTGTTCTCCTCCGTCTTGATACTTAACCATCGAGCTAAATCGAATCTTGACACATGAACCCGTAGTATAGGAAGATAAATCCGCACTATACTTTTTCCATCCGTTCAAAGAAGGATCGTATTTCTTTATACTGAATAAAAGATCCTCTGTCACCCAATCATCCAAAGTAATATAAACCTCGGTATAATCAGTGGTAAAATCAGTAGTATGTGCATACCAGAGCTCCAATGTCGGATTAACGGTTCCATACATACTTAATTGTCCGGTTGTCAACGATGACGTAGCACTCCTTTTCCCGGTAAAGGATAACATGCCTGTTCCAAACACAGGATTAATTTGTTGATCTATACTTGATCCCTGTACTACACCCCATTTATCATTGGTATTTCCCGTTGAGTTAAAAAATAACGGCATCGTCCCACTAAAATTCTCGTCTATAGGTAAACCGGATCTCTGGGAAGGATACGTGGATTTTATCAATGTGTTATCATGTAATACATTGTCTCTCGGACTAGATAACCACGCTTTGATCTCATATTTCCCAGCAGCCATGATTGGGAAAAGGTTCGTAATATTTATCTTTCTCTGCTCCCCCGATAATAATGTTCCCGTATTAACAGGTAAATCCGCACTAAAGGGTATGGGAGCAATTTGTTCCAATGTCAATACGACACTATTAACAGAAAAGTCATAATCAATTTCTCCGGTATTTGCTATTATCAGGTCTACAGATGCATAATCAGGTGCACACATATCAGCCCCCAAATTCTCGGATTCTATAATTATATCCAGCATACTCAGATTATATCTCTTATATTTCTCAGGATCATATTTAAACATACATTTTATATCAGGCCTTTGGTATATTTGCGCGCCTACATTTGTAGGAAATGAAGATGTACTCCAGTTTGCCGCTGCCATATAAACAGGAGATGTATTAGTTGCTTTCCAACTAACAGCAGAAGTATATGCACCATGATTATTAATCCAGTATATCATCAGATTCATTCCTTGAGGCAATACAAAAGGAACATCTAATACGATGTTATTCCATCCACTGATTGTTGTTATACTTCCACTCCATACCAAAGTTGCACCATTTGTGGCAGGATCAATCCATGTTGCATTTGGAACAGAAATATCAGGTACTGCTTGTAAATATATTTCCTGATTCAATTTAGTTTGAGGACTACTGGTAGTATACCATGCGATCTCCGTAATAGGAGCAATATTGGTCCCTGAAGGATCTATTTCCGAATTTAAATATAATGATCTTGACCATCCATATTGATAATTGTTTGCATATGGTGCATAATTTGTCGTAGTAGACGGTGTACCTTCTATGATAATTTCATCCTCACTTGCCGGAGAGAATTTCACAAAAACCGTATCTGTCAATGTTATATCAATGTCATTTGCATCTGCTACTGTTATCGAATAAAGAACTTCACTACCGTAATATAAACCGGATACATTAGCAGTCCACAATCCATTTTGTAAAATCATTGGAATCGTATCATATAATGTCGTTACACCATTTATTGTGTTTGTAAGACAAATTTCCGGATTTGAAACAGGCGCTCCGGTTTCCCCCATCACTTTCATGTATACATTGAAAGATAAACTGTTAATAGTATCTTTTACCAAAGGTTTTTCCAGCCATGCCAACGGAATTACGTTAGCTAAAGCAGAAACGGTATCATTACTCTGATCATTATCCTTATTTCCATTCACATTTTTTATCCAAACAATAACTTTTACCGAATCATGAGTTGCAACAGAAAATGTACTGATAGCAACATTTTCAGAAATACCACTTTGCAAAGGAGATGAAGGCTGCCATGTAAATGTATATTCATCACCATTTACACTCCATCCGAAATCAATTTCCGAAATAGGAGTAATTCCTCCGTTAACAATATTTATATTTAAATCAATATCTTCTCCGTAAATTATCTCTTCCTTCCAATTATTCACCTTCCAGGCAAGGACATCCAAATTAGGAAATGAATAGGTATGAGCACCCATAGAGGTTAATGATATGCGCATATTCCCATTTATATCGTCATTTATTCCAACAGACGGACACAAAAACGGCTTATAATCGGAAAGTTCGGTATTTATTCCCGGATTACTGAAAACAGGTAGCTTGTCTACGGAATTTCCATCTTGTCCGGTCGCTAATTGTAAATCTTCCAATATTTCCTTTGCAGAACCGATATACCCGATATTCGTCCCGTTATTAGAGTAACTGTTATAATCCAAATAAGTTTCTTTACCGGTAGTTGCATCAACCGCTGTTTTTACATAAATGGGATAGCCTTCTGTTGCGGCAGAGGTGTAAAGCAGGTTGTTCTTAATTACAAGCGGAGTTAACCCGGATAATAAATCTTCCAGCCATAATCCATAACATTTATCACCTTTCAAATATACCGAATTATGGAATACATCCGCTCTGGAAAGAGATAATCGAATACCATAAACAACTCCCGTTCCTGCTGATTTAATAATTTCATTATTCACTATTTGTGGAATATGTTTTGCTAAAGAAGTATTATCATTCAAACGTGTCAAATGTATGCCATATAGTGAATGAGAAGTAGTTGTTCCGCCGTTAAGGTATATTTTATTATTTCTCATCGTATCCACCGAATTTTGATAATACAAATACATTCCATACTGAGTTGATCCAACATGTTTTGTTCGTATGATATTATCCGAAATACTTGGATAATACCCATGATTATTAGAATACAATCCATATACAGAAGCGGAATCCAATATGTTATTATTAATTATCATCTCCCCCATCGTTGTTGCGCTACTACCCGGATAATGGAAATAGATATTTGCATATCCTCCGGTAATTGTATTATTTAAAATACGAATATTGTCTAACTTTTTACCGGAATTGATCGTATTGGTATAAGATATACCATAATAACCTGTACTTGTAGTCATTTTTGCATTTATGGTACAGTTATTAACCTCAATATTTTGACATGTCCCTTCAAACTTTAACGCAATCATCCCATTGGATGCATCGAATGTTAAATCTCTTAAAATAATATCTCTTCCTTCTTTGATGGTAAAAGCAATGTTGGAAGAGCTAATGGTAGGTATGTTCGCATTAGCGGGATCGGAGGTAAATGTTATTGTATTTATATCACTCGAACCATCAATCTTTTCAATTACAAGATCTCCTTCATTGTAATCATCTTCCAAGATGTGCAACGTAACAGGTCCGTTAATTCCACAAGACGTTAATGCTTTTATTGCAGCCCCCAGTGACCCAAAATTCTTTCCTGTTCCCACTGTATATACTCCATTTAAAACAGAATCACAACCATAAGATTCAACACTCAATGTATCATCTTGTTTATAGTTATCTACCAATATATCCCCTAAATCTTTGATCCAAACTTTTAAGGAGTTCGTTCCTTGAATATATGATACCGGAGGATTGAACGAAACAGTGTCCGACTTCCCAGTTGCTAATGCTCCTTTCCAAGGCATTTCAACAACAGGCATTCCGCTAAGTTGCCATTGGAAAGTTGCCGTATCCAATAATGTTTGTCCCCCGTTAACGAAAACGATCTTAATATCATCTGTTTGTCCGGTAACAGGTAATTCGCTAAAGTTTAATATTTCCGACAAATATGCTCCTACTGTTGGGACATCGGTTCCTGCATAACAACCCATAGTTGTCATGCCTGCTCTAAACTTTCCATTGATATCTTCATTAATTCCGGAAAATACGGGACAATCTAATCCCGTATAATCGGATAAGACTAAACTATCCCAAGCAGTAGTAATAAAAGAAGGTGTTATATTGGTAGAATATCTATCAGAAGTTGTAACCTTCCAATCAGCCAATTGATTCCAAGCAGTAGCTGCACCACTTGCATATGCAACATACGCATAATCTAAACATTTCATATTATTATAATCAAATTCCCATTTGCTTAGATTAGTTACTCCAGATAACCAGATCGGCATAAAATAATAACCACTTCCTTTTCCATTTCCAACAAGTAAATTATTTTTTATTTTAAGAATACTGTTCGGGTCATCATAAATATAAAGTGCAGATCCATATTGGTTCGTGAGATTATTATTCCTTTCTGCATATATAGAATTATTGATAATGTTTGCAATTACTCCGGCAATATACATCCCTGGAGTAGTTTGAGCGGTGGAATAAGTTTTTATTTCATTATTGGAAATGATAGCTGGTTGCACATTATTGCGGATATTTACATTTTTCAAATACATACCGTATGGATTGCTTGTAACCCCCCATTGATTATTTATTTCATCATATCTATGGATAATTCTATTCCCATTTATTTTTTGTGCATTTGAATTCTGCAAATTAAATCCATACCATTCGGAATAAGTATTTTCATAATAGTCCATCCCCGGACTTTGAATATAATTATTGGAAATACTTATGGCATCCAAATAATGCAAATTAAGCCCCCAACGATATGGTTTTAGAATTGTATTATTATCAATGACAATATCAATATCCGGAGAAGTTGATCCCCAGCCTTCAAAATATATTCCACATTCACCTTTTTCCATGTAATTATTTGTAATGCGTATATTACTCATTCCTCCGGCAGATCCAAATTTTTGTATATGTCTTCCTGAGGAAGTATTGGATGATAAAATATTGCAATTATTGATAACAACATTGGTACAAGGCCCTGTAAATTGAATTCCATACATACTATATCCTAAATTTACAGTAAGAGTTTCTATTCGTACATTATCACTGTTGCTGAGTTCTATACACACGCCGGTAGCCGCAGGTTGAATAATAACATTATCTTTATTTCCTGATTCAGGGATTATAGTTAATAAATGATTATTCATAATTGCATTAAGCCCGATAAGATTTATACCTCCCGGATAAGTTCCGTCTTTCAGTTTCAATGTAATATTATCACTGACACCACAGTATTTCATATACTGGTAAAATTGATTTACTGTGGTAAAAACTTCTCCATTACCAATAGTATATTCCCCTGCAAATCCATTTATGCTGCATGCATAAGTAAGAATCGATAAAGTATCGTCTTCTTTTGCAGGATCTTCTTCCCCATTTGGCAATTCTACCCATGCAAAAACAGTATCGTATTTATTGGGAGAAGGCGTATAGGTTCCGAAATGAAGTGTATCTTTAAAATCTTGGGGAATATGACCATTCCATGCCGGAGAAGTATATACAACCCCATTTACAGAATATTTTAAAGTTAATGATGTAACAGATTTTATTCCTTTATTTTTAACTATAGCATCAATGCTTACTGATTGTCCTTGCTGAATTTTTGTAGGATCCGGACTAGTAAATTCAATCAATGCAACGGAATTACTGTCTGTAGATGCACCTAATGTAAATAGTTGCATATTGGGACGATAATTACTTACATTACCAGAACCTCCCGAAGGGAAACTCGAATAGTCGGTATAACTTGTTGCCATATAGTAAGAATAATATGTAGCATACCAAGCAGGTTCATAAGCACTACCCCCCTTATTATCCCAATAAATTAACAAATTGGCATTTGGGGGAAGCATAAACGGTTTATCAAGTGTAATTTCTATCCATTGACCTGCCGTTAAAGCAGGAAGATCTCCATCCCATACCAATAATGCCGTATCATTAACAGGATCTCTATATGTTCTTTCAGTACTATAATTCAAACTGGTATCGGATACTATTTTAAAATACATGGATTGATGGTATACATCATTACATTTTTGCGACGGTAAAAACGAGACAGATGTTATAAATCCTCCACTTCCTCCATTGATCTCGGATCCTTTAACTATTGTTCTTGACCAACTATAACGATTATAAAAAGGGATTGAATTAGTAGTCCCCGATGAATTGGGATTTCCAATAAAAGAATAACCTGTCCTTCCCGGGGGAGGAGTCTGAATATAATAGTTAGAACTTATATTATTTACATTATTCAATACATCCGTAACTGTAATAGAATAAGAAACAGCTGTACCATAAATAAGTTGCGGCATATTGACACTCCATATATCACCTCCCGTATTTATCATAGGAATTGTCTCTGTGGTAGAAATACCATCTTTTGTTGCAATATATTCCAATGTAACAGACTGCAAAGCTGCAGATGTATTCGATTTTACTTCTGCTGTTACAGCATGTATTCCGGTAGTATAAACGGTATCTTTCAAAAATGGAGAAACAAATACCAGGTGAGGAGGTACCATTTCATCCGTAGATGCCCTCACTACAAAATCATCAATCAACCAACCATATGAAACCTGGGATCCTTGTTTGTTTCCACGTTTTATTACAAAGCGAAATTTCGTTTTGTATCCTGCAACAAGATCCGACAAAACAAAAACTTCTTTTTTCCACCAACTTTGATCCGGATATTCCAAAATATTGGCAACGTTCCATTCGGGATAGCTCATCGCATTGAATCCAAACCAAGAATAACTTTCGGAATGTCCATAATAAGCATTTACAGGAACAGGAGTCCAAGGAGAAAAAACACCTGCATTTATTTCTGTGGAATATTCTATACGCACAATATCACTTGTATCCACTTTACAAATATGATAAAATTCGATTTGTATGTTTGAATAATTTTCAAAATCGTATGGTAAAATAGATTCCAATATTGTCGAATCACCCGGGGCATTTGGAATTTCACCATAATAAGAATTAGGAGCACTAATAAAATAGGAAGTATTCGGCGTCCAGAAACTAGACGGATTTTTAGAAAATGTTACGGTTCCATCAAAATTTTCAGTCCATATTTGATGTTGTGAATATCCTTGCTGTAAACACAGCAGAATTGTCGTTAAGGTAAAGAAAATCCTCTTCATTGTATAAAATTTTAGTTAATAATTAATTTTCAGTGGTTAATGGTTAATATTTTCAGATTTATTTCATTATTGGTCATTATCAGTGGCGCATCTGGTTTCTAGCGTCCGGCACTAACGGGCGTAAGCGTCACCTGCTAATACTCGTAAGTGTCACCCGTTTACGCCCGTTAGTGCCGGACGCTAGAACACGACCTTATTTCCACCATCAATAATTTCTCAAACATCGTATTGCGTGATTCCTTTAACAAGATACTATTTGTAAATTCTGTCAGTACATTATCGCGTAATTGTGTTTTGGTATCGTGAAAATTATCCATGACTATATTATTTAAATTGATATTATTAATTTATTAAATATCGTAAATGACGGTCGCCCGCAATCGATGCATTGGAAATTGCAATATGACAATACCCAGATGTCCCTGGTTGAGGCTCCATCATTTGTATATTTGCCTAAAGAATATTTCATATATCTTATTAATAATAATAATAATCCTTGTGCTAACGGGTTGTATACACATGCAGTGTGTTAACCCGGGGGCCCCCTCCTAACCAACTCAGTATCTTCGCAAGCACGCAAGCGTGCTAACCCGTAGTCCGTAGACCCATATGGGTTGCACGCAAGCATTTTTTTAATGCAACATTTTGAGGGCCCACAGCGAATACCTATGAAGGTATTCTAGTTAATTAGAAGATGGGGGAAACCGGATATCCCGGAGAAAACCCATCGCAGACTGGCAGGATAACTAGAAAAACACCTTTGCACAAGCTAGACCCAGGATCGAACCCGGGGCCACAGAGGTACAAGGCGAGTGCTCTAACCACTGCGCCACCAGCCGCCCTGAACGTTATTATTGATTTAATTAGCAAACCCTTATCAAATCAAGCTTTAAAAAAGGTGTAATCGTGTTTTTTGGTGGAAAGGCGTAGTTATAACTTGTAAGCGATTTTTATATTAATGTGAAAAAACCAGCAACTCTGGGACTCGAACTCACATCATAGGAGTCCAAATTTGGACACATTAGCCCAAACGACCAACATGCCATGCATATTTCACAGGGCTACAACAGGGCTATTTAAATATATAACTTGTAAATAAGGTGTAAAAAAAACCGATTTACGAATCTGAATGAGTAGATAAAAGGGCAAACTTACATTCTTACAGCGTAGGGCCGCATCCTTCGCCGGCCCGCATCCCATAGTCAGGCTGGATCCGGATCCTAACATTCATCGCAAGAAGTGAATGAAATGGGTCGGCTGGTGACCACCAAGGGGGGATATAATCTATGGGTCGCTGAAGGCCCGATATGTCGGAAGGGGAGATAGAAATTTTAGAAAACGTAGGATATAATATACAAGAGGAATTAACAAGAAGGATATTGGATTATTATAAACAAAGAAGAGAAGAGAAAATTGAACAATCGAAGTTTAACCCTGGATACAGAGGGGGGGGCGGAGTACTTGAGAAAGAGAGGGGGGGGGAAATAAAGAAAATTAGGAATGTAGCAGAGGGGAGAATGGGAACGATGGGAAAGGCAGCAGAGTATTGGAGGTATGGAGAGGATAAGAAATGTAGGATGTGTGGGTTGGCGGAGGAGACAATGAAGCATATTGTGGAAGAATGTGAGAAGAGGGTGGAAAAGGGAGGAAAGATGGAAGTGATGTTGGAGGAGGGTGGAAGATGGGGGAGTTTGT
>JAVBLM010000022.1:0-28797 GCA_031553535.1 Bacteroidales bacterium | reverse complement strand
GCCTCCCGGGGATTACAGGATGAAAATCATCACACAGTATACTGCCGGGGGTACTATGCTTAAAGAACCACGTACTTACATGTTTGATTATCCTTTGGCAATAGTATAGATATGTAAATCATTAAAGCCTGAGTTGCGGATACTTTAGCTTAGGCTCTAATGATGTCTTAGATTAGAATCTAAAGGTGTGTTAGATTAGAATCTAACGATGTGTTAGATTAGGTTCTAAAGGTCCTTTAGATTAAAACCCAAGTTGAGCTTGGGCTCTGTCCAGGCTCAACTTTTAAAACAAGCCTTACCTGTAAAAACAACAAGCTTAATAAAAGGAACATATAACATATAAAAAGCGATAACATCCCCCAAACCCCCTTCGAAAGGGGGAATTGGAGAAAACAAACAAAGTACGCTATTGAATCTTGCAATCAACATTAAATACATTAAACTATGAACACTATTTATTTTTTATGGAAAGTATGGCTCCGGCTCAAGACATTGGCACAAACGGCGGAGAACGATTATACAGCCGAAGTCTCCACTGCCGGCAAAATGATGGGTAACGAAGATATTGCCAGGCGTATTATCGCCGAAGGTTCTGATATCAAATACGATACCATACTTGGCATCCTTAATCAGAGCGACGGCATTATTCGTTATTATCTTCAACAGGGGTATAGCGTAGCAACCAACTGTTGCAAATTCACCCCGCGGGTAAGCGGCTCATTTACATCCTCCCATGCCCGGTTCAACCGGGATATCCATAAGGTTACCGTGGACATTATCCCCAGTGCGGAGATGTGCGAAGCCCTGGAACAGGTGGGTGTCCGTGTATTGGGAGTAAAGGACAACGGCGGCTATATTGGTAAGGTAGCGGATGAGTCCACCGGGTTGGCCGACGGCATTATTACCGCAAATGAAAATATTATTATAGAAGGGGACAATCTGAAAATTATGCCCCAGGGAGAGCCGGGTCTGGGAATATACTTTATAGACCGGGTAGGGGATGTTTACGCTGTTGTAGCCCCCCTTAAACAAAACAATCCCAGGAAGATTACCGCCCGTGTACCGGATCTTTCTCCCGGAGAATATATCTTGCGGATAACAACAAGGTTTAGCGGATCTCCTGCCCTGCAGAGGGAACCATACATGATTGAATACGGCAGGGCGTTGATTGTTCTTCCATAACTTTTAAAATAGATAAAGCCGATAAAATAGATAAAACGATTCGATTACGAACGGCGAAGCCCACAACGAAGTTAATTAAAAATTACGGACCAAAACCGATATGCAACATGCAGAAAACGCCGTCATACGATAATAAACAATTAAACAGCGGGAAGATGATAGTAAGCGTTGGTTCAGAGTGTCATCCTTGTCTATTGCTTTTATGGAAGGGGATGCTGAAACAAGTTCAGCATGACGGTAATATGTTGGTTCGGAGCGTCATTGCGGACTTGATCCGCAACCCCTTTAAAGGAAGGGGATGACGGCAATATGCCGGTTAATCTTGAAATCTTAAAATATGAAACCTTGAAAATTAACAAACTAATCACTAACAACTAATCACTAATCACTAACAACTAATCACTAACAACTAATCACTAACAACTAAATGAAAACGAATTATTAACCTTTAAATAAATTAAATATGAAAAACATGAAGAGGATTTTATTAATCTTAACAGGTATTTTGCTGTGTTTACAGCAAGGACATGCACAACAGCAACGTCAAACATGGACAGAAGATTTTGACGGCGCTTCACCTCCCGCCGGATGGACGGTTTCTCCCGTCGGATCCTGGCAACCTAACACAACGTATCATCAACCGGGTTCCTCAACAACAAATCCCCAATCTTACAGGGGAAAAGTTCCTAATTTAGTTGGAGATTCTATTCTATTGGAGACGCCAATATATGATTTCCAAAGCACAGGTTTAAGTTTTGTTTTACTGCGATTCAGCCATATCTGCAAAGTGTCCCCGGTGGATACTGTCAGGCTGGAATACAGGGTCAACATGGGAGCTGTAATGGGCCCATGGTTGCCTGTTCCAAACTATGCATATATGGGGTCTGCTGCTAACTACAATCCCATCATTAACTTTAATTCGGCAAGCTATACTTCCTGGCAACCGTCAGACAGTTTGGCCTCTCCCAACCAGTCCTGGTGGAAAGAGGAGCTCTTTGACCTTACACATCTTGTCGGCTATTATCAGGCTCAATTCCGTTTTATTATTAAACGTGGAAATATCAAAGGAACACAGGTTTATTATGGATGGTTGATAGATAACGTTGAAATAATCGGCACTGAAAACGAAGCATATCCTCCTGTTGTCCAATTCCAGGAAGGTTATCCGAAGGATACGGTCTATTCTACAGGAGCATATAAAATAAATGCAAAAGTGATGACACAAACAGCCGCTCCCATCGAACAACCGTATTTAAAATATGTAGCAACCCGTAACGGCGTACATGTGGAGACAGATTCAATTTTAATGGAGAATATATCCGGGGATTCCTTATGGAGTGCAACGATAAAACAGTTTATACAAGGAACAGACATAACCTATTCTATCTACGGCGTAGACGGGTATGGGAATAGTTCAAATGCTGTAACAACATACTATATAAGAACGCCTTCGGGAGCGTCATCGGGAAGTGTGATAATCGGGGATGAGGAGTCTGATCTTGCTTCCTCTGTACTACCGTATTTTTCTTATGTTTATTATACTTATGGGTGGAGCAGGTCTCTTTATTTAAGAGAGGAAGTATATCCTCAGAGGCAAGAGGGCCTTATTCGAAGTATCTATTATGATAATACAGAAACAGGAACATCTACTGTGGATAGTTTATCTATGTATGTTAAGGCGACAGATGATATGGAGATTAGCGTTTCTTCTTATGTAGATCCTGTATTGGATGGAGCCACATTGGTGTGGGGAAAAGCTACCGGTTCGGTATCCGGAACAGGTTGGATAGAATTCGAATTCCATCAACCCTTTTATCTGCCTCTGGGTAAGAACCTGATGATTTATTGGATGAAAGAAGACGCCACTTATGATGGAACGGGAGACCCTTACTGGCGTTGTAATATAACCCCGTTTAATAGTAGTGTCAGTGCATACGAAAATTCTCCTGCGGTTTTTTTACCGGCTGCATATACAGAATTAACTATGTTACGCCCTAATATAAAAATAGACATGGATGCATTACCGGGGACGGATAATTCGGCAGGGTTGGTTTCCATAGATATTCCAAGCCCGGTAACAACCTCACCAACGCATCAAGTTCCTCTTACGGTTACGATAAGGAACAAAGGGCATGCCGATCTGTCGTCGGCTGTTATCTCCTATTCAATAAATGGGTCACCACCTGTAGATTATAACTGGAGCGCCACCACACCTGTTCCATGGGATTTTAACACCCGGGCAACGATAGGGCATTATACTCCCAAAATGAATGGTGATGATACGTTGTTGATATGGATAAGTATGCCTAATGGAGTGGCGGATATTATACCCTATGATGATACATTAACCAGGATTGTTTACGGTACGGTTGATCTACAGGTAGCATTTGTTACCTTCCCGGGAGATACGGTATACGCCACAGGCCCGCATGATGTAACGGTATCTATAAAAAGCCTTTCCGGAGCGCAGCTTCCTTCCATCGTGAAAATGAATATTGAAGCTGATAATTTGGGAACGGTATCCCGTGATACCTTGACTATGGTACATGATAATGGGGTCGATCTGTGGAAAGTACAGATTCCGGCTCATCGTTTGGAAACTGATGTAAGATGCAGTATTGATTTTACTGATGTGCTGGGAAATGAATTTTCGGTTGCGGAGAGGTATTATATTAAGACGTTGACAGAAGTAATGACCACCGGTCATTTCTATTATTCCCCACAGGACTCCGGTACGGGAGGCGGAAGTTATGGTGGTGGTGTTCTTGTTATTGACCCAAGCCAACCCTACAGTTGGTCACGGAATTTATATCTGGCAAACAGTTTATTTAATATCAATCCGTCCAAACCAACACCGGTTACGGCTATCGGTTTTAAAGCAACAGATCTTGGGCCACAAAGGGATATAAAAGTCTATCTAAAAGCGACAACAGAAACATCCCATACCAGCACGAATTATATCGATGCGGTAGCAGACGGAGCTACTTTAGTGTATGATGGAGTAATTGACATCCTACCGGATTATGTCTTTACTTCTGGAGCTCCACGAACACAATGGACGGAAGTGCAATTTCAAAAACAGTTTATCCTCCCTCCCAATCATAATTTAATGGTATATATATATGATTCTACAGGAACTGCCGGTTATGGTTGGATCTCATGGATGAATGCCTCTCAACAGGGAGGAAGCTTTAATGTAGGAGGAACAGCAAGAAGTGGTTCTCAAGGATCCCCTGTTGTTACCCGCTTTGGTACGGGGCCTTTCCTGTATGAGGATAGTGTTTCTGTTACTGTAAATGCTTTTATATCGCCCAGGCAGGCAGATGTCCAATTTACAAATCCGATGGATGTGGAAATAGAAATAAAGAACGTAGGGTACCGTATGCTGGATTCATGCAGGGTAGGCTGGTCGCTTAACGGAATACCTCAAAATGCATTTACGTATTATGGCCCCCTGTACGAGTCGTTCATAGATGTTATAAAGTTAGGGGAATATACCGCCACAACAGGGGCTACCGATGTAATAACGGCATGGGTAAGCATGCCTAACGGGCAAGTAGATCCTGTAACGCATGACGATACGCTGGAACTTATAATATCAGGCTGTACAGGCATGTTATCGGGCGTACAACAGGTAGGCCCGAATGCACCTTATTATAAAACAGTGAAAGGAGCATTGATAGCTTTGGAACAATGCGGCATTTCCGGAAAGGTAATTCTGGAACTGGAATCAGGCACGTATAACGAGGGAGTAGTGTTTTCAGAGAAACTGGCTTCCGGTATGACCGGCGGGGATACAATACTATTACGTTCACAATCAGGCAACGCTAATAATGTAAAAATCTATCCTTTATCAGGCCCGGGGATAAAAATAAACGGATCCATAAACAATCTTATTATAGAAAATATTACGATTGATGCCACCCGCAGTAATGCCCATGGGATAGAATTTGCAGGAAAGTGTACCAATGTTGTTATTCAAAATTGTGAAATAGTGGCCACCCCTGCTTCATCCAGCTCGGTTTGCGGTATTTACCGGGCAGGAGAGGGGCTCGACCGGGTGGCAATAAAAAATAATCTGATAGAGGGAGGCAATAGTGGGATTTATCTGCAAGGGGACGGTTCCAGGAACCTGATAACCAATATCTCGATAGAAAATAACCGTATCCAAAATCATTACGAACATGGTATCTATAGTTATTATTGTGACGCATCCATTTCATACAATACCATATTAAGCAGTGAATCATCATTATCTACAGAAGCCGGCACAACCTGGTATGGTATATATAGTCGATATAGCGGTGGCCCTGTTGTTGGAAATAAAATTCGTATGCGCGGGACATATATAACAGATCCTCATGGAATTTATACGTATTATTATTATCCTTCTTATGGTTCATTATCCGGTGGTTATGGATTGGTGGCAAATAATGAAATAATAACCGGTACAACATCCACATATTGCGCGGCTATTTACATAGGATATGAATGCAGAGCGGATTATCTACATAACTCTATCTATGTAAAAGGATCAGGGGCAACCAGAGGTATTTACATAACGAGTAATGCCTCCTCTCAATTGAGGATTGAAAAGAACAGTATTGTCATGGAGTCGGCAGCAGCATATCCGGTTTATTTATCATCAACAGAATATTTACGGCTTTACGACATAAAGAATAATAATTTATACGGTAATTATTTGGGATACCTGGGCACCGGTATATCTTCCTTTTCTATCTGGGAGCAAATATTACCCAATGATAAAGGCTCAAGAAGAGTATTGCCTTCCTTTGTAAACATTAATCAAAGTTTGGATCTATCGGGTACTGACGGATTAATATGTGAAAGAGACCCTTTTGCCATGACAACAATCAACAGGGAATCCCGTATGCGCCGTACGGTTATGGGAGCTTACGGCAGAGGCTTACCTGATGGATACGATCTGGCGTTAACATTGTTCACCGCCCCGGCATACGATCCATGCGTTCCTTCCAATGTGCCTGTAAAAGTAATTATTGGTAACAATGGCAGTACAAATCATGATTTTGCTGTTAATCCGATAACATTACATTTGCATGTAACCGGTTTGTCAGGCATAATCCCTCCATTCGATACAACTATTGTAATAAACAGAGGGACATTGGGATTATTCGGGACGGAAGAAGTTACTTTTACAAACCAACTCAACGTTTCCTTACCTGATGATTATTATCTGACAGCATGGATCGGTAATCATTCGGACAGTGACAATAAAAATGATACTGTCAAAAACAGTTACACGGTTACAAAAATTGTTCTACCACTGGATGAAGATTTTAGTACCGGAATACCGGGATTGTTTTCCATTGCAGGCAATACTTCTTCCCAATGGGCTTTAGCAACGAAAGGAATCGGTGCGGATTCGAACATTACGCCTGGCCATGGTACTTCCATGTTGGTGTTTAATGGAAGTAAAGGAAGTTATACGGAACTGAAGACATTGAAAATAGACTTGCAGAATGTATTATCTCCCACACTGGAATTTTGGTATTTCCATGATACAATAGCCGGGGAAGATTACCTTGATGTGTATATAACAATGGATGGCGAAAATTATGTTCCTGCATTATCTTTATTAAAACAGGATGCCGTTTATGGATGGAAATCATATATCGTAGACCTGTCTCCTTATACAAGCGGATCCTGTGTAAATATTGTGTTTGAATCAATGTCCATGTCAGGGACCAATGTCTCGCAATATATCGACCGTATCCGTGTTACGGCTCAGCAGGATATAGTCATAGAGGAAATAATTACATCCCAACTCTCGGCTTGTGATCTGCAAAACAAAGAATGGAAAGTTGTACTGAGTAATTTATCGGATATTCTTTTGAGCTATCGTGATACGCCGACCGATATTATTTTTGAGATAACAGGGACATCACACCGGTTTACCCATACCCTTGATACAGGCTATTTGGAAAGGTTTTCTTCGGATACAATTACCCTAACCTCTAGTTTTGATTTTATGCCGGGCACGTATAATGTAATAGCATATTTTAGTACTGCTTTGGATGAAAATCCATTAAATGACACACTAAGAGCAACCATTGTTATTAATCCGAAGGTAAAGATAACCACTCATAAATTATCAGGGGAAGATATTAATTGCCTTGCAACCGGAGCAGTTGCTTTGCAGAGTGTAACGATTGAGAATATAGGGAATATGGTGTTGCCAAATATTAATCTTGTCTTACAAGTTGATACGGGAAGCAATATCTCTGCCCCCTATTCTATTGTACGGGAGCCTTTACCGGTAAGAAACGTTGCTCCGGGACAATCTTTTGATCATGAATTCTATAATGGGTATGTTGTCCCCGGAACTCCAACTTATCAGGTATTGGTTACTGCTCATTTAAGTTGCGACTCTGCTATGGTAAATAATGCATCTGCCGTTAACGAATGTGTGGATATGGATAATCTTACCTTTCTTAGTATTGATAAACCCTCGGGACAAATTGATAGCATAGGAAGCAATATCAATATGGAAGTAACGCTGGAAAACAGAAGCGATGTGACTTCTTTCTCCAATATAGCCATACATGCCCGGGTAAAAGATTCAAAAGGAACTGTCGTTGCCAGTCTGTCGGAAACCATTTCCGGGACAATCGATCCGTTATCTCCTGAATATCATACTTTCAGTACTCCATATACTGTTCCGGATGATTCTGTGTATTACATAACCGTATTCATTGATAAACAAGCAAAAGATAATTACCAGCAGGATGATACCATACAAACGAAACGGACTACGGACTACAAAGTAGGGATAGAATCCATAGACCCGCCAAAAATCAGCATGGAACAAAACATACCCAATCCTGCTAATAATAATACAATAATAAAGTATAACATTCCGGAATCAGGAGAAGTTACTTTTCGTATTCATAGTATGAATGGACAACTATTGCACAACAAGACAGTACAATCGGAAGGAGGAACAAATACGATAGAAATCAATACCTCTACTTTATCTGCAGGGATCTATATGTATTCGATGGAATACAAGGGTCAGCGTATAGTAAAGCGTATGAGTATAAAACGGTAAATAAAAATCTTTTTCATCATGGCTGCCCCTCCCCGGGGTGGCTTTTTTTTATTAATGAAGTTGTCAAAAGTTGACGCAAAGATTGCTTTTTTGTTAGGGATTGGCTTCGTTGAGCTCGCAAACTCGGGTGGTTGGTTACGCCGGACCCTTCGGTTTTCGTTACTCGCTCTGAACAAACCTGTTACCGTCATGCTGGACTTGTTTCAGCATCCCCTGCATAAAAGCAATAAACAAGGGGGTTGCGGGTCAAGCCCGCAAAGACGCTATTTCGTTTGTTTAGAGCGCCATTGCTTGACGCTTTTAGCTAACAGATTACCGTCAATTGCAAGGAACGAAGCACCCGAACGAGAAGCAGGTGAGTGCATCGAAACGTAGTGAGATAACCGGGCTTGCGAGCTCAACGGAGTTAATCCCTATCCATTTTATCTTAGCTTTTGAAAACTTCAATGTCCCTCTCAAAGAGGGATCGATTAAACGATAAACCTTTTTCATAATTCAAGCTGTGGCAGCCTCCCCGGCAGCCTTTCTTATGTTGTCCATACGATGACGTGTGTACACAATCCACATGACAGAATTTCCATGTACATTATTTTGGTTATTTATTATTTAAATTTGAAAAAGGCATTTTATTCAGAATAGTGAATAGAAATGTGCTTTTTCGGAATATTTGTCAAACTTTTTGTGATATTCTTTGTTTAATTAACAAGATTCTTTGTGTTTTTGTACTTCGTGGAGTATTTTATGCTTTTTTGATTGGCAAAGTTTTTGTTGCTTTGCATTATGGTTTGATTATCGAACTGTGCAAACAAGGTTGCTAAATAGAGGTAATAAAACAAAAATGGTGAAACAACAAAGATAAAATCCAAATAAAGTACATTTATTCAATATAGAGAAGCAACTTTGTGTTAGTATTGAGACTGTACAAATAGAGCATTTAATGAAAAAACAAAAGGTAATTTGGCAAAGAAAACTTGTCAGGTTGTTGTGGGGTGGATGTCCTATTCTGGTTTTATAGAGTTTGTAAGCCATACAATAATAGTAGTAAATAATTAAATAAATAAATATGAAGAGTAAAAATGTAGTATTGGTTTTTTTAGGGATATTATTTTCCTTTGCGCAGTATTCTTATTCACAACAAAGACAAGTTTATACTGAGAATTTTGATGAAAGTACCGTATCGTTTTCATCATCTCCCTCAAATTCCTGGGTAAGGAATAATGTTTATTCAACAAGTTATCCGAACTCATACCGGGGATATGTGCCTAATTCACCCGGGGACTCTTCTGTTTTGGTTACTCCTCCTTATGATTTAAGTAATTACCTTAATTCCCATATACAATTACGTTTTAACCATATTTGTAAAGTATCACCTTCGGATATTACAAGGATAGAATATCGATATGATGAAATAGGTCCGATGGGTCAATGGACGGAGATACCCTTTAGTGATTACCAAGGTTCGGCATCTAACTATGGATCATCGGGATTCAATGCCGCAAGTTATTCTCAGTGGGCAGCAAACGATAGTTTGAAAAAACCAGAGGCAAGTTGGTGGAAACAGGAAGTTTTTGATTTGACGGGTTATGGGTATCCTGCCTCTATTCAATTTCGGTTTGTATTAAAGCATGGAGACAGTTTAGGTACACAAATATCTTATGGTTGGTTGATAGATGATTTTCAGCTTATTGCAGATAATCAGGATATCTTTCTGCCAACAATTGAGTTTGTCTCTCCTTTAGTACAGGATACGGTTTATTCAACTGGTCCTTTTACCGTGACAGCAAGAATTCAATCTACTTCTTCGATGGCATTAAAAACGCCTATTTATTTAAAATATAGATCATTTTTCCAAGGAAATACATTTGACCTTGACTCTGTGGAAATGACAAATGTTCGTAGTGATATATGGACTGGAGTTATTCCTAAAATGTTTCTTCATGCAAGTGTGGATTATTCTGTAACAGCATCCGATATAATAGGAAATACGACAACAGTGACTTCAGGATATTATATTGGGCAAGATAAACCTTATGGAGATAATTCCGCTGCAATCAAATCGATAGATGCTCCTGAGCAAAATAGCTTATTAATAAATGAATACAATAAGATAAAAGTTACTATTCATAATAAAGGAAATCTGGATCTTGATTCTGTTTATATTCATTGGAGTGTGAACGGAGTGGAAGGTAACTTTTATAAGTGGACAGGTAATTTGCCGTGGGACTATACAGCGCAAGTTGAAATAGATTCGTTTATTGTTTTACCAAATGTTTTTAGTACGTTACAGGTTTGGTTAGCACTACCTAATGGAGTAATAGACCCGATAACGGATGATGATACTTTAACACAAGAATATTATGGATGCGAAGATGGATTGGCTGGAGATTATACTATTGAGAGGAATACGGGATTCTTTCATACAATCAAGGATGCAATTCATGTATTGAGTTTATGTGACATGTCATCTAATGTTACTTTTAAATTAGCGGATGATACTTATTTGGAACCTATCGATTTAACATTATTGGAGGGTAATGTTCATGCGAATTATACCCTTACTATTAAATCTGGTTCCGGAAATCGTGACAATGTCATTGTTAAACCGGCTTCAGGATCCGGAGTGATAATAGGGCAGATGAATAACTTGGTTATTGAAGCAATAACAATTGATGTAAATAACAGTGCTGGCGAACATGCAATTCAATTTTTATCTCCTTGTAGTAATATTGTTGTCCAAAATTGTAATTTGTGGGCAGATACAGCTGTAATTGCTACAGGAAAAAATGTTATTAACAGACCCATTAGTAGTGGATATACTGAAAATATTTACATATTGAATAATCATATTAAAGGTGGTTATTATGGTGTCTATTTTTATGGAGCGGCATTAGCAACTGATAAATATGGAAGTAATATATTCGTGAATGATAATCTTATAGAGAAACAATCGAGCTTTGGAATACATTTACAATATATAGATGGATTGAGTGTATTACATAATACGATATTAAGTCGGGATCTTTCAGATGGTAACTTACTCGATGAGTGGAGAGGAATGACATTGAATTATATTAGTGGAAAAATAGACGGAAATAGGATAAAACAAAAAACACAAGCAATTACAAAGACTAGCGGTATTCATCTAACGAATATTAGTAATGCATATAATTCAAATACACGAAGTACAATAGCAAATAATGAAATCACATTATACTCGGTAGGAGATTATTTCGGTATATCCGTCACAACCGGAATAAAGGCAAATATTGTAAATAATTCGATATTCATGGGGGGGACAGGTGCTAATAAAGCATTGAGAATTAATAATGATGCGGCAAATGTTTTAGTAGTTAAGAATAATAATTTAGTATCGAAAGACAATGATAGTTATCCAATCTATCTTGCGGGTATTACTTATGTGAAACAATGGGATATAGATTACAACAACTATTTTGCTCCTAAATATATCGGTTATGCTGTAAACGGTAAAACAAAATTCTCTAATTGGTCAGATACTGTTACCAGCGATATCCATTCGGTTAGAATACAACCTGATTTTATAGACAGTACGATTAGTTTGGAATTAGCTGATTATGTTGGATTGGAATGTCCTACTTCTTCGTCAGTCGATATGGATATTAATAAAGTTCCGCGTGTAGGTTTAACAACAATGGGTAGTTATGAAGGAGTACTGCTTGGTATTGATGCTGCTGTAACCGGAATAGTATATAATCCGAATATTACCTTGTTGAATCAGAACGATACTGTTAGAGTAATTTTGACAAATGGAGGCACAACTCCATTAATCTCAGCTACGATAAACTGGAAGTTAAACGATGTAGGACAGCAACAAGAATCATGGACCGGTTATTTACAGCGGGGAGAGTCGGATACGATAGCTTTAAAGCCATTTCCTATTATATATCAGACGGGACAAAATCTTGTTAAGGCATGGGTGACTATGACTGGAGATGAATATATTGGAGATGATACAATCTCATATGAGCATTTTATTTGTGATTCTATGTTAAATGGAACATATATAGTTGGACAGAACGGAGTGTTCTCAAATGTTAGTGAGGCGATTGACAGGATGATGACTTGTGGAATAAATGGACCGGTAACACTAGCATTACAGAATGGTGAATATCAAGATTCAATAATCTTCTCACAAGTTCCTGGTTCAAGTCCAGTCAATACAATAACATTAACATCTGAATCGGGAAATAAAGATCAAGTAATAATCCGTCCTGTTTCGGGTGTTGGAATAGAATTAGGGAATATGAATAATTTAGTTATTAGAGATATAACTATTGATGTTATTACAGGTACCTATGCTATTCAGTTTATGAGTGCTTGTACAAATATAGTTATTGATAATTGTATATTATTGGCAAACTCAGAAACTACCAATAGTGGATATGGATGTATTTATAAAAATAATGGTACAGGAACCCTTAATAATATTCGTATTACTAACAATATAATGGATGGGGGGAATCGAAGTATATATATATATGGAGGGACAACATTAGAACGAGGTACAGACATAGTGATTGATAGTAATGAAATGAGAAATTTCTATGCATACGGTATATCTGCTGTTACTATAGATTTTAATAGCCTATCTTACAATACGATTTTAAGTAAGATTACGAGCCAAACTAATGCGTGGTATGGAATGGAATTATTAACATGTAAAGGTCTTATAAATGGGAATAGAATTATTCAACGTTCTGATGATTTATCCTCATCGTCAGCTTCAGGTATTAGATTATATTATAATAGTTCAAATAATGATATAACAAAAAAATATCTGGTCACCAATAATGAAATCATGCTATCTTCTTCTTCAACAGCTACCGGCATAGAGGTGGCAGGTGAAAATAAGATGCTTTATGCCTCTATCTTAAATAATTCAGTATATATGAAAGGAACAGGGGCAACAAGAGGAATTCGAGTTCAAAATTATGATAATGTGTTAACCATTAAGAATAATAATTTAGTTATAGAATCAGCATCTGGCTATCCAATCTATCTTACCGGCATTGCTTATGTAAATCAATGGGATATAGATTACAACAATTATTATGCTCCTACGAATATCGGATATGCGGGAAGTTCACATATTTCTTTTTTAACATGGCGGAATATTGTAAAGACTGATGTTAACTCCGTAAAAACATTGCCTTCTTTTATTGATACTAGAGTAAGTCTTGCTATCGCAAACAATGTAGGTTTAAGATGTCCGATGTTGCCGGAGGTTACTGAAGATATAAATGAGATACAGCGTACATCAGTTACAACTATGGGGGCATATACTCTTGAACAATACTCGTTGGATGTTGCACCTTATGCATTTATCAATATTCCGGAAATGGATATATTAGGTAAGTCTATACCTGTATCGGTTACTATTGAGAATCAGGGAGCTGATATCATAACTGATGTAATTATAAACTGGAGTGTCAATGGAGTGGTTAATGCAACCCCTATAAATTGGACGGGATCACTTCTTCCTACCGGAATAACAACTCCTATATTTCTTGGCAATTATAATTTGGTAGCGGGAGAGAATAAATTTTTAGTATGGACATCCCGGCCTAATAATTTAACGGATGAAAATCCAACTAATGATACATTATTAGCTTCAACGTTGGTTTGTGATGGCCCTCTGGAAGCAGGAACATATACTGTAGAAAAATTTCATGGGGATTTTACCGAATTATCTAAAGTAATGAAAATATTGGAAACATGTGGAGTGAATGGTCCTGTTGTATTTTCTATTTATCCGGGAAAATATGCTCCTTTATCATTTCGGAATATACAAGGGTCAAGTTCTACAAATAACTTAAAATTTGTTTCCCACACAGGTATTGCCGAAGATGTTGTAATAAATAGTATAATTTTTGATACAACGCATGATATTACAATAGAAAAGATTTTTATTGATCCTACAACAACTTTAGCGGCAATTGAATTTAAAGCACCTGTGAGAAACATAAATATTATTGGTTGTAAAATCATGGCTAATCCGTTAGCTGTTACAGATAAGAACTCGACGAGAATTTATGGTATTTATAAACCTCAAAATACAGGTAGAGCTGATAATATACGTATTGTTGGTAATGATATAAATGGTGGATATGCAGGTATTCATTTTTATGGTGGTATAGCATCTGATTATGGCACAAATGTTATTATAGACAGTAATAATATAAACAATGCATATTATTTTGGTGTTAATTTATACTATGCTAATTTTCCAAGTATTTCGCATAATACAGTATTGGGAAGAACGACCCCATCAGGTAGTTATTATTATGGACTTTATGTAAGCCAGTCAAACGTAGGTAAGATTAATGGAAATAAACTTACACAACGTGCAGAGCATAATGCTCCATTCGGTATGATGATAGATAATATGAATAAACTGCCTGCGTCGCCCGGATTAATAACAAATAATGACATAATTATGTACAGAACGGGCCGTTTTAATGCAAATAACAGTGCTTTTAATGGGATTACGATAAGGACGAGTTCTAATGTGGAATGTTATTTTAATTCAATATTTGCAGGAGGAGGAAGCGGTGTCTCCGCGTTCAACCTTGCTACTAATTCTTATGGGGCGGTTATAAAGTATAATAATTTAATGGCTGCCGACTCTTGCTTTCCTATTTGCATACAAGGAGGGATTTATGAATTAAATTCGAATAATTATTATTCAAAGCCTTATATTGCTTATGATGGAACTACTCGTTTTACATCAATAGGCGCATGGGATACCGCTAAGCATGATAATTCTGTAAGCGTACAACCCCATTTTATAGATAGTACTACAAGTTTGGAATTATCAGATTATACCGGTTTGGGATGTGATGCATTACCATACATAACTGCAGATATAAAGGGAAATGTACGTGCAGGGAAGACCGTGATGGGCGCATATGCATCAACACCTTTAAATGTGGAAGCCGTATTGTCGGAAGTAGTAGATTGGAAAGCATATCCTGTTCCTGGAAGTAAAGATACTATTAAAGTTGTATTGAAAAATGGCGGGGTAACCACATTAACGGAAGCTACTATAGGATGGTCGTTCAATAACGACGGACCCAAAACATCGGTTACATGGACAGGTAATCTGCAAACAGGCGAATCGGTAATAATTTCATTAGATGAAGTGGAATATGCATTAGAAAATAACAATTTGTCTGTATGGATTAACGAAATTAAAAATAGCGGAACCGTTTTGGCTGATGACTTTCCGGCGGATGATACTATATCGGTTTCGGGTTATGGCTGTATGACTATGCGGGGAGTATATACTGTAGGCCCTAATGGCTATTTCAACGAAATTGCCGATGCGGTTAAAGTTTTGTATACCTGCGGGATAGATAGTACGGTTATTTTCGAATTGGAACCTAACCATACCTTTGTAGAGACCGTTACACTGCAAGGTAAAATCGCAGGTTCAAACGATACTAATATGGTTATTTTTATGCCGGCTTCAGGCGGAGATACTACCAATACCAAAGTACAGCGGGCGGGTGCAACAAATGCAGAAGAAGCTCCTTTTATTCTGGATGGGGTTTCCAATGTAAAGATATCCAACCTGGCTTTAATCGGAACTACAACAAGTGGAACTCCTGCTTATGGAAGAGCGCTTATTTTGAAAAATGGATGTAATAATATTGAGATTAGTGGATGTAAATTATCATCTTATGTTATCGCTACAGCCACTACATCTGCAAATTATTCGGTTGTTTACAGACCTTCAGGCACGTCCGTTAATACTAATATTCGCATCTTAGATAATATTATAGAAGGAGGAGCTTATGGGATTTATTTCAATGTTTCTTCTACGGTTAGAGATAAGAATATAGTAATTAGAAATAATATTATTCGCAATGTTGATACTTATGGAATGAGACTTAATTATTGCGATTCTACTGAGATTACCAATAATACGATAGAACAGAGAAACTTAGCTACTCCCGGTGAGTTATATGGGATATATCTAAATACAGGATCTGCCAATATAATAAAAAATAAAATTCATGCTTACAAAATGTATCATGGAATTTATACAGAAAGTATAAATACGAGTACTCAAGATAGTGCATTAATCATTAACAATGAAATTAGAGGAGATAACGTTACTACTAATGGTAGATCAGGTATTTATATAGCTGCCAATACACATGCGAAAATCTTGCATAATTCGGTTTATGTAAAAGGAACATCAACAGGATATGGATTAGCTGTGGCAAACAGCGCAGCTACATTCCTGGAAATTAAAAACAATAACTTGGTAACCAATACCAGTAGTACAGCTGTTACTAATTATCCTATTTATATTGCTGATGCAGCAAATATCCCTTTATCTAATATAAACTACAATAATTATTACAATCAAACAGGAGGTAATATAGGGTTTGCAGGAGTCGCAACGCCTACTTTATCAGATTGGAAGGCAGAGGTATTGACAGATCAAGGCTCTATGAATTCCAATCCGAATTTTGTTAATTCAAGTATAGATCTTTCTTTAAGTACTACTGATGGTTTGCAAGTTAGTAGATTGCCGAACGTTCTTACTGATATTCGGGATACGGTACGTAAAACAACTACGACAGTAGGGGCATATCATAAAGATCCGGTAGCATTAGATATTTACCCTGCTGAAATAGTTTCACCAAGTGGGCTGGAAATGGTTAACGGATCATATCCGCTTGAGGTTACTATCCGAAATGCAGGGGCATCGACAATAACAAGTGCAGATATTTATTGGAAATTGAACGGAGGAGCAACAAGCGTTGCTTTCAATTGGACAGGAAATCTTAATCAGGAAGAAGTGTCTGCTCCAATCAAATTGGTTGATATTAGTAATTTGATTGCAGGAAATAATGAACTGATTGTATGGACGTCTAATCCGAACAATTCTAATGATATGCGTCCGATTAATGACACATTAAAAATGACTGTTTTTGGTTGTGACTCTGCCTTGCATGGAACTTATACCGTAGGACCAACATCAAAATACAAGACTTTGCCGGAAGCGATATCTGCATTATATTATTGTGGAGTACAAGGTCCGGTAACAATGGCGTTGGAGGATGGAGATTATGATGCAGTCGAAATAACAGGGTTAATTCCAGGTGCAAATGCAACAAATACGGTAACATTTACATCTTTGTCACAAGATTCCAATAAAGTAAAGATTCGAAGGATTGGAAATCCGAAAGAGGATAATGCAGCATTTACCTTAAATAATGTTTCTTATATCCGGCTTTCACATTTGCATTTTGATGCAACGATAAATGGTGCATTGGTTTTAAATTATGCATACGCAAGAGCAATAAGATTTAAAGGGGAATGTAGAGATATTGAAATCACCAATTGTCAATTAACACTTCCAAGTGATCCAGATACTGTTAGAACAGCAACAACATCTTCATCGGATTATGTAGCTATGTATTTCAAATCTACTAATCAGCAAAATATACATAATGTTAACATTTTGAATAATAGGTTTGATGGGGGAGCTTGTGGAATTTATATTTACAGTGACGGTAGTACTGCTTACTGTACTCATGTTTTGATTCAAAACAACACCTTTGAAAATATAGACAAATATGGCATTTTCACTTATTATGCAGATTCTAGCTATATTTTAAACAATGTTATAGCTCAACGTAAGAAAGAAGACGTGACTGGAAAATTAACAAGTTTCTATGGTATCTATTACCGTTATACAAAACGAGGAGGCAGAGTTGAAAATAACCGTATAACAGGAGATTCTTTGTATCATGGAATAATTTTAGATAATGATGGTGCTTTATGTGCCAATAACGAAATTAGAGGTAATATGGAAGGTGGATCTAATCGTGCGGCCATTTACTCAAGTTCTTCTACAGTGGATATTTTTCATAACTCCATTTTGATAACATCAGGAGGAGCTGGTGCCAGAGGGATTCAATTTACACCGTCAGCATCATCGGTTGTAAATGCAAAAAATAATATTATTGTGATGTTGGACAGTACCCATTATCCTATGTATTTAGGAAGTGGCGTGCCGGCTACTATTGCGTATTCTGATATTGATTATAATAATTATTACGCTCCCCTGTATATTGGTTATGCCGGAAATGCCAAAAGGACTATGTCGTCTTGGACAGATACAGTGAAAAGTGATCTTCATTCCGTGAAAATATATCCGGTATATATGGACAGTGCAATTAATTTGCAAATCATAAACTATACAGATTATAAGTGTCCGTCCGTACCTCAGGTTCATTATGATATATTAGGAAATATTCGTTCAGGAAAAACGACTATGGGAGCATATAATTACGAGACACCGATTTCTATGGATGTTTCTTTACAACAAATTATTGATATTCCCGATTATATAGGAACTACAGATTTTGCTTCCTCCAGAATTGTTTTTAAAAATGAAGGAACAACACCTATAACTTCTTTAGAGGTTTCATGGACATTAAATGGAAATTCGAAACCTTCCTTTTCATGGCCAACAACAGGTTCAAAAAGCGTAACTATTTTTGAAGTGGATACAGTTGATATTCCATTATTCCATCCGGATTTGGGAACGAATAATATTAAGGCATGGATATCTTCAGTAAACAATTCTGGATTGGATGAGAATCAGGCTAATGATACTGTTAATGCTTCTTTTTCTGCATGTGATAGTTTATTTAAGGGAGAGTACATAATCGGTAAATTATCAGGAGCTGATTTTTCGAGCGTTGCAGCTGCAATTTCTCAAATGGAAATTTGTGGAGTAGGTGGAGACGTGTACTTTAAGTTACAGGATGATACATATCCGGAGAATTGGGATTTTACAAGTTTTGGTGATATAATGGGAAATTATATATTAACTATCACTTCTTTATCTGGAGATAAAGAAAATGTGATTATTCGTCCTTCGTCTGGAGTTGTTGCTACATTAGGGAATACAAAAAACCTTATTTTAGATGGAATTACTTTGGATGGAACAGTACCCATAACAGGAACGTATGTAATTCAATTTACTACCGCATGTACGAATATAGTAATTATTAATTGTGATATAAAAGCAAATGCAACAGCAGCTTCTCCTGCCGCTGGAGTTGTTGCCATATACAAAGCTTCTAGTACTGCTGTGGAGAATATTCGTATTACAAATAATAATATTAATGGAGGACATACTGCAATTAGTTTTTATGGAGGATCAGGCACTAGTTCTGCTGCTCAAATGGGAAAATATGTTATAATAGAAAATAACAATATTACCAATGTCTTTAATACAGGTATTTATTTATACAATACCTATGGTATGAGTGTCTCTTATAACAGTATACAAAGCCGTGCGACTTCTTCTACATGGTATGGCATACGTATTAGTAGTAGCAGTGGTTCGTTATATGCCAATAAAATTCACCATATTGGTACAGCTTCCTCTATTCGTGGTATAGATCTTTCTGCTCATAACCGTTATATTATACAAGATGGGAAAGTGGTTGTTAATGATGGTTCGGAGAATGGCTTGATAGCGAATAATGAAATAATGATTAATACAACAGGAACTCAAGCGGGGATCTATTCAGCTATATTGTCGAATTCGAATATCTTCAATAATTCAATATATGTAAAAGGAACAGGAGCAAGTAGAGGTATAGAATTTTCAGGGACGGCAACGGCACAAGCAATAAAGAATAATAATATTGTTATGGAGTCATCCAATGCCTATCCGGTTTATTTTTCATCATATTCCAGTTTATGGGATATAGATTATAATAATTATTCTGCTCCTCAATACATCGGATATGTTGGAGGTGCGCAAACATCATTACCTGTATTTCAAGGTCTTGTTATGAGTGATAGTAATTCCGTATCCATTCGACCTAATTTTGTAGACCCATCAAAAAGTTTAGAATTATCTGATTATACAGGGTTAGGGTGCCCTCGTTTGCCGGAAGTTCTGGATAATATAGACGGAATAGCAAGAACAAGGTATACAACTATGGGAGCTTATAGTTTAGCTACTCCTGAAAAGTATGATTTGGCATTGTCGAATATAGTTGAACCGGCAAATTCAAATACTTTATGTTCACCTGATTTTGTTCCTGTAAAATTAGAGGTAACAAATGTAGGTACCGTAGATCATGATTTTTCTATAGATAGGATAGAACTTTATTTTAGCATGACAAACCTTATGGGTTTGCCTCCTTTTGATACAATTGTTACTGTTGAAAGTGGAATATTAGAATCATTTCAATCAATGGTATTTGACTTGAAAGACTTTGTAAATGTTTCCTATGCAGGAGATTATAATATGACGGCTTGGATCAGCAATAGCAAAGATACAATCCATTCCAATGATACAATATTAAATCAGTTATATCGCAATACAAAAATTGCCTTACCGTTTGATGACGATTTCAGTACACCGGATCTGGCGCATTTAACAGTACAGAAAATCAGGGGAGATAGTGTATGGAAGGTAGAACAGGGAATGGATCCGGATTCAATCATTGCCCCTTATTATGGAACAGGGAAACTGGTGTTTAATGGAACGCCGGGAGCAATGAGTATGGTAAGTACAGGACAATTGGAGTTGAATCGTACACAAGAGCCTGTATTGGAATTCTGGTATGAGCATGATAATAATGATTTGAACGATGCGGACAGAGACTATATGGATGTGTTGTTGACTTATGACGGAGGAAAAACCAGCACCTTATTGATGAGGCTGTATCGTTATGGAGCGCAATATACGACACCTACTTGGGAATACTATAAAATAGATCTCTCCCAATACCAGGATTCATCATGTGTAGTTGTTTCATTCCTGGCATTTACAACGGGAGGAATACATCAGATTGACCGTATTGCGATCAGTTCCAACCAGGATTTGGCTGTGTCGAAAACACTGATCTCTTCGTATTCGGTATGTGAGTTGAAGGCAAAGGAATTGAAGATCGTAGTTACAAATGAAACGAATCAAAATATAGACTTTAGTAAAGCGGAAAATAATACGGCGTTGACGATAGAAGTAACTCACAACGGCAATTTGATCAGCGAAAACACCTACCCGTTAACAGGTTTACTGGAAGGATTGAAATCGGATACGATCACCGATACTCAATTGTTAGATCTTGCTAAAGGGACCTATATTGTAACATCTTATTTGACGAAATCTATTGATAACAATCCTAAAAATGATATTCGTAAGGATACCATTGTTATTAATCCTGCTCTATCCGTGCATGTTGATCAAATGTCGGGAGGTACAACAAATTGTTTGATGGGAGGATCTTTAATGCCTCAAACAATAAGTATAGCCAACACAGGTAATATGGATCTTTCCAATATAGGCTTGATATTACAAATAGATACGGGAGAAACAGGCGATCCCCTTTACCTCTATCTTAAAGAAACTTATACGGGCACTATTGCTGTAGGGAATACGGTTCCTTATGAATTCAAAACCAGTTATACCGTTCCATGGAATCCGGAATATCAAGTGACGGTATTCGCATACCTGGTATGTGATTCATCACTGGCAAATACGGCATCAGATGCTCAGGAATGTACCGATATGAAGGATGTATATCTGGTAAGCATAGATAATCCATTTCCTTCCGTTGTAGATAGAGCAGGGGAGGCCATTAATGTAGGGGTAACATTACGGAACCGCTCTGATGTGTATGATTTTTCGAATGTACGTATTTCGGTATTGATAGAAGATTCTAAGGGAAACAAAAGAGCGAACTTTACGGAAACAGGTCCAACTGTTAGAATCTTATCGACAGAAAACTATACATTTAAAAATTCCTATACGGTTCCTAATGATACGGTATATTACTTGACCGTATATTTGGATACTTACGATGCCTATACGAATGATGACACAATTCGGATCAGACGTGTTACCGATTATATTGATGATATTGGATCAATAGAAAGAAAGGTAAGTATATCCATGGATCAGAATTTCCCGAATCCTGCCAATGACAATACGATAGTCCGGTATAGTGTTCCGGAATCAGGTGAAGTTATTTTCCGTATTCATAGTGTAAACGGCCAGTTATTGTATGATAAAACCGTACAATCGGAAGGAGGGACAAACAATATAGAAATTAGCACTTCCGGCTTATCGGCAGGTATCTATGTTTATTCGATGGAATACAAGGGTCAGCGGATAGTCAAACGGATGAGTATTAAACGATAAAATCTTTTTCATAATTCAAATTGTGGCTGCCTCCCCGGCAGCCCTTTTTTTGTTAAAGGCAGCATGCAGTAAGATAATTTCCCAGATCAACTTTTGGTAACTTCTATACTATATTGAGCATATATTATCCGCTGATTGAACATTTTAGATATTTCATTTGTTGAGCATTAGAAAAAGGGTTAAGAATTATCAATAAATAAAATCATTATATCATGAAGAAGTATTTCTTATTAATTGTTGTCGCATTTCTGGCAGTTTCATGTATTCAAAAACAAAAAGAGAATGAAAAGAAGACAGAGGATGCCGTAAAAACATATCTGCAAAAACAGTTGGAAGATGCTAAATCTTATGAAGCCATAGGGTTTACCAAGTTTGATTCTTTAAAGTTGGAAGATACCAGGTTATATAAAGAGGTCGAATCCGAAAAAGTAGAAATCGAAGCATCTGTAGCATTGCTGAAGGAAAAGATCAGGGATATGGAAGGATCCGGGAGAAATAAGGTAGATCATCTTTACCAGGAGTTAAAAGATGAGTTAAGTAAAGCAGAGCAGGAGTCAGGAAAAATAAGTGCGGAATTTGATCATTTAAAGGCTAAAGGGGAAGATTATGTTTATTCTATCAAACATAAGTTTAAAGCCAAGAAAAACGGTACTACGGATGTTGTAGTATATGAAGAAATCTTTTATGTAGACAGGGATGGTAACGTGTTGGAGGTTATTGAGTATTAATATAGTTGTTAGTGATTAGTGGTTAATTTCACTTTATCTGTTTTTATCGGCTTTATCCTTTCTGCTTGTTGCATTTTATACTAAAACTTATCTTACCAAAGTAACGCTGCTTTGGGAAGTGCGCATTACATTGGGGCTTTCCGAACAAGTATAATAAATAACACAATAATAAACCCCCGCACTTGCATCTGTCCCATGTCTTTTTCCATCCCAAGGAGTGAATGTATCCGTCTGATATACTAACCTTCCCCATCTGTCATAGATATACATGGAGAAGCTGTTGAGAGAGAACTTAACATCGGGAATATATAAGTCGTTAAATCCGTCATTGTTAGGAGTGAATATGTTTGGGAGAATAATCTCGCATGGGCAAATTACTTCAATAGATTGCGAGGTAGAACATCCTTCATAAGATAATGTAACATGGTATTCCCCTTCCGATGAAACGGTAATCATAGACGTTGTATCCCCTGTACTCCATTGGTATTGTACATTGCCTAATGATACAAATAATAGTATGCTGTCATCTTCACATAGATCTCCTGTCTTGTTAATAGGAAACACAAGCGAATTGATTTCTATAACCGTAGTCGTATCATAAGCGCTGCACCGTTGGTTGTTTGCTTTTATCCGGTATGTTCCGGAAGATGATACGATAATGTCTTTGTTTGTTTCACCGGTATTCCACAGATATGTATCGGCACCTGTGCAATAGGTATGTATTGTATCTGCAACGCAAATCAACACGGTGTCTTCTAATCGTAAATCAATAGGCGGCAGAACGGTAATTCGTATACTGTCAGGTATGATGATGCAACCATCTACAGTGTCTGCTTTCGCAGTATATATTCCTGAATGCTGAACGGATACGTTTGGGATAACAGGATCATACAATGAAGATGAAAAGTTATCAGGTCCTGTCCATTGCAAATTTACAAAAGGTGTGTAAGGCGGGATACTGAACTTTATCGTATCTCCATTGCAGAATAGTGTATCATTGAAGTTTAATTTTATTGGTATTTCATTTGTAACGGTCAATAACAGGTTGTATATACTGTCGCAATTGCATGAATGGGTTTTCAGGCTGTCAGACAAAATAAATGATCCTAACGTAGAAGTAGGAACTTGTTTGTCACGCCAATATATCTTTGCGTTCCGGCAAACAATCATTGTATCCATAAAAGAATACACGGGGTTAACCGTTAGGCTTAATATATGGGTGCTGTCGCAATTATATGTGTCTTTTAATCTTAATGTATCCCGGATCGTTCCTATTTGTGTAGATGCACTGTCGAATGGAATATTAAATCCGTATTTGGTATAATCTTCCCCATAACATATAGCATCTTTAATTATGATATTTCTATCGGGAATGTTAATGATTCCACGGATTGTATCGTATAAGTTTTCCCTGCAATTTTGCGATTTATGCTTTACGATAATCGTAACAACATATTTTCCATACTTTTTATATTGATGTGAGATGGTATGGCTTGTAGTAGTTAATACAGTACCGTCTCCCATATTCCATTGGATTGATTCGTATTCATAATTGGTGTTCAGCTTTAGATTAAGAATCTCATTTAAACAATAGTGCCTGTTATTGGTTGTGGTTTCGCTAAGCAGGTCGGTATTATTGATAATAACATTCCTGCTTAAATCTATAGCACTTGATCCTACGGAATAGGCATATCCTCTCACGTTTCCGAAACCATATACGAAAGCAGTAAATCCGCTATCACTTTTGAGCGTATGTGTTCCGTGTGGAATTTCTATCCTTGCAAAAGATAATGAACGGTTACCTGTTAAGGGAGAAAATTGGCGGGAAATGCCAAGGCCGTTCAAAGTCATTGAACTTACATCGGATGTGGCAGTGACGATATTTACATAATGATGATTGATTGTATTTGTTGCGGTAAAGGTTCCGAACGTAATTTCTTTTACTTGTTGTTCTATCGGGGTTATCCAGAGCATAGAGGGATCCCCATCGGGGGAATGATCATATTCGCCGGTTGTCTGGTATAAGAAAACCGCACATGGGTTTGATGTTTCTAAAAATGCGGAGCTGTCCGACAGTAAAAATTCATAGGTTTCATATTCATTAATGGTTGCCTGAACAATATTATTCAACTTTATATGAGTATTATTACTTAGTGTGGTGATACGGCAGAAGTCTCCCTTTCTTGCTACGGATCCGGTAATGGCGAATTGGTTTCCCCAATAGAAAACAGGTATGGCTTGCTCGAAAATATGGTCAAATCCATCGGTTTCGGATATGGGGATTCCGGTTAGAATATTGCCATTAAAGACAGCAATCTTTTTACAATCCCTTGCCTCGACAATAGAACCGGAGAGATTGCCGTTTGCTCCTCGTTCATTCGACATAACTTGATAGCTTTGCCCCTTATTTAAAGTGATTGTAAATGGTGTGTATGCTTGCCTGCCTGCACGGGTTTGGCATGTTGGGGTTATATCTACAATAGTATTGTTTTCTGTAGCAATAATGATAAAAGCACTTTTTACATTACTACTACATGCGCCTGATACACCGCTGGGAGAAGGAATATAACATTGCATAACATATTTGTTCCCTAATGTTCCTGTAGGTAATACATTGGATGCGTCGAACGAATTTGTAGCTTCGTTGGCAATATATAATGAAATCGTGTCTGTTGCAGATACGATTAATCCCAAGTTCTCCACCACTTCGGAATTTGTACTGTACGATTGTGTTACCGGAATAGGTATCGTTGTTATTCCGTTGGCGAAAACGCTAAAATTGGTACTCCAGCCTGTGTTTGGATTGGAAATGGTTCCGGAACAATTTTTTTGGGAACTGATTATGCAGCTTAAAGATTCATAAGTAGTATTTCCCCCTGAATTACATGTTCTATACCCATTCTGCATGAATGAAAAATAAAATTCTTTTCCCTGCGTAGATGGAATCTGTGTATAGGCATGATAAAAACTTGTAATAAAGATAAGAAATGATAATAAATGTTTCATAAGCTTATTATAAGTTTGTATACATATAGATGCCAAAAAGTCATAAATTGTTGCCTTATTTTAAAAAAATATATATGAAGTTGTCAAAAGTTGAAATAAAATGAATAGAGATAATCTCACTTCGTTTGATGCACTCACCTGCTTTGCGTTTGGGTGCATGTCGTTCCTCCTCACAGTCGTGGAAGTGCGCTATTGCGGACTTGATCCGCGCCCGAACGCGGAGCATATGAGGGCAGAAAGACTTTTAGTCGAGCTAATCTCCTCAATAAAGGAGGGGATGCTGAAACAAGTTCAGCAAGACGGCAATATGTTAGTTAAGAGCTTCATTTCGAGGAATAAAAGCCGAAGGGTTGGCGTAGGAAACCAACCGAGTTTGCGGGCTCAACGAAGTTAATCTCCTGTTTCAACTTTTGACAACTTCATATAATAGATAACTTGTCATCGGCAGATGGCAGTCCGGATTCCGTAAATCTACCCTGTCTGTCGACGTGGTTCTGCCTAGATTCTGTAAATCTACCCTGTCTGTCGGCGTGATTCTGCCTAGATTCCGCAAATCTACCCTGTCTGTCGACGTGGTTCTACCTAGATTCCATAAATCTATCCTGTTTGTCAGCGTGATTCAGTCTAGATTCCTCAAATCTACCCTGTCCTACAGTTAGCAGAGGCTATGCTCCAGCCGTTTTTATTATTACAGGTTTTATCTTTTAATCTACATAAATAAATGAATACGTTTTACTAAAAAACATTGGACAGGCATCGTCTGCTTAAGTAAGACAGTCGAAGTAGGGGCATAAGTCGAACGGAGGGAATATTTGGTTATGAATTACACACCGAACAAACAAAAGAGCGTCATTGCAATGACGCTCCTTATTTCCGTAATTCTTAACTCTTAATTCCTGCAAAGGGTTATCGTATTAAAGATATGCTTCCTTGCATTTTTCTCATTTCATTCGGACTGCTCAGGCAAGAATAATAGATCACATAAGAATAAGCGCCCATACTGGCATATTTTCCATTATATGTGCCGTCCCAGGCGGAATAGGTCTCTGTGCGGAAGATCATACTGCCCCATCTGTCGTATATCTGCATAGAAAAAGTATTTAATGCAGACATTGGAATCGGAATAAATGTATCATTAACCCCGTCATCATTTGGGGTAAATACATTGGGTACCCAGAAACTGCAAGGGCATTCAATGTTTATATTCTGTAAGGTTGTACATCCCATCATGGAAACATAAACCCCATATAGACCGCTCTGATATATTGTTATATAGTCGGTAGTTTCTCCTGTGAGCCAGTTGTAGTCTGCATTTTCCACATCAACGTATAACTGCATGCTGCCGTCTTCACATACATTTCCTATGGTATCTATTTTAAAGTCGGGAATTTGTCTTTCAACGACATTGGTTGTGTCGGCTGCCTGGCATCGTTTGTTATAGGCTATTACCCAATAGGTGCCGGGAGAAGAAACGGTGATGTTTTCTGTCATTTCTTTTGTGTTCCATATATAATGGTCTGCATTTGTTGCATTGGGAGAGATGGTTGCATCGGAGTTACAGATGTAAACCGTGTCTTCCAAGTCCAAAATAACAGAAGGAAGAACCGAAACCGTTAATGTGGCGGAAGTGGCCGGACAATTGTCAATGGTGGTTGCTTCGATCGTGTATACTCCTGAATTCTTAACAGAGGCATTCTCAATAACCGGATTGTATATGAACGAAGAGAAATCATCAGGGCCGCTCCATTGGAAATTGCTCAGTTCTTCATGATTTAATATATCGAATTTAATATCGCTTCCTTCGCAGAATAATGAATCGTTTACTACTGCATTGATATAGGTTTCAGGATATACGGAAATGCTAAAGTTATCCGCCTCGCCGGTACATGTCAATGTATTATTATATTTCGATTTCGGAGTTACTGTTATTTTTGTTGTCAGTATTGTTTGGGATTTATTTTCCACTGCATACGATTTGAAACTTCCTGTTTGTGCTTCAGTAGGAATACTTCCGATAACATCGCCCTCTGCAAACCATTCGTATGAACTTGCCGTGCCGTTAAAGGCAATTGAAGACGTTCTTGTCCCTGAACACAAGGTATCATTGGGAATAGCTGACTTAAGTTCAGGAGTGTGATTTACGACAAAAGTGAGCCTGTATATACTGTCGTAATTGTAATTTACGGTTTTTAAGCTATCCCAATAAGTAAAGGTTCCGAATTTAGCTGTCGGCAGTTCTATATTGTGCCAGTCCGCGCTTGTATATTGGCAAACAGATAGTGTATCGTTAAAGAAATAGGTTGGTTTTACGATGAGGTTTAGCTTGTAAATGCTATCGCAGTTGTAATCTTTTGTTGTTAAACTATCCCAGTAAATAAAAGTTCCCGTGTTAGGAGTGTTTATTTGTCTATTATGCCAACTGATAGTTGAGTTCTGACAGGTTGTTAGCGTATCATTAAAGAAATAGGTTGGCGTAACGGTAAGGTTTAGTTTATAGATACTGTCGCAGCCATAACCTTTGGTAGATAAACTATCCCAAAGAATAAAAATCCCCGGTGTAG
>JAVBLM010000042.1:0-92746 GCA_031553535.1 Bacteroidales bacterium | reverse complement strand
TATGCTATGAACGATTCCCAAAAGGCCTATTATTTGTGAGTTTCATATATGGGTACCTATAAAACAAGCTCATGGACGACATACTATGCAGATATTATTCGTATTTGAAAAAGTTTCAATTTATACCCCGAATTCACGTTAATAATACGATCTTCTCCCCCTTTGTAAAAAAACGTTGTGTCCCTTTGTGGCTAAGAATAGTAAATATAAGTTGTCTACAGTTAATTTCAGAAAAAGAAATAAATCAGATAATAAAGACATATTTTATATATCTTTGTGATCAGATCATAGAATAAGATTATTTTAACGACTAATCAAAAACAATCATGAAAAATAAAAAGGATAAAAACCAAGACGCTCGAGAAGGGATATCAAAGATTGTTGTCTATTCCATATTAATTGGTTCATCTATAATCGGTATACTTTTACTGGTAGATCAACTTTTTATTAGTAAAAACGAAAGGAATTTGGATTTCATCGGACAAAGCTTATTACCGATATGGGGTACCTGGGTCGGAACTGTTTTAGCTTTCTATTTCGGAAAATCGAATTTCGATGCAGCGTCAAAATCATATCAGGAAGTTATAAAGACGTTAAGTTCAGATGAGAAAATCGCATCTGTCAAGGCATTGGATGTTATGATTCCCTTTGATGAAATTGTCAAGCTGTTTTACGATGAAAGTAAAGATACTACAATCAAAGATATTCTGAATATGGATAGCTTTAAGAAGTATAATCGTTATGCTATTTTTAATAATGACAAAACATTAAGATATATTATTCATCGAAGTGAGTTTACCAAATACATTACAAGTAAAGCTTTTGAAAAAGTAAATGTAGATGAAATAACGTTGAACAAATTTATCGAAGATGGAGAAAAATCGGAAAACAATATCTGGCTGGATTGCGCCTGTTTTATTTCAATCAGTGCCAATCTTTTAGAAGCAAAAAATGCAATGGCAGGAGTTCATGGATGCCAGGATGTATTTGTCTCCAGAACAGGTAAAACAAACGAACCCGTTATAGGTCTAATTACCAATATCATGATATTGGAACATGCAAAAGTATAATTTGGAATATTGGAATAGAAGTTACACAAGTTACAGGAAGTTATAGAAGTTATAGACGGGATTGACTTCGTTGAACTGGCAAGCTCAATTGCTTTGTTCTACTAATGACAGAGATTCTACCTCGCTCTTAACTAACATATTACCATCATGCTGAACTTGTTTCAGCATCCCCTTTCTTTTGAGAGGGGAGGGATTGCGGATCAAGTCCGCAATGACGCTATTAACCTATGCTTACTGTCATTTTCCTGTTGTTTGATTTCTTATCATTAAACACTCACAATGACATAGTGAATAAACAAAACCGTCACTGTGAAGAATTAAGCAGTCCAAAGAGTTGGAATACAGAAGAACAAGGTATATGATTGCTTCATACCTCATAATGAAGCGATTTCGTTCGTTCAGTGTGCTTTTAACTTTTCACTATTAACTCCTAACCTAATATGAAAGATACGTTTCAAAAAGTCGTTGAGCGTATGCTTTCCCATCTAAAAGCAGCATATTTAATTTAGATTTATCTCCAAAATAATATTGAACAGCATTTATATCTGCTGAATAAGTATAGCTCGCTTGAGGGGTCACCCAGCCAAAACCTCTTGTAATTTCATGATATACGTATTGATTACTGTATGGGTTAAACATATTCCTTCCCCATGTAAATAAATCCGTATTGCAATTCAATTGAGCAAGTAATGTCTGTGGAATCTCAACATGGGAACCTATAATATCGCATTGTTTCCCTTTAAAATCTTCTTTAAGTACATTGCCAAGCCACAGCATCGGGATTCTATGATAATTAGTTTCATAATACGATCTGTTAAGATGGGAGGGGTGTCCATGATCTGCAACCAGGATAAACAATGTATTATCATACCAGGATTTACTTTTTGCTTTTTCGAAATACTGCCCGAGCCAGTAATCCGTATATTTAACAGAATTCAAAAACTTCACCTCCGCCGTATCCCAATCCAATTCTTTAACATTTTTCGGTTGATCGTATGGGCTGTGAGAACTCAATGTAAATAAAATACTAAAAAAAGGCTCTTTCTGTTTATCCAGCATGTCAAGTTGATAATCCAACATATATTGATCATGAATCCCTAACTTTCCCCGCGGTATCTTTTTATCAATATCCCTTTCTTCAACAATCTCATCAAAATTTTCATGTAATAAAAACGCTCTTATATTACCATAGTCCAGATTTCCTCCAAAATAAAAAGAGGAGTGATACCCTTCTTGTTTAAGCACATCGGCAATGCTTGGGAGGTATTTATATTTGCTGTGATTATCTGTAATGTCATAATTTGGGATGGGGGGAAAGCCACTTAAAATACTACAAATAGCTTGCTGGGAACGATGACCATTTGAATAAAAATGAGTAAAAAAAAGTCCATCTTGAGTTAGCGAATTAAAATAAGGTGTTATTTCATTACTTCCGCTAAAAGGCTCAACAACATCTGCGGTCCAACTTTCTAACAAAAGAATAACAATATTAATATCTTTTCTATTTAATAGTTGAACTGTAGTATCTTTGGGTACCTCTTGCAAGTTTTTGACAATCTCCTCCGCTTTTTGACTGTCCATAAAAGAAAAATGATTATTTTCTTCCAATGATCCGAAATCAATAATATTAAGCACAATGTTCCAATGAGGATTTACAGCCGCATCGTTCAACATTTCATGGCGGGAAAAATAAGCGGCACTTTGTGTTATAGGGATAGAATCAATTCCACCACGCATGCCTACAACAAAAAGACTAAAGACAAGAATCAAAGAAACAGGAGCTTTTATAAAAGCTTTCCTCTGAGGAACAATAGGAGGTTTTATTACAAATCGATTAAATAAGTAATAAAAAACAACCACCAGTATTACCGTGCCTAAAGTAAAAAGAACAATTTGTGAAGATGTTGCTGTTTTGAATATCTCATCCGGGTGATTTAAATAAACCAACGCTTTATAATTTAATTTACTACGCCATTCTCCATAGATCCCTACTTCAGCAAAGAAAATGAAAGAAAGAACGGTTAATTCAATGATTGTAAAAATACGCAATAAAACGGTCATAACCTTGTGCTGAAAACAGAGCTGTATCGTAAAAATCAACAAAGGAATAGTCATTAAATAACATGCAGTTGCGATATCCAGGCGTAGTGCATGAAAAAAAACAGCTAATATTTCTTTCAAAGGAATGCCCGAAAGCAAATTACTATAGATTATTAAAAATAATCCTCTTGTAAATGCAAAAAACAACAACCAAAATATAAATAATTTTACAAGAGTTCCACAATAATTTTTCACTTGTTACTTTTTAATTCATGCAATAGGTCAAACATATTCTGCTTATTTACTTCTATTATATTTTATTGTATTTCAACAACGAAACAAGGAGTTAATTATTATTTTATTTAGCAATTTAATATTTTAACATGTCACAGTAATTTATATTATCAAAAGAAAAGCAATTTGAAGGTTACTATACTAGAGCAAGGCTCCCTGAACATAATTTGAAGGTTGCATCATGACAAATATCCGATAAAAAATAATGAAACAGAGGAAAACAACAATAAAACATTGGCTAATTGCCATCATTATGAAATACAAAGCGCCTGAACCATGAAGTGCAGCCTCGAACATCGAAACGTTGAATATTGATAAAAGAATGAGAAGAAAGCACCGGCAAGGTTACACGAATTCACAAAGAAATCAAAAAAGACATACAACTATTTCATCACATTTGAGACACTTCAATCATTCAAGGAATGAGAATAACCTGAAAAACAATTACATTCTATTAAAGAAAAAAAATCCCACTTTTTTTTACAAAAACGTTGTTTATATTCAAAAAAAGGCTACTTTTGCATCCACAAAACAACAGAACAGAATTGTCTAAATTCCTCCTTAGCTCAGTTGGTTAGAGCATCTGACTGTTAATCAGAGGGTCGCTGGTTCAAGTCCAGCAGGGGGAGCAAAAAGCCGACAAAACATGTCGGCTTTTGTTTTTATTAATCTATATATCAAGATGAAAAGAATATTAGGAATGGGAAATGCGTTAGTTGATATTCTAATACGCATTGATAATGATGATTTTTTAAAAAAACAAAACCTGCCAAAAGGAAGCATGCAATTAGTTGATGCCTATTCTGCTTCAAAGCTGGCAAATGCGACCCAAAACCTTAATCGCACTTTTGCTTCCGGAGGGTCCGCTGCAAATACTATTTTTGCATTGTCTCGCTTAGGGGTTCAAACTGCTTTTGTTGGGAAGGTAAGCGACGACGAATACGGTACTGCTTTTTCATCAGACCTGGTTAATCATAACGTACATCCACTCTTAATAGTAGATAAAAACGATAAAATGTCCGGGTTCTGTACGGCATTGATTTCTCCCGATGGAGAAAGAACAATGGCTACATATTTGGGTGTTGCCTCGGAATTGAATATACATGACATTTCCGAAGATATTTTCAAAGGATATGATATATTCCATATTGAAGGTTACCTGTTACAAAACCATGATCTTATACACAAAGCCATTATAACTGCCAAGAAACACGGCTTGGAAGTTTCGTTGGATTTGGCAAGTTATAATATCGTAGAAGAGAATATAGACTTTTTACATACAATTATTGAAGATCACGTAGATATTGTATTTGCTAACGAAGAAGAAGCGACCACTTTTTCTAAAATGTCTATTGATGATTCCTTGTCTTATCTGGCAGACAAAACAAAAATAGCGGTTGTTAAGGTCGGGGCAAAAGGTTCTTTGATTATGGGAGATGGAAAAAAAGAAAATATAAAGGCCTTTCCTACTAATTGCATTGACACTACGGGAGCAGGAGATCTATATGCATCCGGATTCCTGTATGGCTATGTGAATAAATATGATATGCAACGTTGTGGAGAAATAGGTTCTTATCTCGCTTCTCAAATAGTGGAAGAAATAGGTCCTAAATTCACTAATAAAAAGTGGGATAAAATTCTGGAAGATATTAAGGAATTATAATAATGAACTTGCATAATTTCTCTTAATTTGTATTCCTTGTTGCTTTCTTCTTCTATTCATAATTAACTCCGTTGAGGGCTTCGCCATTTGTACTTGGCTACTGCCCGTAATTTATAATTTATACTCGTAATTCGTAATTGAATCGTTTATAGGCTTTACCCTTTCTGCTTGTTACGGTTTTATTTTTCCCGCAGACCTCGCAGATTTGGCTTCACCGGGCTTACGGTTCCGCATATTTTTTCTTGAATTGACTACTGAAAGTACAATGTCCTTTGTCCATTTATTTTCCTATATTTTGAAAAGTTTTAAACACTTTTCTTGTCAACTTATTTCATGAGAGGACAACGTACAATTCATTGCCCGGGTTTTCGGACAAGCCATTGTTGATTATAGAATAGTCACAAAACCCGATTTATCTATTTGGATTTGAGATAACAACTATATAATTTTTTATATGGAATTATATTTTAGATAAAAATACGTTGAACTTATTGCCATGTTGGCCTGTTTTATGTCATGAGTTCTTAATCAGGATATAAAACTTAATAACTAATGTTCGCAACAGTACCCATTTTTTAATTAACAACAGAAGTTACAGGTTATCAATGGCAACAGGCAACAAACAGAAAGGATAAAACGGATAAAATAGGTAAAAGGAAGAAAGCAAGTAATCAAATCAACAACTAAATTATAACTTCTATTAATAAATAAGAAAGGAACAGGAATATTCCATTTATGAAAAACTATCGATATTTGTTTTTATTTTTCATAGTATTTATGAATAATTCAACTGCCCAAACACTTTTGCAGCAAGAACATATTATTGATGAACCATTCGCTCTTTTCCCAGGTAAATCCATATTCGAAGCAGAACCAACGTTTCTATCAGTAAATATTCCTTCAGACACAGAAGAAATAAAACAAGACATCGAAGATATTAGAGGCAAAAACACATTAAGTATCGATCTTGTTTCCCTCATAAGAGGTGAATTACCTTTTTTATGGGAATATAGATTCAATTCTCTTTTTGCCACGGAAATAGGCGCCGGAATTATTTTACCTTATTATGTCAACCTTCATTATCTGTTCTACAAAGGAGTGGATAAACAAGATCCTATCCGGTTTGACAATCATCATTGGGGATATTCTTTTTGGGCGGGCATACGATTTTATCCCATTGCACGCATCTGGGATACGAATTTTTATTTATCCCTTGGTGCCCACTACAGGGGATTTGCCAAGATTCATGTGTTGGATATCGGAGCCGGAGCCGGATACAAATTTCAAATCAAACGATTCATGATTGATCTGGGAGGTAATGTATTGTCATTTGTTCAGGAATCGAAAGACGGACAAACTTACTTTTATCCGCCTTCAACTCAATCCAAGCAAGTAGTGAAATTCGGTTTTTCATTCACTTTAAAGGTGGGAGTTATACTGAATTAAAAAACAAATTGAATATTCTCCTTGTTTAAAAGCAAAAATAATTTCGCCAAAGACAGACCAATAAACTCGTTTTCTCCGTTAATATAGATACTAATTCTATATTACTAATTATGAAAATAGGAGTTCTGTCCGATACACATGCCGTCTTGCACCCACAAATATTCAACTTTTTCAAACCTTGCGATGAGATTTGGCACGCGGGAGATATCGGGAATGTTGAAACATTAAATAAATTAGAAAAATTTAAACCGCTAAGGGCAGTATACGGAAACATTGATGGGACTGATATTCGTTCAAAACTAGAAGAACACGTACTTTTCGAAGCCAGAGGTTTACATATCTTAATGATACACATCGGAGGATATCCGCCCAGGTATAATCCATACAGTAAAGAGTTAATCGAACAATATAATCCTGATATTTTTGTTTGCGGCCATTCCCATATACTCAAAGTAATGTACGACAAAAAACATAAACTATTGCATATTAATCCGGGAGCTGCAGGAAATTATGGCTTTCACAAGGCAATAACATTCCTTCGGTTCGATATCGAAAACAAACGGCCTGGAAACATGGAGGTTTTTCACGAAGACAGAAAATAAAAACAGTAAATATCCGTTTATAAAACCAGATAAAACAAGATGGAAAATGAAGCATATCTGTGATTTCACGGTCAAGGAAATAAGGCCATTATCTTTTAATGATTTTGAATTGTTGGTTGAGTTAGATAAAGATCTGGAAGCTATTCTTCCCGGTCAATTCGTCAATATATTGGTTCCCAATACGCAAAAAACATTCCTGCGTCGACCTATTTCCATCTGTGATGTCAACTATACAACACGCGAACTTCGTTTCTACATTCGTAAGGTTGGGGACGGCACCCAGACATTAAGTACATTGAAAAAAGGAGATAAGCTCAATATATTATACCCGTTAGGAAATTCATTTACAACGGAAAATGTAAGAAAACCGTTGTTAGTTGGTGGCGGTTGCGGAATTGCTCCTTTATTATATCTGGCCAAAGTGCTTTCCCACAACAACATTTACCCCACTATCTTAATAGGGGGACAAACCGCAGAAGCCCTGTCCTGGACAAATGAGTTTAATGCATACGGTGAAGTCTATCGCATTACCAACGATGGCTCCGTTGGTGAACGCGGACTGATAACCGAACACAGCATCTGGAAGAATATCGGAAATTTTGACCGGATATATACCTGCGGTCCGGAAGTGATGATGAAAGCTATTGCCAAATTGGCAGACCGGGCGAATATCCCCTGTGAAGTATCCCTGGAGAACACAATGGCTTGTGGAATAGGCGCCTGCTTGTGTTGTGTAACGGAAACAACTCAAGGAAACCGGTGTGTATGTACCGATGGCCCAGTTTTTGATACCAGTGAGTTAAAGAATTTTATAGAAAAATAAATCAAAGAAATTACAAAATGACAGTATTATTAATTATTATCGGAATAGTTGTTCTCTTGCTCCTTTGGGCAATTGGATTATACAACGGCATGATCAAAATGCGTAACAATGTGGATAAGGAATGGCATAATATAGATGTTCAATTGGAACGCAGGTACGCGCTGATCCCCAATTTAGTGGAAACGGTGAAAGGATATGCCAAACATGAACAGGAAACATTGACAAAAGTTACTCAATACCGTTCCCAAGCAATGGAAGCGCAAACCGTTGCTCAAAAGGCAGAAGCCAATAACCTGCTTAGCTCGGCATTGTCCGGATTACGGGTTCAACTGGAAGCTTATCCTGAACTAAAAGCCAATACAAACTTTTTACATCTGCAAGAAGAACTTTCTACGACGGAAAACAAGATTTCATTTGCACGCCAGTTATACAATCAGGTGGTGACAACTTTTAACAACAAAATCCAGGTGTTTCCCAACAGCATAATTGCAGGGATGTTCCATTTTACACATCGTGATTTGTTTGAAATGTCAACTCCTGAAGCTCGTCAGGCTCCTAAAGTATCGTTCTAAGCTAATTAAGAATCTATCATGTACGAATTAATATCAAAAAACAAGCGCAAATCATGGCTTGTTTTTTTTGGAATGGGGTTGTTATTACTTGTTCTGGGCGGATTGATCGGTGCATTGTTTGATCCCGATCCTCTATCGGGCAAGGGAATCATAACCGGAATAATCATAGCTACCATTATATGGGCGATACAATCTGTTGTAGCCATGACAAACGGGGCGCAAGTGGTTTTGCGGGGAATGAATGTACAAGCAATTACTCCGTACGAAGATCCTGTCTTGCATAATGTTATTGAAGAGCTGTCCCAAGCATCGGGTTTACCCATGCCTAAAATATATGTTATAGATACCCCTGCCCTGAACGCATTTGCAGCAGGCACAAAACCGGAGAAAAGTATTGTTGCCATTACCCGTGGGTTACGCGAAAAGCTGACCCGCCAGGAAATGCAAGCCGTAATGGCACATGAAATGTCCCATATATACAACCGGGATGTTATGTATATGACCTTTGCCAGTGTGATGCTATGCTCCATTGTAATCATCTCCGACCTGTTGATGCGCTCATTCATCTGGGGAGGCGGAAGAAGAAGTAGCAGCAATAGCAAAGAAGGCAATGGTGTTATCCAATTGGTGATTATTGTTGCGGTAATCTTGCTTGCGATTTTAGCCCCTTTGTTTGCACAACTGTTTTATTTTTCCTTATCCCGGAAACGCGAATATTTGGCAGATACAATGGCGGTGAATTTTACACGCGACCCGGATAGCCTTGCCAATGCTCTTGTAAAAATATCCGGGGATAGCGAAAAATTCGATCCGGGCCATATGGCTGCAGCTATGTGTATTAACAAGCCCAAATCAAAGAAGGAAAAAGAATCCCTCTTTTCGACCCACCCCCCTATCCAGAAACGGATAGATATATTACGGGCAATGTCTATGGGTACGGATTATGAAAGCTACCGCGCCGCATACGAACAGGTGACCGGAAAAGACGATTTATTAAAATAAGAAATAACAATTACTTTTCATAAACATAAAAGGCAGGGATAAAGAATCCTGTCTTTTTTTGTTCTTCTTGCTTCTATAAGCAAAAGTATAACCGGGTATTGCTTAAGTGCGAAAGTACACCAAAGTTTTGGGTATGGTATTGCTTACTCATAAGATATGCTCTGTATAGAAACAAGAACTCCGCAGCGGGTTGAACTATAGTAAAAACAAAAATAATAATGGGAAACACTCACAGGATTATGCCCGGAGTGTTGGGAATGGTTTCGCAACCATTCAAAAGTATGCTGAATGCTGCCGGAATAGTTTCACAATGTTATGAAAATCTACCAATGGCAAAATTACCCCTTTAGAAGAAAGATACTGGAATAAATAATCTTATGTATCAGAAAGTAAGATTATGGCTTTTTATCATAACGTGAGTTCGGAGGATAAATTGAAACTTTTTCAAATAGGAATAATATCCTTCTTCGTGCATCTATCATAGATATCCGTCTGCTCGTTTAATAAGTATACATATGTGAACCTTATAAAGAATAAACCTCTCCGGAAAATCATTCATAACGTATATTAAGATTAAGTGTAGCCGTATATAATACTTTCGAGTCTTCCTGAAACGTCCAAACGAAAGTGTAAAACGTTTTCAGGTCTTCCTGAAATCTTCAAACGGAAGTGTAAAATGCTTTCAGGTCTTCCTGAAATGTCCAAACGAAAGTGTAAAATGCTTTCAGACTTTCCTGAAATATCCAACCCAAATGGTAAAAGGGTTTTCTTTTTCTGCGAAATCTGTAAAGATTACAAAATAATAAAAGATAAGGGGGGATAAGAAGGGGAAACCTATTTTTGCAATCTATATATCAAACAGTCTAAAAAAATAGATTATCTTACTTTATTAAATACTCTTATTATCTCCGGGAACTTTATTTTACTGTACCTTATCTCCATATAATGGGATTCTATGTTGTATGTAACGTTTACCGATATTAAAACTCGATAAATCATTGAAAAAATGATATATAAATCCCCGCGTTATCATAATAACTTTAAACAAGCTCAATAATAAATATCTATCTTAAAAATGAAGAATTCCTTACCGGATTGGCATATATGGACAGGAAAATTTCCCGAAGCTCTTTCATATCCCCTTCTATATCTTTTAATCCGTCAGACATATATAATTCAAAAGCATCTTTCTCTTGCTGGGAATAGAAATTGATATACTGTTTTGAATCGTATAATAAATCATGGGCAATATAATTGGTTTTCCATAATTTATAATTGCCATAAATTTTCCGGTCAATAATTTCAGCCAGGCATTTGAACTTCTCATTATGGGAAAAAGTATCACACTTTTCCAATTCTTTCTCTGTAATCGTTCCGCAAACAGCGAGATGTACATTTCCTTTCCATTGACGAACACCATGAATTATGCTAATCATATCTTCTCCGGGATCTTTTACATATTGTTTCCTTTTTGAAATATATAGTTCCCTAGTTTTAAGAAAATCACAAGGTTCATACTCATAAGAAACAGCAATAGGGGTAATATTCAATTCCATCAGATTGGAAACAAAATCGGAAGAACTGCTCATCGCAAACATTTTTAGGACAGCTATCTCCGTGCTGTCAAATCCATTTTTTGTCCGGCCATTCCGGTGTGCGATCCAAGTAGACTGATGTTTTTGTGTTATTGCATAACGCATATATTGAGAGACTTCCAATGAATTATTAAAGATCTCTCTCATGGTCCCTCCCCGCACGATTTTAAACATCTTATTCATTTTTCCGATGTCTATAACAAATTGCGTACTCATCAAATTACTTCCAAAAGTTATTTCAGAAGTCTTTAATCCGCATTCATGAAGCACTACCTGTAAAATCGCAGAATCAAGTAATATATCCCGGTGATTGGACAAGAACATATAACTTTTTTCATTTGTAAGTGTTTCCAGTCCTGTGTATGAAAAACTAGCCGTGGTTTGTTTCAAAATCGAACGTATCGCTTTATCCATTACCTGTTCCTGGAATTCATCAATAGTTTTTATTTTCCTGAAATCATCTGTAAATGTACGCAGGTCTACATCTGGAAAAATAGACTTTATGACTTCATAAAAATGAATATTCTCAGAAACACGTTTTATTGCATCCGGAATCTCATTATCATTATAGGGTCGTGTATCGTCAAAATTAGCATTTTTCATAGTTTCTTTATTTTCTTTTATCTATAAATTTGACAGGTTTCCTTTTCATTTCAGGAAGTTGTATCTTCCTGATCTCATCAATGTCTGCAAACTTAACTTCAGGGGCAACCCGTAGTCTTGCTCTAAAATGATCTTTTAACTCTTTTATTATATCTTCCCCTTGTACTTGGGATCCCACTATTACAACAACTTCATCCATTCCCACTTCATTAGAATATACCTCCACAAGATAATTTTCAACATAATCGATATTATCTAAAACATCAAAAATAGATGCAGGATAAAGAGTCGTTCCCTTGAATTTGATCATCTGGTTCTTACGGCCAATAATCGGGCTAACACGCATTGTCTGCCTGCCACAAATACAAGGCTCATAATGAAACCGGCAAATATCACCTGTCTTAAACCTCAACAAAGGCATACCTTCTACACCCAGGGTAGTAATTGTCAATTCCCCTAATTCTCCCTGGGGGACAACATTATTTTGATCATCCAGGAGTTCGCAGATAATTAACTCAGGATGATGATGCCCGCCTTTTCCTGCCTCGCATTCACAAAATGTTGTATTCATTTCTGTTGATGCATAGGTAGAATATAACTCAATATCCCAGTTCTCTTTGATTTTTTGTCCAAGTAAGTTAAGAGAAAAGCCATCCTTGCGGATGTTCTCCCCTATACAAACAGCTTTTTTAACACTTGTATTACGATAATCAATATTACGTTCAATAGCGTACTGAATAATCTTTGGAATGAAAGAAGGTACACATATAATTGTATCCGGCTTAATCCGTTGTATGGTATCCCATTGAAGCTCGGGGATACCATTCCCTACTCTGATAATACTGCCTCCCATTCTTCTGATCCCCAGAAAGTACGCTAAGCCTGCCATAAACCGTTTATCAATAGTTGTCATTAATTGATATATGTTCCCCGCCTTGCCACCTGCACAAGCAAAAGAAATAGCTTCATTATACGCTAATCGTTCCAGGTCATTATTTGTAACGGCAAAAATCGTGGGATCGCTCAACGTTCCGGAGGTGGTCATATAGTCCACTATTTTCGATTTATCTACACAAAAGAAATCATCATTATATAATTGCAGATCTTCTTTTGTTGTAACAGGAATATATTCCAAATCGTTCAGTGATTTGATTTTTTTAATATTTATCTTCCCCCTTTCAAACATTCTGGAATAGTAAGGAGATTTTCGAGATAAATATTCCAATAATTCAGATAGTTTTCCTTCCTGGAATTTTTCAATTACAGATAAGGGTTGGCGTTCAATTTCCGGCTGAAAATTCATATTCATCATTGCAAAATATTTACTTCATACAACCAATCCTTAAAATGAACTTTCCATTCGGCAGCTTCACCCCCTCTTTGTTCATTCATTCCAAAGCCATGTCCACCCGTTTCATATAATAAAAACTTATATTGAATACTCTCTCCTTTCATAGCTTCATCCAAAACAAGACTGTTTGTATAATCTACCACAGGATCATCTTTCGTTGTGATTAAAAATACCGGGGGCATATCTTCGGTCATCTGTAATTCCATTGAGAACTTATCTTTTTCTTCCTGTCCGAATTTCTTACCTAATAAATTTTTCCGGGAACGAACATGCGCAATGCTATCCTGCATGGAAACAACAGGGTAAACAGGAACCACAAATGCCGGTTTTAAACTAATATCCGATTGAATCCCCAGTCTATTTAAATAATTTTCATTATAAAATGCACCTGCCATCAAAGAAAGGTGACCTCCTGCAGAAAAGCCCATCACCCCTACCTTGTCGGGGTTAATTCCATATTCCTTGTTATTTTCTTTGATTAATTGCAAGGCACGTTGTACATCTTCTATCATGGCAGGATGATGATTGCCGTCTTTTCCGACACGATACTGCAATACAAATGCGGTAATTCCAACAGAATTAAGCCACTGTGCCACCTCAAACCCTTCCCATTTAATACCATATAAATGGGCATAGCTTCCTCCGGGACAGATAATTACCGATGCACCCGAAGTGTTAGGCTTTTCAGACATAAAAACATACAGCTTGCTTGATTTCTGCTTATAGGCCATGTCTGTTCCGTCCCAAATCCGGATAGTTTTTTGAGCTGAAACAGACAAGCCAACAAGTAAGACTAAAAATAGTATAATGCTTTTTTTAAAAGTTTTCACAAAGTTCGAAATTACCGGTTACTTCAATATTTTACTAAGCATTTTTCCTACTTTTTCTCCCATTTCGCCAAAGGCAAGAAACATTCTATCAAAATCGACAGGAGTAGCAATAGTGGTAAAACTGCTTTGTTTTACTTTCATTGTAACCGATGCAAGGGTTTGTGTTGTGCCGGTTTTTACAATACGAACTGTACACGTAAGTTTTGCAGGAACAGACATCGGACCTGCATAAGCACCAAAATCACAATCAAGTACATCTACAAGAATTGTATATTGTGCATCGGAATGTTCTCCCACGGTTGTACTACTTTTTTCTATTTCCGCGTTTAAGTCTTTACAAAAAGATGCCCAATTCGCATCTCTGCGCTTGCCTTCCCACTCTTCTATCCAAGATTTACTTTTCCCTTTGTAATACTTTGTTTGGGAATCTCCATCATACACGACCTTACTGTAGTCTAAAATCACGTTGACTTCGGTTTGACCACTTAGAAAATCAGGAGACGGTTTGAATTTCTGTGCATTCACAAATCCTCCCAATACAAACAGGCATATTGCCACTAATACTAATTTTTTCATTTTGCTGTGTTTTTAGTTAATAAAAGTTTATTTCAATATATTCAATTTTATATTCCTCTTGTTATATCTTTATTTATCCAAAAAACCTTTTACTTGTTCAGCGGTTAACTGGGCCCATTTAGGGTTAACAAAACTATCGTCATTCATATCAAATTCTACCAAATAGAATTCTTCATCATAAAATGACAACTTGGAATTCATATCCGGATTATGTTCTATATAAATTATTTCTTTCTTGGGAAGATTATACACCTCACATATTTGCTTCGCCAATGTAGAAGTTGCCTGCGTAATAGAAGTACCCGGATTATCCTGATACAATTCCGAAACCATAACTATGTAGCGATCTTTCTGCTGTATGATCTTTAACCCGCATTTTGAAGGGATATCCCACAATCCTCTAAATTCAAAAAGTTCATCAATTTCTTTAAATGATGTCTGCATAACTATAAACAAAAATCTATTGACTAATTGGCAAAATTACGAACTACATCTTTCCCAAAACTCTTATTGATGAGTTCTCTTTTTCTGGGAATATAAGTCCCCTTCTCCATTTCACGCAGCATGACTGTTGTGAAAAGCTTAAGCATTTTTTCTTCCTGGCTTTCGTCTTTATAGAATGCCTTCCATGCATATTCATACAATTCCTGTAATCTTTCCGGTGTCATATTCTTAGGTTGATAAACAACCTGTCCAGCATTATAATGATCCCAATCATGATCAAATATTCTGTTCTGTCGCACCAAATCATCATACGCCTTTGTATGAGGGAATGGAGAAAGTACGGTAAACTCAGCCAAATCCAGGTCTATTTCCAACAAGAAATCTATCAAACGTAAAATATCATCTTCTGTTTGATTATCCAGTCCCAACAAGATAGTCCCTTCTACTCCGATTCCATAATCATGATAACGCTTGATGCGTTCCTTGATATAATCGGAAGTATCAAACACTGCCTGATAAACATACCAAGCTCCTGCCTGAGCCGCCAGATCCAATATTTTAGGATCATCGTCAATCGTATGGCTGATCCATTGTTTTTTCATTGGAATCATTGCCTTGAAAAGATCTTCTTCCCACTTCCTGTCCTGTGCTAATGAATTATCCACAATGAATAAACGATTGTTATCTATCATCTCCATTTCTTCTATCGCCTTGGAAACCGGACGGGGACGAAAACTCCTTCCTCCCAGGTAAGAAACAGCACACGGATAACAGCTAAACTTACATCCCCGGGAAGCATGGAATAAATCTACCATTTGCACTCCCTTGTGATTATACAAATCCCTCTTATATAAATCCCTTCGTGCCGGGCCAACCAGCTCAACTGCAGGATGATTATTCATAAAATTATATACCTTCTTTAATTCACCCTTCCTCCAATCGCTAAGTACATCTTCCATACGGCCTTCCGCTTCCCCTAAAAAAACGGAATCGGCATATTGCATTGTTTCTTTCGCATGCAACATGGTGGAAATACCTCCAAAAATAACCTGTTTCCCTCTCTTGCGAAATTCCTGAGCAATAGACCAACCTCTTTTCACCTGGGTACTAAGCATCATGGATATTCCAACCAGATCACAATCTTCATCAAAATTAATATCTTCTACATTTTCATCGGTAAAAGAAACATCCACATATTCGGGCAAGGCCGCAGCAAATACCACAGGGCCATGAGGAGGCAGGTTAAAAGTAGTTTGTCCTGGCAATTTTTTCCATTTAGGGTATATAAGTTTAAATTTCATATAGTTATTTTTATTTAAAATTAAGCTGAATGGGCAACAAAAAATCAATTATTTCTCAAACAAATCATTACCCTTTGTATGAAGAATCCTAAATGCAAAGATAATAAAAAAAAGCATCGTTTTTATATCAAAATAAGCAGAATTAATAAAATATACTCTATTAACTATCCCGAGTAAAACAATCGTCCCCGGTTTCAAATTGACGACAAGTAATGATTGGAAATGTATTTCTCTTATTCAAAAACAAAAATCTCCTCTATTGGCATTTGCAATACACGAGAAATATCAATAGCTAATTTTAGAGAAGGATTATATTTGCCTGCTTCCAAACGAACGATTGTTTCTCTTCTGACAAATACTTTTTCCGCCAGTTCTTCTTGAGTCAGATTTGCCAGTTGCCTATATTTTTTTAGATTACTTATAAATTTAACCTCCATCATCAATGTTTATCATAATAATAAAAAGCTATTGCATATGTAAAAGTTGTTAATACATATCCTATCATACATATTACAATAGTTGTTACTTCTGTCAGCGTAGCAAAAGTAGGAAGTATTCCGATAAGCAATAATATAACCAATGGAATTTTCAATGCCAATAAAAGTGCTTTTTTATGGTTTTCTTTCATTCGTTCATCTTGCATCTCGGAAGCTAATCTTCCGGTAATAAAAAACGCAAAAAATGAAAAAAATGAAAAGTAAACAAGATAAGCAGGGTCATAGTTCCCAAAATATCGAAATCCTATACAGCCTAAAAATCCGAGAAATCCTTGTGTCCATGCATATTTGCGAGACCTTTTTGTTTTTTGTTTTGTACTGTCCATATTAAAAGATTTTAGATTACAACAATGTTGCAAATATATCACTTTTTTTTAACATAAGAGATAAATATATCACTTTTTTTCACAATTGCAATCTTGCGATTATTGCTTGCAACTGTTAAGCCACAACCAAACCCTATCTAAGCAATTGTAAAACAAATCAATTTTTTTTACTTTTTTCTTGCATATATCTCAGAAAGCTAAACCGCTTTGATTCGGCAGTTTCGGGAGACCCCGAAAACGTTTTAAACTTTTATTTGGGAATTTCGGGAAGGCCCGAAAACATTTTAAACTTTCATTTGGAGATTTCGGGAAGACCCGAAAATGTCATAAACTTTCATTTGAAGATTTCGGGAGAACCCGAAAATGTCTTAAACTTTCATTTGGGAATTTCGGGAAGACCCGAAAACGTTTCAAACTTTTATTTGGAGATTTCGGGAAAACCCGAAAAGCATTTCCTTTTTGATATGGCAGGCGTAACAAAGCCCTCCGCGATAATACAATTTGTTTTTAAAGAAATTCAAACTCTCTCTTTTATTCGGGATTATCTTGCTAATACTTTGATGCCGTTTATATTCCCTCATTCTTTGCCCTAATAGCAATGACGCTCCTTCTTTCCGTAATCCGTAATTGATAATTGGAATGCATGCTTAATCATTGGAGCGATCTATTTCCCGGATAATCTGATTCATTCCCAAAAATTCGGCACAGGTTATCATCGCCCCTATTATTACACCCAATATACCATGGGAATTGATATTTTGTCCGGTCAAAAACAAATTGGGTACTTTTGTGCGCTGTGAGACAAGTGTCTGTGTCGGAAAGTTTTTATCCCTGACAATTCCGTACATTGAACCTTCCTTTGTTGCGGTATAGTCCCGATATGTCAGTGGAGATGATGTGTAGACCGATTCTATAGCATCCTTTATTCCAGGAAATGATTCCTCCAGTTTATCCAGCATTTTCCGCGTTTTTTCCGATTTGAATGCTTCATAATCTGCACCCCTGCGTCCTACCTTGGTATTCTCCCATTGCTTCACCTCATCATAATGCATATAGGCAATCATTTGGGCACTTTCCGCATATTGGGCTTTATCTTCCACACTCTGGTGCATATACATGTAGCTCTGAGGCCATTTATCTATATCATAGTCGTTAATCGACCAGACATCTTCATTCTCGTAATAATAAAAATTATAATTCAGGTATTGAGTTTTCCCTTTTTTAAATTTAATAAAAACAGTAAAGTTGGAAATCGTATTCTCCAAATTACTAATCCGCTCACGATATACTTTACGGATTAGCTTTGTCTGGGTTTTTTCCATTGTTATTTGCGGATGAATATTGGAAATAAAATAATCAGCTTCTATTATATTTCCATTTGTCAATAGAACTTCTGTCATTTTCTCCTCATTACAAACAAAACTTTCTACTTCCGCATTTGTCCGTATTTCTCCCCCGAATGATTTTATGGACTTTGCTAAAGAATCTGCGATCCTGTCGCTTCCTCCGGTAATACGATAGGCGCTTTGAATATAAAAATTATTTATCAAAGCATGAATATAGGTCGGCGTTTTATCTTTCACCCCGGCATACAACGGAATACTCCCTGCCAATACATTTTGCAAGCGTTTATTATCCGTAACGGATGCAATAAACTCATTGATACTCGTCTTGATATAATCCGCCTCAATATAAACAAGGGTGTTTATTTCCTGCAACTTATACAACGGGGAAGCATTGGCAATATCCTGAATACATTTAACATATTGCTCTATATCCTTTTTATTTTGAGGGAACTGCCGGGACAGTTCTTCGATAAAACCATCAAAGCCTGAAGCATAGGTATATTTTTCCCCGGCTATAGATATTACATCATAACCCGATTCGTCCAGCCGGCTTAAAGGAACGTCATCCAGTAGATTCAAATATTTAAAGAAGCGATGCAATACTTGACCTTCTTCCATACTTCCAATATAATGCATCCCCGTATCAAACTTAACACCGCCCCGCTTAAATGTTTGCAAACATCCCCCGATTTGTGGATTTTTCTCCACAATAATAACCTTATAACCATTCTTCGATAGAATGTATCCGCATACCAGACCACCTAAGCCACTTCCGGCTATAAGAATATCGTATTTATTATTTTCCATCTGAAAGATATAGTGTATAATGTTTATTCTCTTCTATTCTTTGTATATTATTCCCAAAATGCAATATAAAATCATTCAAAGTAATAATCAATGTTGGTTTATCCACTGCTTTAAACAGATCCAATTGCTGCCGGGACGGATAAAATAAAATAAAAATATCATATTGCCGGATATCATCCATATCTTCCCGGTAAGAAAGATTCTCCGGAACAGAAATACAATTCTTTGCAATAGCTAATAAATCCGCATTTTGTTCCGTAGCTGTTATCGAAAGATCTTTTTTAACCAGCGAACACATCAAGGGGAATTCCCCTTGCCCACAATTAACAGCCAATAGATTCCCTTTATCGGATAAGCATGAAATAATAGTATTATAATTTCCATAGACCTTCATATTCTTTCTGGCTCTCCGCTCAATAAGAGGGCCTTTGTATATGTAATTATGATAAACCTTGTCCCGGAAATAACCAGTTGTTTCTATCCGGGAAGCGAGTGATGCATATCGTTCCTTGTATAATGCTCTCATATCTTTTGAAACATCCAGCATATTTCTATCCCTACGCATTGGATTATCAGGCGTAATCCTTTCCAATATCTCAACATGTATGGTTCCCTTTCTCTGCATAAATTCCTTTTTAGGCAGCACATGCCCTATTCCATGAATTACAAGTGGAATAATGTCCAGATTCAATTTATCTGCCAGGTAAAATGCCCCTTTACGAAAACGGCCGATGGAACAATCTTCCGAGCGGGTTCCTTCCGGAAAAATTAAAATAGAATAGCCATCGGCAATCAATTTTTCCAGTTTATCTACATGCTGCTCAATTCCGTCTACAAGGGGAAGAAAATCTGCATAACGGATGATCCAACCATAAAACGGCGATTTCCAAACCTGTTGGTTCGTTAATGTGATAATTTTCGGGGAAAGCATTAATGTATAAAGCAAGTCAATATGAGATTGATGATTGGAAATAATAATACCCGGTTTATCAAAATCTTCATTGTGCTTATTTATTACTTTAAAAGGAACCTGGATCATCATCTTTGACAATAATCTAAACGTAACATATAAAACCTGATGATATTTATATTTGTGTTTTTTGGTTTTTCCTCCCAATGTCAGTAAGAAGAAACCGATAATTGTTATGATAATCGAACCTATCAGGAACACCGTAAATGAAAAGACCGTCTTAACAAAGTTCCACAATGTTACAGGCATCAAACGGGGTTTTCCTTTTTTCATTGTCAATGCATTGAATAATAAAGGAGGAAAGATATAGGCCATCAACAACACCGATATCATTCCTACGATTGTAACCTCTGCCAAAGAGCGCATAGCCGGATGTTGTGCAAAGATAAGCATCCCAATTGCTAAAAACATAATAACGGCAGAAAGCATCACTGAATTCTTAAACGAAGCCAGCATTTTCTTCCGATAGGTATACTCATATATTAATCCTTCCGTAACAAAAATCGTATAATCATCCCCCTGCCCGAAAATAAATGTCGCCAGAATTATATTAACGATATTAAACTTCATTCCGAATATACTCATCATACCCAATATCCATACCCATGCTACAGCCAAAGGAATAAATGACAACAAACTCAATTCTATTCTTCCGAATGAAAATAAAAGAAAGAAGAAAACAATAAACCCGCAGATATACAAAACATAATTGAAATCATCCGACAAGGCGTTAATCATTCTGTCTGTGATGGAAGAATTATCAAAAGCAAAAACATCATCATGGATGGTATTCAATTTATCCTCTACGGCCTGCTCGTTTTCCGGAGTAACCTGTAGAATACTAAATACCATGGATTTTTCCGGAGTTATGGATAAATAATTTTCTCCTAAATTAGTTTGTACAAGAGAAAAGTAATCCAAAGACTGTACCATATAATCGTGTGTCAGAATGGATTTAAACACATCAAATGCACCCTGATTATATCCCTGTTGCAACGCTGCCTTATCGATATCCTCCAATAAAGCCGCTTTTCTGCCTTTCCAGAAATTATTCCATCGCTCTATTTTATGCTGTTGCATTTTCTGCGATGGCAAATAAATTCCGATTCCGTTTTTTTGAATAATCAAACTATCCGCAAGCAAAAAATCCAAATAGATGGAGCAATCTTCATAATTCGATAATGCATCTTCCATATTCTTCCCTTCCGAAACACAGTAAACCGTTTTCTTATTCGGATCATTTTCCTTTACAAGCTTTTCGAATTGCACACGCTGCTCTTTTGTCATATAGTTAATCGCGTGCATATTTGTCTCAAATGATGTATTAAAACTGAAAAAGAAGAATACAACAGTCAGTATACATACTGAACCGACTATCCATTTATTTTTTTCAGGAGAAAAAGAAACCAGGCGTCCAAATGCCAGGTCGGGTTCTTTTCTTTTATTATGTATCGGTTCTTTCCCTAAAAAATGAGGCAGGAAAACAAGTACAAACAAAATAGTACCTATTAATAAAAGCGAAGCAAATAAACCCAAATCTTTCATTGCATCGGAACTGATAAACAACAGGCTTAAGAAAGCGCCTACCGTTGTTATGTTCCCAATGAGCAAAGGTGTTACAATCTCCTTTATTGTCTGTTCCTTATTCCTCTCTTGTTTATAGTGTGCAAGAAAGTGAAGCGGATAATTAATCGCGATACCGATGATTATAGATGCAACTCCAATGGCAATAACAGAAATTGTATCTTTAAACAGAACAATCATTCCCAAAGCAAACAACGCTCCGAAAACGATAGAAAAAGCAATCAGGAATAAACTTCTGGCATTGCGAAAGAAATAAATCAATAAAGCCAGAATGAAAATCAGAGCTAAGCCAACCGCAATAAAGCTATCTTTTTTTATTTGTTCGGCATTGGTTATCGATATGAGCGCCGCTCCGAAAACAGTTATGTTGATTTTATTTTCAAAATGTTGTTTTGTCTTTGTTATGGCATTATCAATATCCCGGGCTAATAATTTATTTTGAGATGTTTCACTAACAGGATATTCCGATGTGATTGTGAGAATAGCCTCGGTTCCTTCTTTATTGAAGATAAAACCGTTTTCCAGATGATACTGGTCATTGAATTGGAAAACACTTAATCCCTGCAAAATAGAATTCGAGAAATGCAAGGGATCTGCTATCAAAACATTACGGACAAAAGCCCCCATAGGCGAAAGCAGTAATTGTTTATTATTATATAACTGTTCCTCTATATTCTTTAAAGATAAGAGGGTATCCATTCTTTGATAGTCCTCTTCGGATAGAAAATAAGGCATATTCTGAACGAGAAAGTCAGTCAAAGATGCTATTTGTTGCTGATCTACTTCATAAAGCAAACCTTTGATATGATGAGACGAATCATTTTGGGAAAGTAATTCTGCAAAATAACTTGTGGCTTCTATTAAAAGTTCTCGATCCTCTTCATTGATCTCCGAACTTTCATCGGCCATTTTGATATTAGCAACAATCCTGTTAGCTGCTCCCAGATGTTGATACGCATAATTTATCCTTTTATTATCTTCATTTTGCGGCAAAAAGCTGCCAATGTCCTCAACAAAATGAATCTTAGATGCAGAATATATACATAGTCCGATAATCAACAGCAGTATTCCCCATAAGAACAAGGGGCGCTTCTGAAAATACCGGAACAACCTGACAAAAAGTTCACTCATTATCTTTTAGTTTGTTTATAGTTTTATTTTTCATTTTCGAATGATCTTATGTATCAACATAGACGGGTATCCATATACAACTGCCAATATACAAAAAAGGGTATTCAGCAAGCTAATCCTGAAAAAATCTCTTTTAGGACGAAAATGAGATACTCTCTCTTCTTTAACAGGATAATGAACCTGTATGGGAACGGCAATAATGCGGATGCCTCTCCATGCACACCGAACCAGTATTTCTAATTCCGCTTCATAACGATGCGTAAACGGCCTCATTCGTCCCATTCGTTTTAAAGGATACAATCGATAACCGGATTGAGTATCGGGAAGTTTATGAGCTGTTTGCAAAGTAAACCAGAAATTAGAAAACCTATTGGCGAAGATATTTCCATGGGGCATGTTCGGATGATCAAAAGAACGGGCACCGACAATTAGCGTATCCGGGTGCCGGCTTATCGAATCTACAAAAATTTTGATGTCTTCTGCCAGATGTTGGCCATCCGAATCCAAGGTTAACACATAGGAATATCCCCGTTGATTTGCCTCATTAAACCCTTGTTTTAGGGCATATCCTTTTCCTTTATTATCTTTATAGGAAATTAAAATAATACTGTCCCCGAATGAAGACAAGATACTCGCCGTGTTATCAACTGATCCATCATTAACAACAATAATATCCAAGGTATACTGTAAGACGGATTTTACAACATCTTTTATTGTTTTCTCACAGTTGTAGGCTGGAATCAATACGCACATACCAAATTGATGCATGACTGCAGAAATCTCTTGTGTATTCACGATTACGAATCTTTTTCTTCTAGTTGCATATTTATTTTTGAAAAAATGATATCCCCCGTATAAACAATAACCTTTACCTGGAACGTTGCATCATTCTCTTGCCAACCCATTTTGAAATTTACTACATTGTGGACAGTCGGTACAATGGGATGAGTGAATTTTACACTCTTTAGCTTCTTTATTCCGAAATCAGTTTGTTTGAAAAAAGAAAACAATTCCTGTGCAATCTGAATAATACATACTCCCGGCGTAATCGGATTATTGGGAAAGTGAGCCTGATATATAATATGATCCTGATTCAGACTAATTGTAAAATCCGCATTAGAATCATCTATGCCGGTATAATTGAGAATCAAAAAGAAATCGTCTTTGAGCATGGAATCATTTTAGTTTTACTGTACGGAAAACCTATTTGCCGGAATATCCGTATTAATTTTTTTATCAAATAAAGTGATGCTCGTCTTATCTCCTGATTTTTCCTCCATAATAATTTCGGAAGCCAGATAATCGGAAACAGAAATCTTAATCTGAATAGATGAATACATTTCCTTTAGTTTCTTGGGAATGGGGGTCAATCTTACCCAGATTATATTTTTGTTTTTTTCATTTTCGTAATAATCTATTTTAAAGTTTCCATTCTCAACCAAACTATTCCCATTGATGGTGGAAACAATAAAATCTCCCAACTGCTTAAGCATCTTATTAGAATTAACAATAGTTCCTTTTTCATCTTTAATATAAGCATTCTCCTCATGAAAGATCAATGTATATTTATTAGGCTCCGTATACTCCCAACGCAAAGACCCCGGCGCCTTATAAAGTAATATGCCTTTAGCAACCGCTTTTTCCACTAATAAAACAGATGATTTCTCTTGTTCAAACTTACATTGTAAGGAAGATATCTTCCGGGACGCCGTCACTATTTTCTTCTCAATATCCGCCTTAGCATCACCGGTGAGTAATTTATAATCCTTAGGTTGGGGAAAACAAACACATGACACTCCCATCAGAATTAAAAGCAACGCTTTATTAACAAACTTCATATATATTATTTACTTTACAACAAAATAAACTCCAACCATAATAATCATAACACCAATCCAACGAGTAACAGGTACTGCCTCATGCAAAAAGAAATAGGCAGACAATAATCCAATAATATAACTAACGGATAACAAAGGATACGCCAGACTGAATTCATAATGCTTGAGTACATACATCCATGTCACCATTGCACCAAGAGCACAGATGCCGGATGCAGCAAACTGCCAGGTAGTAAACACTGTTTTGAAATAAGTCCACGTCCAGGAGAACGTTCCAAATAATTGAACGGATATTTTCAAAAAAGTTTGTGCTGCTACCAACAATATACTTTGCCCTAATACTAGGAGTATTAATCTGAACATGATGATAAAAGTGTTAAAGAGTGATCCTTATCTTGAAAATGATTATAAACTAATATATTTCGAGGAGTTGACATCCCTGCATTGTCTGTATACAATAAATGCTGGGGAATATGAGCCTCTTTCAAAATGGTCGCAGCCACATACAATCCTATTCCGGAGGCGGTATAAGATTCGCCAAAAATATGCTTATACCATATCATCGGTTTATCGGGGAAAAGAAAAGAATGCATATCTTTATATACATTATCGTTGTCTTTGTCTCCGTTTATCCCTACTACAATAGCATCAATATTTTCTATAGTTAAATTATGTGCATGTAACATTGATTCAATTGTTCCGGTAAGCTGTTCTTTTGTGGGTTTGTATAACAGCTCCATTCCTTTGATCCTGCAAAGAGAATCAGGCTTGAATGTATCGCCTAGCATAAAGCTGATTGAACATTCGCTGGCAAAAGCACCGGCAGAATTTCCTTCATGTAATATTTGTTCCGATATCTCCCCTTGTTTCCAGTAATTGATTTTATCCAGCAATAAAAAATAATCCGGTGTGAGCTCATCATGCCCATTTACCAATGCTGTAGAAATCTCACCTAATTGAAACTGCATGTATGCATCCAACAATGCACTATCGAAAGAAGTCCCGCGATGAGAATAGGTGCTATTATAACCGTTGCATTTAAGATGTACTGCTATCTGTGAACTAATCGTATTGTGCGTTGACTGCATAAAATACGTTGGGGGTAACAATTCTTCATTATTATCCAACATGGCAACCAGAAACTTTTCCGTATTTTCGATACAACCTAATCCTGTTCCGGTAATGATTGCATCAGGTTTTTCTATCTCTGTCTTTCCAATAACATTCAATGCTGTTGCCAAGGCCCGTTTAAGCACCTTTCCCATCCGGCGCGCAACCATGGGAGGAATATACATCGAAAAATCCGGTTCTATCGACCGTATATATCGTTCGTTATATATAAGCGGATGCGAAAACCATTTTTCAGAAAAGGGTTCCTGATTGGAAATATGCGCCACTGAATGTATATATATATCCATAATTAATCTGCTAGTGAAAAGATACAGGAAGAATCGTTCCCTCCAAAACCAAAAGAATTAGTAAGCACGTGTTTTAATCTTCTATCCGTCTTACTGTCAGTTGCCGGAGTAAATGAAAGTTCTTCCATCTGTTGGGAAAAATTCAAGTTTACAGGAATGAAGTTATGCTGTAAGGCCAATATGGAGATAACCCCCTCCACACTTCCGGCAGCACTGGTTGTATGTCCCGTAAAAGACTTTGTAGAAGATACATAATGAATATTATCCCCGAAAACACGCATAATGGCAATCCCTTCCGTTTCATCATTATTTTGTGTCCCTGTTCCATGTGCATTAATATAGTCAATATCTTCGGGCTGCAGGCCACTCTGTTTTAAGGCTTTTCCCATTGCCAGATAAGCACCTTCCCCATCAGGTGAAGAAGCGGTTTGATGATACGCATCACAGGTATTGGCATATCCGGACAGCTTGCAAATCGGTGTAATATTTCTTTCCTTTACAGACTTTTCCGACTCGATCACAATAAAAGCGGCTCCTTCCCCCAAATTAAGTCCGGCTCTCGTTTTATCAAAAGGCCTGCATGGTTCCTTGTCCAGAATCATCAGGGAATTAAATCCGTTGAAATGGAATTTACTCAAACATTCGCTTCCTCCTACAATAGCGGCATCCACTCTACCTGTCTTAATAAGATTGGCCCCAAGTATTATCGCATTCGCCGCCGAAGAACACGCCGTAGAGATGGTTGTCATCAAATCAAAAACACCATCGTATTCTTTGGCTATCAAATCTGTAGTAGCACCGCAATCATGTGCTTCTATATACTGGTTCTTCGTATTGTTAGATAAAAAGTCCTTATAGTATTGCTCACTTTTATCCATACCCCCAACTGTCGTACCTGAAATAAAGGCTATCCTGCCGGGACGTTTGTTTAAGATATCAGCTTCTTGCAATGCTTCTCTCAAGGCAACACGTCCGAGAAGCGAAGTACGTGTATATACTTCACTTGCATCAACCCCCAGCAAGTGGTACATTTGCTCATTTGTCAATTGAACTTCACTTGCCGGCAGTTCTTTATGAATTGTTTGTAAATAATGTACCGTCCCGATACTTGATTGCTTTTGTAACAATGCTTGCAAAGTATTATCTTTTCCAATACCCAGCCCGGTAATAATACCCATTCCTGTTACCAGAATTTGGTCTGCCATTTATTTTGTCCTATGTTTTGCAATATAATCAGCCATTATTTTTACAGACTTGAAAATTTCTTTTCCCTCTGCGGCATTTGACAATTTTATTCCGTAGTTTTTCTCCATCAAAACGATTAATTCTAATGCATCAATAGAGTCCAAACCCAACCCGTCACCAAATAAGGGAGCATTATCATCAATATCTTCAGGCTTTACACCTTCCAAATTTAAAACTTCAATAATTTCTTTCTTCAACTCCCCAATCAATGTTTCCATAGTGTATATTCCGTTTTATTAAAAATCTTTTGTCTTACTAATATTAAAGTAAGATTAATATTGTATTATTTTATTTTTTATTTAAACACACAATAAACCAGCTAAATATCACGCTTTCTAAAAGCTTAATATGAAATTATAAATGTATTTTTAGCTAAGGTACAAAGATACGAAATATATTAATATCTTTTAATGGCAAAATATATCGTACGTTTTTATATTATACAATGAAGCTGTCAAAAATGGAAAAAGCACAAGGTCGAAAGGAAAATACCGTCATTGATAATGTTTTTGTTTTTGCGTAGCATATTGCATTCTGATACCAAAACCGTCCGAACGTTCGGAAAGTATCCCGCACTTTCGTTTGAAGGTTTCCGAACGTCCGGAAATATATAATCACTCTTGTTTGAGGGTTTCCGAAGAGTCGGAAAGATATATTCATTCCTGTTTGGAGGTTTCCGGAAAGTCGGAAACCTCCAAACATTGTTGTTTGCTTGTTTCCGAATGTCCGGACAGTTTTTCCAACGTAATAGAATGATAAAAAAGGGCCTATTCAATAAAAAAACGGCAACCGGATTATTTCGCTAATACTCCACCATTCGTAATTTATAATTGCTTGCTTGTTACTTCATCTAACTTGTGTATCTTCTATTCGCAAATTATTTTTGCTTTTCCTTCTTTTTCCCTTTTTTTGTACTTTTCGCTTCCACTCCATCGGAAACATCATTGCTTTTCTTTACGATAGGAATGCCCGCTCCGATTTGAAAAACCATATTTTCTCCTTTCAATCCGGATGATTTTTTATAGACATTAGTAAAGCTTTGTTGATATTGAAAATTTATCTGTACTCCTTTCCCCTTATAAAAAACATATTGTACATCCAAGGCAAGGCCGGCATCTACTATGTTTGTCTGGTCTTTGATTTTCATTTTGTATGAGAGGCTTTCCCCTTTCTGCATTCCGTCAATCGTGTAAGTATCATTCGAAGACATTCTGAATCCGACAAAAGGCCCTAAACCCAGCGACCATGAAGGAGTAAAGTGGTATCTGACAATGGGAAGAATAGAAAAATAGGTAATGTCTCGTCTTAAATATTTTGAACTATCCAATATTTCCGTATTATCGGTCAGTGCATTTTTAGAAACATCCAGCCTGGTTGCTCCTTTGGGAGATTTGAATACCAGATAGTTCTGAAGAGACCATTTGCCATTCTTATCCAGTTTGATATCCGTATAAGCGCCTATGGCAAATCCTATACGCGGGTTATAAGAACCCGATTCGAGGATGAATGCGGTTTGTTCTGCCATAAATAAACCCAATTTTAACCGGTCTGTTTCTATCTTTTTTCCTAAAATAAGAGCAATAAGCGCCTGGGCATTCCCTGCGACAGGGACTAATAAAACAATAAAAAAGGCAATAGTAACTATTTTTTTCGCGACAATCCCCCTACTGCCCAGGCGTTTAACCTTGTCTGTCTGATTCTTATAGGTTTTGCCTGCTACCCTCGTTAATATATTTTCCATCTTACGCTTAATTTTATTATATCTTACACGTTCCTTCCCTGTATTTTTATATATAGGAACACAAATAATCCGTATTCATTTTTACATTTTATTAAACAAAAGTATAAAAAATATGAATGAACTTATAAATACATTTTTCCATTTTTTATTTTATTGTAAGGTTTAGCCTATTGCTGTCTATTTTATTGGAAAAGTTTTCAATATTGAAGAAAGAAAGGGATTAAAGAGACACACTTCATCCTTAATAATCTCAACCATCCTCGCTTTTGACACCTTCGCCAGCGGAGGATAAAATCTTTCCATTGGCATTTCTATCCTTGCTTACTTGGGAAGAAAATCTACGCATAGGTAGTCGAAGCGCCTACGTATAGGCAGGTGAAACGCCTACCTATAGGTAAGTGGAACACCTACGCATAGGTAGGTGGAGAATTTACACATAGGAGGGTAAAGAATATATGCACAGGTAAATTTAGGAGTTACACATAGTTGAATTTTACATGAACAGTGATTTATATATTGTGTTATGCATGTTTCTTCATTGTGCACATACGATTCACTTATTTACTACTTTTCACCAATGGCAGTATTTTTCCTTATTACGTTTTGTATATTGCCTGTTGCTCAATCCATTAAACAAATAAATCATGTTGGAGGAGAATGTATATACATTGCTTTTCCTACTATTGAAAAGTTCACTCTAAAAATGTACTTTTGCACTTTAGAATAGAATAAAATATGACAGTAAACGAATTAAAGTTTCTACGTTCTCTTCAGCAAAAGAAATACAGGAAAGAACATCATTGCTTTTTGGTGGAAGGAACAAAATCGGTAAAAGAAGTCCTGCAAAGTGATTATATTGTAAAACAGGTTTATGCAACAACACAATGGAGGGATAAACATCCTGATTTTTCACATGATACCTATCTGATTTCGGAAAAAGAATGCGAGCGTATCTCTTCTCTTTCCTCTCCCCCATCCGTTCTTGCACTGGTTGAGATGAAACCGGAAATTTCTTTTTCAGCCGGACAATATGAAAAAATATTACTTCTTGATGGAATAAAAGATACAGGAAACTTCGGAACCATTATACGTACAGCCAATTGGTTTGGGATACAATGTGTTATTTGTTCGGAAGATACGGTAGAATTATACAATCCTAAAACGATACAGGCAACCATGGGATCATTTACCCGGGTGGATATATATACCTGTAATTTATGTGAATTTATCAATAATCACAATAATATATATTCATTTATAGGCACATTCATGGAAGGAGAATCTATTCGAAAATATTCATTCCCAAAATATTCGGGCGTTATATTGGGAAATGAATCTACAGGTATATCACCTGAGGTAAGTAGCTTAATACATGAAAAAATCACTATTCCCCGAGGGGATAAAAACAAAACCGGAAAACAAATGCCGGAATCATTAAATGTATCTGTAAGCTCCGCTATTATTTGCTATGAATTAACACATTAACAGGCAAATTGATATCCTCTTAACGATTGAAAACTATAATAGATGGAGTAAATACATGATTACTTTCGTTTAAATCTCTATCAACAAGCCAACATTCAAACATCACTGTATCGACATCCGGTGCAGTAATCAATGGATTACGTATTGATAAGGCATATTCGATTTCACCTTCCAAAGACTCCGGATCATTAGTTGAAAGGAATCGAGGTAAACGTGCATTAAAAGCAAATTCCGGAAATGTAACAAATTCGCCATTTCGTTTAGCATAATAGGTTACAAAAAAGTTATTCTTATATACAGATGCCGTATCAAAAGGAGGCTCATTATCTGTACCATCTAAACCAATATTACCGTCCCCGTCTGTGAAATATAACTTTAAAATAGCCTGTTCGTCTATATTTGTACCATTATATACTTTCTCCAGACTTACAAATTCAAGAACAGGTTCCAATTGGAATTTGGTTCTTTCCCGACAAGAGGTAAACACAATGCATAATAATAAAAAAACAAATACGCTTTTCATATAATCTCCCTTATGTTTAAGGTAAATAATTTTCAGCAGTTTTCACACAATTTATTTCTCATTCTTAATCCTTCTTTCTTTATAAGCATCCCAACCTTGTGCGGTCAGCTCTATCGATTTGTCATCCTGAGTAATCAAGGAACATCCGCTATTTTTATCCTTTATATAACCAATAACGCTAACATCTTGCATTTGTTGTATTTTATCATAGTCTTCCTGCTTCACAGTAAACAATAACTCGTAATCTTCCCCCCCGTTCAAGGCAGCAAGTGATGGTACCATTCCAAAATCCAATGCGGTATTATACGCTTTGGTATCAATAGGTATTTTATTCTCATAAACAGCACAACCTTTACCCAAACACTCACAAATATGTAAAACTTCCGAAGCCAACCCGTCAGAAATATCAATCATTGCTGTGGGAAGAACACCATATTTATCCAACTGCTCAATTATATCCAAACGTGGTTCCGGTTTTAATTGTCTTTCTATAAGATAACTATACTCTTCCAAATCAGGCTGCATATTCGGGTTTTCCAGAAATACTTTTTTCTCCCGTTCCAAGATTAACAATCCCATATAAGCCGAACCTAAATCCCCACTAACACATATCAAATCATTCTCCTCGGCAGTGCTTCTTCTGACAATCTTTTTTTCATCGGCATACCCCAGCACTGTTATGCTGATAAATAAACCACTCAGACTGGATGTGGTATCCCCACCCACAAGATCAATACCGTAACGGTCACAGCAGGCATATATTCCATTATAAATTTCGCTTATAGCCTCTACCGTAAAACGACTGGAAAGTGCAATACTTACCAGAACCTGCTCCGGCTTCGCATTCATAGCTGCAATATCCGATAGATTAGAGGCTATCGCTTTATATCCAATATGCTTTAAAGGACTATAATGAAGGTCGAAATGAATACCTTCTACCAGCAGATCGGTTGAAATAACCTGCAGCCGTTTTTTTGCATCAATTATCGCAGCATCATCACCTACTCCTAAAACGGTACTTTTATTCTTGATTGTAATATTTCTTGTCAAATAATCAATCAATCCAAATTCTCCAAATTCTGACAAAGGAGTGTTTACTTTATTTTCTAATATATTATCCATCTTTTCTATTATCTATCATTCCAAATTCTCCAAGCCTCTTCCGCCTGGTAGCAAAGCATTTGATATCCATTCTGTAGAAGAGCACCATGTTCTTTTCCCTTTTTTAAAAATAATGTCATTGCCGGGTTATAAACCAAATCGAATAAAAAATGCTTATTACTTATTCCTTGATAAGGGATTCTTGGAAAAGAATCCGTATCGGGAAACATTCCCAGAGGTGTCGCATTTACTATCAAAGGGTATGATGCTATTATTTCCTCCGACAAGTGATCGTATAAAAAAGCCCCTTCGTTATACGTTCTGGTAACATATTTATAATGTATGCCGAGTTTCTCCAACACAAACGCAACCGCTTTCCCGGCGCCTCCCATTCCCAAAATAAGAGCACGATCATGATATGATTTTATGTGATTTAAAAGTGATCGCTCAAAACCATAAGTATCCGTATTATATCCCTCAAGTTCGGGATCTTCTCCTAGCCGCTTTACTTTAACGACATTCAATGCATTTATTTTCTTAACATCTTCCGTCATCCGGTTTATAATAGAAAGTATGGATGTCTTGTATGGAATTGTAACCGTGAATCCATTCAATTGAGGCAATTCTTTTACCAGTTTTGATATGGATTCCACATCTTCCATTTCGAAATTAGAAAATTGTGCATCCGTAATTCCTTCCTTTATAAACTTATTATCAAAAAAATCCTTTGAGAAAGAATATTTCAACGAATAGCCGACTAATCCATATAGCCGCATGGAGGTTATTCTATATTATCCAACTTTTGATCTTCAGATGCCACCACTTCTTTTGCCGTTTCCTTTTTCAATTTCAAAGAAAGAAACTCAATTGCAAATATTAACACAAAACCAAAAATCATTATTAATATTGCCCATAGTAATTGATTATCATTTCCCTGGATGGCGTCGAATTGCACGGGCGAAATATTTTTCTCAACCAAAGGTTTCATCACTCCTTTATATTCGTAGGTTTGTAAAGTTTCTTTCCAAGGCCATATTTTATTTAGAGAACCAAACATAAACCCTGTTAATGAGGCCAATGTAATCATCTCAAAATGTTTAAACAACCATGATAAAACATTAGCAAAACTAACGATACCGATAAGAGCTCCTAAAACAAACACTAATATATATACGATTTCGAAATTCTTAAGAGCATCCATCATGAAATAGTATTTTCCCAACAGCAATAAAATAAAACTTCCTGAAATTCCCGGAAGTATCATCGCACATATGGCTATTGCTCCACATAAAAATATATACCAGTAAGCATTATCCGAATTTAAAGGGGCATTTTCAGGAGACGTTATGACAAACGCTATAACTGTAAATACCATAAAAGCCAGAATTGTTTTCCAGTTCCATTTTACGGTTCTACCGACAAACAAAGTAGAGGCAATGATCAATCCGAAAAAGAATGCCCAGGTCAGTACAGGATAATGATCCATCGCAAAGGTAACTACATGTGCTAATGTCAGGAAACTTGTTGCAATACCCAATATCAAAAACAATAAAAAAGTTCCGTCTATCTTTTTCCAAAATTCTTTGAACTGTCCCTTGAAAAACAATTTAAGGCTCGGAAGAAGATTTTTAATTGCCCGGATAAGCCGCTCGTAGATTCCCGTTATAAAAGCAATAGTACCTCCGGAAACTCCCGGAACAACATCTGCAGCCCCCATGGCTATACCTTTTAAATAAACCCAAATCAATTGTCTCATACTTAGTCTTTATGTGTTAATTCTTTTATCGTTTCAATTACTTCCGGCAGTTTTGCCGTTTGTTCGTCATAATCTAAAAACATATCCAAATAGGTCTTATCAATCATATATGCAATTCTTAAATAAGAAGTCGCTTGTTCGTAATCCCCATAGAGAAAGTAATAATTTGCCATACGGTATATTAACTGGACATTATCCTGCAAAACAACCAAACCCTGATTTAGTATTGCACATGCTTGACGATAATTCTCAATAATCGCATAATAATTTGAATACGAAAGCCAAACATCAACAACCAAAGGATATGATTCTATCATTTGCTGGAAAAGCTGTATTGCCTCTTCATCCCGCTCCACCTCAATCAAATAATCCGATAACAGCAACAATGCTTCTATTGATGCAAAATCCGATCTTTGAACTTTCTGTAAATAGGCTATTGCTTCATCGTATTTTTCAATTGCAGCCAATGCTATTGCCATTCCCATTAATGCGGAAATATCATCAGGATTTACATCCAATGCCAAGCCATAATATCGTAAAGCAACTTCTATTTGTCCGACAGCATAATATAATTCAGCTATATCCACGTAAAAATCAGTACGCTCCGGAGATATCGACAGTGCTTCATTATAACATTCCAATGCCTTTTCTCTTTGTCCCCAAGCACTGTATATTCCTCCTAAAGAAATAAGAGGATCTGCTTTATCAGATAAAGCTACTGCATTATCCAGCGCGCTGACTGCTTTTTCATACAGTGATAAACCGGAATAAGTCTCTCCCAGATATTGCCAGCCGTTAATAGAGAAAGGATGATTTTCTACATATAATTCAAAGAATGATAATCCTAAATCATTCTTAAATAAAAAATGGACATATAATTCTCGCAATAATGATTTTTCTCTTTTAGGTTCCAATTCCATCAGCTTCTCACAATACCCGACAATTTTAGGCACATCTTCCGGTCTATTAAATAAGAATATGAGTTCTGAATAAATATTGATCTTTTCTTCATCAGTCTGAGCAAGTTTCAATAACTGTTTATACAATGAAATTGCTTCGGCTGTTAGATTGATTTTTATATATATATTTATCAAGTGATAAGTCAATGATACTTTTTCATATTCCTGAAAACTAATACCTTTCAATTGATCTACAGTCTCATTAATTAATAATTCATTATTTAAATATCTATAATAAATATAAAATAATTGTAGCAAGCTGGCATTAGGATACTGCACTATTCCGTCTTGGATCACCAAACGAGCCATTTCCAGGTTTATATCTTCCAAAGAATAAGAATCATCATAAAACCGTGTATAATACATAAATAGATTTTCATAATCATCCAAACTAAAATATATTGAATGATTATTTCTAATCATATTCTCATAACGTGAGATAAGCTCGTCACCTTCTATATCTTCCAATTCTTCTTCTCCTGACCCAAAAAAATCATCCATCATGACGCATTCCACTCTTTTATAGACTGCAAAGATACGATTTTTTGATACATGCAAAATTAAGAATACAAAAATAATTGATAAACAAGCTAAATCTTATTTTGAGATGTTGAAAAATAAATCCAAAAAGTTCTGCAGAAATCTGCAAGGGAAGTAAAAGCTAAACAGGCAAAAAGCAATTGCTGCCCATCTGATATAACTTTATTTTATGCCGACAGATGCAATATTTTCCGACACCTCAAAATATGAGTTATTTAATTGGGGGGGGCAATGTTTAATGCATCTGTTTTCTAACGTCGGGCGCTAATATGCTTTATAAAACAGGATATATCTCAAAATATCGCATTGCTAAAAAAGTATATCTTTGATAAACTAAAACCTATAAACAAACAATGCCAAGACTAGCTTTGGCATTGTTTGTTTTATATTAATAAGTCTAATACTTATCTAGAAAGAAATAAGAATATCTTATTTTGTGGGGATATTCTTCAATGTTGCTAATAAGAAGTTCCAGAATTTTTCTACACTTTCAATATTTACCCTTTCGTCAGGTGAATGAGGATTACGAATCGTAGGGCCGAAAGATATCATATCAAAATTAGGATAAACACCGCCCAATAAACCACATTCCAATCCGGCATGTATTGCTTTTATTTCCGGAGTTTTCTTATATAACGATTCATATGTTTTTAACATCGTTTGTAATATTGCAGACTTCATATTCGGCTTCCAACCGGGATATGCTCCGGTAAACGAACATGTAGCTCCAGCTAAACGAAAGATGGATTCCATCATTTCAGATAAATCTTCTTTGGCCGTGTCCACGGAACTACGTAATAAACAAGAAACGGTAATCTTCCCGTTCTCTGATTTTATAATAGCCAGGTTAGTCGATGTTTCAACCAAGCCGGGCATGGAATCACTCATGCGAATTACACCATTAGGACATCCGTAAACGGCATCTATCATATTCATTGTTGTTTTGACATCAATAACAGTATCTGCCTTTTTTGCTGATAAATTAATAGAGATATCGGGTTCAACAGCACTTAATTCTGCCTTAACAACTGATTTCAAATTTTGCATATAATCTTTCAAAGCATTTACTTTGTCAGTAGGAACACAAATAATAGCAAAAGCCTCCCGGGGAATTGCATTACGTAAACTACCTCCATTAATAGAAGATAAACGAACATTGTATTTTTGTACAAATTCCTTTAAAAAGCGGATCATTATTTTGTTAGCATTGCCTCTTCCCGTATTAATATCCATTCCGGAATGCCCACCTTTCAATCCTTTAATACTAAATTCAAATGCAGAATATGCGGCAGGAACAGGTTCTTGCTTGTAATTAAATGTCATTGTAGCATCCAAACCACCTGCACAACCAACATACAATTCACCCTCATCTTCCGAATCCAGATTAATCAAAATATCACCATGTAACAAACCGGGCTTTAACCCGAATGCGCCTGTCATACCGGTCTCTTCGTCCACGGTAACAAGAACTTCAAGTGGCCCGTGCTCGATATCATTTGATTGCAATACAGTCATAGCAGCTGCACATCCAATTCCATTATCTGCACCTAGTGTAGTTCCATTTGCCCGTACCCAACCATCATCTCCTATAACCATTTCTATCGAATCTTTGGTAAAGTCATGTTGTTTGTCGGAATTTTTCTGAGGAACCATATCAATATGTCCCTGTAATATAACTCCTTTTCTATTTTCAAAACCTTTGGTTGCAGGCTTCGTAAGTATAATATTCCCGACACTATCTTGAATTGCCGCAATGCCATGTTCCTTTGCCCATGCCAACAGCCACTTAGTTATTTCCTTTTCATGCTTTGATGGATGTGGAATATCACAGATGTGTTTAAAATTTTCCCACAACAAGGCTGGCTTTAGATCTTTATTTTTCATTTTTCTTATTTATTTTGTGAATAATGTAACAATATTTTCATTGGTAAAAAAGAGTTTGAGGTGATAAAAAACGGTTTCTTTTTGAAACAAAACACAAGCCCCTCCCGTATAACAATCGTTCCGCTGTCAATTTTTTTGACACAAAACAAATTGTTAATGATAAAAAAGAAGTTGCATTTCTGCAACTTCTTTTTATTTAACTCTATGCTTTTACGTCATCCATGCTAAATATCTTACGCAATGGCTCTACAAAATCAAGTTTTTCCCAAGGATAAAACTCTACCACTTTAAAGTATTTTTCCTGACCATTCAACTTTCTTACTTGAGTTGTATCATCTTTATAGAAAACTTCCACTTCCCGGGAATAAGGCTCTTTGCCAAAGTGCCCTCCCGAAGCTGTTGCCAGATAAATAGGATTTTTTAATCCAAACCGTTTGATAATTCCATAAGGAGTTAGATCAAACATGCTTTCTACAACACGTGCAATATCATCAGAAGGAATTGGCTTTCCTTTATTATCTTTAACTTTGGTAGTTCCATTAGTATCTATGCGCAAACTAACAGGCCTTGCAACACCAATAGCATAAGCTATTTGTACTGTTACGTCCCTTGCAATACCTGCCGCAACCAGGTTTTTAGCGATATGTCTTGCTGCATAGGCTGCAGAACGATCAACCTTGGAAGGGTCTTTCCCTGAAAAAGCACCTCCACCATGGGGGCATCTTCCTCCATAAGTGTCAACGACAATCTTACGCCCTGTTAAACCTGTATCACCATGAGGACCTCCTATAACAAATTTACCGGTAGGATTTACTAATAATTTAAAATTTGTCTTAAAGAAACGTTTCTTAGAAGAAGGAGCCGATTTCCGAACTGCCGGAATTAAAATATTACGAATATCTTCTTCTATCACTTCCCGCATTTTCTTTTCATCTTCATGAAAATCATCATGTTGAACAGATATAATAATAGTATGTATTCCAAGAGGTTTTCCTTTATCAGTATATTCTACAGTAACCTGGGCTTTTGCATCCGGACGAAGGTATTTCATTTTCCTTCCTTCTTTACGAATTGCTGTAAGCTCCTGAATTAATCTGTTTGCAATATCGATAGGTAATGGCATATAATTCTCCATTTCACTGGTTGCATAGCCAAACATCATTCCTTGATCTCCCGCACCTTGTTTCTCCGGTTCCATACGAACTACTCCTTGAGATATATCCGGAGATTGCTCGTGAATAGCAGAAAGTACTCCACAGGAATTACTCTCAAACATATACTCTCCTTTTGTATATCCAATTTTACGAATTACTTCGCGTGCTGTATCCTGAACGTCAATATATGCTGATGTTTTTACTTCACCCGCACAAAAAACAAGCCCTGTTGTTACAAGTGTTTCACATGCTACTTTCGATTCCGGGTCTCTACGCAAAAATTCATCTAGTAACGAATCCGATATTTGATCTGCTACCTTATCTGGGTGTCCTTCCGACACTGATTCCGATGTAAATAAATAAGACATTGTGTTTTAACTTTTTAATTACTTTTTGTTGTTTATTGTATAATTTAACGATTATATGTATGTTTTTATTGTATAAAAAAACAATACCTTGATTTTTATCTTAAATAATTTGCTTTTTCCTCTTTTAATAACCTATATGTAGAAAATAATACCATGACTATAAAAAAAGCTGTCTTGATAGACAGCTTGTTAATCAATTATCTTGATTCCTTTAAAGTACTTAAAGCATTCTTAGCATTTGTTAGTTCATCTTGTTTTGTTAAAATCGCCTTTTCTTTGTCATCCAATTGCTGTTTCAACTTATCCCTATCTGAAATCAATGTTTTATTCTCTTTTTCTAACTTTGTTATCATTTTTGTCTGTTCTTGGGTCTTTTGATCAATATCATACTGACGCAAATGCGTCGTAACGAAATGATTTAAAAAACCTTTCATTCTATGAACCAACTCCGGGTCGCTGGTAGGGGTTACAAAATTCTCATTCCCTTTGGAGACTAATAAATAAACCGCTGTTTTTGCATACTTTTTCTTCCCTACGGTCACCACTTGGGTATAGATATCGTAATTCAATGTGCCAAATTCCGAAAAAGGTTGCGATTGATAATATCTAAAACCTTTCATACTCGATCCCTTTAATTTTGCACTCCTCTCCAAACGATCCTGTAAAGCAGCAGCTGTCACTTTGACATCATAACCGGGCACTTCAATGCTAACTCCCGGGACACTTCTTTTATCAAAAGGTATCGTCTCCTCTTTAGCAATCTGAGAAAAACCACATGCATAAATCATCATTACCGAAATAAAAAAAAACATTCTTTTCATACTTTCTACGTTTTGAGTTAAAATTAATACACTTTAAATATTTATATTTACATACGAGCCGCAAGTATCATGCCTGCTTTTTTAAAGATAATTTAATTTAGTGATACACCAAACCTGAAACATTCTAAAACATGCCATGTTTTCTTTTCTGTTAAAAATATACAGTTATATATAAATTAAGTTGTGAATTTTAAGTGTGGAATTCTTACTCAAAATAAGCCAAAATTGTTTCTTTTGCTTTAACCTTGTCATTCATATTTACATTTATGCGAACATTGGTTGGAAGCAATACATCCACACGAGAACCGAATTTAATAATGCCAAGCTCTTCTCCTTGTGTAACATGCTCTCCTTTTTTAGCCTTGCAAACAATTCTACGAGCCATTGCTCCCGCTATTTGTTTAACTAATACTTTTCTTTTTTTCTCATCTTCTATAACAACAGAAGCATGTTCGTTCAATTCCGATGACTTCGGATGCCATGCTGCCATTTTGTCCCCAGGATAATAATCACATAATACAACTTCTCCTGACACCGGATAAAAGTTAACATGAACATTTAGCGGCGACATAAATATAGAAAGCTGAATTCTACTTTCATGTAAGTACTTATTTTCAAATATTTCCTCTATAACCACAATCTTCCCATCAGCGGGAGCGAATATTGCATTTTTATCTTCCTCGATATCCCTATCTGGATATCTAAAAAAACGAACAGTGAAAAAGAACGTAATGATACCCAATGCATAAAGCATATATCGAACGTAATCGAATTGGGCAAACACATAATGTACAAGTATTGCCAGTGCAAATAATACAAGAAACGTAAATAATATAATCTTATAACCTGCTTTATGTAATTTCATTTTTATAATGTATATCTATAATATAAGAATTAAATATAATGAGACAAACGGAAGTAGAAACAAAACAGAATCAAATCTATCCAGAATTCCACCATGCCCCGGCAAAATGGAACCGGAATCTTTTACCGACAATTGGCGTTTAAATAAAGACTCCATCAGGTCACCTATTGTGCCAATAACTACTATTATTACGGCAAAAATTATCCACTGAACGATCGTCAACGGCAACATCGGTAGTATTTTCGGCATAAAGAATGCAACGGCTATCGTTAAAATTGCAGCACCAATTGTTCCTTCCCATGATTTTTTCGGAGAAACTCTCTCGATTAATCGATGTTTCCCAAATAAACTTCCAATGCAATATGCAAATGTGTCATACATCCATACAAAAACAAACAATGCCAATAAGAAATATTTGCCTTCCGGTAACATCAAGGGAATACGGTTAACCAAAGAAAAGGGTAAAACTATCCAGATTATCCCTAAAATAGAATATGCTATATTCGTAAAAGGGTTTTCCTGCTTACGGAACAACTCTACGGCAAATAATAAAAATAGCAATACCAATATCAAAGATAATAACATTGTTGTTGTGAATATATTCCACAGTTTAGTATATGACACAATAAAATATATCGACAATGATATAACATAAAAGAAAATCGATAAATTGATTTTTTCCGGCAATAACAAAGAACGATATTCATATAATGCAATACAGGTAAACAACAAAAACACATTGAATAACACCATATCCGATAAGAAGATAGATGCAATTACTACTGTAATAAATAAGATTCCTGTTATAGCCCGTATTAATAATGACTTCATCTTATTGTATAGCGTATTTATTTATTATCAGAACCTGATTGTTCTTCGGATTCCTCTTTGGAATCGGAATTATCAAAAGGTTGTTCTTCAATAACATGCTCCTCCTGTTCAAATGGCCTCTTCCCAAATATAGCTATTAAATCTTCCCTGAAAATAACCTCTTTTTCTAAAAGCTGCATGGCTAATTTCTCTAAATTGACACGATGCTCTTCCAATATAGATCTTGCCTTTTTATAAGAATCCTCTATTAATTCATGAACTTCTTCATCTATCAATTGGGCTGTTTTTTCACTATACGGACGTGTAAAGGAATATTCATTTTGTCCAGTAGAATCATAGTAACTCAAATTCCCTACTTTTTTATTTAGACCATAATAGGCAACCATCGCATATGCTTGTTTGGTAACACGCTCCAGATCGTTTAAGGCTCCTGTTGAAACCGTTCCGAAAATCAATTCTTCAGATGCACGTCCCCCTAATGTAGCTGCAATTTCATCCAACAATTGCTCTCTATTTGTAATTTGCCGTTCCTCCGGCAAGTACCATGCAGCACCTAACGATTTACCACGCGGAACAATAGTTACTTTCACCAAAGGAGCAGCATACTTTAGCATCCAACTAACCGTAGCATGCCCGGCTTCATGAAATGCTATTACTCTTTTCTCTTCCGGGGAAATGATTTTAGTCCGCTTTTCCAGCCCTCCCACGATACGATCAACCGCACTGAGAAAATCCTGTTCATCAATTTCATCTTTTCCATTTCGTGCAGCAATCAATGCTGCTTCATTACAAACATTTGCTATATCTGCACCGGAAAAACCCGGAGTCTGTTTGGCAAAAAACTCTAAATTTACACTCTTTGCTAATTTTAAAGACCGAACATGTACCTTAAAGATATCCAATCTCTCATCCAAGTCTGGAAGTTCAACATGGATTTGACGATCAAAACGTCCTGCCCGTAATAATGCTTTATCTAATACATCTGCCCTGTTTGTGGCAGCCAGGATGATAATACCTGCATTGGTAGAAAAGCCATCCATCTCGGTAAGAAGCTGATTTAATGTATTCTCTCTTTCATCATTTGCTCCCGTAAAAGAATTCCGGCCACGAGCCCGTCCTACAGCATCAATTTCATCGATAAAGATAATACATGGCGCCTTTTCTTTTGCCGTTTTGAAAAGATCCCTTACACGAGAGGCTCCTACCCCTACAAACATCTCTACAAAATCTGATCCCGATAGTGAAAAGAAAGGAACTTTCGCTTCACCTGCTACAGCCCGGGCTAATAATGTTTTCCCTGTTCCAGGAGGCCCTACCAATAATGCTCCTTTAGGTATTTTTCCTCCGAGATTGGTATACTTCTTCGGATTTTTCAAGAAGTCAACAATTTCCATAACTTCTTCTTTTGCACCCTCCAAGCCGGCTACATCTTTGAATGTAATAGAAACCTGTGTATTCTTATCGTATAATTGAGCCTTCGACTTGCCGATGCTAAACAACTGGTTTCCACCTTTTCCACCACCCATTCCTCGCAGCATAATATATGTTATAAGAATGATACCCAATAAAGGTATAATCCAGAATAAGACCTCAACACTCCATTGCTTGGTATTATCACTCCGTACAACAATCTGCTTGAAATGTTCTTTTGCATTCAATTTTTCTTCATCTGTCATTCCGACAGTTTCCCGCTGAAATAATTCTTCTTCTGCTGCCTTTATATCTTCCTGAAAAGAAGCTGCATCTGAAATTTCGATATAAAAATGAGGACCTTTCTTATTGAGTTCAAATGCTTTTTTATAAGCCGTATCATTATTGATATGTGCAGGATTTAAAAAAATATTGGCAATATCCTTATGCTTTACAATCTCGATTTTTTCAATATCTCCCCGTAAAATCATAGATCTGAGCTTCACATTATCTATTTCAGGAATAGAATCATTAAACCCCCAAAATGCCATTATTAATAAAAAAACCGTCAGAATGGCATATATCCAATAAAAATTAAAAGAACTTTTTTTATTGTTCGGATTTTTATTAGGCTGATTCTGTTGTTTAAAGTTATTTCCGTTATCTTTATCTTCCATAAATTAATATATAATAAAATGTTACGAATACTATAAGCATATATCATGCCTATGTAAGAGTGTATTCAATGCGTTCAGCATCAACCCATAAACCTTCTATATTATAAAACTCCCTGCTTTCCTTCAGGAAAATATGAACAAGAATATCAAAGTAATCTATCAATACCCATTGGGAATTATTCACCCCTTCCGTATGTTTGGGAAGTATATTTAAATTTTGCTTTATTGTCCTAAGAACATTATCGCACAATGCTTCTGCATGTGTATTTGAAGTAGCAGTACAAATAATAAACCTATCAAATAAAGACATTTTCACCTCCGAAAGATCCAATTCTACAATATCCTGTGCTTTCTTATCTTGTAATGCATCTATAATGCTATCTTTAAAAACAATTGATGTATTTTGCAGTTTTCCGGACTTTTGCCTCATATATATAATTCCAATTTTAAGTTGCAAAGATACAACTTTTATTATTTGTTTTTCTATGGGGTACTTATAAGAAGTTAATTATGGTTCATAATTATTACTTTCTTTCGATATTTTATAAACAGATGCATCTGTTTATTTTTTGATTATTTCATCTGTACAAATGAAATCCGAAGGGTTCATCAATATCATAATTTTTAATTCCATATATTGACAATATCCTTGATAATTACTTCGCTTGGTGAGACTTTTATTCCATGGATATTTCATGTTTCACCCAACAGTTATTTATCTTTACCGACTTCACAGACAGATGGTATATATTATATCCGGTAATCATGAATAGAATATTCCTTCCTTTAAAGGGATAGAAGAGTATACGGATTCAGTTAGGGATAGACCTCTTCGAGAAACAGATAGACTAATGCTGACTTCCTAATATAGAATACTGCATGTATAGTATTTTCCGAAGAAGCCTATTGAAGGTAATGACACAATTTACAAGCGGGTGACGCTTACGGGCGTTAGTGGGTGGCGCTTACGCTCGTAAGCGTCCGACGCTAGAAAGCAGGTACGTTACCGGGAATGATCAATGATAGAAAATTAAACAGATGAAGCAATCCATGTAAAAAATAACATCTTGCTAACCCTGTTATTCAATCCGATTCTCCTGATTTCGTCTTTCCTTCAGGTGAAAAGGGAGCTGAGATAACAAACAAAGAACATCAAATATCCAATGAGAAAATCAAACAAAATTAAATAAAAATCCGAACACATAAAAACAAAAAAGCTACCTGGCAAGCCGAGTAGCTATCTATCAATTTTTTGTATTTTGTCTTATTACGTAATGCTTATAAGAGTAGTCAAACTAGGTTATTTTCCTTCTTCTTTTTTACCTTCGCACTTCTTTTCGCAATCTTTTTTTCCGTCCTTGCAACATTTTTTATCACCATCGCATTTCTTTCCACATTGCATTCTTTTATCGATCAGTGCTTTTTGCTCATCAAGAGTAAGATTGTCAAAATTTGCCCATTCTGCTTTGCAAGCTGCCATTTTAGCTTCCATTTCGGCATTTTGCTGGTCAATACGAGCTTTTGTTTTAGTTATCAATTCTTTCTTTGCATCATCAGTAAGGTTAGCCCAATCGTCCCATTGTTTGCGAAATGCGTCACATTCTGCTTTTTGTTCTTCACTCATTTTACACCCACCGTGCTCATGTTGTTTTTGTTCTTTTTGCGTACATTCTTCATTTGCAGGAGCTTCTGCTGGTTTGTTGTTACATGAAACGAAAACAAAACATAAAGCACCGGCTAATACTGCTAATTTCTTCATTTTTACTTATTTTTTGTTATTACTCTATTTGTTTTTATTAATATTTCTTTCTTAATTATATTATGCAAAAATATAAAATTTTATTAGAAAATCAAATAGTTGTGATATATTTTTGTTTAACACCTTGCATATTATGAAATTGCTCACAAATATCTTCTTTTCTAGTCCATATAACTTCAAATGTAATTAACACATTACTATCATTATAAGAAGTATTTTTTATAGATATAGCTTCATTTTTCAGTATTTGCATTACATTATTCATTAACGGATACTCAAACTCTATAGTATAAACATCTTTAATTTTATGCTCTTCTATTTTTGCATTATCAATTGTTATTTTAGCTGTTTCCTTGTATGCATTGATCAACCCACTCACTCCTAATTTGGTCCCACCAAAATAACGAACAACAACTATAAGTATATTCTTCAATTCAGAAGACAATATCTGTCCATAAATCGGTCTTCCGGCAGTTCCTGAAGGTTCTCCATCGTCATTCATTCGAACTGACGGACTTCCTACATGCCCAATATAATATGCATAGCAATGATGTGTTGCATCATGATACTTTTTTCTGATATCCGTCAATATCTGTTTTACTTCTATTTCTGATTTTACAGGAAATGCCAAGCCTATAAAACGACTTCCCTTATCTTTAAATAAGCCTTCCGATTTTGCCGAAATAGTTCTGTATGTGTCTTCAAACATGCAAATTAAAACAATTTATATAACATATGCAAAGCAGCAATAGAAGCTTGCCGGATGATACGCTCTCTTCCATTCCCAAACGAAAAACATTTGGCATATACCTTATTCTTATCAGCAACAGCAATCCAAACAGTTCCTACCGGTTTTTCCACACTTCCCCCTCCAGGCCCTGCAACCCCTGATACTGCAATACCATAATCAACATTACATATATGCATTAGATTTTTCACCATCCGCACCACAACCTCTTCACTTACAGCACCATGCTTATTTACAACCGGTTCTCCCACTTGCAGGATATTAATTTTAACTTCATTCGAATAAGCAACTATTCCTCCCTTAAAATACTCCGAACTGCCCGGTAAGGATGTAATCAAATGTGCAATATATCCTCCGGTGCAACTTTCCGCCAATCCGAGTGTCTGTTTTCGCTCCTTAAGTTTATCTGCAAGAAGTTCAGGTAAAGTTTTATCCTCGTAGCTAAAAATATACTCATTCGCCAGCTGAGTAAGATACAGAACCTGTTTATCCAATTCATCTTCCAATTCTTGAACATTAGTCCCATATCCCGTCAATCGCAAACTTATATATCCTATTTTGGGCAAATATGCTAACTTTATAAACGAAGGTAACTTTTCTTCAAACTCAGAAAGCGTATCCGACAACAAAGCTTCGGAAATACCGAACGTTTGTATATGTCTATGAAAAATGACCTGATTATGATGAAAAGATAATTGCAACCTTTCCAAAACAATCAATAACATTGCTTGCATTTCCTGGGGAACACCGGGAACAGAAACAAATATTTTCCCGTTATCATTTATCCATATGCCGGGAGCTACTCCTACTTTATTAGGAATAACTTCACTTCCTTCGGGAAGCATTGCCTGTGATAAAACACTATCAGGAACCTTTATGCCACGTGAATGGATAATATGCTGTAAATGGCTTAGAACAGACTTATCTTCAATTAATTTCCTATCAAAATATTGACAAATGCACTCTTTGGTAATATCATCATTTGTTGTTCCTAATCCTCCTGTCACAATTACAACATCATAGGATGCTAACATATTCTCAAAAGCAGAAATGATACTTTCTTTTTCATCACCTACAACCAATATCTTCCCTACCTGAATACCAATAGCATTCAAATTCTGAGCGATAAAACCAGCATTGGTATTGTTTATTTGTCCGATTAAAATTTCATCTCCGATATTAATTATTCCGGCTTGCATATAATCATCTGATTTTTATTCTGTATATCTAACCTTACGTTCAGAAAATAATCCAAAAACAAAAGTATAAAATTATCATAAACAGGTAATATCAACTAAAGGAAAATATATAAAATTATCTATGCCCATTTTTTATACGAAGTCGAAAATCATCAATATATACCGGTGAATCTCCAAAGTTAAAAACATACACTTTCAATACACCGGATTCATGATTATTTCTGTTAATCAATTTACTCAAATAAGAATAATTCCAAAACTCCTTTGATACATTATTTGGAAGATATACTACTTCCCAAAAATCATCTTCTGTACCTTCCGCAGTAATCACTAATCCTGTATTAGAATACCGATTTATAGAATACACATTTGCTTCAACTATCAAACTGTCTGACTCTGACAATCTATATAATGAATCTAAATATATTTCATATGTATATGAATATCCATCACTTTCTATTTTATTTGAAGAAGTCCCCGAGTGAGCAAATTCATTTGTTATATTACAATTATCATAATTAAGTTGTTCATCATCAAATTGTTGAAACATATCAAGAAAGGCTTCTTTTTGAGAATGCATTGACTTATGAAACAGTAGATTATTTATGTCTATCGTGTCACATAAAGCAGACCTTGGCAGAATATGCTGAAATTGTATTTTTAATGATTCCTTAACACAAAAAGAGTTACTATTACGTAATCTGATTTTTACAACTCTGGGTTCTATGAAATCCGTATTGGGAAATTGAATAAATGGATTACACCACAATCCGTCAACAGCTGTTGAGTGAATATATCTGTATGTCTTCACAACACCATCTTCAAATTGATAATCAACAAAGTATTCCGGTTCCTTATATAATATTTTATTTATTTTCCCTAATAATGTATTTTTAGAAAAAACCTTTGCACGAATAATCTCGTTTCCTTGGTAAGGAATATCAATCCAATCTCCAAACATAAAATTTTGAATTTCATCCAAATAAATCTTTTCGAAATGAGAGATCGTATCTCGTTTGAAAAGAAGAAGTTGATCTGTTTTTTCTAATAATGTATAGCTATTTAAAAGATTGTACATTACCAAAGGTTCATCATTCAAAATATACTTATTATCAATTGATCCAAATTTTCCACCGGAATGATCATTCTCTATATGAAAAATAACAAAATCAGGAGAAGATGGATTTAAAGCATAATCCGAAGCTTCCGCGCTTTTATCATTTTGAGGAAACATTTGCATCCCTAAGGTTTTCCTTGGTTTCCATTTAAATTGATTTGCCGCAATATATGAGAAATCCCATGGATAAATATCAGTCGTAGCATTTCCAATTATAGCCTGCCATTCCGGAGTTAATCTATTTTTTGAAACATTTTGCTCAGATATTGACTTAATCTCTTGTTCAAAACTTTTATAGTCTAAAACATCCAAAACATTATTTATTCCTGCAACTTCTCTTTTTATTCCTTCATATATCGGGATATTACGCATATTGGCATACAATAATAAAATTGTAATAGAAGCAGTTAAAAACGTAAAAGTCTTTTTTGATGATGAAACAAGAAAAATAATACCCCAAAAAACAAATAAAAAGGTTAATAATATGGAATAATGACAAATATCTTCCCGTATAAAACTGTGCTTCCACATTGCAAAAAGAGGAAACAAAAATAGTAAATAAGTAATCCTAACATCTTTTTCCTTATTAATAAAAGGAAAAATAATCATCAAAAGAATAAACAAAAACAAAATAAGCCAATCATTATCAGGATATAACGATAAAGATTCTCCATATCCTCCCGATAACCTAAAAACCCCTGACAAAAATTGAAAATAGGTGCCAAAGTTTCCAAAGACAATTATACCTGCAACTAATCCAAGAAATACAATAATTCCCAGCTGCTTTATTCCTTGAAGAACATCTCTTGAAAGTAAAAAACAAATAATTATAGATACTCCAATTATAGAAAAAGACGAAATACCAATGGATACTTTTATGAATAAACCAATAAATGCCAGGAGAACACTTATTATAAAAAGAAAAATATTCCTTCTCTTGTAATATATTAAGTTGAGAATAAGGCAAGATCCGATAATTAAAAAATCTATATTTGCAAAGAATGAAACAACCAAAGTGATAAAAACAGCAGCCCATTTGGAAGTATGTCCCATGATTTGCGACAATCTAAGCATAAGCCAAATAAAACCCAACGTTAAGATACTATTAAAAATAATAGATATAAGTAAATTGTGTCCTATTACTGTTGGAATCTTTAAAAATGCAAGTGGCCCGAATGGATAAATGAGCTGCTTCAATGTTTCGTAATCATTTACGAAAAGCCAATTAAGTCCCCAAACATAAGATGAATCCAAGCCTGTACCATAATCTACATAATAAGCAGGAAATGTAAATAAAAAAATAACAATAATGATCAACCATTCTTCAATGTGTTTCATTAAGGATTTATTTATAACAAAATTTCGAATCATCATTTTTTATAAAAATACCATGGAAAACGGAAATTATATCAGCCTTTATCTATTAAACGTATTATGATAATTTTCTATTTTATTCCATAGATGAATTCGGTCAATCCCACGGACATTATGTTCATGCGTCGGATATACAAAGTAATCGAATTGCTTATTTGCCTTAATTGCTTCTGTTAAAAATTGAAGGCTATGCTGCCAAACCACAGTTGGATCCATTGCACCATGAATAATCAGTAAATGCCCGTCTATATTCTCTACCTGATTTAACAAAGAAGCTTTTTTATATCCCTCCGGATTGCTATCAGGAGTATCCATATAACGTTCTCCATACATGATTTCATAATATTTCCAATCAATAACGGGACCTCCGGCGGTCGCGACTTTAAACACCTCCGGATGCTGTAATTTTAAACTTATCGTCATAAATCCTCCATAGCTCCATCCGTCTACAGAAAAACGATTTGTATCCACATAGCTCAACGATTTTAAAAAATCTACCCCAACCATCTGATCTTCTATTTCCACTGTTCCCAAACGGCGATGGATCGTACTTTCAAATTCAAAACCCCGATTGGATGTACCACGGTTATCTAAAGTAAATACCACATATCCTTTTTGGGCCATATAGTGTAAAAAATGTCCTCCGCTCAACCATCCATTAGTTACTAACTGCGAATGCGGCCCACCATATACATACACAAAAACCGGATATCTTTTATTTGAATCGAAATCAATAGGCTTGATCAAACGATAATATAAATCATCTCCATTACTATTCTTTAAGGTACCAATATTAACTTGTGGAAGGCTATATTCCGAAAGCGATGTAGTATCTTTCAATAAAATTGCTTTTTCTTCCCCTTTTGCATCCCTGAGGACAATCGCTGTTGGTAAACTTAAATTCGTATATCTATCCAAATAATATTTACCATCCGTTGAAGGTTTTACTATATGGGTTCCTTCTTGTATAGATATATTTTCCATCTTTCCGGATTTCAAATCTACCGAATAAAACTTACTTCCTACAATTTCATCCTTATTAGAGGTAATAAACACCTTTTGTCCTTTATCATCAAATCCTTCAAATGATTTTACCACCCAGTTTCCGTTTGTGAGTTGTTTTATTTCTTTCCCGCTAATATCATATAAATGCAAATGTTTCCATCCACTTTTCTGACTTACCCATAAAAACTGTGTATTATTATTTGGCAAAAAATACAGCGGATTACTTGGTTCCACATAGCGGCCATGCTTTTCTTCGAATAATGTTTTAATAAAATCTCCCGTCGATGCATCATATTGATTCATCATCAAATGATTCTGATCTCGATTTAGTACACCAATAAATATATATTTTTCGTCAGGGCTCCATGTCACGCTTGTTAAATACTGGTCTAAAGGCTCTCCTGTTTTAATGTAAATAACTTTTCCTGCATCAATATTATAGATTCCTACTTTTACCTGATGACTTGTCAGTCCAGCCATAGGATATTTTTCGTTTTTCAATGCAGCTATCCTTGTAGTTGTATTAACTAACGGATAATTATCAACCATGCTTTCATCCATTCGATAAAATGCTAAATTCTTTCCTGTCGGAGACCAATAAGATCCATCCTCAATTCCAAATTCATTACGATGTACAACATGACCAAACTTCACTTCTTCCGGCTGTGAAGAATTCACACGTTTCGGCTCTTTCCCAAACTGGATTACATACAAATCATTGTCTATTGTGTATGCCATCTGGGCATGATCATAATCAAATTTAATATTTTCAGCTTCTTCGGGAATTGCAGTCAGAATACTCAGCGACTTTTTATCTATCTCGTAAAGCATTATTTTTCCAGCATATTGAATATAAAATGATTGAGGAGATACCCAATGAACAATTGCTGGAAATGATCTTACCGTTTTCTCGCCTTTTGCTTCCAATGCTTTATTTATATCTGCCAAAGACACGAAAGTACTTATTTTATCAGAAGGAGCAACTGCTTTTACTAAATCATTATCCTTGATATACACATAATCATGCGTATTGGGTATCCATTGTAACTGTGATAAATTCTGTGGATACATTTTGGGAGATGTAAACACATCTTTCAAATCAAAAATCTTATTTTGTCCAAATACACCCCATGATAATAGAAATAAAAATACAATTAAAACACTTTGTTTTCTCATCTTATATAAATATTAATTATTACACTTTGAACTTGTCAAAAGTTGATATAGGAGATTAACTTTGTTGAGCTCACAAGCTCGATTGCTTCGTTCCTCGCAATAAACAAACCTGTTAACGTCATGCTGAACTTGTTTCAGTATCCCCTTTCTTTTGAGGGGATTGCGGATCAAGTCCGCAATGACGCACTTTCGTCACTGCAAGGAGTAACGACAAAGCACCCGAACACAGGTGAGTGCATCGAAACATAGTGAGATAATCTCTATTCATTTTATATCAACTTTTGACAAGTTCTTTATTTACCTTCTTTAGTATAAAACCTAAATGACCTGCTCGTTAAACTATCCGGTTTTTAATCGCAACTTTCATAATGCGACAAAAAATACGTACACTAATAATGAAGCAATTGGACTATTTCTCATTTCGATGCAACTAATCTTGTATAAAGACTCGTTTAACACGTTGAGAGATTCCTGTTAACAGTTCATATTCTATCATTCCGGTGCTTTTTGCGAGTTGGAAAATGGGCAACTCTTTCCCAAAAACAATAACCATATCCCCTTCTTTTGCAGGGATATCGGTAATATCCAACATGCACATATCCATACATATATTTCCAATAACACTAGCCAACCTCCCATTTACCAACACTTTTGCCTTTCCGTTGCCTCCCGACCGGGGAAATCCATCTGCATATCCAATGGGAATGGTTGCAATAACCGCATCCCTTGATGTTCTCCATTTTCTATTATATCCCACTGTTTCCGATGCCGATATATGCTTTATCTGAGAAATAATTGTTTTCAAAGTAGCAACATTTGCCACTTTATTCGGATTAACAAAATGATTCACTCCATATAAACCTATTCCCATCCGAACCATATCGAATTGATATTCCGGAAAACGAGACATTCCTGCTGAATTTGAAATATGTTTAACGGGATTATAACCCAACTTATCTGTAATCATTTGATAACACTCTGAAAATAAATCAGCTTGATACCTTGTAAAGGCATCTTCTCCCGGATCATCAGCAGCTGCAAAATGGGAGAAAATACTCTCAACTTGAATTTTAGGATTATTCTTAAGTATTTGCAATAGTTCAGGAATATTCTTCTTTTCAAATCCTAAACGATGCATCCCTGTATCAATTTTCAAATGTATATTTACAGTTTCAATATGCAGGTTCTGCTCCATTGCCAGCAAAAGTAAACTCAATATACGAAAACTATAAATTTCAGGCTGTAGATCATATTTAAGAATCAATTCTATGCTTAATTCATCAGGATTCATTACCATAATAGGTAATGTTATATTTTTATTTCTCAACGAAACCCCTTCATCGGCATATGCCACGGATAGATAATTTACTCCATGATACTGTAATGCATTGGCAATATCAATATCTCCAATCCCATAACTAAAAGCTTTTACCATAGCCATAACTTTCGTTGTGGGATGAAGCAGCGTACGATAATAATTTAAATTTGCAATAAGATTAGGAAGGCTAACTTCCATGACAGTTTCGTGTGTCTTTAAACTCAGATAATTAGATATTCTTTCAAAATTAAATTGCCGTGCTCCTTTAATTAAAATTATCTCGTTCTCAAGCTTGTCTACATCAAAGTCTGCAAAAAAATCATTTGTTGTCTTATAGAATTCTTTTTCTATCGTAAAACTATTCCCCTGACGGCTAATAGCATCTCCTATCCCAATTATCCGGTGAATATTCTTGTTTTCCAATAATGTCGCAATCTCCTTATAAAGCATATGTTCCGAACTCCGGCTTTGTAGAATATCCGACAAAATAACTGTTCTCCTCTGGTATTGATGTTGGCTGTTCATCAGGTCAAGAGCTATTTGTAAGGAGTTGGTATCCGAATTATAGGTATCATTAATAATCATGCAACGATTAATACCTTGCTTCATTTCCAAGCGCATAGCAATTGGAGTAAGCTTTGCTATGCGTTCGGCGATAATCTCGTTGGAGTAATCCAACAACAGCATTGTCGCCCAGCAATGAATAATATTCTCAATAGCGGCATCATCAACAAAAGGAATTGTTATTGAAATATCTTCTTCTTTATAAACCGCTTTGATATATGCTTCTTTCGAACGTTTTTCTATGCTCTTAATTTTCAAGTCCGCATCATCTTTACGTGTACTCCATGAAAACAACCGGATTTTTTTAGGAAGCTCCGTACGCATCAGTCCTTCCATGATAATTCCATGATCGCTGGAAAAAACCAACGTTTCCACGTTCCGAAACAAATTCAACTTCTCTCCTACTTTCTGGCGAATATCCATAAACGATTCGTCATGGGCAGAGCCAATATTAGTAAAGATACCGATTGTAGGTTCAATGATCTCTTTAAGGGAATTCATTTCTTCCGGTTTGGATATCCCCGCCTCAAAGATACCCATTTGGTCTTCTTTCGACATTTTCCAGACAGAAATCGGCACTCCAATCTGGGAATTAAAACTATTGGGAGAATAAACAATTTTACTGTCCGGACATAATAATTGATACAGCCATTCTTTGACAGCCGTTTTCCCATTACTGCCCGTTATTCCGATTACCGGTATAGAAAACTGTTTCCTGTGATATCTTGCCAATTGCTGGAGGGCTCGTAACGTATCCTCGACTACAATAAAATTAGCATACGGGTATCGCTCCAGATCAGCATAATCTTTATTGACGACAAAATTAGTTATATTCCTTTCATATAAACTTTCTATATACTTATGTCCATCATTTTTAGGTGTAACCAATGCAAAAAACAAAGCATTCTCCACCCCCTGTATCTTTCTGCTATCATATACCAAATCTTTAACAGGATAATCCTTATCCAATTTGGCATACAATACACCATTGACAATCGTTGCTATATCTGAAACACTATACATACAAACTTTTATCGCCTATTCATCCAACAATTGACTTCTTTTTCTATTACGGAAAATATCGCAAGCCAAATAAATTGCCTTCCGGAAAGAATCCGGGGATGCCATATCTTTTCCGGCTATTTCATAAGCGGTTCCATGGGCAGGAGACGTTCTGACAAACGGCAAACCCGCCGTATAGTTTACTCCTTCTCCATAAGCAAGTATTTTAAAGGGGATCATTGCCTGATCATGATACATAGCCAAAACTCCGTCAAAATTAGTATGTTGTCCTGAGCCAAAGAATCCGTCAGCGGCATACGGCCCGAAAACGTACATCCCCTGATCAAATGCTTCCCGCACTGCCGGAATAATTATATTTTGCTCTTCATTCCCAAACATACCATTCTCTCCCACATGAGGATTCAATGACAAAACGGCTATCTTCGGTTTCGTATATAGAAAATCCTGTTGTAAACTTTTATTCAGGATCTTAAGCTTATTTATGATTAAATCCTTTTTTATCAGTTTAGGAACTTCCGACAATGCACAATGTGTTGTTACTGTTCCTATTTTCAGCCCATCGGCAATCATTAACATCAGATAATCTTTTGTATTACATCTTTGTGCAAAGTATTCCGTATGCCCCGCAAAAGAAAATGATTGGGAATGAATATTATTCTTATTGATCGGAGCCGTTACCAAAACATCTATTTTACCCTCCAAAATATGATCTGTTGCCATCTTTAAAGAAGTAAAAGCCATCTCTCCTGCAGTATCTGTTGATTCTCCAATATCAATTTTCACCTCAGCATCCGTCACATTAATCATATTAGGAGCCTTGGTGGTAATCTGATCGGGTTGACGAACCATATGAAAGGAAAAATCTCCACTGTTTTTAATCAATTTTCGATGATAAGAAGCTACTTTTGATGATCCGTATACCAAAGGCGTACAGACCTCCATCATACGTGAATCCATCAACACCTTAGTAATAACCTCATAACCAATACCGTTTATATCGCCTTGTGTAATCCCTACTATAATTGGTTTTTCTGACATATTCTTATTTTTTTAGTCTACAAAAGTAACATTAATATTTCTTTTTCATTTATGATAATCATTCTATTTTTTATTAAAAACACTAGGATCTTCTCCGCTTATGAATATCGGAAGAATCCCATGACTGGAAACGAAGTACATCATGTATCGTACGGATGAGCATAATAAAAACCATTAAATCTCTTTCCGCAAACCACCTGATAGCTTCATCTTCCTGACGGCAAGCAGCTGCAAAAATAGATAGAAAATCAAGTTTATGTTTTATCAGCCATGCAATTGCATGCTCTTCCCCATCAATGGCATTACTTAACACCGCAAATTCAGGAAACCCATTATCCAGCAACCACTGCAAAGCATCCGTATCCGAATGAATCGCAGCAGACAAAGCCGCCAATTCAGGAAAACCACCCTGCACAAAAACATCTGTAAATTTTTGTTTTCCCTGTAAACTCTCATTTAAAGCGACCAAGAGTTTAACATCATAATCTGTCAAGCAATGCATATATTTTCTTTTTACAAAAGTAGTTAAAAATAAGCATATATTTAAATTTATATTCAATTCTCTTTGTTGGCTAAATCTATTTTGAGGTACAAAGAGAAATCAATTATAAATAGAAATTACGCAAGTGGAGAAGTTATAGTAACGCAACAAACAGAAAGGATAAAACCGATAAAATAGATAAAACCGATAAAGCCGGTAAAAAGGTTGGTTTCTTGGATAAAATGCAACATATAGAAAGTAACAAGGAATAACCAAATCAACAAAAGAATAAGCTACTTGGCGAATTATAACTTCCTGTAACTTCTTTTAACTTGCGTAACTCCTGTTATAAATTACGACAATATGCTGATTAAAATTATCATTGCTAAGTATTCAACAATAAAAGTCAAACAACAGAAAAATGATAGTAACAATGATAGTTATTATAGCAACGTGAGTTCTGGATATATGTATCATTTTGTCAATGATTTATCGAATTTTAATATCGATAAAAGTTACAAACAAATATAGAATCCCATTATATGGAGACAAAATACAGTAAAATAAAGTTCCCGGTATAATAAGCGTATCGAATAAAGTAAGATTATCTATTTTTTAGGGGCTGTTTGATATACCGATTGCAAGAATACTGTTTTTTCCCTTCTTATCTATCCTTTTGTTTTATTTTATCCTGAAACCTTTATGGATTTCGGAAGAAAAAGAAAACATTTTACACTCTCGTTTGAAGATTTCGGGAAGACCCGAAAACATTTTACACTCTCGTTTGGAGATTTCGGGAAAACCCGAAAACGTTTTACACTCTCGTTTGGGGATTTCGGGAAGACCCGAAAACATTTTACACTCTCGTTTGAAGATTTCGGGAAGACCCGAAAGCATTTTACACTCTCGTTTGAAGATTTCGGGAAGACCCGAAAACGTTTTACACCCTTGTTTGGAGATTTCGGGAAAGCCCGAAAACGTTTTACACTACTGCATGAAAGTTTTGGAAAAATCCGGCATCTTCCGGCAAAACAGCATATAAAATATCCGAAAGTAATTATACCCTTTACATTGAATATTTCAGGAAGGGTCGAAAGCATTATATTCGGCTACATCCGATCTTACTATAAGTTATGAATGATTTTTCCGGAGAGGTTTATTATTTACAAGGTTCGTATACGGATACTTATCAAACAGGTAGGCGGATATCTGTGAGAGATACATTAAGGGAGTTATTCGTATTTGGAAAAGGTCCAATTTATACCCCGAACTTACGTTATCGTACATTGTCGACAGCAATTATAATACAGTAACGACAATCGTTATAGTATTGTAACAATATAGGGATCCATAATGATAAGGTTGTCGAAAATTGATACTAGGCACGAAATCCAGAGAGTTCAGCATAACCAATTACCGGAACCACGAAGTATAACAAAAGTATCAAAGCGAAGCAAGGTAATCTCTGTCGTTATTTGAGAAGAGGCAACGAAGGTTGTGAACTCAACAGAATTAACCCAATTTCCTATTTCATTCTAATCCCCTTGTCGATTCGGTATATAAAAAAAGAGACTGCCTTTCTATTTCAGACAGCCCCCAAAAATCCCTTTCACAAATTATTCTTTTTTTCAAATTCAATCTTTACATTGAACTTGGATAATATTTTCTATTACGGTAAATAATCAACGTTTCATTCTTGTTATGATGATTCATCTTGTGAAGCAACAAATCTAAGAAATTAGGCGATATTTCAGTATCAAAAACCAAATCGGGATAATATACCTGCAAAGAATCTATTGCTTTCCGATTATTTTCATTTTCTACGATAACAACAAAACGCGGTTCCATATTCCTTTTTTGCAAACGGCCTATTTCATTACTGATATTTTCCTCATCAATACCTACCTGTGTTATCCACTGCCCAAGATAAAACCGGGGTAAAAGCGGTACGCTGTTCGTCGTGACAAAACACTCAATATTATTATATTGTGACAGATAAAGCATTGTTTCTACTCTTGCTTTTTTCGAGTAATGAAAAGTGGTTACTCCTAATAAGATTACATTTACAATAGCCGCAAATATCCAGCTACCCTTAATGAACTTTTTAAGCCAATTTACTTCCCGATACTTACCCATGAATTCATGCCATCCTATCATCCCCAATATAATAACAGAAGGAATAATTGTCAATATAAACCGTTCCTGCTTATTTACAAAAAAGCTATGGAAGAGTAAGAAAATGAAAGAAGGTAGAAAAAGTAATAAGTATTTCTTCCAGCGTGCAAAAAATCCCCAAAAGATAAAAACACTTACTGGAGGAATTAAAAGACCTAATATCACAAAAACATACTTAAAAACACTCCCTTGTAGATATTCTTCTGCTGCTACATAATTATATCGAACATATTCGAACAACTCTGCCCATGGTCTGTTCCAAATATAAAGGTCGATGGCGCCCTGGATAAAAAGCATCATAAAAACAGTGCTTACTCCCCATATGATAGCATTGCGAAACTGTTTGAGGAATAAAAGAGCTAATCCAAACCCAGATAAGAAGAATATAGCTTGAAACCGAATGGAAAACGCGATCCCTGCAATAAGTCCGGATAAGATAACGGTCTTGATGGTTGGATTGTCTTTTTTCAAATAGATCCATGTACCCCAAAGCAAAAACGGAATGCATTGGAATTCTACCAGATTACGAACACTCAACCAGGGCATAAACCAAAAGATCGCCAGAAGCCATGCAACATGGGATGCTAACTTTTTCCCTGCATATTTATTTGTAATTTTATATCCAAAATATACTATCGATAAAGAATATATTGCATGTATGATCCGGACAATATACATTTTTACTTCGGGAGATGTAATGCCAATCAGATTTAAAAAAGCAAACAAAATATAATGCAACCCTACATAAAAGAGACTATGCCCTTTGGGGATTGTATTACCGGAACTTGGCAACCAGCTATTATAGTCGGCCCCGTCTGCCCATGAACCTGCGGCTTCAATGATCAAAAAATGATCATCATGCATACCATAGCCTTTGGCAAAAATAGCAGCAATAAGCCGTAATAGTAATGCGACAGCTAATATGCACCGGATTGGATAAAGGGAATAATATTCTTTTAGAAACCTCATCAACTACTGTTTCTTATTTTCAAAATCCATTCCTAAATTCCAGAAAATAAACGAGTAGATATCTGCTTGTTCTTCGATTACCTTTGTCATTGGTTTTCCCGCCCCATGACCGGATTTGGTATCAATACGAATCAGCACCGGATTGGGGCCATTATTTGCTGCCTGAAGAGCCGCCGCATATTTAAATGAATGAGCCGGAACAACCCTGTCGTCATGATCGGCTGTTGTTACCAACGTTGCAGGATATGCGATTCCCTCTTTAAGATTGTGTAAAGGAGAATATGCTCTTAAATAGTCAAACATTTCTTTGCTGTCTTCACTGGTACCATAATCACTTGCCCAGTTCCAACCTATGGTGAATTTATGATAACGAAGCATATCCATCACTCCAACCTGAGGGATTGCTACCTTAAACAATTCAGGGCGTTGATTCATAACTGCTCCTACCAATAATCCTCCGTTGGAACCACCCATCATAGCGAGTTTTTCAGGATTCGTGTATTTTTGATCGATCATATATTGAGCAGCCGCAATAAAGTCGTCAAATACATTTTGTTTTTGCATTTTAGTTCCTGCAATATGCCAATCTTCTCCATATTCACTGCCTCCCCGTAAATTAACCTGGACATAAATACCTCCGTTTTCTAAGAAAGGTAAACGGCTGGTGCTAAACGAAGGCGTTAAGCTTACATTAAAGCCACCATAACCATATAGCAACACCGGATTCTGTCCATTCTTTTGCAATCCTTTCTTGTAAGTTAAGAACATGGGTATTTTTGTGCCGTCTTTACTGGTGAAGAATATTTGTTCCGTTACATACTCATCCGAGTTAAAATCTACTTTCGGACGACGATATAATTCCGATTTATCGGTTTCGGTGTCATAACGATAAATGGAGGTAGGGAATGTGAATGAAGTGAATGCATAAAATGCTTCGTTTTCATCTTTCTCCCCGCTAAAACTTGCAGTTCCTAATGCAGGAAGTTTTATTTCGTTTAACAATTTTCCATCCAAATCGTAACGATAAACATGACTGGATGCATCTTTCTCATAGCTAAGTATTAATTTGTTTCCAATAACACCGGCTGATGAAAGCACTACATCTGATTCAGGAATCAATTCTTTCCAATGTTTTTGCTCAGGAGATGAAATTGTGGTTTCCATAATCTTATATTTGGGCGCACCATCATTTGTCATTATAAGAATACGGTCTCCTAAAACTTCAACCGGGCTATAGGTATTATCTAAATTGTCTGCAATTTGAATGATCTTGGCATCTTTCTTTGCCAGATCTTTCAAGTATAAGTTATTCCCTCTTCCTGCACCCGATTCGAAAATAAACAATACGCGTTCATCTTCGTCTACATGGGAGGAATAAAAACGTTTTGGATGTAATTTATTTTGATAGATCAACTGATCTTTTGATTGAGGCTCCCCTATTTTATGATAATATATTTTATGATTTTCATTAACCCCTGAAAACTCTTTTCCCTTTTGAGGAGCATCGTATGCGCTGTAATAAAAACCATCTCCCTGCCATGACGCACCTGTAAACTTAGCCCATTGAATATGATCTTCCAGCAATTTCCCGGTAACTAAATCCATCACATATATTTCTCTCCAATCCGAACCACTGCGAGAAATAGTATATGCAAAATATTTCCCATTATTAGAGAACGAAATACCACTTAACGAAACTGTTCCATCTTCCGAGAGTGTATTCGGATCTAAAAACACCTTGGGTTCATCCGTTAATGTTTCCTGTACATATAATACATTTTGATTTTGTAGTCCGTCGTTCTTATAAAAATAATACTTACCATTTTTCTTAAAAGGAGAGCCATATTTCTCATAATCTGCAAGCTTGGTTAATTTCTCCTTCAATGCTACACGGAAAGGAATTTTGCTTAAATATCCAAATGTAACTTCATTTTCAGCTTCTACCCAGGCTTCGGTTTCTGCCGACCGGTCGTCTTCCAACCAACGATACGGGTCTGAGATCTTTACTCCGAAGTAATCGTCCACTTGATCTACTTTCTTTGTTTCCGGATATTTCACTTCAAATTGTTCCCTCTTTTTTTCTTTAGATGAACAGGATAAAAGTATAATTCCTGCCGATAAGATAATCATTGTTTTCTTCATTTGTAAGTATATATTTTTATTATTTCATTTTACCGAATTACATATTCACTATTCAAAGTAGATTTTTTTGCAAATATATATATTTTTTCCAATAAAATATGCAAAGGAAATAAAAATAAAAAATGTTAATTTTGCAACCTCAAATACAAATATATATAAGGATGTCGGAATTGCTAAATATAAAAGATTTGCATGTCTCTATTAATGGGAAGGAAATACTTAAAGGAGTTAATCTTAGCATTAATCGAGGTGAAGTTCATGCGTTGATGGGCCCTAATGGAAATGGGAAAAGTACATTGGCCTCCGTTATAGCAGGGAAAAGTAATTATGATGTTACAAAAGGAGAAATAATATATAAAGGGAAAAATCTATTCGACTTATCGATCGAAGACCGTGCACGGGAGGGTATTTTTCTGGGATTCCAATACCCTGTAGAAATAAAAGGAGTCAGTATGACTAATTTCATGAAGACAGCTTTGAATGAGATTCGTACCTATCGTGGAGAAAAACCACTCTCTGCTACAGAGTTCCTTGCCCTTATGGAAGAAAAGAAAAAAATTGTAGGCCTGACCACAAAACTATCCAATCGTTCTGTAAACGAAGGATTCTCCGGTGGAGAAAAAAAACGCAATGAAATATTCCAAATGGCAATGTTAGACCCGGAAATGGCAATACTGGACGAGACTGATTCCGGATTGGATATCGATGCCCTACGTGTTGTTGCAAATGGCGTGAATACACTCCGTTCCCCTAACAATGCCATGCTGGTAATCACGCATTACCAACGCCTGCTCGATTACATAGTTCCTGACTTTGTTCATATTCTATACGAAGGTAAAATTGCCATGACAGGAGACAAGAATCTGGCAATTAAGCTGGAGGAAAGAGGATACGACTGGGTAAAAAGTGAACTTGGCCTGTAAAGAACTATCATGGACTCCGATACGGGAAAATTATATTTATTGCCGACTCCGATAGGAGATAACGATGTTGTTGAATCCATTCCGGTATATAATAAAACGATTATCGATTCGCTTCGGATTTTTGTAGTGGAAGAAATCCGGACAGCAAGACGCTTTCTTCGTAAAATAAGTCCTGATTTTCCTATCGATGATTGTCAATTTCATATCTTGAATGAACACACATCATCAGATGTTGATTTAAATCATATTTTACAACCTGTAATTGAAGGCAAAAGTATTGGTATTCTTTCTGAAGCCGGATTACCTTGTGTGGCAGACCCAGGGAGTGATTTGGTTTCTTTAGCTCAACAAAAAAACATTACAGTTGTTCCTTTAGTGGGTCCATCTTCTATTATGATGACATTGATGGCATCCGGACTCTGTGGCCAGAACTTTGCATTCAATGGATATTTACCAACAGATAAAGCGGAATTAAGTAACAAAATACACCGGTTGGAACAGATTTCAAGTTCACAACATCAAACACAACTATTTATCGAAGCCCCTTACCGGAATAATCAACTTTTTGACACACTATTGAAAGAATGCAAATCGAACACATCTCTATGTGTCGCATGTAACATCAGTCAGAAAGATGAGTATATTAAAACAAAAACCATTGCTCAATGGAAAAAGGGTTCTCCTGTTCAACTTCATAAAAAGCCTACCGTTTTCGCCATATCGGCAAATTAAATTAATTTTCAACAACCCCTTTGTAAAATAATCGATTGCTTGTTTACGAAAAAAAGTAATTCCCTACTGGTCAAAAGTAAGCGTAACTACTGATAAAAAGTAAGCATAGTTACTGATGGAACGTAGGTATACCTACTGATAGAAAGTAGCCTCCCCTACGGATAATCAGTAGGTATACTTATGTTGGCCAATATATAAGATAGCAGAATATAATCCTTTCATCACATGAGGAATATCCATTACAAGAATTTCTATTACCTCTGCAAGATAAAAAAACATTTTCTTCTCCCATTAATATTGAATAATTTAAATAGTGGATGGTTTGGGTGCTAATGATCTGCCAAAGATTCTCTTTCAATTAGTTTTATCATTTTGCAATTGCAAAGATACGAAAAACAAAGGAAAGTAAAAGTAATGAAATTAAAACATTGAAAACAGAACGTCAAAGGAAAATATAGAAAAAAGGCATAATTACTCAGATACTTCTTTTTTAATAACTAAATTAAATCTTAGGTGGAATGAGGTAGCAAGTTGGGTTACGTGCCAATTTGGAGGTTTTGTTATTCAAAAATACAACTGTCAAGGATGCAGAACTTTACTTAAATTAATTTACGAATATAGGATAGGGCATTCCTGTTAACTCCGTATTGAGCACTTGAGATGTATCTTATAATGCTTATGCTTGTTGTGAGAGCAGAGAAAATTTTACTCTATGAGAGTATCGTTATTGCTCGTCAATATAAATCAAATTCAAAAAAGTTTATATGTAATGTTTTTGTACATTCCTTTTATTTGCAATATTTTTTTACCTTTTTAATCTATATAACCATATTTTCATTATCTTTGTAATCATGCCAAAAAGCACAATTATTAGCGTTATTTAATTTTAATTATGGATATACGCACAATTAAAAACACTTCTCCTGATTCTATTCTGAAAGGAATTGCAGAAAGAGTTAAAGAGAGAAGGCTCGAACAAAATTTCACGCAGAAAGCTTTTGCCAAACATGCAGGCGTCGGGTATGATGCTTATCGCAAATTTGAGAACACCGGAGAGATTACACTTCGTAATTTGGTTTTGTGTGCCATTACTTTGGATGATGTAGAAGGGTTTAGACAACTTTTTACGAAAAAATCATATCAGAGTATCGATGAACTATTGAAAATACAAGAATTCAAAAAGAGAAAGAGAGGTTCACGCAATGAATGAGGTAAAAGTCATAAAGGTTTTTATGAATGGGACAAAAATCGGACGTATAGCTATGACTCCCGAATCTCTTTGTGCATTTGAATATGATGCGGCTTATTTGTTGTCCGGCAATTCTATTTCGCCATTCAATCTGCCTCTTAAAAAAGGAGTGTTTATTGCCAAACGTACTCCCTTTAACGGTGGCTTTGGCGTATTCGATGATAGCTTGCCCGATGGTTGGGGAAATCTTATTTTGGACAGATATCTTAAAAGTAAAGGCATTAATCCAGATAAACTTACGATTCTTCAACGATTAGCATTAATCGGCAAGACAGGACGTGGAGCATTGGAATACCAACCGGATTACAGCGAATCCACAACAGATGAAGTTATTAATTTCGACAATCTGGCTCAAGAAGCGGAAAAAATTCTTACTACTGACTATGTTGGAAATTCTATTGACATATTATATAAATATGGCGCTTCTTCAGGCGGAGCAAGGCCAAAAGTGTTTATAAAAATAGACGGCAAAGAGTGGCTTGTCAAGTTTAGGACGGCAATAGATCCGGTAAATATTGGAGAAATTGAGTATAAGTATTCTTTACTTGCAAAAAAATGCGGTATCAACATGCCTGAAACCAGACTTTTTGAAAGAAAATATTTTGGAGTAGAACGGTTTGACAGAACACCTAACTGTAAAATCCATACAGTAAGCGCTGCCGGACTATTGAATGCGGATTATCGTATGCCAAGTCTTGATTATGGAGATTTGTTGCAACTCTGTCATATCTTGACCAAAAATATGGAAGAAGTGTATGCGCTTTTTCGTCAGATGGTATTTAATATCGCTATCAAGAACAAGGACGACCATGCAAAAAATTTCTCTTTTCAGTTGATTAATGGAGAATGGAAACTTTCTCCGGCCTACGACCTTTTGCCAAGCAGTGGATTTAATGGTTTCCACACAACAACTATTAACAACAATGGCGAACCAACAACCGATGACATGATGATGGTTGCAGCTAAAGTTGGATTGAATAGGGAAAGAGCGATGAAAATAATGCAAGAGGTAGATATGTTTGTTAAAGAATAATTTTGTGAATTTATTTTGTAAAACTAATAGTGTATGAAACGTTTTATTTTATTGCCATTGATATTTTTGCTTCTTTCTTTAACCGAAATTAAAGCGCAGGAAGAAAAAGAACAGGAACAGACGGATATGATTACTTTCGTTGTGGGGTCTTATGAAGTTACTACTCTTTCGGAAGGACAAAACAATGGAAATACCAAAGTGTTGATTGACGCATCTGACGAAATTCTTCAGAAATACGCACCGGAAGGAGCCTATCCTACTGCAACCAATGCTTTTTTGATAAAAACTCCAGATAAGGTCGTATTAATAGATGCTGGTCATGGAAGAAAATTGTTTGATAACATGCAATCGCGCAATATATCGGCCGAAGATGTCAATATTATTTTGCTTACTCACATGCATGGCGACCATATAGGTGGCTTACTGAAAGACGGGAAAGTAATGTTTCCTAATGCCGAAATTTACATTGCGCAAGCGGAACATGATTACTGGATAAGCGACAATGCCCGTGGAGGAAATGCGCGCGCCGTGATTGAAGCATATAAGGGTAAACTGCATTTATTTACACCACTGGAAATAGAAACTGGAGGTGCCGAATTATTCTTCGGTTTTCATGCAGTTACTGCTTATGGGCACACACCCGGGCATACGGCCTTTTTTGTAGAATCGGATGGTTCCAGAATGTTGGTTTGGGGTGACTTGACACATGCCATGGCTGTTCAAATGCCCCATCCTGAAATTGCTGTTACTTATGATACCGATCCCCAGCAGGCTACGACATCACGAAAAAAAATATTTGATTATGTTGCTGTGAATAAAATCCCTATTGCCGGTATGCATATTCCCTTTCCTGCTATTGGAAATGTAAAAAAAGGAAAAAACGAACAATACTTTTTTGAAGCGTTTTGCCTTTGCTTAGGGTTGTAAAGTTTCAGATTTACAATCTGAAACTATTTAATTCTATATGCCATAACCGCATTACCATGCCGAATATAAAGAATTCCGTTGTGAATTATTGGATGCGCCCAATGCGGCCCTTCACCATGTCTTACACGAAATTCACTGATAACGTCGAATGTATCGGGATTGGGTTTGACCAAAACGATGCCTCCCCGCCGTTGGTCATAACAATATAGCATGCTGTCTGCTGTAATGATAACTCCATTGTCTTTACCCTCTTCTCTTTTTATGTTATATTTTGTTTTTCCCGTATTCCAATCTATCGCCACCCATTTTCCGGACTCCCCTTTTATCCTGTTGCTTCCGTAAATAACATCATCTAATACTACCATTCCTCCTAAGTGTATGCCCATATCCTGATTTCTCCACAACAGTTTTATATCCATAAGATCATCATTTAGCTCAAACATAAAAGACTGCATATCATACGAATTGGAAACAAACAATTTTCCATCTTTAAAAAGCGGAGTATTGATACAAATTCCATCCATACTGCCTTTAGAGTCGAAGTCCCAGTCGCTGAACTGCCATTGTATTCCACCGGTTTCAGGATCTATACCGTACATGATATTGGTTGTAAAGCCAATAATTTGCTTTTTCCCTTTGTAATGAATCAGAAGCGGAGAGGTGTATGAACTGGTATCGTTCAAGGACTTACTTTGCCAAACCGTTTTTCCGTCTGCTGCATCTAAAGCAACAACTGTTGTTTGAGTTCCGGCAGGAGAGTAAATAACCTTTCCATCAACAATTAAAGGTGATTCTGATGTTCCCCATTTCCCGGCCAATTTACCAAATTGCTCTTCTCCATTTACCGACCAAACAATAATACCATTATCTATATCAAGGCAAACAATTTCTCCCGTTCCGCTGATTAAATAGGCTTTATTCCCTAAAACAGAAGGCGTTGTCCGGCTATCAGGATATGTTTTATTCCAAGCTGTTCCAAACTCGACCTGATATAGTTTCTCTCCTTTCAAATTATAGGCGGAAAATAGTTCTTTGTCACCATCTTCACTCAATCCGGTAACAAATATTTTATCACCCGACACCACCGGGCTGGAATGCCCCTTCCCTGCATCTGAGATTACCCATAGTAGTTCAGGACCTTCTTCCGGCCATGATTTTAGTAAACCGGTTTCATAATAAGTCCCATCTCTGTTTTCACCCCGCCAACCACGATAAGATTGCGCAAAGGTTGATTGCACAGACAAAAAAGTTACGATTAGTAAATATGTTTTTAGGTTCATGTTATTTGAGTTTAAAGTTAAACCTTAAATTTTGAATCTGAATTGTTCTTATATATTTCAATTAACCTTTCCGCCGATATTGTATCGTTATATCTTGTTTCAGATAAAGATAGTGCGTTTTTCTTGCTTTGTAATAATAATGTTTCATCCGATAATAATTTTTCCAAAGCATCTGCTAAAGAGGAACTGTCGTTGGGTTCATACAAACTACCCGCATTTCCGACAATTTCAGGAAAAGAGCCGGTTGCCGGTTCTACGGCGGGCCTCCCGGAAGCAAAAGCTTCGCAGAGATATAGTCCTACCCCTTCATCAAACGTAAGCGGAACACTCAAAACGGTTATCCCCTTATAAAATTGTTGATGGTCGTCAAGGGAATAAGTATCACTCCAAATCACATCTTGCATAAAAGGAGTAAGCATTTTTCTGACTTGTTTCAAAAACTTTTTATCAACCGATGTATAACCCCCGCCGATTTTAAGTATAAGATTGGGAATACTGTCCTTTACTTTTAGTTTTACAAAAGCTTCCGCCAAAATGTGCAAACCGTTTTCCCTATTCATCCGGTAGAAAAATCCAATGGTCGGGTTTTCCGGATAACTTCCCGAAGCATATTTTTCTCGATTAATACCGGGGTAAACGACTTCTATATTCGGAATTTCCGGAATTCTGCGTAATGCCACACTTCTGTAAAACTCACTTGATGCAACAAATTGATCAATATATTTTAAATTATCACCGATTCCTTTCCAAGCGATGGCTGCATATTCTTCTTTCAGGTTATCGACCCACACTTCTTCATCCTGCAAAGAACAAATGATCGGAATATCTATTTTTTGTTTGATAGCTTTCGCAATACCAATAACCAGCGAACTTGATAAATGTATAATATCCGGTTTTTCCTGATTTTCAATCCAACTTATCAATAATTTCACCTGTTCGTTGAAAGCCACCCCTTCTCCGTTAATCATAGACAAAGTCAAACCCTCCATCCCTCCGGCAGAAGTACTTCCCGAAAAAGAGGCGGCAACATCCAAAGCGGCGGAAGTGTTGAGCAGGTTCCCCAACCATTTCGGCATGTTCCTTTTTGTGAAAAATTTCTGCGCCACATAGAATGAAGTCGCCGGAAAAAACAAGGGAGTATCTCCTTTGAACGATTCATGTATAAGGGGTAGATACAATGGCATCACAATAACGTCATGTCCTGCTTTGCGTATGGCATTGGCATGAAGATTATCACGGAAACAGTTTCCGCAGTAAAACGGATCGCCGGAACCGGGTACAATGAAGAGTACTTTCATAAATCAGATTAGTTTAGAGTTGAAAGTTGAAACATAGAGTTCAACGGTTTTTTTAATATATATCAAAATTACAACAACAAAAATCACAGCGAACAGCAAGGTTAAAAGCCAAATAGAAAAACCAACATTTGAAAAGCCGAGACTTATGCCTATCAATGAACTGATCGTACCGCTAGCTATGGCATACAATGGAATGATCAGGTTTTCCCTGTAGAGAACTTTGATTATTGTTTCTTTGGTAAAACCTAATGTTCGATACATAATGATTTCGTTTTTACGGGAAGTGAGATTTTTGCGAATGACTATGATGAAACTCATGATTCCCAATAGCAATCCTATGCCGCCCAATGTGAGAAAGATAGTCAGATAAGTATCGGTTACACTATAAAATTCTTTTAATCTTTGGGAAGTTGGAGTAACAATTACGCCATAATTATGTAATGCCTGTGAAAGCAATGTCTTTGCCTCATCTATCTCGTCTTGGGGAATTTTTATCAATGCCACTTCACTGCCGGTAATATCACTCCAGATTTCCGAAAACAATTGTTTGTCCATCAAAATATTTCCTTGAAATATGGAATTTTTGAGTGTTCCGGCTATTTGTACTGTAACTTTCTTTCCGTTATTTCCTTCGTAAATCAAAGTGTCTCCCAATTTAAGCATCAATCCCCACATCAAAACCGTTTCATCCACCAAAACCGGATAAAGAGAATCTTTTTTTGATCTTATCATTTCAAAAGTTTCTTCTCTGTTGTTGGAATAGAGACTTTGTTCTATTTGAAAATCACTGTTTTTCAATTCTCCCATATCTACGCCTAAAACAGTCGGATTTATTACTTTATTCAGATTGAGACAACTGGCATCATCCGCACCATAGCGTAACATTTGCAAAACTTCCGTGTTTGCCGGCAAATCCTGTAAAGCTAATTTTTCACGACCTTCCTGAGTGGAGATATTATGGTAAACCGGTACACGGCTTTCACACCAGAGCGAATAGCCTCCCATTCCCTTTTGCAACTGGGAACTATCGGAAAAACCTCTGCGATTCAATCCCACCGAAAAGACGATAAACACGCCTATCGCCAACGTAAAAAAGGATAATAAGGCTTGTTTCTTAGTTGTAAAAACAGTTGCCCAAATCATCTTTTGGATATCAAATGTCTTCTTAGAAAATATTGAGCCGTTCCGGCAAATCAGATAATCTACCCATAAAGCAAAAGCCGTTAGTGCCAAAACGCCGATAAGAATAAACAATATGCTGGATTTTAAATTTGTTAGATTGATAAAGGCAAGGGAAATAATGAGAACAGTTGTTGTGCCGGCAGATACTAATTTTCTGTTTAAGGAAAGTTTTTCCTTTCGTTTTTTATGCTGTCTGTTTTTCAATAAACGTTTCAGTGTTATTTGAAGAAGCAGTAATGAGATAATAATCCCGGAAATCAATCCGATAAGCATGGTTATCATGTTGGGATAAACCGAAAAGCCATCAGTGTGCGTAGCTCCTTTCCAGACATTCCCCAAAAGCCACATTACCAGAAAAGTGTAAATCAACCCGGCCAAAACGCCTACAACAGATGCGATCAAAACTATCGGCAAGGATTCCTGCCTGAAAATTTTAAAAATTCGTTTTTGCGAATATCCTAAAGAACGTAACAAATTAATTTCACTTTTCCGTTGTTCTATCATTTCCGACAATGGAACTAGCATCAACAACATGGCAGATAGGATAATAAAAAATCCTAGGGCAAGAAAAAGGGAAGAAAAATCAACCCCGTTTCGGGCAGCATACAATCCGGCTTCTTTCGGATGAATTAACTGTATGCCGAACATCTCATAATTGAGTGATTGCAAATCAATATCTTTAGCTTTGGTACGTATGGCGGTTGCGTTTCCGTAAGAATTACTCCAATCATCGGCTATTGCCTGATAGGAAATAATCGCTTTGGGTGTATTGCGGTACAAATCCCAATAATCTTCATCTTCCTGTGTAATCAACGTCATATCAATAGGTAAATCGCTGTTCCAGTCGGTACAGTTTTCCACATTGGAAAGTCCGGGAAAATCGGCACTTAACGTGGAATCGCTTTGAAATATAGACAACGGAACAATTTGATTTACTATGCAGTATAAGGTATCGGTTTTCAAGACTTTCAAATCGTGAGAAGTAAAATAAGTCAGTTGAATGGTATCTCCAATAGCTGCATTCAGCCGATGTGCGGCATAATCGGAAAGAATGATTTCGTCTTTTTGCAGGACATTTTCGACTGCCGTTACAAATGAGTAAGGAATGGAGTTATTTTCGGTATTTATCGAATTGACTAAATAAGAAAAAAGCCTGTCCGATTCCGGATTTTCCTTGCAAATGGCATCTACCGCTTCTTGTTGGATAAAAATCCTGTCTGAGGTGATTTCAGTTCCATTTTTCGAGGTTGTAACTTTCAATCCAGACAAATCGTAGCTCCAAATGGTATTCAGATCATTTTCCGAAATATTTTTTGGTGATAATATCAGATTAATTTTATTATCTGTTTCAAGTATTTGGGCTAATTCCTGATCATTGACAAAGATATTGAATGGGATCGTTTGTTCATTTTTAAGGTTGAGGTTTCCGCCATCTTCAACTTCTACCGTTCCGGCAAGCGTCAAGCGGAGACTTGTAGTGTAATTGTCCGTTACAAAAAGGGAACCGGAAGGCACCAAGCCAGTGGCAGGCAAGCGAAGTACAATATCGCTGCCCGTAGTTTGTTGCAATTCTTTGTAAAGATGCGGGTTTACTTTGGCATTTCCCGCCGGAATATCTGCATCACCTACTCCCCAAACCATGACTGGAATTAATTTTCCTGAAATGGAGACAAAACCGTTGCTCAACAAGATTCCCTTAACATCATGAAGTAATGCATCTTGAAGTATTTGCTTTTCAATAAACGAATTACGGGAAAAGATAATGGTTTCCGTATTTCCCAATCGTTCGTCCACTCTTTTTACTAAGGTAGTCCGCACCGAATCACCTACAACCAAGCTTCCCACAATAACGGCAACGGTTACCAATGTAGCAACGGCCACTAATTTGTAGTAGCGTTTGTAATAGGTGATGCTTTTTGTTTTAAGGTTATTAAAGTTCAAGGTTTAAAAGTTTAAGATTTAGATATAGAACTGTATTTTGCATTCCGTTAGGAATGCTTCGCTCAGTAGAGAATTGTTTCCATCGTTTTTCCTGCATTCCATTGGAATGCATTCTATTAATTTTCAATTGATTTAAAAATATATCGTTCATTGTAATCCAAATTAAAAATCTTTCAAAATCTTCTTGTATTTATCCAAAAATGTTTACTTTTTATGATATATTTTTTGTACTTCAAAATAATAATGACTCACGAAATGTGAGATTTTGCAAAGGTATTTACTTTCGTTTGAAGCATCTGTCTATTCTTTCAAGAATTTTAATGTCATCTCTTTGTGTTTTTAATCAATTGAGGATAGTTTGTCATGTTTTTTCAATACGCCATCTTTTAATATCAATATGCTGTTTGCAATAGCAGATACTTCCTCCGAATGTGTTACCATTATAATGGTGGTATGCAATCCTTTATTAATCTCTGAGAGAAGCAAGGCAATGTTTCGGGCGTTTTCGTAGTCTAATTGTCCGGTGGGTTCGTCGGCTAAAACAAGCAAAGGTTTCATGATTAACGCCCTGCACAAAGCCACTCGGCCGGATTCCCCTCCCGATAATGTCGAAGGATATTGCTTGGCAATGCCTGAAATTCCGGTTATTTCCATTAACTGACGAGCATATTCTTCTTGTTCTAAGTTAACTTTGGATTGATATGCCAGAACAGGCAGTAAAATGTTTTCCATTGCACAGTATTGCGGCATCAGGCGATGCTCCTGAAAGACAAAGCCGATATTTTTGTTACGTACTAAAGAATGATCAACTCCGGGTATCAATATTTCTTTTCCATCCAGAAGATAACTTCCCGAATCTGGTAGAAGCAGTGTGCCCAAAATAGACAATAAAGTGGTTTTCCCCGAACCGGAGACTCCTTTTATCGCCACAAAATCGCCTTTTTCTATATGTAATTCTACGCCACGGAGTACATGGTTTACGCGGATTTCTCCGTCGGGATAGCTTTTGGTAATACCTGATAATTTTATCATAAAGTTTAAGTTTTCAAATTGTTTCCGTATATGATGGCATTTATTTTCAATAGGGTTATTTAGTGTCTATGGATGATGGATGAGAAGATCGTTCTTTTTCTTTCTTTGTCTTCGGGTACTACTTTTGCTTTCATCAGATAGTTTTTAAAGATAAGGAAAAGTATCAATACAAGGATAAAGGACATAATTCCGCTCATGAAAAAACCATATGGTTTTCCCAGCGAATCCATTTCCCAGCCGACAATGGTGTTTCCAAGCGGAGTACTTCCGGTAACCACCAGTACATAAATACTCATCACCCGGCTACGGTAATTATCATGAATATTGAGCTGTATTCGCGTGTTAGCGCGATTGAGAAAACACAACGACAGAAATCCGAGTATAACCAAAAGAACAGAGATAACGATAAAGGATTGTATAAAAATCAGTGTGATCATTTGCAGTGTCCCAATAGCCAGGGCTGTCGCCACCAAAAAATGTTTGCTTCGAATGTCTTTTCCCACGCTGCCCATAAACAGTGCACCGCAAAGGGAACCTATGCCGAAGAGGGACATCAAAGTGCTGAAGGTGTGTTCATCACCCAAAAGCACATCCTTGGCAAGAACAGGAAGAATTACATTGTAGTTCATGGCAAATATGCAAATAACTAATACAATCAGAAAAGTGGAAAGTATTTTTTCGTTTTTCACCGTGTAAAGCACACCTTCCTTGATTTCTGCCAACATCCTTGTCTCTGTGTCTTTTTTTCGCGGCTTGCCTGCTACATCAATTAGCATAATGCCATACAACACAGGTATAAAACTCAACCCATTGATAAAGAAACACTGGGCTATTCCCAAATATTTCATAATAATACCTGCTATCAGCGGGCCAATAATACGAGCCAGATTAAATGTGGTGGAATTAAGGGAAATGGCATTGGGTAAATCGTCCTTGCCTACCAGTTCCACAAAATAAGACTGGCGTGTAGGTTGTTCAATGCTCATAGCGATACCGGCGACTAATGCCAGAAGAGCAAATACCCAATAACTGGTAACGCCCTGCCAAATCAAAACGGCAAGTGCCAGCGACTGAACCATGAAAACAACTTGCGTGATAAGCAGAATTTTCTTTTTCGGAAAACGTTCGATAAACACACCGGCAAAAAGTGTTAGCAATAATACCGGTCCGAATTCGAAAACGCCCATCAAGCCCAGTAAAAAAGGAGAACCGCTTATCTGATAGACATACCAGCTCAGGGCAGTTACCTGAATCATTCCGCCGATGGTGGATATGGCTTGTCCCATCCAAAAGTTCCGGTAATCTCTATGGTACAATGCAGAAAAAGTTTTCTTAAAAATTGCTTTTATCGTCATTAAAGCTGTTTTGATTTTTCTATTTTGTCAGGTTTCAGGTTCAAAAAAAAAAAAAAAATTTGAAACTGAAACTCATTTCTTCCCAAAGCAAAACAATGTTCCTTTGGCTGTTAATATATAAAAATGGTCTTTGATAATAGCGGGTGAAGCTGTAATTTGCTCTCCCGTGTCATATTCCCATATCAATTTTCCGGTTTTGGCTTCCAATATGGAAACGATTCCCGTTTTTGTACAAACTATTACTTTATCATTACAAATTACCGGAGAACTTTCTCCCGAATCTCCTTTTTGTAAAAACTTCCACTTCACGGAACCGTCTTTACGGTCAATAGCGTATAAGTTTCTGTTATCAGAAAGAATAAGCAACATTTTATCGGAAACGGCAGGTACGGAAACAAACGTACTACTTTCATCTGTTGAAGCCATCATTTTCTTTGAATGTACGATTTTTCCATCGTTCAACAACAATTCATACACATTGCCCGAATGGTCGGCGATATAGCAATAATCTCCATTTATTGCAGGCGATGCAGGAATATATGTATCCACTTTCAGCGAATCGGTTGTAATGCCGGTGCTTGTGTTGATTATTCTAATCCAGGAATCGCAACCTCCAAAAATCACATACTCTTTCCAAAGCGCCACCGCCCCGTTTATATAATAGCCCGATTCAAAACGGCTGATCTCTTTTCCTGTCTCACTATTAATACTGTATAAATAATTATCATAACTTCCAAAAACAATGGCTTTTTTCCCTTCAAAATCCACTCTGTTGGGAGCTGCGGAAACTTGCCCCATGGTCTCGAAATTCCAAACCGTATCTTTCCGGGAGAGCGAAATAGCACTCATAAATCCGTCAATTCTTCCGATGTACAGTGTTGAATCAGATATCATGGGCGTAGCTTCAACAGCAGTTTGCAGATCGCATTCAAAGACTGGCTTTCCGCTAATGTCTACGCCGTATATTTTCCCACGTTTATCGCACCAATACGTTGTTCCATTGCTTACTACCGGAGAAGAAGCTGTTCTGGCTTCGCTTTTATAACTCCACAAAAGAACTGGATTTTCAGGTAATTTTGTTTTGGTATAGCCACTTAATGAGGCATTTCCACGAAACCATAGCCAGTTTTGTTGTGCTTCGTTATGAAATATGGAACTATTGGAACAACTACAAATAGCCGATACATAAAGCATTATACTAATTTTTTTTATTTTATACATCTCTTAAATCTGAAATTTTAAATTTGAATATTTTCTACATATAACGCTCCTGTAGGACAAATCTCTGCTAATGATTCTTTTATATTAACTTTATTTTCTTCCGGCAATACGACCTGCATATCGTATCCACGATCTTTGAAGGTAAAACCGTTCCGACTGTTGTACACACATAATCCACAACGGATACATTTTGCCTGTTCAAACCACATATTCCCATGTATATGTTGTCGTTGCAGCGCATCAAAAGAACTGTCTTTGGAATACCGGATATTTTTTATTCCATATCCCATAGCATAAGTTCTTAATTTACAATAGCTCTTTTTATCGCAATCGCAATAAAGACATTTGCTTTTATAGTGATGTCTATTGTCTTGTTCTGTAATCCGTTTTTTTTCCGTTTCGGTAAAACGGGAGTAGTTTGAATTGAAATGTTTTGAATTTTCTATATCTTCATTTATTATAGATTTGGATAATGAAGCATGTAGTTGTTCCGCCAACTTTTTTCCTTCCGATACCAAGCGGGCGGGCTGTTTTGTTTTTGCCGTAAGCCTGATCCATTCCGGCGCAGGGTTTTCATGTATGGTTGAAATGACACCATCGAAAGCATCTAATGATGGGTTTGTACAGGATAACACAATTTCCACACCGGTTTTCCGTATGCAATCCAGTTCAAACTCAATCGTTCCGATAGGAATATTTTCCGCCTCTATATAAGGATTCAGCGCTTGGGATTGCGGCTCGAACAGGGTTATTTCATAGCCAAGCCGGCATAAATAATGAGCCGCCGATAATCCTGCGAGGTCACTACCTACGATGGCTATTTTTTTGCCGTTACTTTCCGGTTTTGAAATATTTTCAAGAATTGTTTTGGATACCAGATTCTTTTTGATTTCCCGAATGGCTACAGCTTTGTCAATGTCATTTCTACGGCATATTTTCTCGCAGGGGGCGTTGCAGATATGACAAAGTGTAGCCGGAATTACCAATGTATTACGAAGCAATTCGAGTGCTTCAGTTTCTTTCCCCGCATCATATAGCCGATTCATAGAGGCAATGTCCAAACCTCCAGGACAAGCCATTTTGCATGGTGCTTCGCAATCAGCACGATGATCGCTCAGCAATAACTCTAATGATAATGTCCGTATCTGTTTTATTTCTTCGCTGTCGGTTTCTATCTCCATTCCATCGATTGGCAATGTCGTACAAGAAGGAATAATTTGTCCTGTGGTACAATTTCTCACAGCACAAACCATGCAGGAGGATTTGTGTTTTGCATTTTTATTATAGCATAAAAAAGGGATCTCATACCCTTCTTTTTGCGCTATTTCAATAAGCGACTCCTTACCGGAGACCTTGATTGGTTTATTATTGAGTTTAATGATCATTTTTCGGTATTTTATGTATGGCATTAAAACTGCATTCATCAATACACAATCCGCAAAAAACACATTTTTCGGTATTGATGGTGTGCACTTCGTATGGTGTATAAGGGATTGCATCTACCGGACAGGCTTTGGCGCATCTAGTACAACCGATGCACTCGGTTGTGATGTCAAATTTTATCATATCCTTACAAGTTCCGGTTTTACACACGCCTTGTATATGTTCTTCATACTCTTTTCTGAAATATTTCAGCGTTGTAAGAATGGGATTGGGAGCTGTTTTGCCCAAGCCGCACAGAGAGGCTTTTTTGATATTCTCCGCCAACTCTTCCAACAGATCGATATCCGACATTTTGGCTTTTCCACTACAAATTCTGTCTAAAACATCCAGCATTTTCCGGGTTCCTACACGGCAGAACGTGCATTTTCCACAAGATTGCTCACAGGTAAAACTCAGAAAATAGCGGGCTACATCCACCATACAATCGCTTTCGCTGAGGACAACCAATCCGCCCGAACCCATCATGGCTCCCATTTGATTAAATGCGTCGAAATCCACCTGCACATCACATAAATCGGCGGGAATACAACCACCCGACGGTCCTCCGATCTGGACGGCTTTAAGTTTCTCCCCGTTTTCAATTCCGCCGCCAATCTCTTCAATAATCTGATTCAGCGTAATTCCCATCGGGACTTCAATCAAGCCACCATGTTTGATTTTTCCGGCTAATGCAAATACTTTTGTTCCTTTACTCTTTTCTGTTCCCACAGAGGCATAATTTTTCGCCCCATTCCTGATAATGTAAGGAATCTGGCTCAATGTTTCCACATTATTGACCAAAGTAGGAAGTCCGTTCAACCCCTGAATGGCAGGATAAGGCGGGCGTTGTTTCGCAAATCCTCGTTCTCCTTCTATCGAAGCAATCAGAGCGGTCTCTTCCCCACAGACAAAAGCACCGGCTCCCTCAAAAACTTCGATATCGAACGAAAAATCATTTCCCAAAATATGCTCTCCGATAAGATTCCGTTCCTTGCAAATAACTATCGCTGTTTTAATCCGTGTTACTGCCAGCGGATATTCCGCCCGGATGTAGAAAATTCCCCGATTTGCTCCGACAGCGTAAGCCGCAATAAGCATTCCTTCAATAATACGGAAAGGATAGGATTCCAACATCATTCTATCCATGAAAGCACCCGGATCTCCTTCATCGCCATTGCAGATGACATATTTTGTATCGCTACTTGTTGAAGCTATCAGTTCCCATTTTTTTCCTGACGGGAATCCACCACCACCACGCCCACGGATACCGCTTTTTAGGATTGCATCAATTATTTCCTGAGTCGATTGTAAAAAGAGCACTTTTTTCAAAGCGTCAAATCCTCCGTGCGTAGAATATTCATCTATGTTTAAAGGAGTTAATTGTCCGTACCCTTCTGTCGATATGTGCTTCTGGTTGGAAAGAAAACTGTTGATAATTCCTGTACGCTCGTGTTCCGATTTCCAAACGATGTTATCCCAGGTTATGTCGGTATGAAAAGTATCAACATGTCCCAGAAAAGTATTTTTAAAACGTTTGAATAATCCTGCAGGCTTAAAATGATGGTGCAATATCTCTTTTATCTCCACCGCTTTAACATTGGGATAACGGGCAACGGAACCGTCGGGAAGCACCACGTCTATCAACGGAACTTTGTTGCAAACGCCCACACAGCCCACCGGTTTTATTTTCACTTCTATTCCTAATTGGGCAGAAGCGGTTTGCAATTCCTGATAAATATCCGCCGAACCGCTCGCCATGCAACAGGATCCCATCCCCAGACGAATCTCTCCGGCAAGCTGTTTTTTCTCTTTCGCAATCTCTTCTTCTTTCTTATTGGCTTGGAGAACGATAAAATCAGAAATAACCTCATCCACTTTTCCGGGAAGCACGTGTCCGTAAATTTTCTCATCAATTTGAACCACAGGAGCCAGGGTACAACATCCCAAACATGCGATTTTCTCAACTGAAAACAGTTTATCATCCGTAGTTGTCCCGCCTTCTTTAATGTTCAGTTGGCGAAGAAATGCATCGTACACATTACTCGCGCCTTTCACATGACAAGCCGTTCCGGTACAGACTTTTATCAAATGTTTTCCCAAGGGGATATACCGAAATTGAGAATAAAAGGTAGAAACGCTAATCAGTTGCGCCCTGTCGATTTTCGTTCGTTCATAAATACGTTCGATAGCATCGTAAGGCAAATAAGAAAACTCCGTCTGTATCGCCTGTAGCAAAGGAATGATCGTGGAACGTTGCGTGCCGATAGTATCAATAATTGCATCGGTACGGGAAATTAGCTTCTCCTTCGTATCAAGTGTGTTATTTGAGCAGTTACAGGTCATGTTCTATTATTCAATTAATTATTTCACCGCTACACAATAAATACTGTTTTCTGTTCTTACTACAATTTTTCCATCGGTAAATGCCGGGGTGGAAAATGTTTTTTCTCCTGTTTCGAATGAATGAATCAGATTGAAATCATTATTTGCTGAAAATATGTACATTTTACCGTCATTACTGAAAATGTAAAGTTTCCCTTCCACAATCATAGGAGAAGAATAAAATTCGGTATTAAGCTCATGCGATTTTCTCAATTCACCCGTTTGTGAATCGTAACATGCCATTACTCCGTAGCTTGTGGCAACATATACATGGTCTTTTGTTGCCACCGGACTTGATACTTCGGGAAGATACTCGTTATTTTCCCATAAGGTATTTCCGGTGGCGGCATCAATGGCAATTAATGTGGCATATTCACTGGCTCCATAAACCACTCCCGAGGAACTGCAAGGGCTGGAACCAACTTCGCCGCTCAGACACTCCACACGCCAGTATTGTTCACCGTTATTGGGATTGTACGAAGTAATCCCCGGGTTTCCCATAAGAATCAATTGCGGCTTCCCATTCACATAAGCAATTACGGGAGAACTCCATGCAATTTTATCCGTTCTGGTTTTGCTCCAACGTTCCGCTCCGGTTTCCATATTCAATGCTATGACTTTATGCGTATTACTGTTATCATACTGTATAATCAGCGAGTTTCCAAAAGCCAACAAGGAAGAAGCGTATCCGTAATGATTTTGCGGAACACCCAGATTTTTCGCCCAAAGCTGTTTGCCGTCCATATCTGTGCAAACTACATCGCCGGTAGCAAATATGGCGCAAACTTGCTTGCCATTGGTCGCCACCGTCGAGGCAGCTAAACCTGTGTCATCGGTAGTTTCAGGCATTTGAACAGGCGAACCGGAAATATTTTTAGCCTGTAAATTCCAAAGAAGTTTACCACTACTTAATTCATAACAATAAAGTTCCCTTGCTTGCTTGTCAGCTCCGGTAATAAATACTTTGTTTCCATTAATAACAGGAGAATTATATCCTTTTCGGGGAATTTTATTCTTCCATGCAATATTATCACCCGAACTCAGATTCCATTTTGTAGGAACTTTTTTGGCAGAAGACACTCCGTTGGAATTGTTACCACGAAAACCATTATGGGTAACTTTTGAAATCTCTATGGCAACGGTATCGGAAGTGATACTCTCCGCCAAGAAGGCAGTATCAATACCTTCACCCGAAGCCAATAATTCTGTCAAAATATCTTCTGTTTCTGTCGAAGCTGAATTCACGCTAGATGTTTCTTCAATAGGTTTGTCCAGCATCAGGGGTTTTAAATAAGGCGATGTCAAAATAACAAATACCAAAGCAACAACTCCCAATCCGCCCGCAATCCAAACAACATATTTACGTGCCAACGTTTTTATTGCCCAATCGTCAATCGGGTCAAGCTGTTTGTCGGGAATATTTTTTTCTTTCACAAAATAGATGCGTATTGAAATAATGAAGACTGCGAGCATAACCAATAAAATAACAAATCCGGTCATCAAGCGGTCTTGCCGAATAAAATAGGCTTTACGCGCCATCAAGTCAAGTTCGCGAATCTGTTCCTGAAGCTCCGGATTATTGGCATTTTCGTCATTCAGTTTTTTTAGACTTTCAAGAAGCTCAGTTCGTAATGGATCGCCGCTTTTCACCTGAAAGTAGTTTGTTACTAGCATAATCGTGAATGTAACAATAAAAACAGCAGATATGATAGCGATATTTCTTGCGATTTTATTTCTCATATAATTTTAAGTTCAACGTTTAAGGCTTAAAGTTCAAAAGTTTAAAGATTGAATCTTAGACTTTTAGATTCTGAACCAATTTATTTTGCGGACAGTAATCAAAACATCTTCCGCAGTTTACGCATTTTGCATCATCGATTTTATATTGTTTTCTCGTACGTTTTAATGATAATTCTATTAGAGTAAGTCCGATAACCAAACCTAAAAATGCTCCCATAATAGTTGAGTAAAGTTTAAACTCTTGTTTTATTTTTTCCACAAATGGTGTCAACTCTTCAATGCTTCCGCCTTTTCCGTAAAAAGCTTGTAATTCAAGCGATTGAACTTCTTTCGGCGAGATTTCGTTTTCCAAAACCATTTCATATAAACGCACATCTTTATTTACATGACTGAATGTATCGCTCATCGAATGCATTAACCCTGCTCCTAAAATCATTATAAGAGGCAGCATTACAAAATATAGAAGAATACGTTTTACACCTTTTACCCTGCTTTCTTTCACTTTGTTTTCATATGGCGGACGGATAGCATCGACCGGACAGGCATTGTGACAAAGTTCACAATTGATGCATTGCTTTTTTGTAATGCTTGTTTTCCAAATGGAAACACGCGAAAATAAACTTAATAAGGCTCCGTAAGGACAGATAAAGCGGCAAAAGGGTCGCCCGGTGAAAATGGAGGCAATCAAAAGTACTACTCCGAAAACGATTAAGGCAGTTTCGCCTCCCAAACGGAATATTCCGATGAAGGGATCGAAACGGCAAATGATAAATCCGCTGCGCGTGATGGCAAATAATACTGCAAAAGTAAGATAGATCCAGGGAATTAATCCTAAAACAGTGGCGAGCGCTTTGGAAAGACGGTAATTCTTCACATTTACCAATTCCTGTAATGCACCGAACGGGCAAACGCCGGCACAGAATACCCTGCCAAACAGTATGGTGAAGATAATGGGCAATGTAAAGAATAATATGACAGTTAATGGAAGTACATAAGATTTATCCACCAATGCCAATGCTACATTTTGGATGGAACCTATGCTGCAAACGCATCCTTGCCGGAAAAATCCAAAATAGAGAACCGAAATAATGGATACAACGATTACAGGGATTCGTACTCTTTTCCGGATAACCGCCCAAGCGACCACACTCATTAAAAGTACCAGCATTACAATATCAATTGTAGTCCACAGTATTTCGTTCGGAACCTCGTAATGTTCTGCCGGATATTGATACCCTGACTCAAAATCAGGTTTAGGGAAGCGGTTTTGTGTAAAGCCTGTTATGAAGAGCAATATAAAAATTATAGTTCCTGCAAGTTTTTTCATTTCCTAACTACTTTTTAAATCATATGCTTTGGCAACTGGAACTCGCTTAATGGCATCGGCAGAACAGACTTTTGCAATGGCACATTCATTACAATTCTTGCACAAATCCTGTTTTATTTGCAGATATAGCGACCCGTTTCCGAAAGAATTGCATCCTTTGGCACATTTTCCACAACCATTACAAAGACGTTCGTTGATGGTATATTCAAAATAAGGATCTTCTATAAATTTTCGGCTGATGGCCCCGGTAGGACACATCAGATTTTCCGCAGCCGTATTCAGCTCTTTTACATTGGAACGGTAATATCCTCCACATAAATCACAATATCCGCAAACGCGCGTGGCATGAACGCATTTAACAGCAGACAAACGCAAAACACAACTTGTTTCGCAACGTCCGCACGAAGTGCATTTTACGGGGTCAATCTGCCAGAAATATTCCGTATCATTTTCGTTTTCCGACAACCTCTTTAACAACACACCGGAGACCGAGGTCAATGCAATCCCTGCAATAGCCGTTCCACAGATGCGGAGAAAATCCCTGCGGGAAATCGGATTTTGCATATCGGATTTTGTTTTTTGTTTTTTCGGTTTCATACTAATAAATTTCAGATTTCAAGTGCCAATTTTAAAACTTGAAACGCTATTGATTTACTCCTTTCCTTAACGGACAATCTGCAGTGCAACTCGCACATGCCGAATGTTTAACTGCATTCGCATCAAATTGAAAAACAGATATTTTATCTTTTCCTGCAACAAAAAGGTAATCGTCAAAAGATTTTACTTCATAGGCTGATGTACCTCCGCCCAGCATTACGTCATTTAGTAGAATGGTTCTGAATTTTCCACTTTTGTCATAACAACTGATACGGGGATTGCCTTTTTCGGAAGTGAGAATATCGCCCCGTGAAGTTTTGGCGAGGTAAGCAGGATTACAGCAACCGGCAAACGCTCCGGCTTCTTCGCCCGATTTTCCGAAAGCGGTAATGTATTCTCCATTTATCGTATAACTTTCTATCAGATGTCTTCCGGAATTTGCACAATAAAGCGTGTCATTAATATTGATAATATCAAATGAATAGCTCGGGATAATAAATCCATTCGGACTTTTTATAAACTTGATAAAACTTCCGTCTTTGGTATATTGGCAGATATTTTTATTTTCGACATCAGTCACGAAAACATAATCGACGGACAATGTCATGTCGCAATAATCGGAATTATCACTGCATGCTTCCCACTCTTTAAGTTTTTCTCCGGATAAACGATATACTTCTATTTTTGTAGGATATAACAAATAAATCAAATCATCTGCTATCGCCATATCCCTGTTATGGGAATCTATTGAAAATTTATTAAGGGCTTTTCCCGATACATCAAAGACAAAAACAGAATCTTTCGCCGATAGATATATGTGCTCATTATAAAAGTCGAAAGAAGAGATTGTTCCTTTTATATTAAAAGAAGAAATTAATTTGCAAGGAGATACAAAATTATCTTTTTCAGCAACTTCCGATTGTTCCACAGGTGGCTCACCTTTACTCACCGTGCATATCATATACCACGCAAATCCTCCGATTAACAAAAAGATGAGAATGTTGATTGTTATTTTTATACCTTTTTTCATTGTTTATAAAGTTAAGGTTCAAAGTTTAAAGTTTGTAAATTGAACTATTTTTAATTTATTTTCAAACAGTAAACATTATGCGCATCTCTCAGCAAAAGCCTTCCGTCGGCATATGCCATTGGTCCCCAAGCGTCTACGCCATCTAATATTTGTTGTTTTTTTACCAACTCCATTCTTTGTGATTTTATTTCATAAATGTACAATTCCCCATTATCTTTAAAAGCAAACAACATATTATTGATAACTGCATAGGGTCCCAAACCGAAACGTTCATCGGCTCCGGATGTCCAAATAGGCGTATGGAGATTTGAGGGGGCATAACAAACTAATCTTTCCCTCATGCTTCCGCCATCTTTTGGCAATACTGTAATAACCATATTATTATACAAAATTGGTGTTTGCTGTTCGCTTGACATGCCTTCGCTTGGTTTATATTGTTCCACAATATTAGCATTCCATTTTCCACCTGAATGATGTATTTGTAATACCGCTCCTCCGGCACCATAACCCGCTACCAAAAAGACACTGTTTGCTGAAAGTTGTAAGGGTGAAGGAGCAATTACAGAAGGATTCCATTTCTCCGTATTCCACAATAATGCACCTGCGTCATTTTTCTCCGCTGATATCCCACATACACCTCCCACACCGGCATATATATACATTTTCTTTCCTCCGATGGTCATTGGCATGACCGATGAATGCGACATTTTATAATTGAGTGTATTGGGCGTTTGCCAAACTACCGTTCCTGAATCGCAATCAATTCCCGCTAACAAAACCTCTTCACCGGAAGGAGCCAGAATCAGCGTATTATCTTCAACACGGGGACACTGACCAGCGTACCAAAACGGAATTTCTGTTTTAAACTCTTTCTGCAAATCCAGCGTCCATTTCAAATCTCCTGATACGGGATCACAACACATTACATGCCCCTGAGGACCTAACGTAATGATATAATTCTCATTAATAACGGGAGCGGTGCGTGAAAAACCATGATTACGTTTCATCGGAACGCGATACCAACGCCTCCACAGTTCTTTTCCGCTTTCGAGCGAAAAACAGCGAAGCGCATCGGAGCTCAGTTTCTCATCATAATCCAGAAAATAAACCAATCCGTTATAAATTACAGGAGAAGCATGACCTTCTCCTGTTTCTACATTCCATATTACTGGATAATCCTTCTCTGAAGTTTCAATTTTTTCGGAAACATGTACTATGTTGGTATAATCTTCTCCTCTGAAACATGTCCATTTTCCTGTTAACGAAGAAGATTGATCTTCGTAACGCATAAAAAACTCCCCGATAACGACGTCATCTGCTGTTCTTCCAAGTCCTTCGGGACGATTGTCGGCTCCCGGAGCCTGAATGGCAAAATCGTACTTCGGAGTATAAAGATGCCACCATATAATCGTACCCGCAAAAATCAGTGCTACGAGTACAGAAATCAATATGACGATGGTTTTTGTTTTCAAAGCTTAAACTATTTAATCTTATATGCCATCAAAGTATTTCCATGTCTTACGTAGAGTATGCCATTGTGAATGACTGGATGAGCCCAATGTTGTTCTGTTCCCATCGTGATTTTAAATTGACTTATTATATCGAATTTTTCAGGCATAGCTTTTACCAATGCCATATCGCCTTTATTCGAATAACAATAAAGCATACCATCCGCTGCAATGATCGCTCCTGTAGCCAATTGATTATCCCTATATTTAATATCGCCAGTTTTCCAATCAATACAATACCAGCTTCCCTTTCCATAATCGCCCGAACCATAAATATAATCTCCTATTTTCAGAAAATGTCCTGTTTTGGAATCCAATTCTGCAGAACCCCAAACTTTTTCAACATTTTGTCCTCCATCTTTAAGTTTCAGCATAATGGAACCTACTCCGTAACTGCTTGTACAAAACAACATCCCGTCATGGTAAACCGGTGTATTGGGATGTTCAAAAAAACGATTTGTAAAAGGGAAAGACCAGAGCATATTTCCATCGGAAATATCAATTCCCACCACATGATGTCCGGTTATGGTTACTATCTGGCGTTTGGGTTGATCATCAATATATATCGGACAGCAATAACTTGAAATATCTCCCATAGCTTTCGAACTCCATATAAGATTTCCCGTCTTTTTATTCAGAGCGACAACATTATGTTCTACCCCGCCGGAAGTAAAAATCAACTTGTCTCCCACGATGAGAGGTGATTCGTTTACTCCATATTTGGGAGGTTCGCCGCCGAAATCATTTTGCATGCTTTTTTGCCATAAAACGCTCAAATCGGATTCGTTGAAGCAGGTTAACATGCCGGTACCGCTAATCAAATATAAGCGCCCGTCATCGTGAGTAACAGTGCCGCGTGAGCCATTGTAGCTGATATTCCACTCGGTACCATACTCTTTTTTATTCAACAGATTCCCTTTTAAATCGAACACATAAAGATAGCCTATGCTGTCGGTCATTCCGGTAACATATAATTTTTCAGCACTGACAGCAACCGAAGAGTGCCCTTCGCCTAATCCGTCGAAATGCCATAACAAATCGGGCCTACCGTCATTCCAAGATTCCAGTAGTCCCGTTTCTTTATAAACCCCTGTCCTGTTTCCCCGCCATTGCACCGTATTTTGCGACAAAAGAGGTAGAGAAAAAGCAATTAATAGAAGAATTGTAAAGTGTTTCATTGTATGTCGTTTTTTGGGCTCAAGGTTTAAAATTCAACATTGTGTTTGTCCTCTCATGAAATGTCCTTACAAAATTAGCGTGTCATTTCCCATACCTCCAAATTTTCAAAACAATTTACTTTAGACATATTTTGGACTTTGAACTTCAAGTTACTTAACGCTGTATGCCATCAACGTATTCCCATGCCTAACATAGAGCACTCCCTTATGGATTACTGGGTGTGCCCAGTGTTGCTCGGTTCCCAATGTAATTTTAAATCTGCTTACAATATCAAATTTTTCGGGCGTAGTTTTCACTAGTGCCATATCTCCTCTGTCTGAATAACAATACAACATTCCGTCAGCGGCAATAACAACGCCTACCGGTAACGAATTATCTTTATATGTCTGTTCTCCTGTCTGCCAGTTTACACAGAACCAGTATTTATTGGCATCGCCCGAACCATAAGCATAACTGCCGATTTTAACCATGGCACCCATTCTGGAATCCAGTTCTATTGATTCCCAGACTTTTTCAACACTGCGCCCGCCGTCTTTCAAACTCAACATCACGGAACCTTTCCCGTAGCCACTGGTGCACAACAACATGTTGTCGCCATACACCGGCGTATTGGCATGTACAGAGTGGCGATTTTTATTTTCGTAAGACCATAGTTTCTTTCCTGTTGCAATATCTATTCCGATAATATGATCGGCGGTCATAGTTACTACTTGTGGTACTTGCTGATCGCCCACATACAACGGCGAACAATAGGCAGAGAGGTCGCCTTCACCAGAAGAACTCCAAATAAGCTTCCCATCATTCTTATTCAATGCTACTACATTATGTTCTTTGCCTCCAGGTGTAAAAATTATTTTTTCTCCTATAATCAACGGAGATTCATTGATACCCCATTTTATATTTTCGGAATTGAAATCTTTTTTCACATTTCTTTGCCAAAGAATATCCAAACCGTTTTCATCCAAACAATATAAACTACCCATGCCGCTAATCAGGTATATTTTTCCATTGTTGATAGTCACGGTTCCCCGGGAACCATTATAGTTTGCATGCCATTCCGTTCCGTAGGCTTTTTTCTTCAACAATTTTCCATTCATATCCAATACATAAAGAATTCCGGTACTGTCGGTCATCCCTGTCAGGTAAATTTTGTTATTTGCGATAGCTACGGAAGAATGTCCTTCACCCAATCCGTCAAAATGCCAAAGAAGTTCAGGTCCATTTGCAGGCCACGATTTTAACAATCCGGTTTCGTTGTAAATACCTGTCCGATTTTCACCCCTCCACTGGAGGTTGTTTTGGGCAGATAATGTTACAGCAGCTAAAAGCAATACTAATGTTACATTTTTTTTCATCTTAAATTATTTTGATGGTTTAAAATTCAAAGTTTCAGATTTCATAGTTTTTATTATTTCTAAATAACTAAATACAAATATATTATATAGTATTTTATTTAATATACTTATCTTAGCAAAGATATTTAATTTTACTTGAATTTTGCTGATAGAAATTTCGTTTTAGACAACTAGTTTTTCATTTTCAGTTTAAATTTGTCATCTTATAAAAATAGTTTTATACTTTTGCATTCATTTAATAATCTTAGACATATATTAACTGCTTCGGTAACGATTATTTTCGTGTATAATTTTCAAAATTAAATGAGTCCTATACTTTTCAATCATAAAAGCGTAATTTTAAGAATTTTATTGTGCTTTATCTTGTTGCAATTCCTTTTTATTCGCCAGACCACGGCGAAAGAAAATATTGAAAAAGATTCGGCAAATCTAATCATGCAAAAAGCCATTGCTCAAGCGTACAATTATCGCAATCTGTCCCTTTATTTTCAAACAAAAACATTTTACGAAGCAACTTTCAAAATAGATAAAATCTCCCGTTTATTCAACGCTATTTTAACAACATCGGACGAACCTCCTTTGAAGAATGGGAATATTCTGGTTCAGGAAAAAATCATAAAAACAAATCGAATAGCTGATTCTGCAGAACTTATCCCTTTTTTACCTGTAAATTCTTTTCCCAAAAAGATAGAATCTTTTGAATTGGAACGACTTATTCTGTATGATATTTATAGTGATACTTGCCGTTTTATTTCGCCCTTGTCACCAGAAGCGTTGCGTATTTACCAGTTTCGTCTAGAGAAAACTTTTAGCAATTCATCCGGGGAGAAAATTTTCCGCATTCGCGTGATTCCCAAACATAAAAATCCGTATACTTTTTTCGGATATATTGACATTGCGGACTCCGCGTGGCAAATACACACATTCCATTTATCCGCCAACATGAATTATGGCGTAGCTTCTTTTGCTTTTACTATCGAGGAGCATTTTCGAAAAAACGAAAACGGAATTTTTCTCCCTGATACTTGTTTTGTTTCCGGAAAAATGAAAACAATGGGACTTAAAGCAGATGTTCAGATATTTGCTTCTTTTTCAATTGAGCCGGAAAATGGTATTTCAAGAAAAGATCCAGAAAACAATCAATTTCCTGATGAACCGCAAAACCGGTATCGTTATGGGTTCAAATATTTGGACGAAATACTTACGCTGAATCCGGTGGACGGTTTTAAGGTAAAATTGGGTGGATATTTCGATTGGGAGTTTAAAAATCAGACTGTTTGGCACAATTCTGCAACTGTCGGATATTCTTTTGCCCAAAAACAGGTTCCTTTTTTTGTTTCAACAGGCTATGAATATCTGCCTGAAAAAAGAGCAGCTTTTTTTGTTTTCGGAGGAAAAGAAAATGTTGATTTCAACTGCATTTATGGTGTTCATCCGGTGCTTAATTTGATGGCAACTTTATTTGTCAAGGATAATTACAATTATCTTTACGACCGCACTCACGTCGGAATTGAGCATCGAATGGAAATTTTTAACGGATTTGACACAAAAGTTTCTTTTTCTTACGAACGAAGAGCAGAACTGTACAACAAAAACGATTATTCCTTTTTCTATCGGAAGACAAAATTATATCCACCGAATATTCCTGCAAATCCATATGTTTCAAATACCCCCGAATTAATTGAAGGAGGAAATGCGGCTCTTTTGGAAGTCGAATTAAGCTACACGCCGCAACGTGATTTTCGTTTTGAAAAGCGGAAGAAAATCTTCCTGTATTCTAACTTTCCTGCTTTTTCTGTTTTATGGAGAAAAGGGATAGCCAATTTCTTTAAAAGCAGTACAAATTTCGACTATTTGCAGTTTTCAGTTCATCAAAAAATAAAAAAGAATATCATGCGGAATTTCACGTATCGTTTTTCCGCCGGTTGGTTTCCAAACAATAAGAAGATGCACTTTTCGGAATTTCGCCATTTTCCTGTTTCGGGATTTACGGAGACTTTGGGCGGTTTTGGCGAGATGTACCATACGCTTCCCATTTATGCTCCTTCTACCAACGAATGGATGCTTTCCGGATTTTTTAAATATGAAACACTCTATTTAGCTATAAAATATATTCCATGGATTAACAAAACCCATCTGACCGAAAGCCTCTACTTTTCCTATTTGAACACTCCTTATACGAGAAATTTAATAGAAATAGGCTATTCACTCAATAATATTTTGCTTTTTGTGAATGCGGGATTTTTTGTCGGATTCGAGAACTTCCGATACTTAGGTTGGAGCTTTAAGATTGCATTCAGTATGCCGGAGATATGATCTACTTTATTTTCTATAAAGGCAAGTTTTTCCAGCAGTTGTCTTATTCCTGTTTGTTGTTTACTTACTTCTATTACTTCCACTTTTTCAAACGACGGTAACTCCCAAGTAGGCTCAAGTTCAAAGTGTATATTGCCTTCTGTATCCGGTTCGCTCCAATGGTCGAAAAAGGCTTGAAGTATTTCCTAGGAATAGTATTCTGATAAAGCAAACACAGCCATTTTGAAGCGGGATTTTTAGCCACAAGCACTTCCCTGCCCAAAGCGACACATCGCCACCTAAGGTAACATATCATCACGGCCCAACATTTTAACTGGACTTATGATAACCCTTTATCCTATATTCCTTTTACCTTGGAGCAAAACGAAGCAAAAAATCAAGGTGGATTTCCCTGTCATGGACAGAGCTTACACCAAGCCTGCCGGCGTGTTTACAATAGAAAGACAACCTTCTTTATTATTTAGGTGCTTGTTCCCATATTATCCGGAGGTATGCCTCCATGATGTCTGGAGGTATGCCTCCAGGCTATCCGTAGGCTTCCCTACGCTTCAACCGTAAGCATAACTACTTTTTAGAAGTAGGCCTTCCCTTATTCTTTTCGAAGATGCCAATGAATTTACCTTGTTTTTATTCACTCTATTATCTCGCTGTATTTTAATATTTTTCCAAATATTCAATCCGTTTTTTATTTTGCCTCGTTATTTGCCTATGAGCTTACATCAGACTCTATACTGAGTCTACTCCAAACGACGGGCAGCATTTTATTTATTTTTTTAACCCCAATACAAACGCATACAGCATTCTAACATGAAAACACTTTTACTGTAACAGATTGTTTTGCGCCCAAGGCGTTTGAGATGCGTTCTTAACGTAAGATTATAACGTTCTATCTTATTGGTACAATAGGCAAATATATGATGAATGTGTTTGGGAATAAGCCGGGGATATATGTTTAATCCGTCTGTACAAATACGTTCAGGGTTAAGAGCCAGTAATTTATCTATTACTTTCTTACTATTTTCCTTCGTTCTTCTGCCTACGAAAAAAGCTATTACATTGCCTGTGTGTTGATTGATGCCATACATTAACCAAAGTTCATTCCTTTTATGCCCCCAATAAGTACGCAGTTCATCCATCTGATAAAACTGTCCGGTCTCCTCATATACGGGCATTTCTATGGCTAAAGCAATACGTATTATTACCCGTTGTACGCTTGACTTGGAAATATGCAATAACCTCCCGATAGAACTTATACCACAACTTTCATTATTTAAACATCGTATCCATTCATATTTTTCTTGCGTTATTCTTTGTTTAGTATAAGATTCCTGTTGATAACGTTTACATTTTTTGCACCGATATTTTTGGATTCCATTTCTTTTTCCTTTCTTTATTACCGTTTCATCACAATATTTACATCTCATAATTTTTTTATTCTTAATTGTTTATATTAAAAAGGTGACAGATGGCACACAACCCAATTATTTACATTTTTTCGATACTGTATTCACATTCTTTTTGTATCTTTGCACGATAAAAAAATATTTTTTATCTCATTGACATTAAGATACTTAAAGAGCGGAAGGTTTGGGTGCTAATGATTTGCTAAAGATTCTCTTTCAATTAGTTTTATCATTTTGCAATTGCAAATATAATACAAAATAAGACAAGTCTTTCCCTTTTTTAAAAGAATTATAACAATTGCATATATTCGATGTTTTCACCCCTTCCATTATTAAGTTAAAGGCTTTCATGAGACTTTCGTACTAAAACAAAAGCCAGCTTAAAAAGCCGGCTTTACAGAATGTTTCCTGAAAGCTCTACTTGGCGTGTTTGCGGATATACGTATTTATATCCCCTGATTTATAATATACCTTGCCGTCTATGGTATAATATGGCAACAGGCCTTTGGTACGATAACGTTGCAGAGTACGGTCGCTTATTTTAAGCAACTGGCACAAATCCTGATTATCCAACAGCGTTTCCCCATCCAGGCAATTTTGTTGCTTATACAACCGGTCTATTTTATTTTCTATAACGGCGAGTTTTTCCAGCAGTTGTCTTATTCCCGTATCAAAATCTTCCGAAGTAATATCTTTCATCACTCTATCCCTGTTTGTTGACTAATCTGTTTAGCATA
>JAVBLM010000075.1:0-17920 GCA_031553535.1 Bacteroidales bacterium | reverse complement strand
TATTTATTCTTCTTTGTTTTTTTAACCAGATAAATCCGATTAACTTGTGTCTGTCCTGAGCTTCTCTAATCTGTATCTTCCTCTTGGGAATCTACAAGGGATATTTGCTGCTTATCTCCATCTTTTCAAAGAACTGTTTTTTCCCAAAACTTCCTCCCTTCTGTCTCCTCTCCGCGTCGTTTGGGATTGCAAAAGTACAACCTTTTTTATTACCTTTTATACTATTGTTCATTTTTTTTCTCTTTTTTTTTATTTTGTTCTCATTTTCAGTGAGAAAAATTTACATAACAGGTCATCAAATATCTATTTGAGCTTTAAAAACTCCCTCAAAACCCTCCTATTGGAGTTATAAAATTCAATCGATAGGATACCTATATCTATTTTCCCTGCCAAAACAATTGAATAAAAAGTCTGACTGCCTTTCCATATGTGATCTTTATGTTCATTTGTCTGATACTTCCTCCCTCGGCGAAGAGTAGCTTCAATGCTCATCGAATAGATGCAATTACGCATTATGACACGATTAACCGTTTATCGTAATCAAGAATGCGTGATTCTTTGCAACATAGCTCCTCTGCTGGCAAATATTGTTATCACTCTCAAAGGATATGATTTGAAGTTGTATTCCGGTTTTCAAGCAGCTCCTCTAAATAAAATTTAGTCGAATGAAAGCTATTATAAATAGAACAGAAGTTACAGACAACATTGTAACAAACAACAAGCTGAAAGCAAGGAGAAGCGGAATAAATAAATTAACAACTAACTATTATTACTCTGACTTGTGTAACTTCTGAATTGAAATTGAATACAATTACTTAGTCCCAAATAATAATCAGAGCAATTACAATAAAACAACGAAAAACAAGTTAAAATAATGTATTATAGTATGTTTATTTCTTGAAAGTATGTATGCAAAAAAGCTGATTATTCTTGTTTCCATAATAATATTGCCCATATTACCTCATGCACAATCAACTATAGCCGTTGGGGGTTGGAAAACTTATTTCAATTATTCTGCAGGTTGTGATGCAGACCGAATTGATAACAATCTTTTTTACGCATCAAAAAGCAGTATTATCCGTATTGATCTAAATGATAATTCCATGCATCATTTAGGTAAAGTTGAAGGATTAAGTGATGTAGGAATTCAATGTTTAAGGGCAAATCAGAACACAAAAACAGTTGTTATCTGTTATAGTAATTCTAATATTGACCTTTATCAGAATGGATCTATTACAAATATCCCTGATCTTTATAACAAACAAATATCCGGGGATAAAACCATTTATAGTATTTTCACTAATGACAAATATGCTTACTTGGCATGCGGATTTGGCGTTGTAGTCTTAGACTTAAAGAAAAAAATAGTCGCTGATTCCTGGTTTTTTCGTCAAAACAATCAAAATTATCCTGTAAAGGATTTAGCTATCACAAAAGATGGAACCATTTATGCTGCAACTGACCATGCTCTTTTAAAAAATAACATTGGGAATTCAAATATTAAAAATTTCGCTACATGGGAGCAGGTTAATAATATTATTACACCCAATAATGATTATTTTAAACAGTTGGCCATTTTAAATGATCATTTATATCTAATGAAGATTGACACGCAGACTATTATTGTCGATACAGTTAATGTCTATCAAAGCGAGAATACTATTTATTCATATAATGGTAATTTATGGGAAAAAGACACTTCCTTTAGCTTTAAAGAATATGAATCTGACTATCAATATGCATTTATACGTTCTTCTTTCGAGAAATTAATGGTCGGAACCAATGCTGGAGTCAAGTCTTATTTTATAGATACTTCCAGTAATAATATATACACTGAGAATTATTATAGATCTTGGGATCCTCTTACAGCTGTTTGTGGAATGAATAATACTTTATATGTTATTACTCCCAAAGATGGTCTTTTTCAAGGGAAATCAGGGGAAATACATTATTATGACATGCCAGGCCCTGCACCCGGCGCTGTCGCTGCAATGAATTGGAAGAAATCAAAATTAGTAACAGCACATAACAGTACAAAAGAATGGATGCCTTATTGGAATCAAGGATATGTCAGTTCGTTACAGAATAATACCTGGTCGGTAATATCAGCCCATACGAACGATGATAATATATATGATATTATTGGCGTTTCCATTGCTCCCTATGATAATTCCATCGTATTTGCAACATCATTTCTTCAAGGACTACTTGAATACAAAGACAATTCTTTAGTCACTCTTTTCAATAATAGTAATTCTTCATTAGATATTATGAACGGAGGAACAGTTCGTACAACCTCTCCTGTTTTTGACCAAAATAATAATTTATGGATGGGTAATTGGGGAGCAATGAATGCTCTTGCCGTTCATATGACAAACGGAAGCTGGAAATCATTCTCAATCCCTTTCGGAGGTATGCAATATGTAGAAAAAGTATTTGTTGATAGCCGGAATACTCTCTGGTTGATCTGTGAACGAGAATCAAAATTGGTCCTTTTCAATCACAATAGCACTCCCACTAATACTTCTGATGATCAATGGGCTAATTTGAATTTAGCTTTACCTGAAGAAAAAGGATCGTTTAATCTTGTCCATTCCATTGCCGAAGATAAGGAAGGAAAGATCTGGATCGGTACAGATAAAGGAATAAAAGTATATTATAGTCCGTCTCAATTGCTCGCAAATCCAAACCTTTTACCGGAACCAATATATATTACCAAAGATAGCCTTAATGAACTGTTGTTAAATTTCGAAGCCATTCGATGCATTAAAGTAGATGCAGGCAATCGCAAATGGTTAGGAACAGAGAATTCCGGAGTATTTCTGTTATCTTCAGACGGCAAGCAAGAAATTTTCCATTTTACAACGGAAAACAGCCCTCTTTTATCTAACACTATACTTGATATCGAAATTAATGGAGAAACAGGAGAAGTATATTTTGGAACGGAAAAGGGACTTATTTCCTTTAGGTATACCGCAACAGATGGAAAAGAAAATTATGATGACTTAAAAATCTTTCCTAATCCGGTAAGAGAAAACTTTAATGGATATATTACTATTTCGGGATTAAAAGAAGATTCTGAAGTAAAAATCACAGATGCACAGGGAGGAATTGTATATAGAACCTTATCAAATGGAGGAACAGCCTCATGGAATGGCATACGTTTTGATGGGCGAAAAGCCAGTACAGGAGTATATTTCGTTTTTATAAATGACGAGACAGGAAAAGAACGAAAGGCCGGTAAAATTCTATTTATCAAATAAACAAAAATGAACACACGGTTCGAGAAAGATACGATGGGAATAGTAGAAGTTCCCGCTAATGCATATTGGGGAGCACAGACACAACGGTCTTTGAATAATTTTAAAATCGGAGAAGTACGGATTCCAATAGAGATTATTCATGCTCTTGCAGTCACAAAAAAAGCAGCTGCTTTTGCCAATTGCAAACTTAATGTATTACCCGCAGAAAAGAAAGAGTTAATCGCTCAAGTTTGTGATGAAATCATTGATGGAAAACTAGACGATTCTTTCCCTTTAATTATATGGCAAACAGGGTCTGGAACACAAACCAACATGAACGTGAATGAGGTAATTTCGAACCGGGCAGAAATACTTCGGGGAGGAAAACTAGAGAATGATCCAAAATTCATTTCTCCAAATGATGATGTAAATAAATCTCAATCCACTAATGATATTTTCCCCACAGCAATGAGAGTTGCTACTCATTTGCTTGTTGTGAACAAGCTGATTCCCGCTCTTGATGCATTAAACAATAGTTTTAATCAAAAAAACAACACATTCAACCATATTATAAAGATAGGCAGAACACATCTAATGGATGCAACTCCAATACGATTGGGGGAAGAATTTTCAACATTTGCATCTCAAATACATTTTGGGATCCTGTCTCTAAAAAATACTTTATCCCATTTGGCTCAATTACCAATAGGGGGGACAGCCGTAGGAACCGGCTTAAATACTCCTGATCATTATGCGGAAACGGCTGTTGAGTATATCAATTCATTCACAGAACAAACATTCTTTCCTGCAAAAAACAAATCCGAAGCAATGGCATCTCATGATGCTTTTGTTGAAACAAGCAATGCTTTAAAACAATTAGCCATCAGCATTACAAAAATTGCAAATGATATCCGATTATTGGCGTCAGGCCCCCGCAGCGGACTGGCAGAGATTAATCTTCCTCAAAATGAACCCGGTTCTTCAATCATGCCGGGAAAAGTAAATCCAACCCAATGCGAAGCCATAACCATGGTATGTGCACAAGTAATCGGCAATGATACAACGATTAGCTTCTCTGCCATGCAGGGACATTTACAATTAAATACATTTATGCCGGTAATCGGATATAACATTATTTCATCCATAAACATATTAGCCGAAGCCTGCGATTCTTTTCGAATACATTGTGTGGATGGAATCACAGCAAATCATGAAAACATTGCCAAGCACCTAAACAACTCTTTAATGCTTGTGACTGCTTTAAATCCACACATAGGATATTATAACGCAGCTAAAATCGCACAGCATGCATATACAAAAAATATATCATTAAAAGAAGCCGCACTGGAATTAAAACTCGTATCGGACAAAGATTTCGACCAATGGGTGAACCCCGAAGATATGACATAATGGTAAAAACAGAATAAAAGAGATAATCAATACATTATGCCTTATTCTTCCCAAAATCATATTTTCTATTTAAAAAAAACGTATCTTTGAAAAAAATATTTAGATATGTCATCATATGATTTAATAGTTATTGGAAGCGGACCCGGCGGATATGTTGCAGCAATAAAAGCATCTCAGTTGGGAATGAAAACCGCTGTAGTAGAACGTGCCGAAATAGGTGGCATTTGTTTAAACTGGGGATGTATTCCCACAAAAGCCTTAATGAAATCAGCACAGGTTTTTCGATATATGAAACATTGCAGTGATTATGGAATTGTTTCTAAAGGAGAATTCGAGCCTGATTTTGAAGCTATCATTCAACGGAGCCGTGATGTTGCAGGGAACATGAGTAAAGGGATTCAATATCTATTCAAGAAGAATAACATTGATATTATCCCCGGACATGGGAAAGTATTGCCGGATAAAAAGGTAGAAGTAACCAATATTGACGGCGAAAAAATGATATATAACACAAACCATGTTATATTAGCGACCGGTGCTTCTTCCCGGAAATTACCTAACCTACCACAAGACGGGAAAAACATTATTGGCTACAGAGAAGCATTAACCTTGCCCAAGTTGCCCGAAAGTTTAATTGTTGTAGGGTCCGGAGCCATTGGAAGTGAGTTTGCTTTCTTTTATAATAGCTTGGGAACTAAGGTAACAATAATCGAACTTTTACCTAATATCTTACCTATAGAAGATGAAGAGATTTCAAAGCAAATAGAACGCTCATTCCGCAAGCAAGGAATCAAGCTAATGACAGATGCCTCTGTTGAACGCGTAGATGTAGTTAATAATATATGTAAAGTTTCGATCAAAGATAAAAAAGGATCCCCGGTTGAAATGGAAGCGGATGTTGTACTCTCTGCAGTAGGGGTTCAAACCAATCTTGAAAATATAGGATTGGAAGAAACGGGTATAGCATTTGAAAAAGGAAAGGTTATTGTTGACGAATATTACCGGACAAATATAGAAGGGGTATATGCAATAGGTGATATTGTTCACGGGCCGGCACTAGCCCATGTGGCATCACGGGAAGCAATTATCTGTGTTGAAAAGATAGCCGGACATCATCCGGATATTATAGATTATGGAAACATTCCATCTTGTACCTATACTACTCCCGAAGTAGCATCAGTTGGCTTGACCGAGAAAAAAGCTATTGAAATGGGATACGATATAAAAATAGGCAAATTCCCTTTTACAGCATCAGGAAAAGCAACCGCAGCAGGGAATAAAGACGGAATGGTAAAGGTAATATTCGACAGTAAGACAAATCTTCTGTTAGGTTGCCATATGGTTGGCGAAAATGTTACGGAAATGATATCGGAAGCAGTAGTAGCAAGACAAGCTAAGATAACTGCAACCCAAATACTCGCCTCCGTACATCCTCACCCAACTATGTCTGAAGCATTTATGGAAGCAACAGAAGGAGCTATTGATCAAGCCATTCATTTATAATTTTACAATTAAAAAAGATAGATTTTATGAAAGCATTTGTATTTCCAGGGCAAGGCGCCCAATTTACCGGAATGGGAAAACACTTATATGAGACAAATAAAGCCGCAAAAGAATTATTTGAAAAGGCCAATGATATACTCGGATTCCGAATCAGCGATATCATGTTTACCGGAAGTGAAGAAGAACTAAAGCAAACAAAAGTTACACAGCCTGCTATCTTTCTACATTCGACTATTTTGGTATCCACACTTCCTCAACTCTGCAAACCGGATATGGTTGCAGGACATTCCTTAGGGGAATTTTCAGCACTTGTTTCCAACAAATGCCTCGCATTTGAAGACGGACTGCAATTAGTATACAAGCGCGCCCTCGCCATGCAAAAAGCATGTGAAATAGTACCATCTACCATGGCCGCTGTTCTCGGGCTGGATGATGAGAAGGTAGCCGATATTGCCCGCAGGGTTACATCGGAAATTGTGGTGGCTGCCAACTTTAATGCTCCGGGCCAGGTGGTCATTTCGGGATCAATTAAAGGGATAGAAGAAGCAAGTGAAATTTTAAAGGTAAGTGGCGCTAAGCGCGTTCTTCCTTTAAAAGTAAGTGGTGCTTTTCATTCTCCATTTATGGAACCTGCATCTATCGAATTAAAAGAGGCAATTGAAAAAGTTAATTTTTACGTTCCTATCTGTCCTATTTATCAAAACCATACAGCAAAACCAAGTACCGACACGGCTGAAATCAAGAAAAATCTTATTGCTCAGCTAATATCACCGGTCTTATGGACACAAACCATCCAGAATATGGTTGCAGACGGGGCCACTCATTTCACGGAAATCGGGCCTGGGAATGTATTACAGGGACTAATTAAAAAAATCACGCAAGTAGAAACTTCCGGTATCGACGGAAATCAGTAATCTATAAAAAAATAATTATTATGAAGCTTTTATTAATCAGCAATTCAACTAATTTTGGAGAACCTTACCTAGCATGGTGCCAAACACAAATTGATTTCTTTTGCGACAAGAATAATATCTCGGAAAACAGCGCTATTCTTTTTATCCCTTTTGCAGGAGTAAATATTGGAGGTAAACCTTACCCTGAAAGCTACAATGCTTACGAAACACGTGTAAAGGATGCCTTTGCAAAATGGGGATATAAGAATCTACAATCCATACACAAGTTTGACAACAAAATAGAAGCGATTGGAAAAGCAGACTGTATTATCGTAGGAGGTGGAAACACATTCCATCTTGTAGCGGAAATGCACAATTTCAATCTAATTGAAGCAGTAAGAAATAAAGTACAACAAGGAACACCGTATATCGGATGGAGTGCAGGATCTAACCTGGCTTGTCCCACACTCTGCACAACAAATGATATGCCTATTGTTGAGCCAAAAAGCTTTAAAGGGTTAAATTTGGTTCCTTTTCAAATAAATCCACACTACCTTGATCCCACTCCTGAGATTGATAAAATGATCAAACATGGAGGTGAAACACGTCAGGATAGATTAAACGAATATTTAGCCGTTAATCAAAAAATGACTGTAGCCGGGCTACGTGAAGCCTGCGCATTATGGATCGACGGGAATAAAATGATGCTGTGGGGTGGTAAGAAAATGGTTGTCATGCAGTACGGGAAGGAAAATTACGAAGTAGATCCGGGAAGTGATATAAGCGGATTACTTACTATCTAATCCCGAATAATGATTATAGATAATTAACAGAAGTTACATACGCTAATTCAAGATTCAAAATTCAAAATTTAATTTGAGAAAGAAGCTATGGAAATCTGCAAGGAAAGTAAAAAATGTAACAAGCAACATGCAACAAGCGGAAAGGATAAAATCGATAAAATAGATGAAATCGATAAAAAGGACACAATGCATGTCATTCACCACTAACAACTAATCACTAAACACTATATATAATTAATGCAAAATAAACATTTCAGCAACAATATCAAGGACAACTTTGACATTGTTTGCTTTTTACAGGCTTACGATCGTAGCTTTCATAATGCCGGCATACGATCTTCAACCTGTTTATCCATGAAAAGAAACACCTCTATAGGATCTTTTCTAAAAAAGTTAATACCGGATATTCTGACATTAATTATATTCTGAAATATTTAATGCCAGATATTCTGACATTAAATATTTCCAGAAAAGTTAATGCTGGATATTCCGGCATTAAATGATTTATGAAAAAGTTAATGCTGGATATTCAGGCGTTAAATAATTTATAAAAATGTTAATGCTGGATGTTCAGGCATTAAATAATTCATCTTCTCTTCCATAAAAACAAATCAAAACAGGGTATCTGTTACAGATTATTACCGGTCATTATCTGCTTTTAGGGAATAAATCTTCATTTACCGTATGAAATCCAAATAAAACTCACTGTTAAGCAAGATAACCTCTTTAATCGTACTGTATAATATCCCTACCGGCATCCATTAACTATTGATCCTTATTAGATTATAGAATTCGAGCTGAAAATAATAACATAGGCTGCCTGTATTCTTTAGGCTGCCTGTTTTTTAAGAGATTAATCTCTGTCAAGCCCGCGGCTATATGCTCTTTGATTATCTTTTTCCTTTATGGATTCACGCTTATCATACAATTTTTTCCCTCTAGCGACAGCTATTTCCAATTTAGCATATCCTTGTTCATTTACATATAATAATGTAGGTATAATTGTCGTGCCGCGCTCGTTGAGTTTGGATTGTATTTTGCGGAGTTCACGCTTGGTAAGTAATAACTTTCTGTCCCTTTTCGGCTCATGATTATTATAACTGCCGGCCAGGTATTCGCTGATATGCAAATTATGCACCCAGAGCTCGTTATTGATGAAACTACAATACGTATCCGAAAAATTCGCCTTCCCTGCACGGATCGACTTTATTTCCGTTCCCGTAAGTACGATACCTGCCGTATATCTTGTCAAAAGGAAATACTCAAATTCGGCCTTGCGATTTTTAATGTTGATTTGTACTTTCGTTTCCCGTTTCCCCATGCAGGCTTTTACTTTCTTTTTTGATATTCACTTAATCCTTCTTCCAGGAAATCGACGAATTTCTGTATGTCTTTATCGTAACTCAATCCTTTTCCGTTTTTTGAAAGTATATTTTCATTCTCATCTATCAAAACATAATAAGGTTGAGCATTCATTTGATAACGTTCTTTCTGATAGTTCAGATTCTTCTCACCCAAACGCTTTATCGTTTTGCCTTTGCTGTTGATTACCCATTCTTCTTCGGGCAATTCAATTGTATTGACATCTGCATACAACGCTACCATCACATATTTTTCCGTCAAAAGCTTACGAACCTGGGGATCTGTCCACACTCTGTTTTCCATTTCCCTGCAATTCGCACATGTTTTGCCTGTAAAGTCAATAAAAATAGGTTTATTCACCTTTTTTGCATAGGCTTTTGCTTCTTCCAGATCAAAGAAACCATAAAATCCTGTCGGAAAATGAAGTTTATCGCCGTATTTTACATGTTGAAACTCTTCGGAAACAGCAGTTGCGGATGTCCCCGTGCTTTTATTCTCAATTATCAATCGCTCTATATCAAAATCTTGTGTCGTCATGGGAGGAACAAATCCCGATAAGGCCTTCAAAGGCGCGCCCCACATTCCGGGAACTAAATACATGGCAAATGAAAACGTAATAATTGATAAAAACAAACGGACAACACTTATCTGTTTCAGATCGGAATCTCCTTTAAATTTCAGTTTCCCAAGAAGATAAAAACCCATTAAGACAAATATTACGATCCAGAGAGCCAAATATACTTCCCTGTCTAAAATCCGCCACCCACAATAAAGATCAGCCTGGCTTAAGAATTTTAATCCCAAGGCTAACTCCAAAAACCCGAAAACAATTTTTACCGAGTTCATCCAACTCCCGGCTTTCATGTTTTCCATCACCGAAGGAAATAATGCAAGCAAGGTAAACGGAATAGCAAACCCTACCGCAAACCCTAACATGGAAATAAGAGGCGTAATACGGTCGGAACTTCCTGCCGCAACCTCAATAATCACCGTTCCTATAATGGGCCCAGTACAAGAAAATGAAACCAATACGGTAGTTAAGGCGACGAAAAAGATACCTAATAATCCGCCTTTCTCTGATTCCGCATCAGATTTATTCGCCCAGGAAGATGGGAGTGTAATTTCGAATAAACCGAAAAACGACAGGGCAAAAACCAGGAATATAACAAAAAACAACAGATTCGGGATCCAATGCGTACTGATAATATAGGTCGCATTCTCTCCGAAAAGCAAAGTAAGCAAAATTCCCAGGATTGCAAAAATCACAATAATGGATGTTCCAAAAATCAATGCGTTTTTTACTCCGTTTTTCTTACTGTTTCCTTTCATAAAGAAACTGATGGTAAGTGGAATCATCGGAAAAACACAAGGAGTAAGCAAAGCAATAAGCCCAAAAAGGAAGGATGTGAAAAATATCATCATTCTGGATGAAGCTTTTCCTTTTGTACCTTCTTCCGGAGCAGGTGCCGTAGTTGTGTTATCCAGTTTTTGCTCGTCCGGCTTTTGTATTTCTTCAGGTTGATTGGAGATATTGGATTCTTCTTTGTCTACAGGGTTTTCATCTACATTTGCATTCTCATTTCCCTTCACCTGAGGAATCCCTTTTACCTGTATTTCGAAATCTGTGCCTACCAGGATACATTTCCCTTCAATACAGGCCTGTGCATCAACGGTTCCGGTGATAACAAAATCTTTTTCGGAAAATACTTCAATCTTTTGTGTAAAGATCACCGGTGATTTTTCAAAATACCGGTCTGTTCCGAAATCATCTGTAAATTCAACGTATTTCGGCTCGGTGGTTTTTCCGGCTAACTTATAATTATTCGACTTATCATATTTAAAAATAGTGGCCTGGGTTATTCCCAAAGTATTGTATTGGGAATACAAATGCCAACCTTTATCTACCTTTGCCGTGATTTTTAAGATAACGATATTATCTTTCTCGTGTTCCGAGGTAAACGCCCACTTTACAGGTTCCTCAATCTGAGCTTTTACACTATTATTCCATGGAATAATCCCTATCGTAACGATAAGTAGCAATAATTTTAGAAATCGTTTATTCATCAATTGTTTATTGTATTTTATAGATATACAAAAAAACGAAGAATAACTTACTCTCCGTTTTATTCCCTTGTGAGATTCTATTTTATAATAATTTATTTACCTTTTCAACCAGTTCAGGTTTGCGAATAGCACCGACATGTTTATCTACTAATTCGCCTCCTTTAAAGAATAATAATGTAGGAATATTTTTAATACCGAAATTGCGGGTTACTTCCGAATTGTCATCAATATTGACTTTCCCTACAACTATTTTGCCGTCATATTCCTGGGCAATTTCTTCCACGATAGGAGAAATCATCCTGCATGGGCCGCACCATTCCGCCCAAAAGTCCATAACTACAGGTTTGTCTCCTGCTACCAACGATTCCCAATTGCTATCTGTTATTTCTACTGCCATAATTTATTATTTTATATTTTATTCTAGTATCATTTTTGCTTGGCCAAGGAAATCCGCTTCAGTAAATAGTTGAGCCGTGTATTCGCCCGCAACAGCATGGTCTTCGCTTCGCAGATCCCATTCCATGGTTACTTGTTTTGCTTTATTATCATAATTAACGGATGTTTTAATTGTGTATTGCAATTGTTTTCCATCATTTATGAAACTATAAGCTTCTCCTTTCCCTAGTGCTAATACTCTTCCATCGGGTAAGGATATCCTGCAATACAAGGTCATTTCCCCTGCCGGAAATAATTCGTTTTCACTCAGGGTAAAGGTCACTTTTAATTTCTTTACTCGCCTTGCCTTATCCGTTTCTTCTTCTTTCTTTCCTCCACTTTTTAAAACCATCCCTTTTAAGGAAACATTATACGCTTTTAACTTAGCCGCAGTTGTTACTTTTTCTTCCAATGTTACTTTTTCTTGGGAAAGATCTTCCTTTTCCTTCGACAAACGGGTAACGGTTTGCTTTATTTCTACATTTTCCTCCGTTAATTTTTGATTTACAACATAAAGTGAATCCAGAAGATGAACATATTGCTTTCCTTGATCTTGCAATAACTCAAGTTTCTTTTTAATCCGTCGATAATCCGCTTGCGAGGCAATTAATTCCCTTATTTCGCTAGCTTGTGCTAAGATTGCACTGTCTTTTTCTGAGAGTTGTGAATTTAGCTCCCCATATTCATTTTTGATGGCTTCATATTCAAGAAGAATCGAATCCAATTCGTTTTGCAAACTAGTGTTTTGTTCTTCAACAACAGTTACTTGATCATTAGATTTGGTTACATAATAAATGGTAATACCCAACAATATTAACGCTATAATAATGAATATTATGCTTAATGTTTTGTATTTTTTTACGTCTTTTTCAAGTTTATTGATCCGTTCTTCCATAATAAATGCTATTATTTTAATTTACAAAAATAATGGATTTTCTTTAATGTTTTCCATTCTGATGAGATTTTTTTTAACAAGTGTAGATTCTCATATTAAAACGATTCTGCATTGATTTTTGTTTGATTATTTTCCTTAATGGAAGTTACATAAGTTAAATGAAAATACGGGAAGTTACATTTCTAAATTGTTTTTCCCAGTAATCTCGCAGATTTTTGCAGATTTTTTCTTGAATTGAATCTTAAACCTTGAATTTTGAATCTTGAATTTATTGCATTATTCACTTCTTATTAATTCTCTTTGAAGAAATCCAATAATGCTTTCAGGGAACTAAATTCTTCCCATGGAGATGTTTCATTTTGCCGGATCAGAAAACGGTCTTTATTTGCAATAATCCGGATATCAGAATCTTCATTTATTTTTATTCCGAAACGGTTTAAAGCCCGGATAGTCCATAAAACCGGGATCTCGTCTCCGGAAACCTGTACTGCCAGGTTTCCCATTAAGTGATGAATGGAGAAATGCCCGTCCCGTTGGTCGAAATAAAAGGATTCATTACCGAAAATTTGTTGAAGCTTTCCCGATAACATAAGATCTTCAGGGATGCCTACTTCTATTCCCCGGGCATTGATCAGCCAAATGTTGTCGGCCATTTGCATCGCTAAATCCAGTTCATGAGTAGAAAGGATGAATGTCTTGCGTGTATTGACGGAAAGTTTTTGTAATAACAACATAATTTCAATCCTGTTGGGCAAATCCAAATGGGCTGTCGGTTCATCCAATAATACCAATGGAGTATCTTGGGTTAATGCTTTTGCTATTATAGCGCGTTGCTTTTCTCCGTCGGATATTTCATGTAAATAACAGTCGATTTTGGAAGTTAAATGAACCTGAGCAATGGACGCTGTGATGATTTCTTTATCTTTTTCGGACAACGAGCCTACCCAATTGGTATGGGGAAACCGGCCTAAAGCTACAAGATCGAAAACAGTCATGTTCTCTTCGTCAATGGCATCGGTTAATACCAATGAAAAGATTAATGAGCGTTCGTAATGGGATAGCTTAGAGATATTTTTTCCATTAATAGAAATATCGCCCTTCAATGGCTTTTGTAGGCCTCCCAATGTTCGTAAAAGGGTAGATTTGCCGGAACCATTGGTGCCGATCAGACATATCAAATTTCCTGACTCTGCACATAAGTTCAGATTCTGTTGTATGATATAGCTACCATATCCAATTGCCAATGAATGGGTTTGTAATAGCATGTGTCTTTTATTTTTTGTTTCTTAAAATAATCCATATCACTGTCGGGGCACCAATTAAAGCGCTGATTGCATTAATGGGCAACGTATATCCTTGTGGAGGTATTTGTGTAGCAAGATCGCATAATAGAAGTAATGCTCCTCCACACAGCAAAGTGGCAGGAATAGTGATCCGGTGATTGGATGTATGGAATAATCTCCGCACAAAATGGGGAACAGCTATTCCGATAAAGGCAATGGGGCCGGTAAAAGCAGTAGTTGCTCCGGCCAATAATGCAGTTGCAACAACAATGAATATGCGTGTCTGACGGATAGAGATGCCAAGGCTTTGTGCATAATTTTCTCCTAACAAAAGACCGTTTAATGGTTTTTGTATGGAAAAAACAATTAGTATTCCTATTAGTATTGTCGGCAGCATTACTTTCATATAAGTCCACGTTACAGCCGACAGGCTTCCGAACGTCCATACTATGTATAATTTAAGCGAATCCGGATTGCTGTAATTTTGTAAAATACTGATTAATGATCCTGCAATCTGTCCGATCATAATACCTATGATTAGTAATGATACCGCCTGATGTACTTTAAATGACGCTACAAGTATCAATAACAATACAAAAATAGCGCCTGCGGTAGCAGCAATAACCAATCCCCAACCGCTTTGTGTTAGGGCTAAGGGTAGAAAAGAGCTTGCCATCAGAAAAACAGCAACCCCTAATCCTGCACCGGAGCTTATTCCTAATACATAAGGTTCTGCCAAGGGATTACGAAAAAGGGTTTGCATGATAAGCCCTGCCACCGAAATAGCAGCCCCTGTTACGATTGCCGTGATTGCTTTCGGCAAACGGAAGTTGAATATTATTTCCTGGTAAGTAGCATTCGTATTATCAAATAAAGCAGAGAATGGAATAGAAATGCTTCCAAAAAGAATGTCCAAAAGAAACAGGACAACACATAAAATAGATAAAACAATAAACAGTATAATATTGCGTGAAAAAGACATTCTTTATTTTAATTGCTTAATATAAAAAGGCTGGTAATTTGGTAACAGATCGGGATGTAATGCCCAGATAACATCATATAGGATTATATCAGGATGAGCCACTGCCCCTTCCCAAAAGTCGTTTGCCCCTTGTTTATTCGAGCGGGCATTAAAACTATATACCCGATTGTTTTTAATGGCATCGAATAATGCATGCCGTTGATCCTGTGCTAGCAATTCTTCGATTGAGTTTGCTTGTGCATTTAGCCATACATCTGCATGTTGTTGATGTAGTAAAACAGTTTCAAAGCTTAAAGGTAAACTACCCGTATTGGTATCGTTCGCATAGTAATAATCCCCTCCTGCATCGGTATAAAGTTTACTCATAAAAACTTTTCCCGAAGGCATATACCAGGTTCCTTTAAAATTCCCCCCGGAAATAATAGTTGGTTTCTTCCCTGCTTTATTTGCCAGGGTTTTAGCCTGGAGATAGTTGTTTTCCATCGTATGGAAAACAGAATCGGCCATACTTTCTTTATCATAAAAGGCTGCAACGAATTTAATCCATTCGGCTCTGGCTAACAATGATTCCTCCATCCATTCATTGTTATAAATCAGTTTTATTCCTCCATCCTGTAGCCGGCGGGTGTTTTCATCCTGGTGATTGCTGTAACTGGAAATCATCAAGGCATCGGGATTTAACAGGAGTAGTTTTTCGAAATTGATTTTAAAAGCATCTCCCAGGTTTATCAATTTTCCGTGTTGATAAGCTTGTTGTAGTTCTTCATTATAAATAAGCTCCGGTGTACTCACTCCTTTTACTGAGGGTAATACTCCTAAGAGATTTAAAAATTCGATATGCGTACAGGAAGTTATTCCTAAGGAATTTAAAGGAATTTGAATCCGTATACCATCATCGGGAACTTTTATGGAGTTGTCAAAGACCAAGTAATAAATAGCTAACGAAGAGTTTTTTTGCCAGGGATTAAAAACTTCCACCCGTTTGTAACCAGGAAAATAAGAGATAGAAAACCCGGTAGCGTATTTTACTGATAAAGAGGAATCCGGTTCAAGGGAATTGGTTTTGTTTTCCTTTATGTTGCAGGAAGATATTGTAAATAAAAACAAAAACAGACTGATAGTTACAATAATAATATTTTGTTTTTGCATGCATAAAAAATTTTACAAAGGTATAAAATATTACTCCATCCGCAAAATGTTTTTCGTAAACGATATATTTTCTTGCGGGAAAATCCAACAAAAGCACATATGTTTTACTAAAAATCAAATGTTTATACTACTAATAATAAAGCGGGATAATCCGATAGACTTCTTCCATCTTATACTCTGAAATTTATAGACTGTTGAACTTTTTTCTTTTTACAAGTATAAACATATATTACAGGTAGCAGTAGCCTGATTGGATAGGTTCGACATGGGAAAATCCTATGCCAAACTACTGCCCGCTTAGCTCACTTTACAGTCTTGGACGAACGGGGACGAAACGGATCAATACCCATGGACCCGCGGCATCGAACAGGCAAACAAACACGTTTTGATGGCCACGCTATGCTATAACTTGAAGAAATACCTGAGATTTATCTGCCGGTTGAGGATTTTTGGGAGACATTTTCCAGGGAAAAACAACGGGAAAAACAAAAAAAGAACAGAAATTGGTTTTTCCCAACGTTGAAAATCTAAAATACCACCTCCAACCGGCACCCAAAAATCAACCCTTTTTAACGCAATTTCCATAATATGTCCATGCGCTTAGCCCGGTTTCGTTCAACTACGTTTTCATTGCTTGGCCTTCGGCTCGCAACGAAAACTTAATTGTTAGCTGGCGTGTTACTTTTGTTTTCGCAAATAATCCAATAAAGAATTGAACAATGGGTACATTGTCCCTTGATCAGTCCATCCATCCCACATCAAATTCAACCAAATCTCGTTCTCAAAAACTGTTTCTGCTCGTTTAGGGTCATATATTGTTAAGCCAGCATACCAACCTCCCTCTTTCTTAACCTTTGTCAGATTCAATATTACGAAAGGTTTATATAAATTATATGCCCTGTTCAAGCTAACACGGTCGGAAAGACTTGGTATTTTCTCGGAAAGCCCTTCTCTCACAATTGCTGTTTGAAACTGTTCATAAGTAAAGACCTCATCAAAATAATTTAAATTTTCCCCCATATCATGCCAATAATCTGTACTACCCACTACTAACAAAGTTTTTAATGTGTCTGCATTTACTGGAATTTCTTTCAATACTATAACACTTTCTTGCTTTTTCTTTTTCGCAGGGAAATAATTAGATTCTGAATTTTGTGTTGTCGCTTTCTCGAAAGTTCCACAACTATTCAAGGTAAATATTATTCCTAAAAATCCAATGTAAATAAATTTTCTCATAAAGATTATTTTAATTGTTTTCGACTTCTCTGTACATGACAGCTAACTTATAAATACACGCAAAAATACAATTATTTTTATATAATCATGCTATTAATAAGAATATATACCTGAATTAATTACATTGTGGTTTTATATACGTATTTCGTATATTGTTTTTTTACCTTTCCATAAAAAATAAATATTCAAAATACGCCTATCCCTTTAATCTGAAAACATCAATTCCCCCTAAATGGCATCTTACTAAAAATGCCATTTCTGTGTATTTTTGGTTTCTGTATGAAAAGATATGGAAAGATCCCGACATAATTACTAACAATTGATAAAATAACAAAAATAATTTTAAATAAAATGATTTTTGTTTAAAAAAATAAATATCTTTGTAAAGATTATTTATAAATAAAATAAATAAATGAAAAGGATTTGTATAATATATAGTATATACGTAGTCCATTGTATATGGGTGTATATGTGTGTCTTGTTATTTTTCCTTTCATTTATTGCTGCCGGGTTGTTGTTTCGGTTTTTGTTTTTTATAATACAAACCGCAGTTCTTGGTCATCCTTTACAGGGAAGAACCTTTTTAAAGATTTTTATTCATCCGGTATTTCCTAAAAATAGTTTATACTTTCGTTTGAAGGTTTCAGAGAACTCTGAAAGCAT
>JAVBLM010000056.1:0-25266 GCA_031553535.1 Bacteroidales bacterium | reverse complement strand
ACCGTCTCCGATACGTCAGACATACTTTCACAAATGCTTTCTATGGGTATTGTTATCTTCATATTACCTTATCCTTTTTATTTTGCAAATATATTCCGAATTTTTAACATCCGGATATTATTTTTGAGAAATTTTTAAATGGAAGATACAAAAAATAACAAAAGGGCGTCCTTGTAATCCGGACAAGGCAACATGCAACATGCAGAAGGCAGAAAGTAATGACATTGTCACTGCGAAAAGTGAAATTTCGAAGCCGTCAGGGGAAAGGGTGTAATAATTGCGGATTAGTCTGCCGGCAGGGTATTTTCCTTGTGTTAACCTAATCTTTAATTCATTATAGAAGTTACAAAAATTAAATGAAGTTGTAAATAATGGTGAATGATTAATGATAAATGATTAATAAATGGTTAATGATAAATGGTTAATGATAAATGGTTAATTGTTTAGTGATTAGTTGTTAGTAGCTAATCTTTATCTATTTTATCGGTTTTATCGGCTTTATCTATTTTATCCTTTCTGCGTGTTGCATGTTGCTTTATTCTTCCTGTAACTTCCTTTAATTTCTTCTAACTTGCATAACTTCTATTAATCATTATCTGTTTTTCTGTTTTTTTCTTTTTCATTATAAAAAACAAACTGATCATCTATTACGTCAATCGTAATAGGAGTATCTTTACTGACAGAATCCGATAATATCATTTTGGATAAATTATTGAGGATATTTTTCTGAACTACCCGTTTTAAGGGCCTTGCGCCATATAAAGGATCATATCCCATATCTGCCAAGGCATCAAGCGCATAAGAGGTCAATTTTACTTCGATCTCATTATGGGACAATAATGCTTTTAAATGATTTATTTGCATCATGACGATTTCACGTATTTCTTGCTTCGATAAAGGTTTGAACATTAATATTTCATCAATACGGTTCAAGAATTCAGGGCGAATGGTTTTTCTTAGCAATTGGATTACGGCGTCTTTTGTCCTTTCGAATAATTCTTCATTATCGATGTTATCCACTTTCTCGTAATTTTCCTGAATAATAGAAGATCCCAAATTGGATGTCATAATGATAATCGTGTTTTTGAAGTCGGCGATCCGGCCTTTGTTATCCGTTAACCGTCCATCATCCAAAACTTGTAACAATATATTGAATACATCCGGATGGGCTTTTTCTATTTCATCGAAAAGGACAACAGAGTAGGGTTTTCTACGGACTTTTTCTGTTAATTGACCGCCTTCATCGTATCCGACATATCCCGGAGGCGCACCCACGAGCCGGGAAACAGAATGTGATTCTTGGAATTCAGACATATCTATTCTGACCATTGCATCTTCCGTGTTAAATAAATATTCCGCAAGTGCTTTTGCCAGTTCTGTTTTTCCCACACCTGTGGTTCCCAGAAATATGAAAGAACCGATTGGTCTTTTTTCATCCTGCAATCCGGCACGACTTCTGCGTATTGCATCCGCAATGGCTTCAATGGCTTCTTCTTGTCCGACAACACGTTTATGCAGTTCTTCTTCCAGGTGTAATAATTTGTCTCGCTCGCTTTGCATCATTTTGCTTACGGGGATACCTGTCCATCTGGCTACAACTTCGGCAATATCTTCAGCATCTACCACTTCATTTATCATCGGTTTATCCCCTTGAAGTTCTCTCAATTGTTGAGTGTCTTCATCTATTGCATGCTCTATTTCTTTAAGCCTCCCATAACGTAATTCGGCAACCCGTCCATAATCTCCGTTTCTTTCTGCCTGTTCCGCTTCGAATTTTATAGCTTCTATCTCGTTTTTACTGTTTTGTATTTTATTTACCAGATCCCTTTCTTCTTGCCAACGAGCTTTTAAAACGTTACGGGTTTCGCTTAATTCGGAAATCTTGGCAGAGAGCTCGTCCATTTTTATCTTGTTGTCTTCCCGCTTAATTGCTTCCCGTTCGATTTCCAATTGACGGATTTTCCGTTCCACTTCATCCAACTCTTGGGGAACGGAGTTTATTTCCATACGTAGTTTTGCGGAAGCTTCATCGATCAAGTCAATGGCTTTATCCGGCAAAAAACGTTCTGTAATGTAGCGTTTGGATAATGTTACCGAAGCAATGATAGCTTCGTCTAGGATTTGTACCTGATGGTGGTTTTCGTACCGTTCCTTCAATCCCCGTAATATCGAGATGGAAGAATCTATATCCGGTTCGTCTACCAATACGGATTGAAACCGTCGCTCAAGTGCTTTGTCTTTTTCAAAGTATTTTTGGTATTCATTGATGGTTGTAGCTCCAATCGCCCGAAGTTCCCCTCGTGCCAAGGCCGGTTTTAAGATATTGGCAGCATCCATAGCGCCTTCTCCACCTCCGGCACCCACCAGTGTATGGATTTCATCAATAAATAAGATAATATTTCCTTCACTTGAAATTACTTCTTTGATTACGCTTTTCAGTCTCTCTTCGAATTCACCTTTGTATTTTGCTCCGGCAATCAAGGCGCCCATATCGAGAGAAAAGACCTCTTTGGATTTTAGATTATCAGGCACATCTCCCGATACAATCCGGTGGGACAATCCTTCTGCGATTGCTGTTTTCCCAACGCCGGGCTCTCCGATAAGAATAGGATTATTTTTGGTACGCCTGGATAAAATTTGCAATACGCGTCGGATTTCTTCATCTCTACCGATAACAGGATCTAACTTTCCTTTTTCTGCCAGGTCATTTAAATTACGGGCATATTTATTCAGGGCATTGTAACTGTCTTCGGCGTGGGGAGAGGTTACTTTGCTTCCTTTTCTTAATTCGGTAATGGCCTGTTTTAAATCTTTTTCTATTAGTCCGTTATCTTTTAGTATTTTTGAACATGTATCATTTATCGATAGCATGGCCAGGAGAAAATGCTCCAATGCAACATATTCATCTCCTAATTCCGTAGCATACTTATATGCTTTTTGCAACATTGTATTTGCAGATTGAGATAGATAAATATTATTGCCTCCACTAACTTTTGGCAAATTTTCTATTTCTTTGTCTATTACCTGCGACAATAATGTAGTATTGACATTGCATTTTTTTAATAAATAATTAACTACATATTCATCGTTTTCCATCATCGATTTTAGTATATGTAGATTTTCAACATATTGATTATTATATGCAATTGCTATTTCCTGTGATCTTGTTAAAACAGATTGTGCCTTTACGGTAAATTTTTCTATATTCATAAATTTAGGTTTCTTTATTAGAATAACTATTCAAATTTCATTCCATTTTACATAGATATGTCTATTTGTCTACAGGCGTTGGGATTGGTGTCATTTTGTCATTCCTTTTGGGTTGATAAGGCATTAAAAGAAGTTAAGAATTTTGATATTTGGTTGTGTGCTATTATGATGATAGTTTGTGTGTTTTTATCTATTCTTAGTGCTTTATGAATATTATTTGATTTTTTGTTATGATTTTTTCGGTGATTGTTTTTATTTTATTTCAGGTTAAAAATAACTTTATAAAAAAATAATAGAGTAACTGTAATATAAAAAATAAAACTGTATCTTTGCAATCTAAAAATACTTTTTCATTTTTAATAAACAAGTGAATTTATAGAATAAACATTTAATGCAATAAATACAAATCGAATGAAAACAATGCGAAACATTTTATTAGGATTAACTGCCTTGCTTATAGGTATTTGTACGATACAGGCGGAAAATATTAATAAACAGAAGGGCAGGAAATCAGGTAATGGATGGTCTTCTATTGGTCCGGCAAATGTATCTGGTCGTGTACTTGCTATTCATGTAGATATTAATAATAGCCAGAAAATTTATGCTGGAACAGCCGGAGGAGGATTATGGGTTACAACAAATGGTGGCGCATCATGGAATCGCTGTACAGAATATACGGGATCAGCAGCGGTTTCTGCTATTGCACAAGGAAATGACGGAAGATTGTTTATTGGAACAGGAGAAGGATTAAACAGTTATTATACTGATCCGGGAGTAAAAACAAATATTAGTCCATATGGTATTATTGGTGATGGGATTTATATTTCCAATGATGGTGGAAATACATTTTCTCAGGTAGCATCTACTTCCACATGGGAAGCTGTAAATAGCATGGCTTACGATAAGAAAAATAATAAATTGTATGTTGGCACTAGTGAAGGGCTTAAAGTTTCTACTGATAATGGGACGAGTTTTGTAAATGCAATAGCCGGTAATACAAATAAAACATTTGATGTTGAGGTAGGTAGTGACGGTACTGTTATCTGTGCTCTTTATTCGGGAAATGGTGATGTTCTTGTTTCTACCGATAATGGAAGTACATTTAACTCGGTGTGTGGAACAGATACAACAAAATTGCCCAGTGTAGCAGGGCGTTTTTCTGTTGCTATTGCACCTTCCGATCCAAATACCATGTATGCATTTGCAGAGGCGAATTATGGTCAATTTTATGGTGTTTATGCTTCTAATGATAAAGGTGTTACGTGGAAACAAATTCGTAAACCTAGTCCTGATGGATATGATGATCCAATGTCGGGATCTGGAACATACGCCAATGTGATTTCTGTTTCACCAAGTGATCCGGGAAAATACTTTGTAGGAAGTCGGTATTTGTATGAAGCTGCGAGACAAGGAACTTCAGACAATTACTCATGGCTTCCAAGGGCAACGAACTATACGAATTCAAAAAGTATGACAGTACATGCTATTTTTTATACTAATCAAACGATTTATATAGGAACTTCTTCCGGTATTTATCGTTCTACTAATGATGGGGTGGCATTTAATCAATTAAGTAGATATTTAACTAATTTGCAGTCTTATTCAATTTCTGTCGCTAATGATGGTCGCGTTATAGCAGGAACACGGGAAAATGGAAGTATATACATGATGAATCCTAATGGTCCGGATGCATATGGAACAGATTTGGGATTATTTGGAGACGGAGGAAAAAGTGTTTTTTCTTTAATAAAGACAGAAGCTCTATATTACCTGTCTACATATGGTATCGGATATAGGCGGGCAAGTTATTCCAGTGATGCTCAAAATCCATCTCAATGGTATGGGAATACTTACTCTCTTGTTTCATCTGCTTCCGCTACTGCTCCTCGTTGGGCTCCAGGACAAAGCAATATAAATTCTTTGAGTTCGAATTACATTGCGTCTCCATTTATAATGTGGGAATCGGTAAATGACCAGAACTCACAGGATACCGTTACATACATTGCAGATAAAGATTATGCTCCCGGCGAAGCAATATGTGCAAAGAGTGCACGAAATAGATATCCTATCTGGACAACGAATCCAAACTCTGATACATTACATATGAAAGATACTTTATTCGTGAAGGATATCGTAACTTCACGTTTGTTTCTTGGAGGAGGTCCCTATAAGTTAAGTGCATCTGATGCTCGCGGAATAGGAGCTTCTGTTTATATGTCTTTAACGGCACTTAATTATGATGTCACACAGGTATGGACATGCGTTTTCCGAACAAAAGATACAACAGAACAAGTTATGGATTTGGCGGTTAGTAATGATGGAGATCATCTTTTTATTCTTACAAAGAAAATAATGTCATCGGCATATTCTATTTATCGTGTTACAGGATTTGATCAATATCGTAGTTTGGTTGATTTAGATGTATCCAAAATGGTGTATGATAGTATAGCAGGAATTTTTGATGATAATGATCGTCGAAAATTAGTCAATGATACACTTGTCTATGAAACAGTATTAGCATTAGATGGGGATATTTTATCAATTACATTGGATCCCCAAATTAATGATAATTTGTTCTATACTTCTAATAGTCCAGGAGGTGTTTTTCCAAGGATGAAACTGATAAAAAATGCGACAACAGCTACTCTGTCTACTGTTGATATTACAGAGAAAGAAGGAAGTGGTATTCCTGAAAACGTACCGGTTTATACATCTTTGATAGAGATGTCAAACTCTAATATAGCTTATGTTGGAACAGAACTTGGTGTATATAAAACAGAGAACTTTTCCTCTTCAAGTCCAACATGGGAATTATATAATGAAGGTATGGATATTAGTGTTCCTGTATTCCAGTTGTTTCAACAGACTCAGTCTATACCTGGTACATATTCTGTAACATATGACGGTTCCGGAACTCCTGCTACAATTGATTTTCCCGGAGTTTCTAATTGGGGAATTATATATGCAGCAACACATGGTGAAGGTCTTTTTGTAGATGACACATATAAAAAGACAGGTATAGCTCCGTCTCCAGGTCCAATTGTTGATGTAAATGATAATAAACTAAAAGTTTATCCGAACCCGACAAGTTCTATTATTTTCATAGATTATGTGTTGGAATCATTAAATAGTCAAGTTCAATTAAATATTGTAGATGTGACTGGTAAAATTGTGTATACAAAGGATCTGGGATCAAGAGATGCGGGAGCTCATTCCGAAACATTGGATTGTTCGCACCTTCCTAATGGATTTTATTTTATTAATATGATAACAGGCCAACACAATAAAGTAGCGAAGATTATCGTTTCCAGATAAGATAAGAAATAGATTTGAAAAATGATTAAAAGATTGATGTTTATGCATCAATCTTTTTTTGAAATAAAAAGTTTAATAATTGAAGATAAATATTATGGCAAAAATATCGTTAATAATGTTTGCAATTCTATTCAATGTTAGTTTGTTTGCACAGAATGTTGGAATGGATGAAGCAAAAAAAATTGCAGAAAATTATATGTTAATGAAAAAGAGCAATATTCTTGAAAATGCATTAACTATATCGGAGTACTATACTAAATATAATGAATCGGGAGATGTATTATATTATATTTTTAATTTTGAAAACGGAGGATTTGTTATTGTATCGGGAGATAAGCGTTTAACGCCGATTCTTGCCCATTCTACTACAAATACATTTCTTTTGAATGAAAAAAATCATCCTGCCAATGTTTTTCTAGAAGGATATGAGACAGGGATTAATTATGTAAGAACTACGAAAAATGAGATGGCTATTTCTTCCAAATGGAATGAAATAGCAACAGGGAAACAGCATAAAGCTGTTGTTAAAGAAGTAGGCCCTCTTTTAACCAGTGTATGGAACCAGGATAAATACTATAATGCATTATGTCCTGATGACGGAACTAAAACAGCAGGAACACCTGCATATGATTATCATGTTCCTAATGGGTGTGTTGCTTTAGCAATGGCTCAAATTATGTATTTTCATCGTTATCCAAGGCAAGGTGTAGGTTCTTCTTCATATACTTCAAATTATGGTCGTTTGTCCGCAAATTATGGAGAAACGATATATGATTATGAAGCAATGACCGATAAGGCTACCGGATATAGTGATGCCCTTGCCCGTTTGATTTTCCATGCCGGAGTTTCGGTGAAAATGAATTATGCTGCAGATGGTTCCGGTGCGCAATCAATGGATGCATATACTGCATTTATGCAGCGATTTAATTATAAAACCTCAATGAAATATATTACGGGGGGGGATAATCCCGAGAATAGTAAATCATGGTGGAAAGATACGATACGGCAAAGCATAGATAAGGGATTACCGGTATATTATGCGGCATGTAGAACTACTGGAAGCGAAACCGATCCTGATGCCTGCCATGCTTTTGTATGTGATGGATATATTATAGATGATGCAGCTAATGATGAATTTCATTTTAATTTTGGATGGGGGGGATCTAATAATGGATTTTATACTCTTTCAACTATGCAGGGATACACACTTCGCAATAATATCATAATAGATATTGAGCCGAAAACGGATGATAATTTTTTCACAGGACAGGATACATTAACTGCTACATATGGATCGTTTAATGATGGTAGTGGGAGATTAAATTATAAGAATAATACAAATTGTTCCTGGCTTATTTCTCCGCAAGATGGAAAGAATATTAGCTCTATAACATTAACCGCTGCTTCCTTTTCTCTTGCAGATGGGGATACTGTAAAAATATATGAAGGAAATATTGCATCAGCTTTAACAGCTATCTTAACCGGTGATAGTCTTCAAAATAAGAGCTATACTGTGAATGCTTCTCAGGCTTTGGTTGTTTTTACAAGTGATGCTTCTATAGATGGTGAAGGATTTACCTTTAATTATACTTCTTCAAAAACATCCAGTAATTATTGTTCTACTTCTCAAACTCCGACAAGTATAACTACCGCTAATGGAAGTATTGATAATGCAAGCGGAACAGCAGTTTATGATAGTGATAATACATGCTATTGGGCAATATCGCCTGCTGGAATGAATAATCAGGTAAACTTTGCTTTTGAAAAGTTTGATTTGGCACAAGGGGATATTATAGAGGTTTATGCATATCCAGCGACAAATCAAGTTAGTTCTGGAATTTGGAATAGATATTGGGAAATAGGTGTGGCTAGGTTTTCTACAGATAACATTCCTGCATTGGATAGCATTTATAGAGTTTCTGCACCTACAGTGTTATTCCGTTTCCGGACAGATAATAAATTAAATGCAACCGGATTCAAAATTTTTTGGAATGAAGATATGGGTATAGATAATAATATAGGCCTTTCTGGTTTATCAATATACCCTAATCCGGCAAGTGATGTTATTAATGTAAATTTGACTACTGATACGGAAGAAAATGTACGAATAGATGTTTATGATATGGTAGGGAAAAATTTATATTCTATCCCGACACTACGAATTACAGGGCAACATGAAGAAAATATAAATGTTAGTAATTATGCAAAAGGGCTTTATTTGTTGCGTGTTAGCACTTCTAAAGGAGTTGTAACGAAGAAAATTGCCATAGAATAATTATCTCATAAACTTAATAAGAGTTACAGGTTAATAAAACACAAAAAATAATAAATAGCTGCTGGATAAGTTTGGTAGCTATTTTTGTTTTTATACGTTCTTGCTTTTGATTGTACGGGAGAGATCTAACAAGAAAACTTCCCTAAGAATCAATAAATAATTGTTGATCAAATAAATAAGAGCCGAACTTGCGTTATATTAAACGAGTGTGTCTCTTTTTAATAGCTTAGCTGCTTTCTGATATAAATTGTTTTTCTTTAATAAACTTTTTCAATGACTAATTGTTTTTCAATTAAAAGAATATGTAAATATGAATATAAAAACATATAATATGAGAACAAAAATAATTATAAAAACGGCATTGTTTAGTATCTTATTCCTGGGTTGTAAAAGTGGAATTAATATAGATCAAGCTTTTAAGGATTCTCTTTCTGAGAAATATCCTCATGCAAAACATATCGAGTGGGATTACGATGACGGTGATATAGTTGCCGAATTTTGGGATGAAGGTATTGAGAGGAAAGTATGGTTTGATCAATCAGGAGAATGGATGAAAAGCAAGGCTGATATTCCTTTTAGTAAGCTTCCGGAAGAAGTAAAGATGGCTTTTACCAATAGCCAATACGCAAATTGGAAGATTGAAGATATCCATTTTTTGGAAATAGGAGAAAATATGCTAGGTGAGAATCCTGACTCATTTTATGAGTTTAAAATAGAGGAAGGTCGCCAAGAATTAACGTTTGCTGTTTATCCTGATGGTACTATGGCGACATTTCCATCTTAGCGATAATTCTTTTGGACATTAGGAAGTTATACAATCAAGAGTAGAAAGCAATATGCAACAAATAGAAAGGATAAAGACCGATAAAGTAGATAAAAGTAATAATATGCAGGAAAGCTCATTAATCACTATTTGCCTAACTTCCTGTGATATATGTAACTTTTAGTCCTTAATAGAAATGATCCTCTAATCATACCTTTTAATTCTATTGATTATATTTTATGATCTCTTCAATAGAATATCCATTCTTTAGGAGATTAATATTGTCTTTAGCCGGACAGGTTAGATTCTCAATTCGTTTGTATAAGGGTATTAAAAATTGTTCTTCATTGTATCCCCGATGTACCAAGTACTCTTCTGTCAAATTGAGAACGTTAAATAATAATGCTTGCAAGTCATTCTTTTCGATAAAGTTGAAAATCCCTTGTGTTATAGCTGCTTCTCTTAATACTGATAGTTTATTCTCTTTATATTTGGATAATAATTCCGCAATTGCATCCATACTTCCAATAGCACCTAAATAAAATGTAGCAGGAGTGAAGGCTTCTTTAATAGGTTGTTGGCATTCGCTTCGTATTTCTATTGTGCCGTTCCTTGTTAATTCGAAGTACTTATAAGATCTAAAAAATGAAATATCTTCTAATTGTGGGTGAATTTTTATTTTTTCTATCGTATTCTCTGAGTTTATGAAAAAGCCAGCAATGGATTCGGATAAGAAAAAATCCTCAAGAGATACAGGTTCGAAAAAAATGAATGAACTTTTTCTTTTTACATAGAACATACTTCTTCTTAAATAAGCTTTATATATATCATCAATAGTTTCCAGTGATTCCCCATACAATCCGTAATTACATGGGTGGAATCCAAGCATACTCTTATTCCATAGAAAATCTCTCCAACATAATACGTTTGAGTACCTTTGCAAGTCAGGAACAAACATTGCCGAATTCGAGAAAATTAAAGCCGCAATCCAATTGATTTGATTAAGAAAATTCAAAACCTTTGGTAGTTGTTCCAACTCAATATTTATATGTGTCTGGGCAGAGCAAACAAAAGAACAAAAGTTTGTAAAGTGATGAAATCCTTTATGGTTAGCGGCTAATCCGAAAAAGGCTTGGAGCATTTCATAATAATCGGTAGATAGAGGCTTTTGATTGTTTTTCTCAAAGCCCGGGTGAATTCCAAGTCCGGTAAGAGTGTAATTGTAGTTTGATAAAAAATCTTGTATTTGTTCTGTATATAGATAAAAACGAGTGGCAACTTCATTAATGTTATGTCCGCGCTGTAATGAAAATTCGAGAGTATTAAAAGAATATTCGAAGGAGATAATATCTTTATAGATATTAACAACTGAGATTATTAGCTGATTCTTATCTGTTTCATTAACTCTAAAAAATAATCTTTCAATCAAAAATTTCATTAGATGTTGTACAACTTGTGGTTGGCAAGGTCCTTTTTCAAGATTTACGATAGGGAATTCCAGCTCTACGCCGATGTATTGATTCTTTGTTTCAGAGAAGGGTTCAAATAGATGGTTGTAGATGGTTGATTCGATTGTTTTGTTAAGATTATTTTTTGTAGAGTCCATTTATTTTGTTTTTTTAGGCGTTTTTAGGGGGTTGAATATTTTAATATCCCTTTCTAATAAATCAATGTACAGAACATCAGGAACAATAATCCTGTTTTCAATTTCTCTACGACCGGTAAGAATTAAAGCCACTTCAGTGGTGAGAATAGAAGCGCTTAGCATTGCTGAACTGGCTATAGATGATTTACTGGATAAAAAAGGAATTTCGTCTATGTCTTCAATATTCTGTTGATACTTTTCTATCTTGTGTTTGACCATAGGAGGGTATGCTTTACAATTTGTAAACTCTTCAAAAGTCATCCCATCCGGAGAGAAAGTCATCAAAATTGCACCAAAGTCCGGTATAGGGGATGTTAGTATCCATTTCTTTGTTTCTCTTGCACATTGGGCGAGTAATGTTTTATATTTAAAATCAGCTAAATCAATTGCATCAATAATGAGATCACATTGGGCAACTAAGCTATGCAGTTGTTCTTTAGATAGAAGTTCTTCGTAAACGGTAACTTTCGATAATGGTGCGATATCTTTTAATAAATCTCCGGTCACTTTAGCTTTATTTATTCCCAGTGTGTTTTTCATAGCTCCGTATTGTCTGTTCATATCCGGCTCATCAAAAACACCTGGATCCATAATAATAATAGTTCCGACACCCATTCGTGCAAGAGTAACGGCTTGTACTCCTCCAACACCCCCAACACCTGCAATAAATACAGACGATTTTTTTAATTTGTTTTGGTCTTCTTTTGAAAATGATCCTATGTTACGTTGGTATAGTTCAAAATAATCCATATTTAAAGTTTATTTGTGTTAGGATATCCTTGGCTTATATATCAAAAATATTGCCAATAATAATAAACAGGTTCTATCCAACTCAGATTTCTAAAATATTAACTTGATATGGCTACATTAATCTGGTTTCATTGTAAAAGTAAATCATGGGAAAAAGTAAAGAATAAATGTTTTGATGATATTTAGTTTTTACTTACACAATGAATATCTGTTTTTGTCTATTAGGTATATGATTTAGGTTGTGATCTTTTCTTTTTGAATATCTTTTTTGATGTTCTTCGGATGGCATAGTTTTTGACGATTTTTGAGTGAAATATACACAAATATGAAAAGACTAACATCAGAAGAGAAAAAAGTCATTATAGAAAAAGGAACAGAAAAACCTTATACAGGGAAATACTATAAACATAAAGAAAAAGGAATTTACAAATGTAAACAATGTGGTGCTCCTTTATTTCGTTCGGAAGATAAATTCGATTCAGGATGTGGTTGGCCTAGTTTTGACGATGAAATAGAAGGGGCAGTTAAACGAATTCCAGACCACGATGGGGTGAGAACGGAAATTGTTTGTGCTGACTGCGGAGGACACTTGGGACATGTGTTTTCAGGGGAAAGGTTTACTCCTAAAAATACACGCCATTGCATTAATTCTATTTCTATCGATTTTGAGCCACAGGATGATACACAGAATCCAAAAGAGGGAACGGAAATTGCATATTTTGCAGGCGGTTGTTTTTGGGGAGTTGAGTATATGATGCAAAAAGAACAGGGTGTGCTTAGTGTGGAGTCCGGTTATATGGGAGGAGATATTGAAGATCCGACATATGAACAAGTGTGTAGTAAAACGACAGGCCATGCTGAAGTAGTACGTGTTGTATTTGATCCGATGAAAATTTCCTATGAAACATTAGCAAAATTGTTTTTTGAAATCCATGATCCTACCCAATTAAACCGGCAAGGCCCTGATGTAGGGGATCAATATCGTTCGGAAATATTTTATACAAACAATGAGCAGAAAATAATTACAGAGAAATTGATCACGATTCTTAGATCAAAAGGATATGATGTTGTAACCGAAATCTCTCCTGCAACGGAATTTTGGAAAGCAGAAGAGTATCATCAGGAATACTATGATCGAAAAGGCACTCTTCCATATTGTCATGCTTATCACAAACGTTTTTAGTTTTTATTCAACTTTTTATTGTAATTATTTGCAAGATTCCTTTTTTTTCTTTATTTTTGTATATGCTTAATTATTTTTACTGTTTTCAGATTGGCATTACAACCAAAATGATATTCGTAGCAGAGATAATATAGTTCAAAAACAATAAAAATAATGAAAGAAAATATATTAAAATTATCCATAGATGGTTTACGTCATCGATTTGGAGAAGATTTATCTGTTTTATTTTCGATTGCTTCCCAATGCGAAGATGTGAGTCAGTTTACCGAGAAATTACAGAAATTAGTAAATCAATACAACAAAGACAGTGCTTCTGTAATTGTAAAACAAGCAGTTACGGAACTTGAAGTTTTGACAAAATATGAGGCGGTATCAATTCATGAGTTATCGAAAAACAAGAATATGTGTATTGATACAATTACTAATTTGTGGCTGTTCCTTAATGATGATTTGCCGGATCATATACCAACAGATTTATTTATTGATTTATACTATCTTTTTATGCAGTTAATGGGGAAATACACTCCGCAAAGAAAAGATCAGCAGGTAGAAAACCAAATGAAACGTTGGAAAAGCGGATTGAATCCCGAGATAATAGAAATCAGGAGAAAGAATAAATATCGGATTATTACTAAACTGATTGACAAAATAGATCCTTTAACATCGCCTGGCAGTCGATACCGTTTTGAAAAAGGAATGAGTATTGAGCAAAAGTACATGCAGGTTGAAAAATGGTGGGATGAGTATCGGTTTCATTTGACGATGGCTATAAAAAGTCCGAAAGAATTAAACTTTTATCTGGATAAAACTCTTTCTGAAGAAACGATGGATCTTCTTTCCCGTGCGAAGAAGAAAGGAATGCCTTTTTTTGTGACGCCCTATTATCTTTCATTGCTTAATACAGCGAAAGAAGGATACGACGATCGTACCATTCGCAGCTATATATTATATTCGGAAAACTTAGTGGACAGTTACGGACACATACGGGCATGGGAGAGAGAAGATGAAGTAGAAGCAGGAAAACCGAATGCAGCAGGTTGGTTTGTCCCGGATGGGCATAATGTACATCGTCGTTATCCTGATGTGGCAATTATGATCCCTGATTCCATGGGACGTGCCTGTGGTGGACTTTGTGCCGTATGCCAACGCATGTATGATTTTCAAAGCGAGCGGTTGAATTTTAACTTTGCAGAACTGAAAGTAAAGGAAAGTTGGGATAAGAAATTACAACGTATTATGCGTTATTTTGAAAATGATACACAAATGCGGGATATTCTAATAACAGGTGGAGATGCTCTTATGAGCCAGAATTCAACATTGTACAAAATATTGGATGCTGTTTATCGAATGGTTCAACGGAAGAAGAGCGCAAATCTATTACGTCCGGATGGAGAGAAATACGCAGAATTGCAACGTGTTCGCCTGGGTTCCCGATTACTCGCTTATTTACCGATGCGTATGAATAATGAATTGATAGATATTCTTAGGGAATTTAAGGAAAAGGCTTCCAAGGTAGGGATTCAACAGTTTATCATACAAACTCATTTTCAATCACCTCTTGAGTTGACGGTAGAGGCTAAAAAAGCAATACGGGCGATTCTGTCAACAGGATGGATGATTACAAATCAAATGGTATTTACCACAGCGGCTTCAAGAAGAGGGCATACGGCGAAACTCAGGAAAGTATTGAATAGGGAAGGGGTATTGCCTTATTATACATTTTCTGTAAAGGGTTTTAAAGAGAATTACGATTTGTATGCTCCTAATAGCCGTTCTATGCAGGAAAGTATGGAAGAAAAATCGATCGGATATTTGGACGAGGAACAAACCGAACTTTTATTGCATGCCATAAGGGAAAATAAGGATACTAAAATTGCATTAAACCGTTTTCTTGATAAGTATGAATTGCCATTTGTTGCAACAGATAAGAATGTTTTAAATTTGCCCGGAATAGGAAAAAGTATGACATTTACAACTGTCGGAATTACTCAATCCGGTAAACGGATTCTTAAGTTTGATTACGATAGAACGCGAAAGCACAGTCCTGTAATTGATTCGATTAAAGAGGTCTATATTGTGGAGAATAAATCGATAGCGGCTTATTTACGTCAGTTAGCCCAAATGGGTGAAAGAATAGATGAATATGCTTCTATTTGGAGTTATCGTGAAGGAATAACAGAGCCACGATTCGGAGTATATGAGTATCCTCCTTTTGGATTTTCACAAACTGATCGCTTTGTAAATTTGGAATTAAAATAGTTATCTGACAGAATAATATATATACGTTTGGATATATGAAATAGTTGTATTTTTACTAATAATTCATTAATTGCAGGATATAAAATATAGGTTATGGTAAAACTTATTATACCGATTTTTATAGTTTTGTTCATTTTGTCAGGTTGTTTTGAAAAAGAGGTAAACCCTAAAAGTAATAATGTTTACATCTGTTAGGAAGAAAAGCGATAAACGATATCATAAATTTTCTGATTGTAATGGATTAAAAATTGTTCTTCTGAAGTGAAATTGGTTTCAATCGAAGAGGCTGAAAGTATGAATAAGACGAAATGTGGAAGGTGCTCCTAATAAAATTTTGAAATAAGGGTTTTTTGAGGGAAGTTATTCGGATACTGGCTAACTAATCATTTTGTATATTCCGATAGTTGGAAAATGATCATTAACGTTCAAGAATACTATTCACCAAATTAGCGTTTATAACTAATTTCTTTTCCTTTTTATCGATATAGTACATATTTCTTTGTCCTTGTATTTCACAACGTAGATCATCTTTCCGGGCTTTCTCGTTTTCAAGTTCATCTACTATCTTTTTTATGTCACTTGTTAATTCGATTTTAACAACAGATTTATGTCTGTCTTCAGGTTTTATTTTTTCTAGCAAAAGCTTTAATTGTTCTTTTTCTGTACCTTTCATGTTATTGTTTTTGATTTAATGATAGACTTTTTATTACATATAACAAAAATAATACCTTCTTGTTTGTCCAACAATGTTAGAAATGTTATATCTTTTTATATTTGAATCATTTTTTAACTGAAATTGTCTGAGGTTGAACGAAAAATCGATAATTAGAAAAAAATAATACTTCATTGCTAAGCTTTTATCTTGATATACAATCCCTCAAAAATCATTTTTATTATGCTGACGAATATACCTGACATGATTATAAGCTGAAAATTATCACATAGTTTACTATCGAAACCATTATGCTTAAATAACTAAGAACTTATCTCTTTGATTATCCTTTGCTAAATAATATAGATGTCGAAATTCTACAAATTGTTTTTTATAGTATATTAATCTAAGTACAGATAATGACTTTTCTTAGTTCGGAAAGGTAGTGTATTTGCAAGGTGTTTGTGAACTTAAGTAAGGAATATTTATATAACCTTTCGAGGTTGGGTGATTATGTTATTGTGAAGACTTTCCCGACAGTCGGAACGTTCAAAATACCACTATTGATCGGTAAGCAGTTGATTTTTATATTCTTACTAGGGATCGCCATGGTGTGGGTGTCGATGGAGATAAAGATAGAAGAATATTATATTGTTTAGGGTTGCTTGGCTAATAAAAACTTCGATATGGAATTTGTCTCTATAAAACGATTTTGATTGACCGTTCGGTCAATTTAATTAAAATTGCTGATAAAGAGGTTTGAATGTTCAATAAAATAAAAATATATTTGTTTTAAAACAATAAAGTCCTATTTTTTTCTTTAAAGTTTAGAATATGAATTAAAAGATATGGCATAGTTTTTGCCAATTAAGGGAATAAACTCTACTTGTTATTTATAAGAAAAAGGAAGGAATAAGATATGGATAAAATACAAGAATTAACTTCGAAGATTTATGAGGAAGGTATAATAAAAGGAAGCCAGGAAGCGGATCGTATTAGAGAAGAAGCACAGAATTATTGTGATGCAAAAATTAAAGATACAGAAAAAGAAGCAGAATGGATTATACGAAAAGCAGAAGAACAGGCAGCAGATCTAGCCAAGAATACCCAATCGGAGTTACAATTATTTTCCCAACAAGCAGTGGATGCGTTGAAGACAGAAATAATTAATTTATTAACAGATAAAATAGCTGTAAGCTCGATAGATAAAGCTTTTGATTCCAAGGATTTCATGCATAAGCTTTTATTGTCTTTCGTACAACAAATGACTACACAAATAAATGTTACGGTGGAAACGGCCAATGCACAATCATTTAAAACATATGTTGAAGAAAATGTACGTGATATTTTGAATAATAAATTGACAATTAAAGAAGTAAAAGGTTTGCCTGCCCGGTTTGTGGTTTTGCCTGAAGATGGTTCTTACAAAATACATTTTGGAGAAGATGAGTTTATTAACTACTTCAAGGCTTTTTTACGTCCGCAATTGGTCGAAATGTTTTTCTGATTGTTATGGCTAATTATTATAGTTTCGTAACGAGTTTGCCTGATATTTCTTTTGAAGCGGTTACCTCTTCGTTATCTGTATCTGTTCTTAAGCAAGAGTGTACTAACGTATTATCAGAAAGAGATCAGCGTTTATTGAACTTATATTTTCTCCGGTTCGACAATCAAAACATTCTGTTTTTGTTATCGGGTAAAGAGGATAAAGTAAACTCTAATGGTGTATTTACGACAGAAGAATTAAAAGAATATATAAAAGAAGTACAGGAAGTAGAAAATCCCAAAGATACAGATATACCCTCTTATTTTGCAAAATTTATCACTGCTTATTTATCGGAAACCCCGATTTTCGAGAATTTATTGTGGGAAGACCAGTTGGCAACACTTTATTATCAATATGCAATAGAAGAGGGAACACTACTTATTTCTGCCTGGTTTAGATTAAACTTAAATATCAACAATATCTTTGCCGTTTTAAAAGGACGGGAATTGAAAATGGAAATAGAGACGATTGTTGTAGGGGGTAATGAAGTGGCAGAGGCATTACGTACTTCTTCCCAGACGGATTTTGGATTACCTCAAATCATAGAATATTATCCATCGTTGGTTCGAATTACGGAAGAACCTAACCTACGGGAAAGAGAATATAAAACAGATTTGTTTAAATGGAACTGGCTACAGGAAAATACCTTCTTTGAATATTTTTCTGTAGATAAGGTTTTTACATACTTGCTTCAGGTGGAATTGATAGAGAGATGGTCAACGTTGGATATGGAAAGAGGGAAGGAATTTTTCAGTAAATTAGTTACAGAAATGACCAGGCAGGCAAGCGATAAGTTAAAAGAAGTAAATGATATCCTTACAAGATAAGGAATAAAGATATAAAACATGGTAAAAGGAATAGTAAAAGCGATTGTATCTAACCTGGTGACGGTGGAGTTTGACGGCGCCGTAACACAAAATGAGATTTGCTATGTAATCCTCAAAAACGAACGCTTGATGGCGGAAGTTATAAAAATTGAAGGTAAGCAAGCCTTTGTACAGGTATATGAAAGTACAAGAGGCCTTAGAGTGGGGGATTTAGTGGAGTTTTCTGGCCATTTATTAGAGGTTACATTGGGTCCTGGTTTGTTATCTAAAAATTTTGACGGATTACAGAATGACCTTAATAAGATGGACGGTGTTTTCCTTAAACGGGGAGAATATGCTTACCCATTGGATAAAGAGAAAGAATGGAATTTTAATCCCTTACGCGAAGAAGGGGATAAGGTACGTGCTGGGGATTGGCTGGGAGAAGTGGATGAAAATAGACAACCCCACAAAATTATGGTTCCTTTTATATTTGAGGGAACTTATGTTATCAAATCCTTAGTTGGAGCAGGTTTATATAAGATAGAAGATACAATAGCTGTATTGCAAGATGAAAAAGGAGAGGAAGTAAGCGTTACGATGATACAACGTTATCCCATTCGTAGAGCACAGAAAATATATAAAGAGAAACCACGCCCTTATAAATTACTGGAAACAGGTGTCCGGACAATTGATACAATGAATCCAATTGTGGAAGGGGGAACCGGATTTATTCCGGGAGCTTTTGGAACGGGGAAAACCGTGTTACAACAAGCCATTGCAAAGCAGGCAGAAGCAGATATTGTGATTATGGCGGCTTGTGGAGAACGGGCAAATGAGGTGGTAGAAATATTTACTGAATTTCCAAGACTGGAAGACCCCCATACGGGAAGAAAGTTGATGGAACGTACTATTATCATAGCCAATACATCAAATATGCCGGTTGCTGCACGGGAAGCTTCCGTATACACAGCCATGACTATGGCAGAATATTATCGTTCAATGGGATTGCGTATTTTATTGATAGCAGATTCCACATCACGATGGGCACAAGCATTGCGCGAAATGTCCAATCGTTTGGAAGAACTGCCGGGACAAGATGCATTCCCAATGGATTTAGGCGCTACTATTTCTAATTTTTATGGTCGTGCCGGTTATGTATATCTTAACAATGGGGAAGTGGGTTCTATTACATTTATAGGTACGGTTTCTCCTGCAGGAGGAAACTTGAAAGAGCCGGTTACCGAGAATACGAAGAAAGTGGCTCGATGTTATTTTGCTTTGGAACAAGACAGGGCGGATAAAAAAAGATATCCTGCCGTTAATCCGATAGATAGTTATTCCAAGTATATAGGATACCAAGAATTTGAAGATTATATTGCTAAAAGAATCTCTCCCGATTGGATACATAAAGTAGATGTGTTTAAAAATCGCTTGCTGAGAGGTCGTGAAATAGCAGAACAAATCAATATCTTAGGTGATGATGGCGTTCCGATCGCGTATCATGTTACGTTTTGGAAATCAGAATTTATCGATTCTGTTATTTTACAACAGGATGCATTTGATACGATTGATGGATTGTCATCTATCGAGCGTCAAAAATATATGGTAGATTTGGTTTTTGATATTTGTGATATGGAATTTACATTTGAGCATTTTATAGATGTAATGAATTATTTCAAAAAGTTGATTAATATTGGAAAGCAGATAAATTATGCTGAATTTCAGTCCGATGAGTTTTATGCGTTAGAAGAAGAGCTTAGGCAATTAACAGTTAATGATAGATAAGACGAAAGATACAATAAACGAACGAAATAGTGTTATTGCGAGGAACGAAGCAAAAATCCCTATCCCTAATATCCCAAATGCCTAAAGGGGCTTTGAGAAAGAGGTAGATAATGAAGCATTCGTTTCTAAGAAAGATAAAATGACAAATATATACAAAGAATAAAGAAACAAATATATATACATGGAAACACAGGCATTTCAGAAAATATATACGAAAATTACTAAAGTAACCAAAGCCACTTGTTCTCTTGTTGCGAAGCAAGTAGGCAATGATGAACTGGCAACTATTGATGGTAGTTTGGCTCAGGTCGTGAAAATAGTAGGAGATGAAGTAACTTTACAGGTATTTGGGGGTACGGAAGGAATTCGTACCAATGCAGAGGTTATATTTTTAGGGAAATCTCCAACGTTGAAGGTTGGTGATCGTTTGGCAGGAAGGTTTTTCAATGCTTTTGGTGAACCGATTGACGGAGGTGTGGCACCGGAAGGAGAAGAACGTGAAATCGGAGGGCCTTCTGTTAATCCGGTACGTCGTAAGCAGCCATCCGAGCTGATTGCAACAGGAATAGCGGGAATAGATTTGAATAATACATTGGTTTCAGGGCAGAAAATTCCTTTTTTTGCCGATCCGGATCAACCGTATAATCAGGTTATGGCAAATGTTGCCTTGCGAGCAAAGACCGATAAAATTATTTTGGGAGGAATGGGGCTCACGAATGATGATTATTTATATTTTAAGAATGTGTTCAGTAATGCAGGAGCATTGGAACGTATTGTTAGCTTCGTGAATACGACAGAAAATCCTCCGGTAGAGCGATTACTTATTCCTGATATGGCTCTTGCTGCTGCAGAATATTTTGCAGTGGATAAAAATGAAAAAGTTTTGGTGTTGTTGACGGACATGTCGTCCTATGCGGATGCGCTTTCGATAGTTTCTAATCGTATGGATCAGATTCCATCGAAAGACAGTATGCCTGGTTCTCTGTATTCCGATCTGGCAAAAATATATGAAAAGGCAGTACAATTTCCCGAAGGTGGATCTATTACTATCTTGGCTGTTACAACTATCTCAGGAGGAGATATTACTCATGCTGTTCCAGATAATACAGGATATATCACTGAAGGACAGTTATTCTTAAAAAAAGACAGTGATATAGGAAAGGTAATTATCGATCCGTTCCGCAGTTTGTCTCGTTTAAAACAGTTGGTTATAGGCAAAAAGACACGGGAAGATCATCCGCAGGTAATGAACGCTGCTGTTCGATTGTATGCAGATGCAGCAAATGCGAAGACAAAAATGGAAAATGGATTTGACCTTACCGATTATGACGAACGCACATTGGCATTTGCAAAAGATTATGCCCGGGAATTGTTAGCTATAGATGTTAATATTGATATTACGGCCATGTTAGATGTTGCATGGGAATTGTTTGCTAAGTATTTCAGGCCGGAAGAAGTGAATATTAAGCGTGAGTTTATCGAAAAATATTGGAGAAAGGATTCTAAAATAATGGATAGATAATATGGCAATTTCGTTTCAATATAATAAGATATCATTACTTAACCTGGAAAAGCAATTACAGATGCGTCAGCGTTCTCTCCCTACGATCAAGAATAAGGAGAGTGCTTTGCGGTTAGAGGTTAAGCGGATAAAAACCGAATATAAGGATTTGAATGATGCAATGCAGCAACAATTTGATGATTATGATGATATGGCATCCCTGTGGAATGAATTTGACCCAAGTTTATTGTCTGTGACAGATGTGAAATTATCGGTACAAAAAATTGCGGGTGTACGTACTCCGGTATTAGATGATATTCTTTTTGAAACAAAAACTTTCAGCCTGTTTAATACGCCAAAATGGTACTTAGATGGTGTAGCTTTATTGAAGAAAATGGTTCGTACGGGTATAGAAATTGAATTTTGTGAATTGAGGCTTAATTTATTGGAACATGCTCGAAAGAAAACTACACAAAAGGTAAACCTTTTCGAAAAAGTTCAAATTCCGGGATATCAGGATGCTATTTTAAAGATAAAGCGGTTTATGGAAGATGAGGAAAATTTATCCAAATCATCTCAGAAAATCATGAAATCTCATCAACAGGATAGAAAGGAGGTTTTATATGATTGAAAAAATGAAGAAAGGGACTTTTCTAGTCTATTATAAAGATTACGATGCATTCTTGCAGCAATTGCGGGATTGTGGTGTAGTTCATGTTTCAGAAAAACAAAAAGGAGTTTCGTCAGATGTTCTTACAAAACAACTTGCTACAGAGAAACATATAAAACAAGCTATTTCATTTTTGAGTAAGCGTTTGGGGAAAGATCAAACGCCACAACCTTTAAATAAAGATATTGCCCCTGCAGACATATTAAAACAGTATGATGATCTTATAAGGGAAAAAGAACAGTTGAATCAGCGAAAACAACAGCTTCAAAAAGAGATTGACCGTTTAAGAGTATGGGGTAATTTTGATCTGGATTTGTTGAAGAAGATTCAACAAGCGGGTTACCATATCCGGTTTTATATGGTTAGGGAGAAGTTCTTTAATAAGAATTGGATTGAAGAATTTAATGCGATAGAGTTGTATCATGTAGGTTCGACGATTTACTTTGCTACTGTTACCCATTCGGATTACGGTAATGAGCCGGAAGCAGAGCGATTCAGATTGCCGGAATTTTCTATTTCCGAGTTATCGGATCAATTAAAAGAAACTAAAGAGCGTCTCCTTGGAGTAAAAAAAGAATTGGATGACTTATCAATATCATCTCTAAATACATTGAAAAATGCGGAGATTGATTATAAAAATGATATAGAACTATCGAAAGTTCAATTACAGACCGGTTCTGAAGTGGAAGATAAACTGATGCTGCTGGAAGGTTGGCTGCCTGTGAATAAAGAAACCGACTTTGTCGCAACGATGGAAAACAGTGATGCATTTTATCTCCTGGAAGATCCTAAACCGGAAGATAACCCTCCTGTTTCTTTGAAGAACAACCGTTTTGCCCGATTATTTGAAGTGATAGGGGAGTTGTATGATTTACCAAACTATCATGAAATGGACTTAACTGCCTTTTTTGCTCCATTTTATTGGATGTTTTTTGGTTTGTGTTTTGGAGATGCCGGTTATGGCTTGCTTGTTTTAATTATTGGATTGATAGCACGGAAAAAAGTAAAGCCGTCTTTACGTCCGATCTTTTCACTGGCAGCATGGTTGGGTGCAGGCGCTATTATATTCGGAGCCATAAGCGGAACATTTTTCGGTGTGTCTTTGTTAGATGTTACATGGCCTTGGTTTACTAAATTCAAAACATTTATTCTAGATTCCAATCAGCTTTTCTATGGTGCGCTTATTATTGGAGGGATACAAATTATCTTTGCGATGTTCATTAAAGTAATTGGACAGATTCGTCGTTATGGATTTGCCTCTTCTTTGCCTACATGGGGATGGCTTTTATTAATCGTCGGAAATATTACTGTTTTTCTCCTTAATAATACGGGAGCAGTGCATCTGGCAAATGCAAGTGTTATCCACATTGTTATATCTGTGATAGCTGCGATATTGATTCTTTTGCTCAATAATTTAAAACGGAATCCTTTAATAAATATTGGTGCGGGACTATGGAATACATATAATATGGTGACAGGATTGTTAGGGGATGTATTGTCTTATATCCGTTTGTTCGCTCTTGGAATTTCCGGTTCGGTGATGGGCTTTGTTTTTAATGATCTGGCGTTTAATTTAAGCCCGGATATTCCGGTATTAGGACAGTTGATAGCGGCAATTATTCTTGTGTTTGGGCATGGAATAAATATTTTTATGTCGGGATTGAGTTCAATTGTTCATCCGATGCGCCTGACATTTGTGGAATTTTACAAGAATGCAGGATTTGAAGGGGGAGGAAAAAAGTATAAACCTTTTAAGGTAATAAAATCAGATGAATAAAATAATAAAAATTAATAACAAATAAAAAAAGATAAGTATGGAACCTATTGTTTTAGCGTATATCGGGATTGCTTTAATGCTTTCACTAAGTGGAATTGGTAGTGCATATGGTGTAACTATCACGGGAAATGCTGCTGTGGGAGCGTTAAAGAAAAACCCTGATTCTTTTGGGAATTACATGGTGTTAAGTGCGTTACCGGGAACGCAGGGATTATATGGCTTTTTGGGCTATTTTCTGTTACAAAGTCATTTGGTAGAAGGTATGGGTTGGTTACCTGCTGCAGGGATATTCGGAGCCGGTTTGACATTAGGAGCAATTTGTTTACTCTCGGCTATTCGTCAGGGACAGGTATGTGCCAATGGTATAGCAGGAATTGCATCCGGATATGATGTATTTGGTAAAACATTAATCTTGGCCGTATTTGCAGAATTATATGCTATTGTAGCTGTTGCTGCAACGTTTATGATTGGAAATGCAATATAAATGTCTTACGGATTTACTTTATAGGGTGACCAATATAAGTTGGCACCCTACGAAGTAAGCCTTTCCGATTATTACAACATACTGGCGAAAGAATTGAACAGAGTAATGAAAATCATTGATGGGTGGAATAAACACTTTACCCAATAGCGTAACTTTTATTTCCTAGTTTGGATTCTGGGCATTACGCGACGATAAAGAATACTTTATCCGTTTAGAAGATTATTCCGGCATTAAAAATGCTCGGTAGATGCTATTTTTGATGTTCACTTCCTTTCCCTGAAGCAACTTTGTTGATCGGCTTGGATATTGAAATAGATGCTCTACAAAATGCTGAATCTTATCCTTATTATAAGTCTTTTTAACTGCTTGTCAAAATAAGCAATGATATATTATGCTTATTGAAAACGTGAGTTCGGGATTTATCTATCATTTTGTCAATGATTTATCGAGTTTTAATACCGGTAAACATTACATGCAAATGTAACATTCCATTATATGAAAGCAAAAGACAGTAAAATAAAGTTTCCGGATAGAATAAGAGTATCGGATAGAGTAAGATAATTTATTTTTCGGACTATTTGATATACAGATTGCAAGAATACTATTTTTCTCCTTCTTATTTCTCCTTCCATTTTCTTATTA
>JAVBLM010000031.1:0-68681 GCA_031553535.1 Bacteroidales bacterium | reverse complement strand
GATGGTACGCCTCGAAGACTGGGTCTCGCAGTTGGAAGCCGATAACAGTAATTTCGACAACCTGGTCAAGCTCCGCAACGAAGAAAATGCCGCCAAAACACAGCTCAAAATGAAGCAAACCCGTCTTGAACTCGACAAGGTGTATGAATCCATCGTGGAGCGTATCAATGCCCTCATTGTGGTGGAAGGCGGGAATGTATACGCCGGTTTTGTCAACCAACTCAATACCTGTATCGACAAGTACACTCAAATCGTACTGTCGCGGGAAGGACGCTACGCTGCACAAAAGGAAGAACAACAAGGAAGTGAACCGGTAAACGAGTGAACGTGTGGGTAGGTAAACCAGTTTTAAGACTCAAGAGGCAGGAATGCAACATGCAACAAAGGATACAATAGAAGGAAATTAAGAATGTAAACTTTGTGGTAAAAAAACTTGCAGGAATCTGCCGGGCCAAAGGAAAAGTAGAAAAGGGAGTTTCCACTCCCTTTTCTTATAAATTTGATATTTCGACCATTATAGGTCCCTGTTCTGAGAATGTAAAGTAAAATAAGGATAGTTCGGTTTTGGTTAATATCGCAAGTAATCATTAACCATTTATCACTAACTCCTATTTTTGCCTAGTCGTCTATCCTCAAAAAATCTCCCGACATGGTAAATACAAGTTCAAGGCCATTATCAAGTTCGACTTGTTGGTTTTTATCCGAGATTTCCCAGTCTTTTATATAATTCCCCGGATATTTTGAACCGGCATATGCAAGTATCTTGTCCGGAATAACGCTATCGGGCAATTTGGAAGTACTGCTGATGTCAATAATCTCCTTTTTGCGGTTAAATTCAAGGGTAATTGCATCGGACAAAATAATATCGTAAGTCAACTCTACCCCATCCCTGTCTTTCACTGCCTGAAGTATGGTGTTATCAGGGAAATGTGTAGAGATATAGGTTTTTATTTCGGCAGGCAATTGTGTTTCCTCTAGAACCGTTTCCTGCTCGCAACTTGTCAAATTCAACATCATGCACACTGCAAATAGCGTCATAATTAATTTTTTCTTGCTCATTTTGTTTTATTTTATATTACACTACTCTTTTATGGATTTTCGTAAACTCCATTTAATGAACTTGTCAAAGGTTGAGATAAAATGAATAGAGATTGCTTCGTTCCTCGCAATGACGCTTTTAACTAACAGATTACCGTCATTGCGAGGAACGAAGCAATCCCCTATAGCAACTTTTGACAAGTTCATTATAGATTACCATATATAATATGCAAAGATAGATATATAAATTTTAATAAGAGTGAAAGATAGCAAAAAATATATTTCTGCTTAACTGTGTACTAATTTAGCTTCCTTTGCCATAGCGATTCTCTTCTTCCTCTCTCCTATCCGGACAATGAGAATACTTAATTCATAAAGCAGGATAATCGGAACAGAGACCAGAAGCAATGTAAAAATATCCGTTGTAGGTGTTATGATTGCAGAGATAATCAGGATAATTATAACGGCATGCCGCCGGTATTTCTTCAAAACGGCTGCATGGATAATCCCTAATTTTGAAAGCAACCATGACATGACCGGCAATTCAAAAAAGAGGCCCATCAACAGGGAAAGCGTGATCAACGTGCCGATGTATGAACTAAGCGAGATCATATTATTGACCTCAGCGCTGACCTGGTAACTGGCCAGAAAACGAAAAGAGAAAGGAAATATCACGAAATAACTAATAAGCAAACCTGTGAAAAATGAAAAAAATGAAAAAACTAATACCAGGGTCGAATATTTCCTTTCGTTCTTATATAAGCCTGGGGCTATGAATTGGTATAATTTATAAAATATAAAAGGCATCGCCAGCACCAAAGCCACATAGAAGGAAACCTTCATATGCACCAGAAACTGGGATGCAAGTTCCGTATTGATTAACTGGACGAAAACATACTGGGAATTCCCTTGAGGACTTGCTAATGAAAAGAAATCGCTGAACTTATATGTAATAAAACCTGTCGAATTCGGGGCCAGGATAATATCGAACACCGGTTCTTTAAGCAGGAAAATCGCTACCGTAAGCACCGATAAGACAATAATAGGTTGAACAAGCGTTTTGCGCAAATCGTCAAGGTGATCCCAGAATGTCATTTTATCGTCCAAAACAATATAGGTCTATTCTTTTTTAGTTTCGTCGGTAGTCGATTTCTTAGAATCTGTAACATCCTCCAATCCGTTAACACCGTCTTTGAAGCTTTTTACTCCCTTGCCTAAACCTTTCATCATTTCCGGTATTTTTTTCCCTCCGAAAAGAAGTAAAACAACCAGAACAATGAGAATAATTTCAGGGCCTCCAAGGCCCATAAATAATGGTACCATAACTTTATGCAATTATTTATTTAACAACCTGAATATCTTTCAACCACTTATCAACTTCATTTTGATACTCCTTTGCCCTGTTGCCGGGTACAACAAGTCCATTGAGCATTGTTGACTTCGGGCACAATTTAGCCATATCGGTAAAGCATTGTGCTTCCCGTCCACCGCCATGTGTGCAAAAGGGCACAATAGTCTTTCCGGCAAGGTTGTTTTCCGATAAAAATGTAGCAACAGGCGGTGCAATGGTGCTCCACCAGTTAGGTGTTCCTACAAAAATAATGTCGTATGACTCTGTATCAGCCCCATTCGATTTCAATGGAGGTTTAACTCCATCAGCAATCTCTTTCTTCGCCTGGTCTACACATGCTTGATAATCGCTTGGATAAGGGGTAACCGGTACTATTTCAAAAATATCACCTCCTGTAGTCTTCTGAATTTGATTGGCAACCTCACGGGTATTTCCACCCCATGAATAATAAACCACAAGAATTTTCTTTCCTTCCGTAGATTTTGAAGATTGTTGTTGCCCCTGGGCACAACCGGCCATCAGAGACATAATCGCAACTGATAATAAGAACTGTTTTGTTTGCATATTTGTCTGATTAAATAAGTTTATAATTTTATTTCTGTTTTTATAATTACAATACCGCAATGGATCAATATCCGTATTTAGTCATTAACTTCAGGATGCCATAAATGCCAAATACCTGTATGATCATTCCCGGAATAGCAAGGCGTAAATCCTGTGTTGCCATATAGAAACTGCCCGATATAATCCATTCAAAAAGCAATCCTATAAGTTGGTAGAATACAACTATCCCCACAAGAAGTAAGATAGAGATTTTCTGAAAACGTTTTGCGGCATAAGCAGCGGCAATGGCCAGCAAACAGGATTTAATCAATATTACCGGCAACATAGCTACCGGAGGCATGCCTGTAAGCAAATGATTAAGAACAGGGGAAAGAACAGCTATCAACAAGCCTGCTTTTAACCCGTATTTATATGCCCCGAAAAGTGTAAAAAAATAGATCGGAAGGAATATCAATCCGCCCTGCGGTATAAAATGACACAACCATGGCAGCAATATATTGCCGGCTATCAAAACCGCAGCAATTAAATAAGTCTTCACCTGCTTATATGAAAGCGAATATAATTTGATTGTAGTATCCATATTTAAAAAATTTAATATTTAGTATTGAAACTCGCATCCTCGATACAAAAGTATTAGAATATTTAAAGCAAATACTTCTTTTTTATTGAAAGGGACAAAATTCGCACTAAAAACGGCAAGATAATTTCTTATTACTACTCTACTACATCAACTTAAAACAAAATCATCGCAGTATTTTTCCTGAATAATAAATTATTCCGATGAATTTTTATTTACCCGTTGGCATGATAAAATGTATTATCTTTGCCCGCATAGTTACAGTTCGGTATCAGGTTAGGAATCAATTAAAATAGTTAATTTATAATAATATTTCAGCATTGGGAATATCCCTTTGATGCTTTTTAAGCTTTTTGTCTAATACATATAATCATGCGTGCCATTACTAAAAAGAAGGAATCGGTTATTTTAAAAAATATTCGGAGTTATCTGTTTATAACGATTGGTTTATTTTTATATGCTTTTGCCTGGTCGGGATTTCTTATCCCTTCCGGCATATTGGGAGGAGGAATAACAGGTGTTTCAACACTTATTTATTATGCTACCGGAAAAATGATTCAGGTCGGATATTCGAACTTGGTCTTAAATGCCATCCTGATCTTAATCGCCATGAAGATTTTAGGAGCCAAGTTTGGGATCAATACAATCTATGGTATAGTTATCAGTTCATTGTTCTTTATTCTACTGCAGAACCTGATCCAGGACCCTATTATCACAGACAATAAATTCATGTGTGCTTTAATAGGTGCGATGCTATCCGGGCTTGGTATTGGTATTGCCTTTTCAAACGGAGGTAATTCAGGGGGGACAGATATTATAGCTTTAATTATTACTAAATATTATAATGTAAGCCCCGGCCGGGTTATTTTGTATCTGGACGTTTTAATTATCGGAAGCTCATTTTTTGTGTTTACTGATTTATCTATTCAAGAGCGTATTGAAATAGTAGTCTACGGATATGTAATTATGGGAGTATTTTCCTATACATTAGATACTGTCATTGAAGGAAATAAACAGTCTTATCAAATCATGGTCTTTTCCAAAAACAACAAACTTATTGCCGACCGCATAGGTGAAGAAATAAAACGGGGAGTAACGATACTCAAAGGAGAAGGATGGTATTCTAAAAGCGAACAGAATGTATTAGTGGTTATTGCACGCAAGCAGGATAAGTCTGAAATCATGAAAATCATCAATGAATCCGATCAGGAAGCTTTTTTTTCCGTTGCCAAGGTGTCGGGAGTTTTCGGGAAGAATTTCGACAGTATTAAAATTTAGAAGAAGTTACTAGTATAGAAGTTGTCAAAAGTTGAAGCAAAGATCGCTTTTTTGTTAGGGATTGGCTTCGCCGAACTCGTAAACCCGGTTGCCACGTCGCTCGTACCTCACTCCTCAGAGATGACGGAAGTGCGTCATTGCAGACTTGATCCGCATCCGAAGGCGAAACATGTGAGAGCAGCGAGGCTCTTAAGTCGAGCTACTCCCCTCGCTTTTTGCTTTTATGCAGGGGATGCTGAAACAAGTTCAGCATGACGGCAATATATTGATTAAGACCTTCATTGCGAGGGACGAAACCAGAAGGGTTGGGCGAACCCAACCAACCGAACTTGCGAGCTCAACGGAGTTAATCTCCAAGGCCAACTTTTGACAATTTCATAGAAAAAGCCGGAACAATACAAAAGATTGTTCCGGCTATCAATCAATTTTACTCAAGTGAACTTTGTCTATTATTTTTGTTCTTTTCCTTCTTCGTTAAGAATAACGATCTTTTCAGGTTGATTTGCAGAAGTAGAAACAAATGTTACTTTAGTCAATTTTTTCTCTGCATTATAAGCAAGGGATTTCACTTTTAAAGTAGCGTAATTTTTATTGATTGCTTCTTGAACTTTTGGATTTAGGTTTTCCATTTTCACCTCTTTGAAGCCATCATTTTTCGATTGCACTACGGTGGACTGTACTTCCGTTTTGTTTGCAGCTTGAGTAGCTTGTTGCGTTTGCGCATTGCAGAAAAAACAAATTCCTGTAACCATTGCGACTGACAAAATAATACGTTTCATAATAAATAATTTTTATTGTTAATAAAACTAATGTTTTTCTAATAAAAATTAATTCAATTCATGTGCCATGCAAACCAAAATTAATCCATTTGTTTTATTGACAATAAATTAAAGTAAAATCAAAATAATTCAATATAAATAAATTATTGTAGAATTGTAGAATGTTTCCATATTAAGCTACACCATTTTTATTACAATAACTACTTCCGGTTCCGGATGATAAATACGAGCTTTGATCACTTCGACGAAACCAAGTTCAATACGTTCCGGTACTGCATCCATCACTACCAGCATTTGAATAAAATAGTTTTTGAGGGTCAACGTTAAACATTCATCTTCCTTTTGAAAACAGGGAAAAGATCTCTTGGAATGGTATCGCGATTTTCAATATTTCGGCAATCGATAGATTAACTAAATCTTTTACTTCGGTGTGAAACTGGAAATGTTCATCGTTACATAAACTGGGATTATCAATAGATTTAATTTTCATGGTTTATAAAATCGAATGATTACTATTTATATTTTCCCCTGTGGGGGATATTGTCCCATAAAATGAACGCCGGAAGTTCCCGAAAGTGATCCGGAAACCGGCAGCGTACTTTCAGGAATATTTTCCGCTAATATTGTTCTTTTCATAGTACTTTATAGAAGTTACTTATTATCTTGTTTACTTGTTCACTCATTCACTTTCTTTCCATAATTTACAATTAAACTTACTGGTATGGCTTCGCTACTTATTCGTAAGGGTGAAAAACAAGCAATAAAATTCAGATTCGTTCGGTTATAGAATTCAACAAGAGAATGTTCATAAATAATCATAGAAAGATATTATACTCACCAAACACACATCTATCTTTGTATTTATTACTTAAACTTTAAATTAATATGTTACAAACAATTCTTTTACAAGCAGAAGCAGTAGCAGAAGTTATCGTTCCTCATGAGGAAAAATTAAATATTTTGTCTCTTTTATTCGATAGAGGAAGTATCTATATAACCATTCCTTTATTAATCATGTCAGTTATTATTATCTATATTTTTGTTGACAGATATCTGGCTATAAATAAAGCAGGTAAAGAAGACGTAAATTTCATGAATAACATTCGTGATTTTATTCACCATAATCGGTTGGATTCCGCTGTAGCTCTTTGTAAAGCAACAAATACCCCTATTGCCCGTATGGTTGAAAAAGGTCTATCCCGTTTGGGAAAACCGTTAAATGATATCAATGAAACGATCAGCAATGTAGGCCAAATGGAAGTAGCCCGGTTGGAAAAAGGAATAGGCTATATTACTACCATGGCCAGCATTGCACCGATGCTTGGTTTCTTGGGAACAGTAATCGGAATGATCATTGCTTTTCATGATATGGCAAACTCAGGAAATAATCTGGAGATCACAGATCTGGCGAGTGGAATTTATACGGCACTGATAACCACCGTAAGCGGGTTGGTAGTAGGGATTATAGGCTATGTTTGTTACAACGTACTTATATCCAAAATAAGCAAGGTAATTCTTTTACTGGAAATGCGCTCATCCGAATTTATGGATCTGTTGCACGAACCGGCAAATTAACCCATTTAAAACCCGAGATAGTATGGCTATACAATCGAGATTTAAAAACAATGTTGAGTTTAACACGACAACGCAAGCTGACCTTGTGTTTTTATTGCTCATCTTTTTCATGATCACCTCTACTATGGTAAGTCCCAATGCTATTAAATTGTTACTTCCCAATAGTTCAAGTAAAACGGCAACAAAACGTAACTTTGAAGTCTATATAGATGAAAACCTGGATTATTCGATATTGCAGGGAAAAGACTTAATGGCGATAGAAGAAAACAATCTGGGAAATGCGATTGCAGAAAGACTGTCTCAGGACGCAATAGATGCCGCTGTAGTAGTGCGTGCCGATAAAAGTGTACCTATACAAAACGTGGTATATGTTATAGACGCGGTCAATGAAATTAACGAAGTTCAAAATCGACAACACAAAGTAATATTAGCTACAGCTCCCAAAAAAGAATAAACCGGTATGAACGATATTGCTTTAGATAACGGACAGGAAAAGAAACGCAAATTGATCGCAGTGATAGCAACTGTGGTTTTCCATGGATTATTATTAATATGCTTTATTTTCATGGGCTTAACCTATCAAGTCCCCCCACCCCCGGAATACGGTATAGAAGTAGACATGAGCGGCGGCGGTGGAGGCGGTGGTGGAGGCTCAAATTCCCAATCACCGAATACGGTTAATGTAATAACTCCATCTTCACCCAGTGCCAGAGAGAATATAGCAACTCAAGATATTGAAGAATCTGTAGCATTGAATGCAACAAGACAACCTGTAACCAATCAGCCAAGGCAACAACCTACACAAACAGAATCCCAACCACAAGTAAGCGAAACACCAACGGTAAACCCCAATGCTTTGTTTAGGCGTAGTGCTTCTCAAGGTAACGAAACTGGCAGTGGTTCCGGTTCCGGGACTGGTGGTGGATCGGGATCCGGCACAGGCATAGGTTTTGGTTCCGGAACCGGAAGTGGTTCAGGATCAGGTTCCGGTAGCGGTAGCGGCGCCGGTTCGGGAAGTGGCATTGGGGATTTCTATTTAGATGGTCGTGGTGTTGTTAAGAAAGAATTCCCTAATGCAAAAAACAATTTGGAAGGGGTTGTTAAAGTGGATTTCCGGGCAGACAGGGACGGTAATGTTGTACACGCAAAAGCCGGTGGTAAAGGTACCACAATCAATGATCTTCAAATATGGGAAGAGTGCGAAAAAGCGGCTATGCGTTCCAAATTTAAGGCAAAAGCCGATGCACAGGTCGAAGAAAAAGGGGTTATCACTTACCGGTTTGTGCTACAATAATCTTATATTTTTCCATGAATTATTCAGAATGTATTAACTATTTATATAATAGTTTACCTATTTATCAACGCATAGGTGGAGCCGCATATAAAGCGAATCTAAATAACACAATTGCGTTAATGGAACATCTGGATCATCCTCAAACAAAATTCAAGTCAATACATATTGCCGGAACAAACGGAAAAGGATCAGTATCCCATAACTTGGCCTCTATATACCAAGAAGCGGGTTTTAAGACAGGATTATATACGTCACCGCATTTAAAAGATTTCAGAGAACGTATCCGTATTAATGGGAAAAAAATACCTCGTCAATATGTAATCGATTTTACACAAAAGAATAAAGATTTCTTTGAAAAAATCCACCCTTCTTTCTTTGAAATGACGGTTGCGATGGCATTCTCCTATTTTGCACAAAAGCAGGTGGATATTGCCATTATTGAAGTTGGCATGGGAGGGCGGTTGGATTCTACCAATATAATTACACCACAGTTAAGTATAATTACGAATATCAGCTATGATCATACCCAATTTCTTGGCAACACGCTTGAAGATATTGCCCGCGAAAAAGGAGGAATCATCAAGGAAAATATACCTGTAATAATCGGAGAAATTCAACCCGAAACAGCTCCTATTTTTATGCAAATAGCAAAAGAAAGAAATGCTCCTATTACTTTTGCAGATCAATTATTTCAAATCCAAAAAGAAAAGGTCGTTTTAACCCGGAATGGATTCTATATGCACTTTAATGCAACATCAAATAATAATACTCATCCACGAAAATATATATCGCCATTAGCGGGCTCTTACCAAGTAAACAATTTTAAAACAATTCTTGCGGCATGTCAAATTATAGGGAAAGCAAAATTGCCTGAGAGGAGCATCAAAAATGGGATAAAGAACTGTATCATAAATACCGGACTAATGGGAAGATGGCAGGTATTACAACAACATCCGCTTTGTATTGCTGATACTGGCCATAATCTGGCAGGAATTAATTATGTGATCGAGCAACTATCCGAAGTTCCTTATGAAAGTCTGCATTTTGTCTTAAGTATGGTAAATGATAAAGATATTACAAACATACTTTCCATTCTACCCAAAAATGCAATGTATTATTTCTGCAAGGCAAACATACCAAGAGGATTGAATGCATCTGAACTTAAAGATACCGCACAACAATTCGGATTAAAAGGCAACCTTTACCGTTCTGTCAAAAGAGCTTATTCAGCTGCAAAACGAGCAGCAAAAGAAAAGGATCTGGTTTTCGTCGGAGGAAGTAATTTCACTGTGGCAGAAGTAGTATAAGTACTTCTACGAATTTATCCTATTCAGCTATTTTATCCGTTCTATCCTTTATTCCACGAACCATTCAGCATACGAAGTATCAGTTTCATTCAATCGGAGACTATATAAATTTATATCTGATGGGAGAACCGTTTGTAATACACTGGCAAATTCCAATAACATTTGTTCACTTGTTGGCTGGTAATCCACTGTTATTATTTTATTATAATGATTTTGCAATACATCTATTGTTGCCGCCTCTGTAGCCTTATTTAAGACCAATGCATGATCATATTTATTTATAATAGATTGTTCTACTATACGCTTTAAGTCAGAAAAATCTATTAACATTCCATCTTTCGGTGATTGTGAATCACAAACGGGCGTTCCGATAACGGTTACTCTTAACTTATATGAATGCCCATGAATATTCTGACATGACCCATCATATCCTTCTAAAGCATGAGCCATTTCAAAGCTAAATAATTTCGTAATACGTATTTTGCCCATATACTTATTCTTTATTATTATTGATTAGTTTTCAGTAAAAAACAAAGAGATTACACAGAATTCTGTGTAATCTCTTTGTAAAGTTATCTCATACTCTATCGAATAACTGTTACTTGTCCAACAAATTCATATTCCTGACCAGTAAAGTCCCGGACTATAACCCGGTAAGAATATATTGAATTAGAAGCGACATATTTTCCATTTACCATTCCATTCCATTCGTCTTCCGTATTGGTTGTATGGAATATCCGTTGTCCCCAACGATCAAAAACAGACAGTTGATATCCTTCCTTTGAGTATTCGGACATTACCGGTTTCCATGTATCATTAAGCCCATCCCCATTAGGAGTAAACATATTAGGAACAAATACATTCAATTCATCGTAAACATGAATTATTTTCGAAATTGAATCTATACATCCATTTACATCTATTACGACTAAAGATACATTATAATCTCCCGATTTCTCATAGGTGTAATAAACAATTTTGCCCGTTTGACTATTTCCGTCTCCCATATCCCAGTTCCAGGTATTAACAGTTCCCTGTGATACATCTGTTAACGTAAAGATCGTATTACTTGCTACATTATAAGCATTCGATTCAAAATTTGCCACAGGCCCATCTACATGTTCCACTACTATGGTTTTCGACACTATACATAGTGAATCCGTAATAGTCACTTTATATGTTCCTGCTTTGAGGCCTGTCAATGAAGATGTTGTATCTGTAAGCCCATCCCAACGATATTTAAGTGTGGAGGGGTACATGCTATTTACAGTAAGTGTAATAGTTCCATCCCCTCTGCCACATGTTTCCGGAGTTTTTGTAATAACAACTGTTGGTGTAGGATATTTATCTACAAATATACTTGTATCCACTACACAACCATTAGCATCCGTCATTTCCACAGTATATGTACCTGACTTAAGGCCACCGATCACATTTGTAGTATCTTGTTCCCTACCTGTATCCCATGTGAACGAAACCGGATAACGTGCATCTTTAGGTGATACCGAAATCGATCCGTTTTCATTCTCACAAGTCTCCCATACATTACTAGAAACGGTCATATAAGGAATTGGTGTTGCAGATACGGTAATAGTATCTGTTGTTACACAGTTTACATGATCAGTAACAGTCATCTTATATACTCCGGAGCTTAAATTGGATGCAGTATCAGAAGAAGCTACCAATGTCCCGTCGTCTTTTCTGATTTCAAACTTATATGGAGGAACTCCCCCTGCTGCTTTAAGTTTCAATGTTCCGTTATCTGCCCCACAAGTTGTAGGGGTATACTTCCCGGTTACCCTTAATGAGTCATTTTGTTTGACTTCCACTTCACCATACAACGCACATCCCCTGGCATCAATGGCCTCAAAAGTATAAATCCCCGCTATTAGATTTTGATATCTCCAGCCTACAATACTTCCATTCGGATCAACATACTGGCTTCCATCCGGATTTAACAATGTCCACTTAAACGATTGATAAGGTGTTTGTCCTCCAGTTACAGGCCCATGCTGAAAAGCACCGGTTGCCTGTCCATAACAATTTACATTAGTTATGTCTAGTGTCATTTGCGGTTTTAAAGTAGTAACAACAAGAGTATCTTTTGCATAACAACCATTACTATCTAAGGAAGAAAGCATGTATGTTCCAGGCCCATAGATTTGAATAGAATCTCCCGTTGCGGTTTGGGTTATACCATTGGTGTCTACCCAACTCCAATCATGATGAGTAAATTTTGATCTAACGGGAACTGCCTTCAAATAAGTTGAATCTCCTGCACACATTTGATCAACACCATCTATACTTATCCTTGGTGAAGGATAAATAATAATATGCTGGTCTACTCGTCCTTTTGAAGTATCTGCACATCCATTCTCTGCAAATACAGTTAAACGGACCAAGTAATCAACCGGCTGATCCGTTTCAGGATCTGGAAAAGTATAAGTAAATAACGAATCGAATGCCGTAGTAACAATTCCTCTACCTTTTAATACTTCCCACATGATAGACTCTTTTTTACTACCTGTTACAGTTGACATATCTACAAAAGTAGCTGTTCGATTACAGGTATCATACCAGTTGTTAAAGAGGTGCCCGTATATATCCACATTGCCATTGACCATTACACCGTAATTAAAATCAGCATCGATCATAGTTTTTACAATTACAGTACGCAACGTTGCAGAACAATCAGCACCCAACTGCGATGTTACTTGACATTTAAATTCTTCATCCGGTTTAGGATCGTCAACAACAATATTTTGAAAATTTCTGCCCGTTCCTTCTTTTACCCAAGAAGACTGTGTACTTCTTGTCCATTTGTACCATACAAAACCATCCGGAGCACGCAAACGAGCAGCTGTTTGTCCATCGCAATACATTAGGTCAATTGTCATAGGCCTACATTCTCCTACTATATATGCATAACCATAATGCCCGGACTGGGTACAATCTCTTGTCTCAAAATATATTTTTATTTTCTGTCCCATCATTGGCTCTAAACTGAAACCAACAGTGGTCCAGTTACGTGCAAGCTTTGTTGGGGTTTTACAAGCTAAATCTTCCAAGGTTTGGGAAGCAACAAAATTCACATAACTACATTTATATACATTCTGATTCAATGTCCTATCTAAACTATCTTTTATTGTCATGGAAAACATAGGTTGTTCAGAAGGAGAATGACTGGGATCTTCCATAACCCAGGCAAAATGTAATATTAACAAGGAATTTGTACTATCAATGGTCATCGTATATTCCAAGGCTTCCATTTCTGCACCAACTGCACTATTTCCCAACCTTGCTGAATAATTAAATCCTGTTGGAACTTTCGGAATTGAAACACATTCTTCATCATATAATTGATTGGTTAACATAAGTTGTGTAGCATTCATTATAGTATGTCTACCTGGAGTCGCCTGGCTTTTACTTATATTAACACCACTACCACAAGTTCCCATATAGGCTTGCCAATATGAAAAATTATTCATTGTAAAATTTAAATTCGGACATTGCGCCTGAACTTTTGTTGGCATAAAGAAAGAAATGCTCAACAATAACCCGATTAACAAAAGCAACTTTTTCATGATATTATTATTTTTTATGATTAAACAAAATTTATTTTCTACATACATGATACTCTAAAAATACAATTTGTTGCCTGAAAAGTTTATTTTTTATAATTTTTTTTTCTTAATGTATTCTAACTTGATAAATGCTAATAACTAAAAAAGAGATAGCGTTAGTAATTAAAAACTAACGCTATCTCTTTTTTATATCTATAAGTATGTGTTATTCAACATTATCTTCCATTTCTGAAGACATTGGAGCCTCTGCCGCCGGAGCTGCTGCCGCAGGCGTTTGTAATGGCATATTTGTCATTGTTTGTTGTGCACCAGCCGCTTTACTTCCCTGTTGTTCTATTACTTTTTCTCCTGAACTTGCAAAAAAACTGGAAATAAAACATAAAACTACAATTGATATAGATAATGTCCATGTTGCTTTTTCTAAAAAGTCAGCTGTTTTCCGAACACCCATAATTTGACTTGATGACGAAAAGGTTGAGGAAACACCACCTCCTTTTGAATTCTGCATTAAAACCACCAATCCTAATAATATGGCTAGAATTACTATTAAAACAATCAGTACTGTATACATTATATATTGTTTTTTGCGTTAATATTTTTTATTATTTCTGCAAAGGTATCACTTTTTTCCGGATATTTTAACTTCAAGGCTTCATAAATTTTCAGGGCTTTATCATAGGCTCCTTGAACACAATAAAGTTCTGCTAATGTTTCACTTATAATATTAGATCGATCAAACACACTACTTTTCCCTAAATCTCTATAATTCTTTTCATCCTCAAAATCGACAGGATTAAAAGATATTTTTGGCGGAAACTTATTGAACTTCTCTACCAATTCATCCAAAGAAACACTTGGTTGTGGCTCAAATAAAAACTCTTGCTCATTCTGATCCTCATTCCCTGTATCGGAGTTGGTGTTTAATTCCGCTAATCTTTTCTGTAAAATGTCCATTAAGTCTTCCTTATCGCGAAACTCCGTAGCAGCTTCTTTTATTATATTTATTTTTTCCTCCCTATTGTCGTCTTTTACCGTATTTTCTTTCTTATTGTATTGGTCAACATCTTGTTGCAATAGTAATGTCTGTAATCTCTTTCTGGAGGGGTGTAATACCGCCAAAACTGATTTATTATCTATTGTATTTATTTTCATTGATCGCATTAAATGAAATAACATACAATACGGATATTTCTCTACTTCAGACGTATTTGACATTATATCGGGAAGATCCGCTCTATTTTTAATCCAATTTATATATTGTTCTTTATTCATAATAAATTTGTATTACCAATTTCCTACTGTTGCCGTAAATATATCATCAACTAAAGCCTCACATATCTGATAAACCAAATCATCTTCTACTTGTTGCAGGCTTTGCTTACTATCAAAATCCAAATATCTGGAAAAAGTCCTTTCTATATCTTTTTCTTCATCAAACCGATTCTCGTATTTTATGCGAACTGTGATAGTCAATCTATTCATTGTTGCCATATCCGCTCCTACAGCAACTGAAGAAAGAACATAATTTGTTATTTCACCTTCTAAATATAAATCCCCTCTTGAATCTACAATTGACAACTTTGTATTTGATTGAAACCGGTCTTTTAATTGCGTAGTTAACTCATTACTTAATTTCAAATTAACTAAAGACGCATTGTTTTGAAATTGTTTAATGCATATTGTTTGTGCTTCGGCTGGAATATCAACCCCTATAGCAGAGTACTTTATAGTACATGCAAGCAAACAAAATGACATAATATAACATATCAGTAATAACTTTGCTTTCTTCATCCTTCCAAGCTATATTCTTTCAATTTACGATAAAGTGTTCTTTCCGAAATACCCAAATCTTTAGCCGCATTCTTACGTTTTCCTCCGTTTTTTATCAACGCCTTCTTGATAAGTTCTTTTTCTTTTTCTTGCAAAGATAATATCTCTGTTTCATTTGTCGTACTACCTTCATCTTGTTCATCTATATACTCCGCTATCTCTATCTGATCATCCGGATAATGATCTGTAATCAATACATTCTCTTGGGAATCTCTTTCAAACAATAGTGGTTTCTGTTCCAATCTATTTGTAGTTTTTCCATCGGCTAATTCTGCTATCTTATTCTTAAGGTCATTAATATCTTTCTGCATTTCAGATAAAAATTTAAAGACCAATTCCCTTTCAAAAACCACATCAGATGTCCCACTGATATTTTTTAAAATAGATAAAGAAGTGGTGGTGGCTTCTTCCGGAATATATTTTTTAAGAATATCAATTGTAATTTCACGTTCGGGCTCTATGATGGATATCTGTTCCACCAAATTTTTCAATTGCCGGACATTTCCCGGAAAATTATAACGTAATATTTTTTCTTCCGCATCCTTCGTTAATACAATCGGAGGCATTTTATATTTCTGAGAAAAATCAACGGAAAATTTTTTAAATAATAATAAAATATCACTCTTCCTTTCCCGTAAAGCCGGAATATAAATGGGAACCGTATTCAAACGATAATACAAATCTTCTCTGAATTTACCTCTTGATACAGCATCCGGAACATTCACATTTGTAGCAGCAACCACACGAACATCTGTCTTCTGCATTTTAGATGACCCTACACGCATAAACTCTCCTGTCTCCAATACCCGTAACAAACGTACTTGCGTAGATATGGGCAATTCAGCTACTTCATCCAAAAAAATCGTTCCTCCATTCGACTGCTCAAAATAGCCTTTGCGAGCATCTGTTGCACCTGTAAAAGAACCTTTCTCGTGTCCAAATAATTCCGAATCTATTGTACCTTCAGGAATAGCACCGCAATTAACCGCTATATATGGGCCATGTTTTCGTGCACTATTTTGATGTATTATCTTAGGAAAATTCTCTTTCCCAACACCACTTTCTCCTGTAATTAAAACAGTAAGATCCGTCGCAGCTACTTGTAATGCTACGTTTATGGCTCTGTCTATCTGCGGGGAATTCCCTATAATATTATACCTCTGCTTTATTGTCTGTATTTCAAACATGTCTTCTCCTATTGAATGTATCCTCGATAGATATATAATAACTGCAAATCACTTATATTTATTACATTCTATAAAAAGATTTTTTAGATATTATAAAAAGCGGAAAGTACGATAGAATGAAATAATGTTTTTCCCCTTCTTATCTACCCTTCTGTTTTATTATTATCCTGAAACCTTTACCGGTTTCGCAGAAAAAAGAAAACATTTTACCATTTAGTTTGTACCTTTCAGGAAACCCTGAAAACATTTTACACTTTCATTTGGAGATTTCAGGAAACCCTGAAAACGTTTTAAATTTTTATTTGAAGATTTCAGGAAACCCTGAAAATGTCTTAAACTTTTATTTGGAGATTTCAGGAAAGCCTGAAAACGTCTTAAATTCTTGTTTGGAGATTTCAGGAAAACTTAAAAGTGTTTTACACTTCCGCTTGGACGTTTCAGGAAGACTCGAAAGTAGTATATAGAGCTACATCTAATATATATTATGAATGATTTTCCGAAGAGGTTTATTATTTATAAGGTTCGCATATGGACGCTTATCAAACAGGCAGGCGGATATATATAAGAGACATACTAAGGGGGGGAGATTATTCGTATTTGAAAAAGTTTCAATTTACACCCCCAACTCATGTTATTAGTAATAATATAGAGGAATAATGATTCTCAAACAGTATATCCATTTAGCAAAAGATTGTATCTATATTATTGATGAATCGTATAATTTACTCTGCAATAATATAGCTTGTCCTATTATCACCCCTCTTTATCGCTCAACTCTATCCAACGTATTGTTTTTGTATCCAATTCCTGATCAATATCGGCATATCTTTGTGCCCACATGCTCAATTCTTCCGGGGTTCCCTCCCCGGCATTGAGCAATTCCAAATAATTTACTTTTTCCTTTTCCAAATGTTCTATGTCTATTTCTAAAGACTCGAATTCTTTTTGCTCCTTGTATGTTCGTTTATTTACATTGGATAAAATTGTCTGTTTTTGCGGTATCGGCTTTTCGGATTTTTGTTGTGTCTTTTTAATTCTTTCTTCTTGTTCCAGTTTAATTTTATACTCCGTATAATTGCCATAAAAATCCCTTACCTTGCCTTTTTCCTGCATAATAAACATATGGTCAACCAATTTATCCATAAACCAGCGGTCATGGGAAACAATCAATAAACATCCTGTAAAATGCAACAAAAAATCCTCCAGAATTGTAAGAGTCTCTATATCGAAATCGTTTGTAGGTTCATCTAAAATTAAGAAATTGGGATTTCCCAATAAAACCATTAACAAATGAAGTTTTCTTCGTTGTCCGCCACTTAAGTTTTCAAAGTATGTATATTGACTTTCATACGAAAATCCAAAATGATTCAGGAATTGAGAAGCCGATATATAGGTTCCTTCTGCCATACGGATCATTTCCGCATGTTCTTTGACAATATCTATAACCCTTTTCCCTCTGTTCTCAGAGGAAAGCCCTGCTTGAGAATAATAACCGAATTTAATAGTTTCGCCAACCGTTATCTTTCCCGAACCGGGTTTAAGTTCATTCATTATTAAACGTAAGAATGTTGTTTTCCCACTTCCATTTTTACCAATGATGCCGCATCGCTCACCCTTTTTAAAAATATAGGAAAAATCATCCAATATTATGTGATCATCAAAGCTAAAGTTCAGGTTGTTAATTTCTAATATTTTGTTACCTATTCGTTCTGTTTTTACCGCAAAATCTTTATTCTTTTGTTCTACACGGACAAATGCTTTCTGCTTTATATTGTCAAAATTATCAATTCTTGCTTTCGACTTGGTAGTACGTGCCTGAGGAGTGGAACGCATCCATTCCAATTCTGTGCGATATAAACCCCTTGCCTTGCTTACTTCGGCAGCCATGTTGGCAATACGCTCTTCTTTTTTTTCCAAATAATAATCATATCTACCCTTATAGCGATAAAGATTGCCATTTTCCAGTTCTATGATTTCATTGCATACCTTGTCCAGAAAAAAACGATCATGTGTGACCATTAACAGCGTAATGTTAGCTGCGGCAAGATACGATTCCAACCATTCTATCATTTCTATATCCAAATGATTGGTAGGTTCGTCCATGATCAAAAAATCGGCATCCGATAATAAAACCTTTACCAGTGCTACCTTTTTACGCTGCCCTCCTGATAATTCATACATGCTTTTAAGGATATCCTGTATATCAAACTTGGACAATATTTCTTTTACTTTGCTTTCAAAATCCCAAGCATGTAGATTATCCATCGCCACAACAGCAGATTCCATACGTAAGCGATTTTCCTGATTTTGAACTTCATTAAACAAAGCAAGTGCCGTTTCATATTCTTTAATGCAAGTTACAACCGGAGTAGTAGAATCAAATATAGAATCCAATATAGAAATATTTTCTCCCGAATCAAATATTTGAGGTAAATAACCGATCCTGATATTTCCCCGTATAGTCACCGTACCACTATCGGGAATATCTTGTCCGTTAATTATATTAAGCATGGATGTTTTTCCTGTTCCGTTCTTAGCAATAAGAGCAACCTTCTGGCCTTTATCTATCCCAAAACTAATATTCTCAAAAAGAAGTTTATCTCCATAATATTTACTTAAATTCTCTACGCTAAGATAATTCATTGTTCTGCTTTTAGAATAAAGGGACAAAAATACATAAATTCATAATTCAATTCCGTGTGCAAAGAAAAGAAATTCATGTCAGCAGGAGTTTTTCTTCGTTTAGAACTATAATATGTACTGTTTTATATTGATGAGTATTATTTTGTCATAGGTGATTTATTTTTCATATAATAACCACCTAAAGTCAACAATTTATCATACATGGTCATATCTAAATGTTCCGAAAACATAATATTATTATTTATGATGATTGAAATAATCTTTATCACTCTTAACAAAACTATTGTAAAGCATCAATCTCTATTCATTTATTAATATCGATAAAAATACTTGATATCGATTAAATCAGAAAAGATCATATCCGATTTAAGATCGACTGTGCTATATAATGTGTATTTTATTCATGGCTCTTTTGTTCTGTAATAACTACAACATTGCCTGCAAAAAAACGCTATCGAACATTAATAAATTTAAATTATAACTAATTTTCCAAAAACACTTAATTTATTTAGAACCAATAAGAAACTACTAATCAAATAATTACTACTTGTTTTCGATTCTAATATATTTTATTTTTTATATAGCTTGAACTTTTCTATTCACTCGTTGTTATTATCAGGAAAAAAGATATTTTTTTCATAGTAGTTGTTTTGTGCGTTTCGCTTCAAGAGAATAAAGAGATATTATCCCATATATTTTATTCCAATTTTTGAGCGAAACGCTTTTTTTATATAGTAGCTACGCGAGTAAAAAGAAGTTACACAAGTTACAAGGTAAATCAGTGCAACTAAGAAACAAGCGAATATTAAACGAATCAATAAGAAAAAACTTCCTGTAAATTCCGTTAATTATTTCTATTGTTTCTGAAGCATATCATTAGGATTGATATGCTTAACCTGATCCTCATATAGTATATATTCTTTTTTAGGAATAACTATCATATACTTTTTACCAAGTTTATTTGTCAGTTTGTCGCTTCTTAGCCAGGGATTAAAGCTTTTAAGTTGCTTATAGGTTATTCCTTGGGCAATAGCAAAATCCACCAAGCTTGTAATGGTTGTATCTATTTCTATTGTTTTAACCTGCAATGGTTGATATAAGTCAACTATCCGTAGATTTACTCCATAATCCTGGGGATTGGACAGAATTATTTTTGCCGCCAGAATCCGATAAACATATCTTGCCGTTTCTTCATTAAGCAGTAAATCCCAATAGGAAGAAGTTTTCTGGCTGGTAATATTCCTCTTGAGACCATTATCCCCCATATTATATGCTGCCGCTGCCGACAACCACGAACCATGTTGAGCATATGACTTTTTCAAATATTGGCAAGCGGCAAGGGTTGCTTTTTCCAAATGATAACGTTCATCTACTTCATCCGTTATTTCCAGCCCATGACTCAATCCCGTCTCTTTCATAAATTGCCAGAAACCGGCTGCTTTCGCAGGAGAAACTATATTTGTTAAACCGCTCTCTATTAATGCCAGGTATTTAAAATCTTCCGGAATCCCTTCTTTCTCCAAGATAGGTTCAATAACAGGGAAATATCTATATGCACGTTTGCAAAACAAAAGTAAATTCGATTGCCAATATACGTTCACAAGCAATTCTCTATCCAAAGCTTCCCGTACATCATAACGGTCAACAGGGACTTTTTCCCCTGCAAATTGAATCGCCTGTGGTATCGGAGGATTCGATAAACAATAACGGGAGGAGAAACTACTATTATCCGTCTCTGTTATATTTAATTCTTTATTACCCGTATTATTCGGTGTTGTTCCTATTAGTAAGAAAAAACATACTCCTCCCAGAATAAGAACAAAAACAGGGAATAAAGTGATTTTAAATTTTGCTGTCATGAATCAATCTATTTTTAAACATTACTATTCTATAATTTTCAATATCTTTCCAGGTAATATAACGTCAATGAAAATATTATTACAAAAGTATAAAATTTCATTTACACTTCCCTCTATTTTATCCCTTTCATAAATAATGTTGATTAACTTTAAAAATAACACATAACCACAATATATACAGCAAATTATTTATATTTTTTTTATTTAATTTTTATAAATAAAATATTTACGAAAAAAATATTTACTTTGGAATAAAAACTATACTTTTGCAAAATAAAAACGAGAAAATAATTTATAAATATATACATTGTAAGCTATGGCAAATGACAAGTTTAAAACTGTTGAAAAAGACAGTGTTGCCGTTAAGTTTGTAGGAGATTCCGGGGACGGAATGCAACTTACGGGGACACTTTTTTCTGACGCATCAGCACTAACTGGAAATGATTTGGCTACATTTCCTGATTATCCCGCCGAAATTCGTGCTCCGCATAATACAGTTGCAGGAGTTTCGGGTTATCAAGTTCACATCGGCAAAGAGATTCGCACCATCGGAGACAAATGCGACGTTCTTGTGGCTATGAATCCGGCCTCATTAAAAGCAAACTTAAAATGGGTTACTACCGGAGGGACTATCATCGTTGATGCAGATTCTTTTGTTGATAAAGCGATCGAAAAAGCCGGATACGCTTGTAATCCGTTAGAAGATGGTTGCTTATCCAGTTATAATATAATTGCAGCACCTATAAGTTCTTCCGCCAGAAGAGTTGGTGCTGATTTTGGTCTTGATATGAAAGCAGCAGAACAAACAAAAAACATGTTTGCTCTTGGAATCGTTGCTTTTATATTCGACAGAGATCTTGACACGATCTCGAAATTAATCGATTCTAAATTCAAGAAGAAACCGACAATCGCAAAAGCAAATATAGAAGTATTAAAAGCCGGGTATATATATGCCGAATCAGTAGAAGCAATACATTCCCGTTTCCATGTAGCGACAGCTAATCTTCCTAAAGGAAAATATCGTAACATTGCGGGGAATACAGCAACAGCATGGGGATTATTGGCAGCTTCCGAGCGTTCAAAACGTCCTTTGTTCTTAGGATCCTATCCTATTACACCTGCAACGGATATTTTGATTGAATTGGCAAAACATAAATCACTTAATGCACGAGTAATGCAATGTGAAGACGAAATTGCCGGTATTTGTTCTTCTATCGGCGCTTCCTTTGCAGGATCTATGGCGGTGACAACTACTTCCGGCCCCGGGTTATCACTTAAATCAGAAGCTATCGGTTTGGCGGTTATAACGGAGTTGCCGATTGTTATTGTAGATGTTCAACGTGCAGGCCCTTCTACCGGAATGCCTACCAAATCGGAACAGGCAGACTTATACCAGGCACTTTTCGGACGTAACGGAGAATGTCCTTGTATCGTAATGGCAGCATCTTCTCCAAACGATTGTTTTATGTCGGCTTATCTTTCTGCAAAATTAGCAATGGAGCATATGACCCCTGTTATTTTGTTAACGGATGGCTATATCGGACAAGGTTCCGAATTATTCCGTATACCTAAGGTAGCGGATCTACCTTCTATAACACCTCCTTTAGCGGGGCCTAATGAAGAAAATTATGCGCCCTACCGCAGAGATGAAAAAACATTGGCACGTAAATGGGCTATTCCGGGAACGGAAGGGTTACGTCATCGAATAGGCGGATTGGAAAAAACGGATATAAAAGGGGAAGTATCTACCGATCCTCTTAACCATGAAAAGATGGTACGCTATCGCGACGAGAAAGTGCAAAGAGTGGCCAATTATATTCCTGAACAGGAAGTAATCGGAGATGCTAAGGGTGATTTGCTGGTTGTTAGCTGGGGAGGAACTTATGGACAAACGCTTGTTGCGGTTAAGGAAATGCAAAAACAAGGTAAGAAAGTTAGTCTGGCACACTTTAAATATATTATGCCTTTACCCAAAAATACGGCAGATATCTTTAAAAACTTTAAAAAGATATTGGTTTGTGAACTTAACGGAGGACAATTTGCAGATTATTTACGCATGAAACATCCCGGTTTTTCGTATACAAAATTCTGCAAAGTTCAAGGATTACCATTCACAACTGAAGAGTTAATAGAAAAATTCAACCAAACAATAGAGGAGAAATAAATAATGAGTTACGAAACAATAGAAAGGTCTAGGATTGCCTTAACAAAAGATGATTTTGCTAGTGATCAAATGGTAAAATGGTGTCCGGGATGCGGATCTCACGCGATTTTAGCTTCATTAGAAAATGTATTTCCCAAAATTGGTTATCGGAAAGAGAATTTTTGCCTGGTATCGGGAATAGGTTGCGCCTCTCGATTTCCATATTATGTTAATACATACGGTTTTCATGGTATACATGGCCGTGCTAATCCAATAGCAACCGGTATCAGAGTGTCCAATCGCCAACTAAGTGTTTGGGTAATATCAGGAGACGGTGATTCCATGGCCATCGGAGGGAATCATTTTATTCACGCCATCCGCCGAAATATTGACTTGAATATTTTATTGTTCAATAATCAAATCTACGGTTTAACAAAAGGCCAATATTCCCCTACTACTCCATTCGGCAGCAAAACAAAAACTTCTCCCCAAGGGACAATAGAAGAACCCTTCATGCCGGGAGAATTAGTGTTGAGCGCAAGAGGAACATTTTTTGCACGCGTAGTGGATAATAATTTAAAATTAATGCAGGAAGTAATGCTTGAAGCGGCAAAACATAATGGCACTTCAGTGGTAGAGTTTTTACAAAATTGCATTATTTTCAACGACGGTACGCATAACGCTATTACCAACCGGGATACCGCTGCCGACAATCAATTAATCCTTCGTGACGGAGAACCTATGATCTTTGGAAAGAACAGAGACAAGGGAATCATTTTGGGAGAACGGGGATTGGAAGTAGTTACAATCGGGGAAAATGGAATCCGGGAAGAAGACATTTTAATACATGACATGTACCAGCAAGATGCCGGTTTGCATTTGATGCTGGCAAAAATGAGCCTTCCTAACTTTCCTGTTGCCTTGGGTGTGATACGTTCAACGATAGCCCCTACATACGATCAATTATTGGAAGATCAGATTAAGGAAGCTCAACAAACATCTAAAATCCGCAACGTGGATGACCTGCTAAACAGCGGAGATACCTGGGAAATATAATATCAATAGACTCAGTTAATAATAAAAAGCGGAATACATGTGTTTCGCTTTTTTTTGTTGAATCTCATTTTGAAATACTGAAAAACCGTTGTTGCAGGGATTTTATATCTTTAAATAAATAATAACAGAAGTTACGCAAGTTACATGTTATAACTCATGAAATGAAACATGAACATCTTCGTATAGTTTCTTACAATAGCTATTGAATGACTTGCTTGCTTCCTATAACTTGCGTAAGAGTATCAGATAGAGTAAAATAATCTATTTAGGGGACTGTTTGATATACAGATTGCAAGAATACTATTTTCCCCTTCTTATTTATCCTTCCATTTTCTTATTATCCTGAAAACTTTACCGGTTTCGCAGGAAAAAGAAAATATTTTACTATTTGGGATAGACGTTTTGGGGGAATCTGAAAATATTTTACCATTTAGTTTGGACATTTTCAGAAGATCCGAAAGCAATAAACCATTTGGTTTGGACATTTCGGGAAGACCAGAAAGTAATAAACCATTTGGTTTGGACGTTTCGGGAAGACCAGAAAGTAATAAACCATTTGGTTTGGACATTTCGGGAACACCAGAAAGTAATAAACCATTTGGTTTGGACATTTCTGGAACACCAGAAAATAATAAACCATTTGGTTTGGACGTTTCGGGAAGACCAGAAAGTAATAAACCATTTGGTTTGGACGCTTCGGGAAGACCAGAAAGCAGCATCTATGCGGATATCTATGAGAGACACACTAAGGGAGATATTATCCGTATTTGAAAAAGTCTCAATTTATATCCCGGACTCACATTATTTATTATCTTGATTTTTAAGTTAGAGCTTTCTCCGCAAGTTATCACTGTTCATCATTGAATTTTCTCCGTATTTCAAAATAAAGTTTAGTGTTTTTTTTATTTTGTATGTGAAATTTTTCTTGCACAAATAAAAGCAGGTAAAAAAAAAATGGTGTACTTTTGTAGTATAAATAAATATATGCTATTTAATAAATAAAAATCATGAGACAGTTTAGTTTAATCATCGGGTTTATATCCTTGTCATTGTTTTCCGTTGCACAAAAATTGGGGTTCGATAAAACAGAACATAATTTTCAAAAAATAAAGGAAACGGATGGTGAGGTTAGTTGTACTTTTTCATACGAAAACAAATCGAAATCCCCCATATCACTGGTTATGGTGGAAAACAACAACCGTGCGCTCCGTATCACTGCTAATCGGGATACAATAGCCCCCAAAGGCAAAGGAACCGTTCAGGTAACACTTGTTCCCCGTAACCTGTCAGGGAATTTCGAACACAATATCGTTGTTAAAACAATAGAAGATGGAAAAAAATACGACTATCCATTAACCATTAAAGCCGATATAGAACCCCGGCCACGCACTAAAGAGGAAACATATGGGATGATGGAAGGAAATATACGTTATAAAACAAACTCTCTTCGTTATACAATGAATCCTGCATCTGTAATTATTGACACGTTTTTCATCTATAATGTATATGGAAATACGATGACATTCTCGTATGGAACATTACCTGCTTCAATTCAAATAATAAGTATACCTCAAGAACTGGCACCAAATGAAGAAGGAAAAATTGTTTTTAAATATTCTGCTGCCACAAAAAATGATTGGGGAAATGTATGGGATAAAGTTACAATTATCACCAATGATACAAATCGTCCTAATAAATCATTATATATTACAGGTGAAATATTCGATGATTTTGAATCATGGACACCACAGCAAAAAGCAGATGCACCTGTCGCCTCTTTCGATAATATTGAATATCCTTTCGGCACAGCGACAGAAGGGGAAGATGTAACGCATAATTTTATACTTACCAATGCCGGGAAAAGTGTTCTCCATGTTCGTAAATTAAAACAATCATGTGGATGCACGGTAGTTAAACCTGAGAAAAATGATCTGAATCCGGGAGAAAGTACTGAAATAAAGGCTATCTTCAGAACACATGGTAAAACAGGTAAGCAAATGCGGACAATCGATGTTATAACCAATGATCCGTCACAACCTAAAATTACCCTCAAAATTACCGGAAATTTAAATCCTAAACCGGCAAAAACAGAATAGAGTAATTCATGGAACGTAAAAAGGAAAAGTCTCATATACTAAAAATACACAATACCTTATCTCATAAGAAAGAGCTTTTTGAACCCATTAATCCTCCTTTTGTAGGAATGTATGTATGCGGGCCTACCGTATATGGAGAGCCCCATTTAGGACATGCACGTCCTGCTATCGTATTTGATTTACTATTCCGATATCTAAAGTATCTTGATTATAAAGTTCGGTATGTGCGTAATATTACCGATGTTGGCCACTTGGAAAACGATGCCGATGAAGGGGAAGACAAAATTGCTAAAAAGGCACGGATAGAACAGCTCGAACCCATGGAGGTTGCCCAATTTTATTTGGATCAATACCATTTTGCTATGGATGCGTTAAACGTATTACGCCCAAGCATAGAATCCAGGGCAAGCGGGCATATCATGGAACAAATAGATATTGTTCAAAAAATACTGGATGCCGGTTACGCGTATGAATCTAATGGTTCGGTCTATTTCGATGTGGTAAAGTATGATAAAGATTATCATTACGGTATCTTGTCCGGCCGCAAGTTGGAAGATTTACTGTCCTCTACCCGTGAGCTTGACGGACAGGAAGAAAAACGCAACTCTGCTGATTTTGCACTATGGAAAAAAGCCTCCCCTGCTCATATTATGAGATGGAAATCACCATGGAGTGAGGGATTCCCGGGATGGCATTTAGAATGTACGGCAATGAGCACAAAATATCTGGGAAAACAATTCGATATACATGGTGGAGGGATGGATCTAATGTTCCCACATCATGAGTCGGAGATATGCCAGAATAAAATTGCCAACCAGACAGACACTGTAAGATATTGGATACACAATAATATGGTTACCATCAATGGGCAGAAGATGGGAAAATCCCTGGGTAACTTTATTACATTAAATGAGTTTTTCACAGGAAACCATCATTTATTGCAACAAGCATATCATCCGATGACAATACGTTTCTTTATCCTGCAAGCACACTACAGCAGCACGATTGATTTCTCCAATGAAGCTTTGATTGCTGCAGAAAAAGGAATGAAAAAATTATTCTCGGCGTATGATCTATTAGATAAATTGAAACCTTCATCTTCTTCTACGGAAAATACAGGGATTCTTTACCAAAATTGTTTACATGCAATGGATGATGATCTCAATAGTCCCATTGTAATTGCCAATTTATTTGAAGCGTCCAGAATTATCAATCAGGCCAACGATGGAAAAACATCGTTAACTCAAGAGAATATTAATGATCTGAGAGATTTATTTAATGTATTTTTGTTCGATATTCTGGGAATGAAACCAACGGCAAATGATTCAATGACGGATGGACTTGATAACGAATTAATGCATGTCATTATCGAGTTAAGGCAAAAAGCCAAGAAAGATAAAGATTACACTACAGCAGATACGATTCGAGATATGCTAACACAGATAGGTATAACACTTAAAGATACAAAAGATGGTGTCGAGTGGTCAATTAGTCAAACAAAATAAATTATGATATTAAATTATATTATATGGAATACGGATCCAATACTTTTTAGTATCGGTTCCGTCCGCGTAGGTTGGTATGGGCTATTATTGGCAAGCGGATTTTTATTGGCATATTTGGTATTACAAAAAATAGCCAAAACAGAAAAAGTGGATGCGGTCTTGATTGACCGTTTTGCCATCTTTACCATTCTCTGGACAGTAGTCGGCTTACGTTTGGGACATTGCCTGTTTTATGACTGGGCATATTTTAAAGATCATATTTTAGAAATATTTATTCCCTTCACACAAACAGCAAGCGGTTGGGAATTTACAGGATATTCAGGCTTGGCCAGTCATGGAGGGACAACCGCAATTATCTTATTTGTACTGTATTATTCATGGAAACACAAGATGAGTTTAGTTTGGCTATTGGATAGATTATCTATTGCTATCCCCGTAGCTGCCGCTTTTGTACGTATTGGCAACTTAATGAATTCTGAAATTATCGGCACGGTAACAACTATGCCCTGGGGATTCGTTTTTATGCAATTAGAAGGTACTAGGGATTGTTGTGAGCCAAGGCATCCTACTCAAATATATGAAGCGTTGGTTTATATCTCATTGTTTGCTTATCAGATGTGGTATTATTTTAAGAAAACAAAAGGACATATTCCGGGGGGAAGAAGCGTTGGAACACTTTTGGTTGTTATCTTTACCGCACGATTCTTTATAGAATTTGTAAAGGAAAACCAGGTTGCATTTGAAGATACGCTAACATTAAACATGGGGCAATATTTAAGTATTCCGTTTATATTGCTGGGAATTATATTTTTATATTATTCTTTTGCAAGGAAAACGTATCCTGTTGCGATAAAAAAAACACCTCCGAAAGGTAAGGAAATAAAATAATGTCTGATATTATGGTAAAAATACCGGAAGTAAATAATTATTTTTCACGCTTTATTGATGAGTATCTAACCTCTATTCTGGATAATGATACATCATCATTGAAAGGAAATAGAATAAATGAAGCTACTCTTTTCAAGGAAAAAGGTGTTCCATCCCGGAATAACGAAATGTGGCGTAATTTCAAATGGGAGAAAATAATAAAAAACGCATATTCAATTCAGCAACAAGCCGATGATTATCGACCGGTAGAAACTTTCTTTAATTGTGCCATACATAACATTGATTCTTATATGTTTACTTTTCTTAATGGATGGTATGTATCTAAAGAAGCGTCTTTAACAATATTCCCTAATGGAGTAACAATTGGAAGTTTGCGAGCAGCAAAAGAAATCTATTCTCCATTGATTCAACCATATTTGCCGGATATGAACAATGCCGTTCATACAGGATTATATCATTTAAACGGAGCATTGTGGCAAGATGGCTTTTTTATTTATATTCCCGACAATATACATTTCGACAAGCCTATACAAATGGCAAATATCGTTAAAACGCATCAGGATTTATTTATCAATACACGAAACTTAGTTATTGTCGGCAAAAATGCATCTTTAAAATTAATCCATTGTGACGATACATTAGAAAGCAAAAATACGCTCATTAATGGGATAACAGAAATTATCGTTGACGAAGGAGCAAGTTTTGATTATTTTAAAATGGAAAACAAAGATAATAATTCCGTTTTACTCAATAATGTACTCATTTATCAATATGAACGAAGTGTTGTAAACACTAATACCAATACATTTAACGGAGGACTTGTACATAATACCATTACCTGTTCTTTGCTACAACCCTACTCTTCTATTAATTTCAATGGATTGTACATGGCAGATAAAAATCAGAATATAACCAATTGTTTACGGGTTAATCATTTTTCATCCGACTGTACAAGTCAACAATTATATAACGGAATGATGGATGATTCCGCATCTGCCAATTTTGTAGGACATATTTACGTTGCTCCGGATGCTCAAAAGACGGAAGCTTATCAGTTAAATCGAAATATTTTACTAACAGATGAATCTTCTATCGTAACAAAACCATTTCTGGAAATATACGCCGATGATGTTAAGTGTAGCCATGGAGCAACCGTAGGGCAGCTAGATGATAATGCAATATTTTATTTACGCTCTCGCGGGATATGTAAAAAAAATGCTCATATATTATTAATGCACGCTTTTGCAAAGGAAATTCTCGATAAAATAAGTATTGCTCCTTTAATTGATTACACCGAAGAACTTGTACGCAAGCGATTAACCGGGGAAACGATATCCTGTACTCAATGTACTTTACAATGTGACAATAAAACATTAGACTTTGAAATAAATATTCCAGAATTATAATGTAAAACTGAAAATTCAGTACTATATCCTATTCTTAATCCTAATTTTCAAATATATTTTCTAAAATTCATGCTACAGTAGAATAGTTATTGATATAAATAAAAAACAATAAATCTGACTGTTATAAAAAGTATATTCCGATTAAGAATAATTATCTTTGTATTTTTTGTTTTTTTCAAAAAAAACAAAATTATATTATTTTTTTGTATAACTTTGCACCAGTAATTTTTATAATTACCTAGCGAAAGCTACACAATGTCTTGGTCAGGGTCGGAATATAAATAAAAACTACAAAAACTATGGAATTTATTATTTATTTCCGGCTCCTTACCATTTTTTATTTAGAATAAATCATTATATTTTAAGTTTTTCCTAAAGGTTCAGTTGTTTTAATTATACTGAATATGTATATCTTTTCAGCATAAAAAAGCGTTTCGTCATAAGACAGAAAAAATATATGGGAAAAATATCTTCTTAATATTAAAACGAAACGCACAAAAACAAACTACTATGAAAAAATATTCACTTTTTCATGATAAGAACAATTAATAAATAAAAATGTTCACTTGAAAAAGCCATACACGACCATACATTTTCAAAGCCCTATTTATATGTTTTGATACAAAATTATTTGAGAGGATTTTTTCAAGATCATCACTTTTATTGTATCAACATTAGACAAACTTATAAAAATGAGCTTAACAAAAAAGCGTTTCTCTCGTATAAATTTTATTTTATCGAGACGAAACGCCACACTCTTGTCTTAGTCAAATCGGATCAAATTATTAATCTTTTAAAACCGGAAGGCTCAATATTAAATCCGATTAATTTGACAAGGCAAAGATATAATAATTATTCATACAAAATGTATATTTTTGTAAAAAAAGTGCGTGTTTTGTAAAATTAAAATTACAACAAGAATAATAAATATTTATTATTAATAGAAGTTACAGGAAATTATATTCACAAATACCTTGGGCTGGTTCTTGTAGTTCATTATTGATGTTCTTTTATTTCTTTATACTTCACTCTCAATTTTATTAAAGACGATATTTTCTAGATTATCTCGCTAATACTTCACGTTTAGCAACAATACTTCGAAACGACAAATCATCTTCATTGTGAGGCATTAAGTGCTCAAACTCAAAGCATGTAATCGCATCGAAGCGGAGCGAGATAATCCAAAAAAATTAATTTTAATATGTTTGTCCTGTTACTTAACCGAGTTAAAATCTCAAAAAGTGTATCTTTGCAAATCTTATTTTTGAGATCAATAAATAAAACTATAAAACAAACTATCAATTTCAAATAAAAAACAACATGATTGTATGAAAAATCATTGTATAATTATTTACCAAGGATAATATTTTATATGGAGGCAGATTTGAATTTTAATTATACTTTTGATGAATATGTGAACCATTTTCATGTATTTTTGGAAGAGCATAATTTAAGAAAAACATATGAAAGAAATATTATTTTGCATACTATATATGAGTTTGAAGAACATTTCACAATTGATTTATTGCAAGAACATCTCAAGTATAAAAAATATCATGTAAGCAGAACTACATTATATAAAACACTTAATCTTTTAATCGATGCAGGACTTATAATAAAGCATCATTTCCCATCTCAAGCAACACCACAATATGAAAAGTCTCATATTACGGGCACCCATAATCATATATATATGGAAGATACAAATATTGTTATGGAGTTTTCGGATAGCCGAATTGAGGAAATCATCAAAAGCATAGAAAGTAAATACAATGTATCCGCAATACGTCATTCTTTCATTGTATATTGTACGAATAAAGAAGGTAAATAAAAACAACCAATAAATAATATAAAAATAAAAAATTATGGAACTTACACTAAAACAAAAAGTGGAACACATCATCAATCAAATCAGGCCCCAACTACAAGCTGATGGCGGAGATATTCGATTTGTTGAATTAACACCGGATAATATTGTAAAAGTAGAACTTCAAGGAGCATGCGGTAGTTGTCCGCATAGTAAATTAACATTAAAACATGGAGTAGAAGCTACTATAAAAAAATATATTCCTGAAATAAAATCTGTAGAAGACATTAATTTACAATTCTAATTAAACTATATCAATGGGACTAAAATGTGGCATTATCGGGATTACAAACTCAGGTAAAACTACCTTATTTAACTGTATGTCCAATACAAAAGCAACCGTTACCAACTTTGCTTTCAGTACTGGGAAATCAAACATTGGAATTTGCGATATTCCGGATTTACGATTAGCAGAAATTGATAAGATCATTAAAGCGGACAAATTGATTTATGCGAATGTAGAAATTGTAGATATCCCGGGACTGGCAAAAGGTGCAAGTACGGGTGAAGGTATTGGTAATTCGTTTTTAGCAGATATAAGACAGTGTGATGCATTAATCCATATCTTACGGTGCTTCGACGATCCTAATTTACCACATATTGATGGAAGTATTAATCCTGTACGGGACATCGAAACCGTTGATTTAGAGCTTCAAATTCAAGACTTGGAGCAGATCGAACGTAAGATACAAAAAGTAGAAAAAGCAGCACGTGTTGGAGATAAAGATGCCCGCTTTCAACTTGAAGTATTGAACCGGTATAAAGCTCACTTGGAAGACTTCCAAAATATCAGAACATACAACGCCAATGAGAATGAACAAAGGGTTGTTGCAGACATGATGTTGCTTACAGCAAAACCAACTATTTATATATGCAATGTGGATGAAAAATCAGTACTATCCGGTAATATATATTCCAATGCGGTACAAGATTTCTTGAAAGACTCTCAAGCGGAGATATTGGTTATTGCAGGAAAACTTGAATCAGAGATAACAGAATTAGATTCTGAGGATAGAGCCTTATTCTTGGAAGATGTTGGATTAACGGAACCGGGAGTTAATAAATTATTACGTGCCGCCTATAAAACATTGAATCTTATTTCGTTCTTTACTGTTGGAGGAAAAGAAAACCGAGCATGGACTATTACACACGGAATGACGGCTCCACAAGCTGCAGGAGCAATTCATAGTGATTTGGAAAGAGGATTTATTCGTGCAGAGGTTATTAAATATAATGATCTGATAGAGCTTGGCTCAGAACAGAAATGTAAAGAATCAGGAAAATTATCTGTCGAAGGGAAAAATTATGTTATCAATGATGGGGATATATTACATATCCGGTTTAATGTCTGATCGTATTAAGTAAGAATAATATCAAGCATTGTCGAAAAAAATTATCAATGAATACTATATATTCATTAATAAAATTATTACCTTTGTTTCTGCTTTTGTTCTATAATAATTAATTATATCATTTTTTTGAAAAACAATAATATCAATGAGAAAACTCTTTATTTTTTTTAGAAAAAGTTTACCCCTTGTCTTTATTCTTTCCTATTTAGGGGCGAATTCGCAGTCATCTGATTATGATGATTTCAATACGGAATCATTAAAATCGAACAAACAATATACCTGGAACTTCAACCCGATAGATTATGATCCGTCTATTATAGACGCATGTGTTACTGACGTTATCAATCTCGCTCGGAAAAAATATAATTTTGCCGATCCTGTAGTTTATAACGAAACATTGGAAAATGCAGCAAAGATTCAATCTGAATTTATGGCAAAAAAAGAAGAACGCACGCAAACCAATGTAGTGAAAACACTTCAAACTCCGGAATTACGCTCCATGAGTTCGGGAGGAACAAAACGAGTGACCGAACTTATAACACGGGCAAAGGCAACACAAGGAATAGAAGAATATAGCTACTTGGATATTTCTACTGAAATAGTCTCTTCCCTGCTGAAAAATAAAAAAACAGTAAATACCTTATTAGATAAACAATTCACCTATGTTGGCGTAGGATGTAATATTGATTCATATAATAAATATTGCTATGTATCCATCGTTTTGGGTAATGATTTATCTTTTAACAAATCGGATGTTTCCTATAAGAATACAGTTTACACACGAAAATCATACGGTTTAAAACCATACGATGAGAAGCTATGTCGTAAATGTGAAGTCCGGAATATAGAATTATTACAAAAGAACCTGGAAATAAAGGGCGATGATGTATACTTTGTACATCCGGACCTGAAAGCACTGAAACGCATTATTGGCAAAGACAAAGATGGCTTAGCTATTGATTTTGTACAACATTCTCAATTACCATGTAATGGAGCAAATGATTTCAATTATAATTATTATAATCGAGGAGTTATGCTTAAATACATGCCTATGAAAAAAATGCTCAAGAAGAATGAGATTACAGATAAAAAGGATAAGGGAATTCGTGTATATATGGGAACAGCTCCTAATACCGTATCCGCTCCTTTCGATGTAAATTTGATTGTTATAAAAGATAAGGTTGTTTGCAAAACAATTGTAAAAACAAATGTAAAAAAACCCTCTATCAATTACGAAGCAAAAACAAGTTTAATTCCTGATCTCAATGGTATACAAACAACCATTAATTATATTCCCGAACCGGAAAAAACAGTACTGGAATTCAAAGTTCCATTTGAACGTAATAAATCAGTATACGAAGCATCCGATATTAAACCTTTTATTGATGCATTGAAAGAATCCCGTTTTATTCTTGATTCTATCTATATTATGGCATATACATCCATAGAAGGTAGCGATAAAGCCAATTTGGAACTGCAAAAAAAACGTTCGGAAAGTATTGTTTCTGCTATGGAGCAACTACATAATGTGAAAAACATCCCCTACTCTATTCATTTAAATGATGGTTGGGATTTATTCCTGCAAGACATTGTTTCTACACAATATAAAGACCTGGCAAAAAGATCAAAAGAAGAAGTGAAAGCGACATTAAGCAGCCAAGGGAAAATAAAAAAAGATTTGGAACCGATGTTAGCCCAACATCGTTATGCATATATTCGTATTAATGCTACTTATGATGTAAGCAAAGAATATGAACAGGAATTTGTCACCAATAAATTTAACAGAACATTAGCAGCAGGAAATTTACCTTTAGCATTTGCTATTCAAAAATACATGATCAAAAAGGTAGAAGACGTTGAATATCAAAAGCCTTTGATCGAGGCATTGGAAATTCCGAATACGTCTCAGATGCTTCCCTTTTTAACCAACAAATACTATATGTTATCATTCTTTGATGATGGATTATCATCCGATAATATAGAAAAAGTAATCGCATTGCCAAAACTGGATAGTAAAAATACAATATGTGAATTTAATGCATTAGCATGTTCGGTTGAAGACATTGAGATTACGAATGCATCTCAGATCAATACCTTACAAGCTAAAATCGATCGAATATATAATACTCCTATCGGAAAACAATATCCAAAAAAGATAGATGCCATTAATATTGCATTCCAATATAAAATACTGGATTATATAAATGCAAGTGAAACCCCAGATGAAAAATTAATGGAGACTACATACGAAAAAATCAAGGAGATCGCTTTGCCTACAATTACAGACTGGCAACAAGCTTATGAAGTAGCATCTACATTTATCGGATACGGTGATTTTGAATTTGCCCGTAAAACAATGGATCCATATATCAGCAATCCAAACGTAAGCGAAGACTTTATTTTCACCTATTTGAATTTATACAGCCTTGATGAGAAAAGTTATATGTCCAAGAAGTTCGAACTTGCATGTACACTAGCCGCTCAAAAGAACAGGTCACGTTTTTGTAATGACATTAAGACGTATTCCTATTTAGTTCGGGAAAATTTAAATGCAAAAAATACAATATGCAGTGATTGCAAGTAAAGCTAAACATAAAACATAAAAAAGGAGCGTCTAAAACGCTCCTTTTTTATTTGAAATAGCGATATATTTATTATTTAACTGTATTCATATGGGCAATCAAGTCTAAAATCCGATTAGAATATCCCCACTCATTATCATACCATGATACTAGCTTTACAAATTTCTCATTAAGCATAATTCCGGCAGTAGCATCGAAAATAGAGGAATGTGAATCATGTATGAAATCAGCAGAAACAACAGCATCTTCCGTATAGGCAAGTATTCCTTTAAGTTCGGATTCCGAGGCTTTTTTCACTACCGATTTAATTTCATCATACGTTGTGGCTTTTTCCAAACGGCAAGTCAAGTCAACCACTGAAACATCTATCGTAGGAACGCGAAACGACATCCCTGTTAGTTTTCCTTTCAATTCGGGAATAACTTTCGTTGCTGCTTTTGCCGCACCTGTAGATGAAGGAATAATGTTTCCAATGGCAGCTCTTCCTCCTCTCCAATCTTTGTGAGAAGGACCATCCACCGTTTTTTGCGTTGCCGTAGTTGCATGAACGGTAGTCATTAATCCTTCTGCCAATCCAAAATGCTCATGTATAACTTTCACCAACGGAGCTAAACAATTTGTAGTACAGGATGCATTGGATACAATCGTTTCTCCTTTATATGTTTTATTATTTACTCCCATTACAAACATGGGTGTATCATCTTTTGAAGGGGCAGACATAACAACCCGCTTTGCACCCGCTTTAATATGTGCTCCGGCTTGCTCCAACGTTAAAAACAATCCTGTGCTTTCAACAACATACTCTGCTCCTACTTCATTCCATTTTAAATTTGCAGGATCTTTTTCTGAAGTAACACGGATTTTTTTGCCATTTACAATCAACAAATTATCTTTCACTTCTATTGTTCCGTTAAATTTACCATGCACGGAATCATATCGTAACATGTATGCCATATATTCAGCGTCCAATAAATCATTGATCGCTACCACTTCCATGTCATCGCGTTCTATGGCAGCCCTAAACACCAAACGTCCTATTCGACCAAAACCGTTTATACCGACTTTTATCTTGCTCATTTTTAAACTGATTTTTAATTGATTATTATGTTTTTAAATTAGTATATTCTATCTGTTTTATATTTTACAAAGGTATAAAATAATCTACCATGTTATTGATAAATAAAATATTTTTAATGACTTTATAAGAATAAATCCCGAAAATGGTATCGACTCTTTCATCTTACCTTCTATAACATTAAATCAAGATCGGAAATCTATTGTGAATTATTGCCGGCAGTTGCCCATTTCTAGAAAATAGAGCTTCATTTAGAATAAAAAAATCAAAACAAGACTTACCGTTCTTAAATATAATATCACCAACGATAATATATATCATCCATATTTGTATTAATATCATTAAAAACATTTTTTTGTTGCAAAAGAGAAAAAAAATTAGTTCCTTTGCAAAATAAATTCTAATAGAGTTATTAAATAAAATATTAACAATTAAAAAATATCTAGTTATGAAAATGAGAAGACTAATCACACTTGTGTTAATGGCTGCAGTAGTATGCTGCGTTTCATGTAAAAAAAATGGTGAAGACGGAGAAGATGATATCCCTGATGATGGAGGAACAACACAAACTGTCAAGAAATATGCCATCGGCAGTTATTATGATATAGATGGTATTAAAGGTATTGTCTATAAAATTAGTTCAGACAGTATTCACGGAATGATTGTATCGCTGGACGAGAGTTCAAATAAATGGGCAACAAACGATTCAATCGCTGCCATTCAAACAGGAGCTACCGATCCGGAAGATGGGGCAAACAACATAACAGCAATCAAGGGCAAAAATATCTCTGACTACCCTGCCTTTAAGTGGTGTAATGATAAAAACTCAGGCACAATAACAGGTTGGTATTTGCCTGCTTCCTATGAGCTTTCTGACATTTATCAAGCTTATGAACAATTACAAGATGCATTAACTGCTAATAGTGGAACAGCTTTTAGTGCAACTACTTATTGGTCATCCACTGAAGTTGGTTCTGTAGGTTCATATATGAATGCCACTGCAGTAAACTTTGACGGTAACCGCACAAATAACACATCTAAAAACACAGAATATAAGGTACGGGCAGTCCATACTTTTTAATTTTTGTGAAAAATTGCATAAAATAAGCCTCATGGAAACATGAGGCTTATTTTATATAACAAAAACTATTGTTCCACTACAACATCTGTTGCAATGATCTCTGTTGTATCTGCAAAGTTACCTTTATCGGAAGAAGAATCTTGCTTACTGCATGATCTCCAGAAGAAAATAACTAACACCAATAGAATAAGCACAAGCCAAATAATCCATGTGTTATTTTTTTTCTTTTTAGCTTTGTTCGTTTTGGAATAGTCTTCTTTCTTATTATAATCACTTCCTGCTTTTTCCAATACAGATGATAAATCAAACGATCGAATTAAACTACTTGGAATATGTTTCAAAAAACTGTCCTTTTGCTTACCTATCTCATCTAAAAGATTAGACATGTTCCAGTGTTCTTTAACTAATTTATTGCCCAAATAACCTGCTACAATCGGAGCAACCATGGAAATCAAACTATTTGCTGCCACTTTAGATACATGTGAGTGATCCGCGATTGGCAGCGTGAAATCAGCAGCTCTGTCCCCTAAAAGATGTTCTAACAGATCATCTCCTATCCTTTGTTGATCAGCAGTTGGAGTATCTCCACAAATATTACCAATATCAGATAGAATATCCAAGGTGCCGGCTTCTTCCAATATATTTTTAATTTGCTGAGTATTTCCATTCTTTAACAAAATGCCAAATAATCCTGCTATAATAGAAGATATAGCAGTTGAAACATCTGAGTCTTTTTCTTCAATGATCGCCGGAGTCTTACATATCAACTCCAGATTCATTAATGTTCTTATTGAGTCATAAAAATGCATCATATTATATTTATATTTAAGGTTTATACATTAATAATACAAATTATCTGACATTTTGTTTATGAAAAATAAAAAAACATTAAAGTTTTTAAAAGTTAATTTGTGGATTAACCTTCCTTTTTCTTTCATGGCTAGGTGGTTAGAACAAGTTCGGTTGTTTCTCTCTCGTTCCTTGTAATCGTAATGATATTAAAACAAAGTATTATTGCTATAAAAATCATTTTAAAATTGTCATTATCAATAATCATTCGAATACAAATAAGATAGGGCTTCAATCAGGATCAGCATAAATACTTGCTTGGATAATAAGGTTAATATCGTCCGAATACTTGGGTTTTATTAAAAAAAATGTTTCAGAGTTATCCCAATACATTGGGGAAAGGTTACATAATACTGTGAAAGTATGAAAACTATTGTCGGCATACTTTCACTACTATGCGAAAGTATGAAAACCACTGTCAGCATACTTTCGCTACCATGCGAAAATATGAAAACCACTGTCGGCACACTTTCACTATTCTGTGAAAGTATGAAAACCATTGTCGGCACACTTTCGCTACCTTGCGAAAGTATGAAAACCACTGTCGGCATACTTTCACTACCCTGTGAAAGTATACCGATATATCAGAGAAGGCTCCATAATATAATAGCACTCATTTTAAGATAGTATTTCCTCTTTCGCAGGGAAAAGTTGACATAAAATAAATAGAGATTACTTCATTTCTAGCAAGGCACTCCTAACTAACAAATTACCGTCATCGAGGAACGAAACAATTCCAATATATTGAAAAATATTACTCCTGAAACAGGATATTCTTCTCTGACTTGATTAGAAAATCATCTTAGATTAACAATAAGTTGTATTATCTATTCATCAAAAGATGTAATTTTGCAAAAATTTTTAGAACCCTATGAATGGAGATCCAAAACTATATCAATTATTAGATCAACTCTCAATACAATATCAATATATAGAGCATCCTCCTGCTCCTACTATTGAGATAGCCAGACAATACTGGAAGGGATACGACGCAAAACATTGCAAGAATTTATTCTTTCGAAATCACAAAGGGAATCGTCACTTCCTGGTTTTACTGGATTGTGATCAAGATATGGATATTCATAATATGGAAAAACTACTCAAACAAGGAAAACTTAGCTTCGCCTCCGAACATCGACTGATGAGTTTTTTAGGTTTAACGCCAGGATCTGTTACTCCATTCGGACTAATTAATGATAAAGATCGTCATGTACATGTTTTTCTGGATAAAACCTTACAACAATCTGAAAGACTAAGCTTCCATCCTTGCATTAATACCGCATCCTTAATTATTAAAAAAAATGACCTTATTCGTTTTTTGGATTATTGCCAAAATTCATACGAATGGATAGAGCTATACGGGAGAAATTAATAATTAAGAATGACATTCTATTCATTATTCACTTTTAACTTTTAACAAATTGACATATAATTATAAAACGCTTGCTAACGGTATCCGCATTATACACAAGCAAGTACCTTCTACCATATCACATGCCGGTGTAATTATTAATACAGGTACCCGCGATGAAAATACAGATGAAGAAGGAATTGCTCATTTCATTGAACATGTTATCTTTAAGGGTACACATAAGAGGAATACTTATCAAGTATTATCATACCTGGAAAATGTAGGCGGAGACGTCAATGCTTATACAACAAAAGAAGAAACCTTTTTTTATACTTCTATCCTTAATGAATATTTCCCCCGTTGCATCGAGCTATTATCCGATATCATCTTTAATTCCTCCTTTAATCCAAAAGATATTGAAACGGAGAAAGAAGTTGTAAAAGAAGAGATCAAATCCTATAAAGATACTCCGTCGGAATTGATATTCGATGAATTTGAGAACCTGATTTTTCAAAACCATCCACTAGGGACAAATATTCTGGGAACACCTCAAAGCATAAAGAAAATCAACAAAAAGAAAATATGTTCTTTTATAGACAGAACATATAATACCGACCAGATGGTAATTGCCGTAGTGGGAAATATTAAATTCGATCATTGTGTCCGTATTATTGAAAAGTATTTTTCCGGTATTGTACTAAATAAGCGCTTGTATCATCGTCTGGCATTTTCCCAATCCGGCATTGACCACAAGAAAATAAAAATGCGCACCAACCAAGCACATGCTATCATCGGCCAAGTTTTACCCAACTATAATGAGCGAAAAAACCTGATAGCTACCTTACTCAACAATATATTTGGGGGACAAGGTTTAAATTCCCGGTTGAATCTGGCAATAAGAGAAAAAAACGGATATGTATATCAGATAGAATCATCCTATTCTGCATTAAGTGACATTGGGTTATTTACAACATACATAGGTACTGATTATAAAAATGTCAATCGTTGCTTTGAATTGGTATTTAAAGAAATGAAGAAGCTCAGGGAGCATAAACTCGGGGCATTGCAACTCCATAGGGCGCATCTGCAATTCATCGGACAGACATGTATTTCTTATGAATCAAATTTGACGGAAATGCTTTCAATTGGAAAAAATCATCTTGTTTTCTCCGAAGTGGAAGATATTCCGTCCATAATCAAAAAAGTACAGGCAATAACCAGTTCTGAATTACTGGAGCTGGCAAATGAGATGCTAACTGAGAATACAATGAGCAGTTTAATTATATCTAAATAAAGATTGACAATTAAATCAACATCATTTCCTGTCTAGGATAACATTAAAAATCCAGCGTAAGTTGTGCCTGTGCATTACTGTTTTCATCAATAAAATTAGTAATAGTTAATCCAAGCAAACGTATCTTTTTCTTTTCTATATCCATCTCTGATAGCAACTGCTTTGTTGTAATATGTAATTGCTCCATAGTAGTAATAGGATGAGAAAAAGTTATCCCATGAGTAGCCTGTTTAAAGTCATGAAACTTTATTTTTAATATCAGTGTCCTGCCTTTATAATCTCCCTTTTCCAATAGCTTATTTAATTCGATTTTAATGTTTTCTAACGCAGACAGTATCTCCTGCTGTGTCTGAATGTCGTTAGGAAAGGTACGTTCTACTCCCAGCGATTTTCGTTCCCTGTTAGCATCTACTTGTCGATTATCTATACCTCGTACAACATCATAGAAATGAGACCCCGCTTTACCAAAATGCTGAATTAGAAAATGCCTGTCTTTAGCCCTTAGTTCTATCGCATTTGTAATTCCCATCGATCTCATTTTTTGTGCCGTTATTTTCCCCACTCCAAAAAACTTATCAATAGGCAACTGATCCAAAAAAGCAATCGCATCTTGAGGTTTAATAAGATAAAAGCCATTCGGTTTATCCATATCAGAGGCTATCTTTGCAAGGAATTTGTTATATGAAACACCGGCAGAAGCAGTTAATGAAGTTTCTTCCCATATTCTTTTTTTTATTTCCTTTGCGATAAGTGATGCGGAAGGCATGTTTTTCTTATTATCGGTCACATCTAAAAATGCCTCATCCAAAGAAAGTGGCTCTACCAAATCGGTATATTCTCTAAAGATTTCCCTTATTTGGGCAGAAACTGCATGATACACATCAAAACGGGCAGGAACGAATATCAATTGAGGGCATTTTTTCAAAGCAGTAACGCTTGGCATAGCTGAAAAAACGCCATATTTTCTTGCCTCATAGCTGGCGGCAGCTACTACCCCCCTATCTTTAGCTCTACCGACAGCAACAGGTTTCCCACGCAGCTCAGGAAAATCCCGCTGTTCTATAGACGCATAGAATGCATCCATATCTATATGTATTATTTTGCGGATTTGATCCATAAAAACATGAAAACAAATTAATTATGTATACTCCCTGTAAATATATTGTTTTTTCATCCGGGTATCTGATTTTATCTTAAAAAGTTATACCTTTGCAAAAAATTAAAGCCTCAGTATGAGATTTCGGTTATTATCTTTTTTCTTTGTCGCATGTTCAACAATAAATGCTAATAATATGGTGTTGAATGAGAACGATACGTTGAAAGAAAATCCTGTCCCAAAACAAAACAAAGTTACAAATTTTTTCTTTGCTAAATCCAGCGATCAAAAAGCTTTTAACAAATTAAGTACAGTTAATGATTTGGGAAACATATCCCAAGAGAATAAATGGGGTATAAAACTTAGCGGATATATCTGTACCAACTTATTCTGGGATACAAGACAAATGACGGAATCTCGTGATGGACTACTGCTACTCTATCCTGAAAATGTAAAGGAAGACATAAATGGTGTAGATATTAATGCTAGAGCATCATTTAATTTTCTGGCTCTTGACACACGGGTAACTTTACGGATTCAAGCACCGGATGCATTGGGAGCTAAAATTTCAGGAATGATTGAAGGTTGGTTTGCAGGTGTATCTAACACGGACATGAACGGTTTTAGCATGAGACATGCGTTCATTAAATTTGACTGGAAAAAAACTGTATTACTGATGGGCCAGACCTGGCACCCTCTATTTACGGAAAATTGCTTCGCTAATACCGTTGCCGGCAGTGCAGGTGCACCTTTCCAACCTTTTTCAAGAGCTCCACAAATCCGTCTTACCCAAACATTATTCAACTATTCCAAAATAATGGTTTATATTAATGCTCAAAGGGATTTTTTGAGCTTTGGAACTGCCGGTAACAGTTCTTCATACCTGCGTAATTCTGCTATACCGGAAATGGGTCTGCAATATATCTTTGAATACAAGAAAATTGTAAACGAAAAGATAAAGAATAAAACATTATGGGGTATTGGTATTGATTATAAATATCTTATTCCTCGACTTGTAACAGATAGCAATGTTTCTACAAAAAACGGAATACATGGCTTAGCAGCAATTGCTTTTATACACCATATGAATTACTTATCCGATAACATATTACTTGGAGTAAAAGCAAAAGGTCTTTACGGGCAGGATTGCAATGAATTTCTACTTCTTGGCGGATATGCATATAGATATCTGGACAATCAACCTTTAAATCCAAGTATGAATTATAAATACACTACGATCAATACTGTTGCGGTCTGGATAGATATTTATGCAAAAATTAAACAATGGGAAACAGGATTATTCGGAGGGTATACCCAAAATCTAGGTTCGAACAACAATATACAGGATTGGAATAATCCCAAGAGTTATTTTGGCAGAGGATATAATATTAAATATATGTATCGAGTTTCTGCTCGCGTAGTATACCTGGCAAACAAACTTCAATTCGGATTGGAGCCGGAATATACAGTAGCCTGTTACGGCAATACACTAAATAGCCTGGGAGAAGTTCAAAATTCTTCCAATGATTACCCGAATGCGAAACAAAATGTAGTTAGTAATCTACGGATATTATTTTCTACTACGTTATTTTTCTAAATACATCTCTTTTATTTACCAATAACGAAAGGGTTATCGGATTTTACATATAAATCGATAATCTGCCATCTTATGATGAAGTGATACGCCCACAAACCGTAAAAAAACAGTTGCATGTATGCCGAATAAAACTTATTTAGTGCACTTCCGCTTCCGATATCAACTATTTTTATTTTCTTCTATACAAAGCAGCAAATAACTTCCCAAATATCAGGATATCTCCTCGGACAGAGTGAAAACTGTCATCCTGAACCCGGAAACCTTCATGCAAAAGTCAGGAAATCATACAGAAATCCATTAAGTGCAGTTTGTGAATTATAGGAGAGATAATATTTATTAATGTTCAGTGAATTAAAAAAAGACCGTTCGAATTGAACGGCCTTTATACTTTACATTTTTTTAAACGTGACAGTCATCATACTTTCATCAATAGCCATTTCCAATACCATTTCTTTTTTTGTTAATTTTTTAATAGTGGCAATATCTCCTCCATCCATAATTAACGTATTATCAGTTATCGTATAATTTCCGGTTTCGGTTTCACTATCAATATCAGACATAAATGATGTAAATCCATAATATGTATTGTCTTTTTTAAATTCGATAATCATAGTCATTCCAAATTGCGATGGTGAAAAACTTCCCGAGAATAATAAAGTTCCATCATCATCATAGATTGAACCGTTAATATTTGTAGCTTCCCATTTTCCAAGAATAAGTTTTTCGTCTTTTTGACATGATGTAGCAATAACTGCAACTACAGTGAATAAAATTAATAAGTATTTTCTCATCTCTAATGTTTTTTTAGTTAAAAAAAGAAATTAATTGTTACAAAGATATATAAAATTTAATTTATCCTATCATATATTTTTCATCCATCAATTATTAGAAAATTTATCTGGTATTATCATAATGTAAGTTCGGGGTATAAATTAAAACATTTTCAAACATCAATAATATGCTATTCATCTACATATCATATCTCATAAGTGTGCAGCGAACCTTATAAATAATAAATCTTTTTGGGAAATCATTCATAATGTATACTAAGATTAAACCGTATATTAAGATTAGATGTAGCCATATAAATACTTTCGAGTCTTCTTGAAACGTCCAAGCGAAAGTGTAAAAACACTTTCAAGTTTTCCTGAAATCTTCAAACAAAAGTGTAAAACGTTTTCAGGGTTTCCTGAAATCTCCAAACGAGAGTGTAAAAGACTTTCAGGCTTTCCTGAAATCTTCAAACAAGAGTGTAAAATGCTTTCAGGCTTTCCTGAAATCTCCAAACGAGAGTGTAAAAGACTTTCAGGCTTTCCCGAAATCTTCAAACGAGAGTGTAAAATGCTTTCGGGTTCTCCCGAAACCTCCAAACGAAAGGGGAAAATGCTTTCGGGAAAATCCGGACAGATAAAAATCTTTAAAAAGGTTCTTCCCTGTAAGGGATGACAGGGGGCTGCAGTTTGTATTATAAAAAACAGAACCCGAAGAAACAACCCGGCGGCAATAAATAAAAGGAAAAACAACAAGATGTATAGATCTGTCCGTATATCATGGTTTACGTATATGCGCTGTATTATACAAATCCTTCTCATTTATTTATTTTATTTATAAATAATTTTTGCAAAGATATTTATTTTTTAAAGAAAAAGCATTTTATTTAAAATTATTTTTGTTATTTTGTGAATTATTAGCAATTATTCAATAATCATTCCTTGCTTAAGAATATATCATTGAAAAATATATTAAATATATGTTTTTATAAAAATACATAAAAATAGAAAATGATATACGAAACGCACATATATCAAAAAAAACAATCGCATATTTATTGCATTTTCTTTAAAATATTATGATTGTATTAAAATAATTGTATTTTTGCATGTATTTATGAATTATATGCTATGTTAAGGGGAACGTGTGGAATTATAGGAGATTTGATAATGAAAATTGCTTTTATACAACATTTTATGCTGTTTATAGAGGATAAGATTGCGCTTTCCCTGCATGGGCGTTTTTACCCGCACAACGTTATTTCCGGCAAAATTTTCTATGAAAAAGCGTTGAAAACCGGAAAGCAAAATGTTTGGTTTCTTTGCAAAACAAACTTTAATACATACCGCCTCCGCCATACGTGTTCCCGTGGCGGGTAGCCAAAGAGGCAGGCAACAGGGAGGCGAAAAAGAATACGCTCATATTTTGTTAGTATGCGGGCGATTTATGGCACAAAGCGGGCTTTCCTGCTGGAAACGGGAAAAGGAGCATTACCGGATGCATTTAAGCAGAGGAATGAAATGCAACACGTATAATAGAACCTCATAGTTTTTATCCTAAAAAGAAAACAAAATGAAGAAATACTTTTTTCCACTAAGCATTGCAATATGCTTTATTGGATGTGTGTTTTTGCTTACTGCCGGAGGAGGTGGTGGTGGCGGTAAAAATACAACAACGCCCTCAACCACCACCTCGAAAACTGTTCAATTTAAATTTGGTAATTGGAATTACTGGTGTGCTGGAGCAACCAATCCTCTTGCAGCGGTTTGGAATGACCGCTATAAAAGATTTTTAATTGTAGATATTATGGGTACAAAACCGCCATTCTTTAAAAGAAATTATAAAGGTAATAATGTTTTAAACCGGTATAATGCAGGAGGTTGTTTCGCTAATGTTCAAGTGCCCAAATATGAGGACTTTATTATAACTTGCTGTTACCATGAAACGTATCCTTGTGGTAACCAAAGCGACTATGAATGTTATCGTTGGTATAAGCAATATTACCACTATTATAATTTCGGCGATCTTGATTGTTCTTGGGATATTATTTATGTTAACGAACCCAATCCAAAGGGTTTTATAGGACGGTGTGATGAAATGTAGTAATTTTTAAATTTTATAAGTCATGAAAAATATAATAAAATTAGTTGTTTTAGTACCGCTGGTACTGGTAGGATGTATAAAAGAACAGGTTCCACATTCTGTAAAAGCACAGATGAAAACTACTTCCGATGGAATAATTATTCCATCGGAAGACTATTTGGTTGAACTTTACAATGCAAATGATATTACAATAGGATTGATTGCAAATGCAACTTTTGGAAAATATCCAACCATAGATGACGATATGGGTCTAAAAATGGCCGCAGCTGCTATAGCTGATATTGAGATTGTATTATCTGACCAGGAATTTCATTTTAAACAGGATCAAGATGTACGCTACAACGGACTTCAATTATTAGACCTGTTCGGAAAAGTTCATGATAATATGTCAATTACTACGCAGGAAGGGAGGGTAGAATATAAGTTTTATATTCCGGAGTTGATAACTGCAGATGTATCAAATTATGGGGAAACAGGAGTTAAAAGAACAGGAAGTGTCCTGCACTGGAATGCAGACTCTCAATATCCCACAAAAATAGTATTTTCATATACACTCTATAATGATGATCCTATGTTTGGAGAAATGATATATAAAGATGCTGTTATCATAGAGGATAATGGGGAATTAGACTTAAATCAATTTCTTGAAAATCAAGATGCAAAAGGCATTAATTTCTCTATTTTTAGAGTAAATGCAGTGGAAGTGAATACAAATGGAAAAAGAATTGCTTTAGCTTTTACGTCAGTAGATCATCATATTTACTCTATTGAAGATTAAATTTATAATAGTGGGGTATGAATTTTATATCCCACTATTTTTAGTAAAAAATCATGAAAAATATAATAAAATTAGTTGTTTTCGTATCACTGGTACTGGCAGGATATATACATTCTGCAAAAGCACAGATGAAAACTACTTCCGATGGCATAATTATTCCATCGGAAGACTATTTGGTTAAACTTTATGATGAAAATGACATCACAATAGGATTGATTGCAAATGCAAATCTTGGAGAATATTCAACCTTAGATAATGATTCAAGAATAAATATGAGGGTAGCTGCTCTTGCAGATATAGATCTTGTCTTGTCCGGAAAGGAATTTAATTTTAAACGAGATCAAGATGTATGTTACAACGGACCTCAATTATTAGATCTCTTCGGAAAGGTTCACGATATGTCAATTACTACAAAGGAAGAGACAAAAGAATATAAGTTTTATATTCCGGAATTGATAACTGCTAAAGTGTCAAATGTTGATGAAAATGGTATCAAAAGAACAGGGTGTATTCTACACTGGAATAAAGACTCGAAGTATCCTACAAAAATAGTATTTGCATATAGACTCTTTGGTGGTAGTCCTGCATCAGGAGAAATGATATATAGAGATGCTGTTATCCTAGAGGATAATGGAATGCTTGAGCTAAGTCAATTCCTTACAAATCGAGATGCAAAAGGTATTAATTTTTCTATTTATCGAGTAAATGCAGTAGAAGTCAATACAGAAGGGAAAAGAATTGCTTTAGCTTTTACGACAGTAGATCATCATATTTACACTATTCAAGATTAAATTTGTAATGGTGGAATATGAAATTCATATTCTACCATTTTTATTATAAAATCATGAAGAATATAATAAAATTAGTTGTTTTAGTACCGCTGGTACTGGTAGGATGTATAAAAGAACAGGTTCCACATTCTGTAAAAGCACAGATGAAAACTACTTCCGATGACATAATTATTCCATCGGAAGACTATTTGGTTGAACTTTACAATGCAAATGATATTACAATAGGATTGATTGCAAATGCTAACTTGGGAAGATATCCAACAAAAGATGACGATTGGGGAATAAATATGAGTGCACCTGAAATAGCCAATATAGATATTGTATTGTCGGGTCGAGAATTTCATTTTAAAAAAGACCAATGTGTATCTTATACAGGGCCTCAATTATTAGATTTGTTCGGAAAAGTTCACGATATGTCAATTAAGACGGATGAAGAAATGGCAGAATATAAGTTTTATATTCCGGAATTGATAACTGCTAAAGTGTCAAATTATGGAGAAAAAGGTATCAAAAGAAAAGAAAGTGTTCTGCATTGGAATCAGGATCGCCAATATCCAACAAAAGTACTGTTTACATATAGACTCTATACTAAAGACCCTATGTATGGAGAAGTAATATATGCAGATGCTGTTATCATAAATGACAATGGAATACTTGATTTAAGTGAAATCCTTGCAAATTACGATGCAAAATATATTAACTTTTCAATTCAGCGAGTAAATGCAATAGAAGTGAATACAAATGGGAAAAGAATTGCTTTAGCTTTTACGTCCGTAGACCATCATATTTACCCTATTGAAGATTAAATTTATAATGGTGGAATATAAATTTATTCCACCATTTTTATTATGGCGAAAAGCAGTATATTTTTACTAGTCGCATTTATTTCCAACTTTTTAGCATGGAATTATTATGGAATGTTTATTTTTGCAACATTCTTTTGTTTGTTTCAAATTTTTAAACATGTAGAGAACTTTGCATTTCCAAAAGCATTTTTGCTTGTATTTTTGTTTTGGGCCGTATATAATTTTTCGGCAACATATTGGTTGGTAAAAGTAGATACTTTCTATGGTTTAATGGCAAATATTGCCAATGCCTTGTATTTATCCTTTAGCTATTTGGTGTACCGGTTTGTTAATCCAAAATTTAAATTGATTGCATTTATATGTTTTTATATCTTATTAGAATTAAATCATTTATATTGGTTTCTGGGCTGGAGTTGGTTGAATATAGGAAATTGTTTTGGCAACCAGCCTTATTTTATACAATGGTATAAATTTACAGGGTTTTTGGGTGGGACTATTTGGGTGCTAGTGGTATCTTATCTATTTACTATTACCGGAAATAAGTACAAAAGAATAGGAAGTTTATTTTTATTTATTCCTGTTGTATTTTCCTTGTTGCAATATTTCCTTTTTTATAAACAACCTTCTTCTGAAAATAGAATATATGCGACAATTATTAATCCTCAATATGAAATATTTAACTATAACAATAAACACAGATTATTCTATTTTAATACCTTTTTGGATAAAATGGAAAAAGATACGTTAACACAATATGTGTTTTTACCTGAATCCTATATAGGAGAAACCAATATTGAAGAAATTAATACTTCTATTCATCAAACCAAACATATTGTAATTGGAGGAGCAGAACTAATAAAAGATAGTAATAAATACAACATTTTTTTTGTTAAAAAAGGGGAAGAAATATATATACATAAAAAAGAAAAGTTTGTTCCTGTTATTGAATATGTTCCTAATTGGTTATCTTTTTATAAAAAATCCGAATTTCAATTGAAAGATTATGATGATGATATAATAATAGATTCCATATTGCCTTTTTCTGCCTTAATCTGTTATGAGTCTATATTCAATCAAGTTGTTAAAAAAAACAGTAGCGGGAAAAGTACTATCTTTGTTTTGGCAAGTGAATATTTCATGAAACATTCTACTATCGCATATAATCAGTATAATAATATTTTAAAAGTTAAAGCGATAGAATATAGTAAGCAAATAATCAAAGTTTCTTTCCAAGGAGATAATATAATAATAAATTCAAGAGGTGATATTGTTAATAAATTTAACGATGAAAAAATTGTTATAGATATTGATATATGATCTTACATAACCCTCGTCCGCTTGAGGTTGTGTCGCTATTATTCGGACGATGGTTTTGCCTCATCCATTTTATCAATACAGGCTCTGCCTGATAAACAACAAAACAAATCATGTTGGGTTGTTGAGTTGGTTATTCAGTTCAATTACTAACCGGCTAATTGATCTATTTCTTCCGGAACAACTTTTCCACTGCCTTAACTAATTCCATAATCGGTAGAGGTGCAATCGACAACAATACCACCCAAAGCCACTGATTACCCGTAAGCGTAGTCACATGGAAAACAGTATGGAAAAAAGGTATTTCAAGTACAAGCAGCATCAACGCCAAAACAATGGCCAATGCTCCTAAAAGGTATTTATTTTTAAACATCCCTCTAAAGGCAGTATGAGTTGTTGAGCGAACATTAAAAGCATGTGTGATCTGGCATATCGCCAAAACGGCAAAGGTCATCGTTTGTGCAACTTCAATACTATATTGCATCCCTATAATATAAGCGGTTAACGAAAGTGCCCCTATCATCCCTCCCTGTAAGAAAATACGGGTTGCGAAAACACCTGTCATAATTCCTCGTTTCGTATCCATAGGCTTACGGTTCATAATATCCGGTACGGCAGGATCTACACTAAGCGCCAATGCCGGCAAACTATCGGTAACCAGATTTATCCATAGAATATGAATCGGTAATAAAGGTACGGCCCAATTTGCCATTACCGCTACAAACAACACTAATATTTCCCCGATATTTGTCGAAAGCATAAACTGAATTGCTTTTAGAATATTGTCATATATGCGCCTTCCCTCTTCGACAGCGGTTACAATCGTGGCAAAATTATCATCCGTAAGCACTATATCCGCAGCTTCTTTCGCAACATCGGTTCCTACAATTCCCATGGCTACGCCAATATCTGCCAATTTAAGGGCAGGAGCATCATTTACACCATCCCCTGTCATGGCAACAATATCTCCATTGGATTGAAATGCCTTCACGATACGGACTTTGTGTTCCGGAGAAACCCGTGCATAAACTGCCACGGATTCTACAGTCTCCTTCAATTGCTCATCGGACATTTTCTCGACATCCATACCCGTCAAGGCCTTATCGTCTTTTGTTTTTATCCCTAACGATTCAGCAATAGCAATAGCAGTAATCTTATGGTCTCCCGTTATCATAACCGGTTTTATTCCTGCGGTACGGCATTTTTCAACCGCGGCTTTCACTTCTTCCCGGGGAGGATCGATCATTCCAAGCATTCCCAGAAAGATCAAGTTCTTTTCAAGTGTAGAAGGTTCTATCTTTTCCGGAAGCTGTTCTATTTCTTTCGTTCCAACTGCCAGTACGCGTAAAGCATTTTCCGCCATATGGAGATTTGCTTCTGTTATTTTGACGATATCCTCTTCCGTAATATTTCTAACGATATTCTTATCATAAATCCGGTCACAACAACTTAATAATTCATCCAGTCCACCTTTCGTAAACACCAAAAGTTCTCCACCGCGGTTATGTACGGTCGTCATCATCTTCCGCTGCGAATCAAAAGGAATTTCAGCAATCCGGGGAGCATCTTCTTCCAAAGTGTTTTTTGTTAAATCAGTTTTTAATCCTAAATCCAATATGGCTGTTTCGGTAGGATCTCCTGCGGAATGCCATACGTCATCTTCCTCTATTAAATGGGCATCATTGGCTAAAATTGCAGTTGTAAGAAGTTGCTTGTCGGAATCGGATAAACATTTTACGATACTTGCAGCATCTTCTATCTTCTCATCCGTATATAATCGTACAACTGTCATGCGGTTCTGAGTAAGTGTCCCCGTTTTATCGGAACAAATTACTTGTGTACTTCCCAGCGTTTCCACCGAAGGTAATGTCCTAACAATCGCATTCTTTTTAACTAAACGTTGAACTCCTACCGCTAAAACGATAGTCGAAACAGCGGGCAATCCTTCCGGAATAGCAGCTGCTGCCAAACTAACGGCCGTCATAAACATGTCTAAAAGACCCCGCCCATATATGATTCCTACAATAAATATTACACCGCAAATTATAAGCGCTGCAATTCCCAGTGTCTTTCCCAGTTTATCCAGACGCTTCTGCATCGGTGTTAGTGTATCCGGAACAGACTGAATCATAGCGGCTATCTTTCCTACTTCCGAATACATCCCGGTAGCAACTACGATGCCTTTTCCTCTCCCGTATGAAACGCTACATGAAGCGTATGCCATATTGTCTCTATCCCCCAATGACACTTCGCCCTCTATTGCGTCCGTGATTTTTTCCTCCGGAACCGATTCACCTGTTAATGCCGCCTCCTGGATTTTCAGGTTTACGGCCTCTACAAGTCGAATATCAGCAGGAACAGAATCGCCTGTTTCCAAGATTACAATATCACCGGGAACAACATTTTTAGATTCTATAACGCTTATATGGCCATTTCGGATAACCTTTGTATGCGGAGACGACATTTTTTCCAGTGCATCCAACGATTTTTCTGCCTTCGCCTCCTGTGCAACTCCGATACAGGCATTGAGAATAACAATCACCATAATAATAATAGCATCTGTAAAGCCCTCCCCGTTCAAATAGCCAACAACACCTGATATTACAGCCGCAATTAACAATACAATGATCATGAAACTTTTGAACTGATTTAAAAACTTCATCAGAAGGCTCTTGTGCTTTTTCTTTTTAAACTCATTGTATCCATATTTTAGGATACGTTCTTCTGCTTCGCTATCTGATAATCCCGATGAGATTGAGGTGGTAAAGTACTTCTCTGTATCTTTGACAGAGAAATTATAAAAATTAGTAGAAGACATATTCATCAATTTTTAATGGTAAGCATAAAATGTGCACAAACCATACCAATAAACGTATGAAAAAGACATAAATCAATTAGCCAATTAGCTAATCAATAAATAACATATTGCCATCATGCAAAGTGTAAAGTAACCGCAAAGCATGTAAGAACATCGAAACGCATGAGATAATGTTGATGTTTTGATACAAATTTTCTGGGATTTTATCGTTTATCAGGCTCAGCCGATATGGATCAAGTAGACAAGGACAGCCATTGTCCGAACGTCATCCCTTGGGGTATAGCCTCAGGCGCACGGAGGTATTTCTCATCCTTAAGAAATTCTATGGATTACTATTCTGAATCGAACAGGTATCTCTGTAGAGGTAACGACTTCCAGTTTTTTGTTTTTAGTGTCTATAAGAACTATATTTCCATCTGCTAAATACTCCGCTCCATCTGTGAGTATTTTCTTTTTTAAAGCAAACTCATACTCTTCTAAAGTAGGTAAGGAGTATTGTATTGACACCCCATACCGTATTGAAATTTCATCAGGGCTAAACATTTTTATTTTTGTTAAACAATCCAGGTACAATTGAGCTTGTTCGTAGGTAATACATGTCATAGGCAATTTTTCACCCTCTTTTATTTTCCTGTTGAATTCCTTTCTTTCTTCTTTATTATGTATAATCCGTGATAAATGAAAAGGAGCATTATACCGTTCTCTAAATAAAACTGTATCGGGAATAAGCAAAGGGGATTTTTCATCCAGGTAAACACGTTCTTCCTTCGTTCCCCAACCATGATACATCATCCGATAATTATCGGCACTAACACAAGACTTTGCCATGAATATTTTCTGATCTTCATACAAATCCGCATAAGATTTTTTACTTGGATACGAACTCGAATTGAACAAAACAGCAATGAATAAAATCCCTATATAATATTTCGTCTTTTGCATTTTTATATATTTTTATAATAACAAAAAACTAATCGTTAATAAGTTCCCAATTTGTGATTATACCTTCTGCATTTATTGTCATTGTTATTTCTGTCCATTCGCGTTTTGCAATTGCCTCAAATATTTCGAAGGACATATTGTGTAAGGCCATCACGGAATCTTGGCTATCACCTCCTCTAAACACACCCCATACTTTCAACATCGTTGAAACGAGCTCATACTTCTCCGATAAAGTACTATCAAAACAACACTCCATTCCGAATAACCAGAATGCAGCATTTTGAGGAATGTATTCGGTTGTAAATGTTTTTCTATCACCCTCATTGCCGACGGGATCATCCATCGTAAATTCAACTAATCTTCCTGCCTCGACTTTTGCATCAATATTAGGTGATGTAATATCAACAATAACACTGTCTCTGTCAAATCCTATTCCGGAATTTTCAAGAATGGAAAATACAGCATTTATTGCATTTCTCTTTGCTTCGCTTTTTGTATCTCCATACCCTTTGTGATTGTGTTCAAATCCATTTTCATCAACAACCCTGGCTACACCTACCCATTTATCCCCCCATCCTGTGGGACTGGGATTTCTATGAGCCGTAACTTTTAATATTCTATCATCAGCCATAATTTAATTTTTTTAGTTAAATAATCGTTTTAATTTCGCTTTGTAAGTTACAGCTTTTTTCTTTACCTTTTTCAATTACTTGTATTAAAGGATTTATTTTTTATTACTTGCTCATTATCAAATAGAAAAAAATAAGACATATGTGTTTATCTATTTTTTTTTAACCGTATAAAAAATATTTTTCTTCTCGGAAAACTAAAAAAAAGATTATTTTGTAGTATTTGAAGAAAAAAATGTCAAAATGACAATTTTCTCGTTAATCAGAAGTTGTAAAAAGAACTAAGCGATAGTTGGGCTAATGCCCCTTGACTTAGCCCGTTTATCAACAAAGGTTGTGCCTTGTAAATAATGGGAAGAACGTAAAGAAAGCAGATATGAAAATAAAAAATAAAAAGAGAACATTCATATAAAAAAAAGTTGTACTTTTGCAGTCCGAAAGTAAAAGTATAAAAACGATGGCAAAGAAAAATAAAGAAGCAAGACAACAGATTATTTTAGAATGTACTGAGCAAAAAGCATCAGGAGTTCCCGGTATGTCCAGATACATTTCTACTAAAAATCGCAAAAACACTCCGGATCGTTTGGAGTTGAAAAAATATAATCCGTTTTTGAAAAAAGTAACCGTTCATAAAGAAATTAAATAGTTTGTAGATATGGCAAAGAAAGTTGTTGCAACATTAAAGAAATCAACAGGTAAGGATTTTGCAAAAATAATCCGCATGGAGCGTTCTGCTAAAACGGGTGCATACACATTCAAAGAAACTATCGTTCCGACAGAGCAAGTTCAAGATTTCTTGGCACAGAAATAATATATTACGTTTAACATGGCTTATCTTGTTATGGACAAGATATATTATATAGAAAGAAGGATAGTGTTATCCTTTTTTTATTTTATAAAAGAAGTTACACAAGTTAAATAATGAGCAATATTTGTTTTTATAGAAATACCGGCAGAAGCACACTACTATTCACTAAATAGTTATTGCAGGAAACTACACGAAGGTGTTCGTGAATTATAACTTCCTGTAATTTCTTATAACTTGTGTTACTTCTATAATATAATTAATTAACGATTTCATTAAAAGTATTCACTTGTAATATCGTGAATAAAAGAAAATCGTGTATTTTTGCAAATTCATAAAAATGAAAGAAGTTTACAATGATTAATATTACATTACCTGACGGATCAGTAAGACAATACCAAAAGGGTATTAATTCGTATGATATAGCCTTATCCATCAGTGAAGGATTGGCGCGCAATGTATTTGCCGCAGAAGTTAATAAGGCAATGTGGGATCTTGAACGCCCGATTAACAATGATGCAACGGTTCGTTTGATTACCTGGAACGACGATGAGGGAAAAGATATTTTCTGGCATACATCTGCCCACCTTATGGCAGAAGCTATTGAGATTCTTTACCCGGGAGTGAAATTTGGAATAGGCCCTTCCATTGAGACCGGCTTTTATTACGATGTTGATTTTTTAGATTATGCTATCTCTTCCGATGATTTCAAAAAGATTGAAGACAAAATGGCAGAGTTGGTTGCTCAAAAGCAGCCTATCGTTCGCAAAGAAGTCAGCAAAGCAGAAGCATTAAGCTATTTTGAGAAAAAAGGAGATGAATATAAGGTAGAACTTATCCGGGATCTGGAAGATGGGACTATTACATTCTATCAAAGTGGTGATTTTGTTGACCTGTGCCGGGGGCCACATCTTCCGAATATGGGATTTATTAAAGCAATAAAACTGTTAAATCTTGCCGGTGCCTATTGGAGAGGTGATGAAAAGCGGAAACAATTAACGCGTATTTATGGAGTTACTTTCCCCAAGAAGAAAGAACTTGACGAATATCTGTTATTGTTGGAAGAAGCAAAAAAACGCGACCATCGAAAATTGGGAAAAGAAATGGAATTATTCACTTTTTCTCAGAAAGTAGGTGTCGGACTACCTATTTGGCTGCCTAAAGGTGCCGCCTTACGGGAAAGGCTGGAAAACTTTCTCAAAAAAGTGCAAAAGGAATATGGTTACCAACAGGTGATCTGTCCTCACATTGGTAATGTAGAGTTGTATAAAACATCCGGGCACTTTCAGAAATACGGAGCCGATTCATTCAGGCCAATTACCACACCCCAAGAAGGAGAAGAGTTTTTCCTGAAACCGATGAATTGTCCCCATCACTGCGAAATCTACGCAAGTAAACCGCATTCTTATAAAGACCTTCCTCTACGGATTGCCGAGTTTGGAACGGTTTACCGTTATGAACAAAGCGGCGAATTGCATGGACTTACACGGGTAAGAGGATTTACACAAGACGATGCACATATTTTCTGTACACCGGAACAATTGGAAGAAGAATTCTGCAAGGTAATCGATATTGTATTATATATATTCAAAACACTTGACTTCAAAGAATTCACTGCTCAAATATCATTAAGAGATCCTGACAATAAAGAAAAGTATATCGGTTCTGATGAAAACTGGCAAAAAGCGGAAGACGCAATTATGCATGCTGCAAAACAACGTAATTTGAACACCACCGTAGAAATCGGCGAAGCTGCATTCTATGGTCCGAAGCTGGATTTTATGGTAAAAGATGCTATCGGAAGAAAATGGCAATTAGGCACAATACAGGTAGATTATAATCTTCCCGAACGTTTCGATCTGGAGTATATAGGTAGTGACAATCTAAAACATCGTCCTATTATGATACATCGTGCTCCATTCGGATCTATGGAACGTTTTGTTGCCGTATTAATCGAGCATACGGGAGGAAACTTTCCTTTATGGTTAACTCCTACTCAAGCCATTATTTTGCCTATTAGCGACAAGTACCAAGAATATGCGGAAGAAGTATGTAAGAAACTATCCAAAATGGATGTCCGTGTAACAATCGATGATAGAAGCGAAAAGACAGGGAAAAAGATCAGGGATGCCGAATTACAAAAGATACCCTATATGATCATTGTCGGAGAAAAAGAAATGAATGAAAATTCAGTATCAATCCGTCAACATGGAGTTGGGGACCTGGGTTCAATGACTATTGATGGATTTGCAACACTGATTAATTCCCAAATAGAAGAACTGCTTTCTTCCGAATAGCAAGGTCTTTTCTAGATTAACCCGATCTATATATATTTAAAGGGATAATTTTACTTTCTTATGAGTGAAATTATCTCTTTTGGTTTTATCAACCCTAAAAGAAAACTCAAAGAACCGCAAAGGCAAAGCATTATAATAAAATTAACACTCCAAGTAAACGGAAATCTCAAAGAAAGCCAGGCTACAATAACCGTTAATAAAAGGAAACCTAATAAGCGGAATATATATCCTTTTGATAATCTTAATGAGAAAACTTTAACTGAAATAATAATCTCTGCTGTAATTATAAACAATTGCGTACAAACACTGGCTATTGCAGAGCCGGCTGCTAAATACCTCGGAATCAAAACAACATTCAGACCAATATTTAATACCATCGCAATAAAGGCAATAATATTTAATTTCTTTAAATTACCGTTTGCGGTAAGTAAAGAACCAAAAATATAGGTTGCCGATAAAGGGGCAATACTTAGCATCAATATTTGAAAAACATCAGAAGATTCTAGGACATGATCATGGTAAAGTAATTCCATTAACGGATAACTATAATAATAGGAAGAAACAGCAAGGACTATCCCATATATGAAAATAAGCGTAAAAGATGTCTTAACTAATGAGTTTACCGACTCTTTCTCCGCCATCATGCGAGCAAACAACGGCAACAGCAAAACGGAAAACAGATAAGCAACAATCATCGCAGCATCGAGCAAACGAAAAGCAGATGCATATATCCCTGCCTGTTCTGCCCCTAATCCAAAAGGCAATAATCTTTCCAAGAATACGGAATCTGTCCGGTTGTGTAAATTTGTCAGTAATGCCAGTAACGCAAAAGGAATGCTCTGACGAAGAATATATTTGAAATATTTCCAGTCAACATAAGGTGCTTTAAATTCTGCCTTCTTCAAAACGATAGGTAATGCAATGGCTATAGTAAACAAATAAGCAAATGTTTGTATGTAGACAAACCATTCTATCTGAAAAGGAATATCGGTTACATTTCCCCATAGCAATATACTACAACAAATAATCATGATAATACGATCTACTACTGATAATAAACTATCTGTTTTAAACATCAGTAAACCGGAAACATTTGATCGTAAGTAGAGAATAAAGCCGGATAGGAACTGATTAATCACAAGAGGAATAAGAAGTTTATACTGATATTCATCATAACCAACTACCCAACCGGCCACCAGTACAAATAGTATATAAAATATCCCTAAAAGCAGTTTTAGTGTAAATATGCGGGAAAAGCCTTCTTCAAGAAAATCTTTTGAACGGGCAACACTGCGATTATTGAAATTGGTTATTCCAAAATCGAGCAGCATATTGAAAATCATGGAAAAATTAAACAGCGCAAAATAAATCCCGTAAGCACACTCCCCCACTGTATTTTGAACTGTTCTATCTATGCCAAATATCCAAAAAGGCTTAATTAACAGGTTAAGCCCTAAGAAAAGAAAAAGATTTACCAAAAACTTTCGTTGCATGATGACACAAAGATAGTAATAAATAACGTTTCGTTAATGGTTTTCTTGTATTTTTATAAAAATTAGAATTATATTCCAAAATAACACATCGCAAACAGTATTAGATAAGCTTTCTCTTTTATTTCTATCTCATCAATGTAATAGTACCTTGTGCTTTTTGTATTTCGTCGGGATTAATCATACAGGAATAATAAATCACATAATTATAAACACCTGAAGCGGCATTACCTCCATCCCAGGAAGAATGATCATGAGTAGTATAAATTACATCGCCCCATCGATCATAAATATACATGGAAAAAGTACTTAATATAGAAGCTGTAATTGGAAGAAAGGAATCATTGATATTATCACCATTAGGAGTAAAGGCATTGGGTATCCAAAGCTCACAAGGACAAAAAACGTCAATGGTTCTACTCAGAGTACATCCCTCAATTGATCCTTCTACAGTATATGTCCCTTCCGACCAAACATCTATAGATGCTGTTGTATCTCCTGTATTCCAATAATAATTCGCATCTGTTAACGGAACAAATAACTGTATTTTCTCATCCCGGCATAAATCACCTACTACCTTAATTTCAAATCCCGAGAAAATACTTGCCGTATCAAGATATGCACATCCCAACCCTGCTAAGTCCAAAGCGTTAGAGCCTACGGAATAAGCATATCCATTAGCGTTACCAAAACCATAAACATAGGCAGTAAACCCTGCTTCACTTTTAATAGTATGCGTACCTTGAGAGATATTCATACTCACATACGATAAATGCGGATTTCCAAAAAACGGTTTAAACTGTGATGATATACTCTCATTATCAAAAGTTAAAGAATTAATATCACTAGTCGATGTTACGATATTTATATAATGATTACTAATTGTATTGTTAGGATTACATGTTGCAAAAGTAACTTCTTTAATCTGTTGTTCTACCGGAATGATCCTCACCATGGAAGGATCGCCATGAATAGAACTATCATAATCTCCCGTGGTTTGGTATAAATAGACAGCACAAGGTCCGGTTGTCTCAAGATAGGAAGACTTATCCGTTAATGCAAATTCATATGTATCTCGTTGATCAATAATGGCTATTGGATTACCATTTAAACTCAGTGCCGTATTATCATTAAGTGCAGTAACACGGCAAAAATCTCCACTTCTTGATTCGGAAGCAACAATCGCAAACTTACGTCCCCAAGATGATGTGGGTTTAGCCTGTCCAAAAATATGATCAAATCCATTAATTTCAGAAGCAGGAATTCCGGTTAATGTATTTCCATTAAAAACTACTATTTTTTTAGTATCCCTAACCTGAACAAGAGAACCGGAAAAATCCCCCCCTGCTCCTCTTTTCTTTGAGAGAACCTGATAAGTTTGTCCTTTATTCAAAGTAACACTGAATTGCTCACCCGGAGGATTCCTTCCGGCAGTAGAACATGTAGGAATTATATCTATTATTGTATTATTCTCCGTGGCAATAATAAGAAAAGCACTTCTCACACAATGATCACAAACACTGGGCCCGGAATAAGACGGAGTATATGTTTGTATAATGTATTTACTTCCTAACTTACTAAAAGGCAAGACCATAGAAACATCGTAGGAGTCTGTAGCCTCATTAGCTATACACAATGAAACAGTATCGGTAGTAATCAGAATCATTCCAAGATTTTCTACTTCCTCCGAATTAGTATTATAACAATGTTTTTTAGGAACAACTATTGTTGTAACCTTATCTGCAAGTATATCAAAATCTATGCTCCAATCAGTATTAGGATTAAAAATACGACCTGAACAATTTTTGTCCGAACTTATGATACAAGTTAATGATTCATAGTACGTGCTCCCATTACATGTCCTATAGCCATTTTGCATAAAAGAAAAATAAAACTCCTTTCCTTGAGAGGATGGTACTTGGGCATATATGGCATTTTCATATTTAAATGAAAAAAAAACGAAAACAAAAAGAATGACATATTTCATATTAACAACAAATAAAATAATCCATATTTAATTTATATAATAGAAGTTACGCAAGTTAAATGAAGTTAGAGATATCGTAATTAATTCAAGATTAACTTCGTTGAGCTTGTAAGCTCGATTCAAAATTCAAAATTCAATTTTTTTTCACTTTTATATACTTTACCGGTTTTATCCTTCCTGCTTGTTTCCTTACTGTAACTTCTTCACTTGCGTAACTTTTGTTATGTAACAAACAATGCAAATATATTTATTGTTCATTTATTTGTGATTTATTATAAAACAATACTTAAATAATATAATTATATAACCGAAAAAGCAAATTAATAAAAATATTACACGAAATATTCAAGTAAAACAATAATGAAAATAACAAAAAAACATAAATTTAATTAAAAACATAAGATTTCAAATCTATAAGTCCATTATGCGCTCCTGACCTAAAAAGACCATAATGAGCCGGTTATTACTAATAAAAATCCGGGAATATATATACAGAGAGTGATAACAAGATTTGCCAGCAGTGGAAATGTACTGAAAGAAGTATGCATATTGATTGTGATAACCCATATACCTTAAACATATTGTTTTATATTGCTGTTTTGCAGAAAGAGCCATACTGCAGGAGGTTTTCAACCTTTGCTGAAAACTTCAAAGTAAATAGATAGAAGCTTTCAACCTTTGCTGAAAACTCCAAAGTAAATAGATAGAGGCTTTCAACCTTTGCTGAAAGCTTTAAAGTAAATAGCTAGAGGCTTTCAACCTTTGCTGAAAACTTCAAAGTAAATAGATAGAGGCTTTCAACCTTTGCTGAAAGCTTTAAAATAAATAGCTAGAGGCTTTCAACCTTTGCTGAAAACTCTAAAGTAAATAGATAGAGGCTTTCAACCTTTGCTGAAAACTCCAAAGTAAATGGTAAAATGCTTTCAGGCTTTCTCGAAAACGTTAAGTGAAAAAGGGAAGGACAGAATATCCAGGTTTGCTGTTAACTTGTAAACTCATAAACCTGTTAACTTTGAATTGTGGATCGAGCTTGCGAGCTCAATGAAGTTAATCTTTTTCCCGGCACCTCAAAATAAGATTCAGCCGATAAAAAATAATCAGCTTAAGATATGTAAGGAATATTTACAAAAAAATACTATCTTTGTAAATTATCTTAACCAAATGAAACTTAGTATAATTATTGTCAACTATAATGTTGCTTACTTCTTGGAACAATGTTTGCAATCAGTATACGTGGCATTGAAAGACATTGATGCGGAAGTTTTTGTAGTTGACAATAATTCGGTGGATAATTCGGTGGAGATGATTCTCAATAAATTTTCACAAGTTAAACTCATTGAGAACAAAAAAAATCTCGGTTTTTCCAAAGCAAACAATCAGGCAATTCGTCTATCCAAGGGAGAATATATATTATTGCTTAATCCTGATACGGTTGTAGAATCAGATACTTTTGAAAAAACAATCTCTTTTATGGATGCAACTCCGGATGCGGGAGGGCTAGGAGTAAAAATGATAGATGGCCGCGGGGAATTTCTACCCGAATCCAAACGAGGACTACCTTTGCCTACTGTAGCTTTTTATAAAATATTCGGGCTATCGAAGCTATTCAAAAAATCAAAAAGATTCGGAAAATATCATCTCTCCTATCTCGACCCTGATGAGGTCAATTCCGTAGAAGTACTTGCCGGTGCATTTATGTTGTTACGAAAATCCGTCTTAGACCGGATCGGACTACTGGATGAAGATTATTTCATGTACGGAGAAGATATTGACTTATCTTACCGGATTATAAAAGCCGGTTATAAAAATTATTATTTCCCGAAAACAAGAATTATCCATTATAAAGGAGAAAGCACTAAAAAAAGTAGCGTTAACTATGTTCTTGTTTTCTACCGTGCTATGCAGATCTTTGCGAAAAAACATTTTTCTCAAAAGAATGCAACATTATTTAACGCAATGATAAACATAGCGATCTGGTTCCGCGCATCTCTTTCTATTGTTAAACGTTTATTGGTAAAGGTATTAGTGCCATTATTGGATTACATTTTGATCTATGCGGGAGTTCTAGGGATTGCTTTCTACTGGGAATATTCAGTGCTAATGGCGAGAGAAAGCAGCTTTTCTAGTGTTTATATGTTTCTTATTCTGCCGATTTATGCATTAGTTTGGGTGTTATCCATCTATTTTGCCAATGGATACAAAAAGCCTGTATCCATAAGTCGGGTAAACCAGGGAGTTATCTGGGGAACTATTTTCATATTGCTTGTTTATTCCCTGTTAAGCGAGGACATGCGGTTCTCAAGGGCAGTTATCATATTAGGGGCATGCTGGACATTTATATGTACGAATTTCCTACGATATATTATCAAGAGATTAAATATAAAAAACTATCCTATCGGAGAACTGCATAATAGCCGTATACTTATCATTGGCGACGAAGAAGAGACCAATCGTGTTTCGATATTAATAAAGATGACCTCATTAAAAAGTGAGTTTATCGGATTTATCAACCACAAAAAATCGGAAACTAAAAACACTCATTTCATTGGAGATATTACGCAATTAAAAGATATTATCGCAATTTATCAAATCGGAGAAATAGTTTTCTGTGGAAAAAATATAACAGCAAAAGAAATAATCAACCTTATGTCGTCCGATTTACAGGATTTAATGTTGGAGTACAAAATTGCTCCTCCTGAAAGTACTTACATCATAGGGAGTAACTCTATCAATATATCCGGAGATATGTATATGCTGGATATTAATTCTATCGGAAAGAAGGAAAATTTACGAAAAAAACGCGTTTTCGATATTTTGTTTTCCTTTATCTGTTTTATCCTCTACCCTATATGTGTATGGTTTGTACGAAAAAAAGGAAAGTTCTTTCACAATATACTATCTTGTCTCTCCGGAAAAAAAACATGGGTGGGTTATGCACCGACACAAAACAGCCAGCGAAATTCATTGCCCAAGCTAAGAAAAGGAATCTTATACCCTACCGATATTCTAAACCTGGAAGATGATAACGATGATATTGTTCAACAAGTGAATAATCTATATGCAAGAAATTATAAATTAGCGGGAGATATTAACATCATCGCTAAAAGCTTTAAGAAACTGGGAAGATAACATTATTCCTTTTATCGCGTTATAAAGAAAAAATGTATCCCATTAATATTATGCAACATCCTTCCCCGTTTTTCGTTATAGTCTAATATAATTATACTCTTTTGATTTAATTTCAGAATATTGAAAACCAGATCGTTTTTTGTTTTTCTTTCTATACTGGTTATATCCCTTACCTACGTAGCGGGACAGTCTACCTCCAATCGTAGTATTCGACAATTTACAATAAATGCAGATATTATTGTTTTGGATACCCTATCATTGGTATGGGGTAGCGTGTCCATAAATGGTATTGAGGAAAAGGATTATATTGTAGATCATATTAATGGGTCCTTACTAATCCAAAACCCTAACGTGCAAGGCAAGACAATTACTGTTTTCTTCAGGACATATCCCTACCGGTTAAACAAAGAGTCAAAAAACAAATCACTTTCTATTATCGAAAAACGATTATACGAACCGGTTAACCCATTCTCGGTCATTGAACCTGTTTCACCGATAGACGCATTGTTTTCGGATGCAAATTTAAATACATACGGGAGTATTTCCCGGGGAGTTTCCATCGGAAATGCACAAAATATGGTGGTGAACTCTAATCTAAACTTACAACTATCCGGAAAACTGGATGAAAACATAGAAATATTAGCCAGTATTACCGACCAGAATATCCCCATCCAGCCCGAAGGGAACACTGCCCAATTAAAGGAATTCGACAAAATATACATCATGCTCAAGTACAAAGATATGGCGTCGGTCCTGGCAGGAGATATTGAAACCAAACCTTTCAATACTTATTTTATGCGCTTTACAAGACAAGGACAAGGATTACAAGGTGCTGTTTCTTTCCATAGTACTGATAAAAAAGAAGATACCACATTCTATAAGGTTGCTTTGAGCGGCTCTATGGCAAAAGGGACTTTTCATCGTCAATCGATTACTGCCATTGAAAGTGTCCAAGGACCTTATCAACTGCATGGGATCAATGGTGAAACATATATCATGGTACTGGCAGGAAGTGAACGCGTTTATATCAACTCCGTATTGTTAAGAAGGGGGGAAGATGCTGATTACACGATAAACTACAATTCAGGGGAAATAACTTTTACCTCCAGGCAAATGATTACCCGGGACAAACGTATTCTTGTAGAATTTGAATATTCAGATCGTAGTTATTCGCGCTCTATCTTATATCTGAATACAGAGATTACCCGCAAAAAAACAGCACTCCGGTTTAATTTTTTCAATGAACAAGACATGAAAAATCAGCCTAATCAGCTTGATTTGACAGAGCAGCAAAAATTATATTTGGCATCAATAGGGAATAATACAGATAATGCCTACATCCCCAATATTGACAGCATTGCATACCAAAGTAATGAAATACTGTATAAAATGGTTGATACTTTAGTTAACGGCATACACTATGATTCTGTTTTTGTATATAGCACAAATAAAGACAGCGCCTGTTATCGACTGGGTTTTATGGTAGTAGGATCCGGAAAAGGAGATTATATTTTAACACAAAACACAGTCAATGGACGTGTATTCGCATGGATTGCACCTATCAATGGAATTCCGCAAGGAAATTATGCTCCGGTCATGCTGCTTGTTACTCCCAAACGCACCCAGATGTATAGTCTGGCACTTGATTATGCACCTTTCAAAAACACATTTTTTTCTATAGAAGGAGCTCTTTCAAATAATGATTTAAACACATTCTCTTCTATTGACAACCAAAACAATGTGGGGTTTGGATTAAAAGTACTTGCAAATAATACATCCACTATTAAAAAGCGGGGGATTAAATCCGATTGGGATGTGAATATCAAAGGATATTATGAAGTAAAAAATGCAAACTTCCGATACATTGAAGATTATAAAGATGTATCTTTTGCAAGAGACTATAACCTTGCCGATTCACTACGGTACAGTACGGATCATTTCGGAGGAATAAGCTTATTTTTTACAGAAAAACAGAAAGGAAAAATCGGCTTGATATCAGATGTATATATTATTCCGGAATATAATTACAAGGCATCCAATAATCATATTATAGCAGATTTTTATGTAAACAATTATAAAATCTTCTTCGATACGAAAATACTAAACAACAGGCAATTTGATTATAAAACATTATTCATTCAAAGTAATGAAACATTTAGTAAAACGTTCAAATATATAGAAGTTGGTATTGCAAACGAATTGGAGTTAAATGTATATGAACTGCTAACCATTGATTCTGTCCTGCCGCAAAGCTATGCCTATAACGAAGCTTCTGTCTTTATCAAAAATAGTAATTCTTTAGCATCTTCCTATAGATATGGCATTCTCTACAGCAATCGTATAGAAGCTATCACTCAAAACGGGGTATTATTTACAAATGCCATGGCACATAAGGTAGCTGCCTACTTTGATTTTATAAAATATCTTAACCATCAATTACGGTTCAACACGACATATCGGTATTTAGATGCAAATGACAGTATTGGAGAAAACACATTACTAACCAGCCTCGATTATCAAGGCCGGTTTTTGAAAGGCGCAATACAGATCGGTACCTATTATGAAGTGGGTTCAGGGATGGAGCAAAAAAATGAATATTCGTATTTACGAGTGGCAGATGGACAAGGGACATATCAATGGATTGATTACAATGGTAATGGAGTAGAAGAACTGGATGAGTTTGAAGTTGCCATTTATAAAGACCAGGCAAATTACATCCGTGTATGGCTACCTTCAAACGAATATATAAAGACCTATAACAATCAATTAACACAAAGCCTTATACTTCGCCCGATGGCAGTTTGGAGAAACACAAAAGGACTCAAGAAGTTTATTGCCCGATTTTCAAATACGACAACATATAAAACACAGTTAAAAAACACAGAAGCAACCATTGCGGGTATGATCAACCCTTTTTATCGCAATATCGAAGATACTTCCCTCGTCTCCACATCTAACATCTTCCGGAATGCCTTATCATTCAACCAAACAAGTACAATCTGGGGATTAGATGGTATTTATAATAATGCAAGGAATAAAACTTTAAATGTGAATGGATTCGAGTTAAGCGAAACTTCTTCATGGATTTTCTCAGGAAGATGCAATATCAAAAAGATGTTTACACTTAAAAGTGAATATCAGAATGGTTGGATAACAAGAACCTCCGAATACCTTGGAAATAAAAATTACCAGATATATTACAATAGCATTGAAGGCAGCTTCTCCTATCAATATAAAACATCCATCAAATTGACTGCCTTATATAAATATGCACAGAAGATAAATAAGCATGGGAATGAGCAATCGTATAACAACAATGCAAGCCTTGAATTTAATTATACGATCCCTAAAAGAGGCAATATAATGCTAAAGGCAAGTTATTATTACATTTTATTTCAAGGAGAAGCCTCTTCTTCCGTTGGTTATGAAATGCTTGAAGGACTTAGCCCCGGAAACAATGGTATCGTATACCTGATATATCAAACTACTTTGTGGCAGAACCTGCAACTAAACCTTTCTTACGAAGGAAGGGTTGGAGAAAACTATAAAATGAAACATTTGGGAAGTATCGAATTACGTGCTTATTTCTAATTATATTCTACATCCCCTACTCTTAAACCTGAAAGTGGAGGAATCGGAAAACACGCAACAGGCAGGAAGGAGAAAACAGATAAAATAGATAATAGGAATCCCTTCGGAAAATTTTATCAATGATTTTCATTTGAAGATTTCGGGAAGGCCCGAAAGCATTATATATTTATATCTAAGTCTTAATTTATGCTATGAACGATTCCCAAAAGGCCTATTATTTGTGAGTTTCATATATGGGTACCTATAAAACAAGCTCATGGACGACATACTATGCAGATATTATTCGTATTTGAAAAAGTTTCAATTTATACCCCGAATTCACGTTA
>JAVBLM010000045.1:0-9021 GCA_031553535.1 Bacteroidales bacterium | reverse complement strand
TTCAGGGTAGTTTTTACAATAAAGTCTAAATCTTCCTGTTTTTCAGCAGGCAAATGTGCTATGGATCTTTTCATTCTTTTGATTTTAACGGAATAAACCGGATGCAAAGGTACAATTAAATAGTTTTTTATTTTTGGTTTGGGTTTAAAAATAGACCGGGTTGTAATAGAAAGTTGTTTTTGGTAGGGTGGTAGTATCTATGTTAGCTGTTTGTTCTTTTGTGTTATTCATTTACAATTAATTCGTATTGTTTTTTTTCTAATTTTTCAATGTTCCCACTACGATGTCGCCCGCTGATGCCTAACGGACGGCGGCTTGCGTAGGTGGCGGCTCACTGCTCTGCGCGGACGGGCGATACAGTTGCAAATTTGTACAAATATTTCTGCGAGTTTACACCGCCACTTATGCCAAGCTGCTTGTTGCACGCTGGCATTTTTCATCATTTCTACTCATTTGTATTTCATTAATTCTTTTACAACTTCAATGTCTTGTAGTGAGGATACTATATTAAACGCTTCAATGTAGGGAGACGGATGTTTTTGGTATATCAATGTTATAAGATTTATTCTATTTAAACATTGTCTCTTTATATTAATTGACATTGTGTTATTTGAACGAAATAAAATTCCACGAATGGCTTTCTCTATTTCAAAATCATTATAGTTTTGTTTGGTAATTAATTCCGAAAATTCTTTTGTTCCTAATCTTTTGTTGTAATGGTCAAAAACTAAATGAAAAATAGGATATTCTTGATAGAATAAATTTGTAGATTCAACATTCATTGGACCTGCGATATGCAAGGACAAGCAATCATCCTCTGCTATTGGACCAAAACCAAACCTATGAATTAATTTTATTCCATATTTGAAAAATATGGAATATTCTAATGAAATAAAAAAAACATCTAATTGTTTATCAAAAGTGTCAATCGTACTCTTCAGAAAATTTCTATCGGAAAATTTCTTCTTGAAATTTTCTATTTGTTTTGAGTAATTAATAATCGAATTTGTGTCAATAACAACAAGATCAATATCATTTATATTTAGTTGATCATGAAATAAAGATGAACCTACTCTGTATATATTATAATTTGAATTTTGACTACAAAACAAATTAATCTCAGTATCTATAAATTCTATAATTCTACTTATCATACTTACTTTTTAATAGCTAAAGTGAATCCATCACGTAAAGGTAGAATTGTTACAATGAACCTATTGTCTTTTGCTAATTTTTCATTAAAATCAACAGTTTGGGTTTGCCATGGCTTAATCGGATTAAAAACAGATAAACCAGCCAAAGCATTATCAACAATCAATACCCCTTCTTCTTCTAATTTCTCAAGAATTAAATCTATTTTATTGTAAAAAACTTCTTTTCTTGCATCAATAAAAATAAAATCAAAAAGAGTTTCGCAATTTTCTAAATATGCAATTCCTTCATTATTAATAAGCGTTATTTTCCCTGCATTAATAATATCCCCAAATTTGGAGTATGCCAATTTGTAATGTGTAGGATCTTCTTCTAAAGAAGTGATATGTGTGCCATTGTCTGTATATTCATCAAATAGTGAAAGTGTGAATCCAGTAAAAGTCCCTATTTCTAAAATTTTCTTTGGTTTTTTTGTTAGTAAAATAAACCTCATAATGAAGCTAGGAAGTGAACCTATGACTTTACTAGCGTCCTGCAATTTCATGCTTTCGAATAAAATATTCTTAGTTTTTTCAGGTAACTGAGTGGAATTTTCAACACAATACTCTATTATGTTTTCAGCGATAAATCTTTTTTCCATATTGCAAATAATTATCAATAATATTAACTGCTTGTTTTATTGGTATTTTTCCTGTGTTTATACTCATATTGCAAAACATTTGGCTTTCAAATTTGCTATTTAAGAATGCTAGGGTATCATTTGTAATCTTATTTTCTATATTCTTATTGCGTTCATTGTTTAATTTGATTAGATTTTCAAATTCATTGAATAATAGTATTGATGAAAATTCATAGTCGAATTTTTTAGAAATTTCTTGTAATTTTTCCAATCGGTATTTAGAAGCAAAAATTCCTTCAATGAAAATCAATCTTTTTTTATTACTAATTAAATCAATTAACCTATTTACCAATTCTTCAAATACAATTCTCCCTTCTTCAACTGAAAAGGTAGGTTTTTCAAACTTAGACATCCATATATTGTCAATATGTATGATATTACATGATTTAGCAACAGCTAAGAAGTCTAATATTGTTGTTTTTCCTGTACATGGAAGCCCATATAATACTATAATTTTATCCATTTAGCCCTGCGTATTTTCTTAAATTACTAATAAACTCATTTTTGTTTTGAAAGCGTGTTTGTAATATAGGAACAATAAATGGCTCTAATTTTTTCAACGTTGATTTTTGTTTTTTTGTACTCAATGCTTTTAAGAGTATATCCATTATAGGGAATGATACTCCAAATTCTTGTTGCATATAATTGTATGAAAAATTTGGATTAAATCCTTCTAATGAAAACTTTGTTTTTCCTTTATCTAAATAATCATCTAATACATTTCTTAATGTGTCAATTTTTTCGTATTGATACATTAGTAGTGAATCTCCTTTTTTTAATAATGGCTTTCTATGTATTTCTTTTCTAACGCATTCAGTCCTTTTTCTAATATTAAACACGTCATGTAGTGTTTCAATAGGCACGCATTTATTTCTTGAAATAATGGAAGTCAAAATATTTGTATTATTCGTGAAATTCACTTTGAAATCATTATAATTTAACTCATCCTGAAATAAGAGATTCCTTAAGGATGGATTGTTGAAAAAACATTGAGTATTTTTTGCTCTTGTAGATGAGGGAATGTAAATCAACTTATATTTTTTCCCAATCTCACTATATACTAAAGATCTTATTTTTGAAGTAACTGCCAAGGATTTTTCAATTGTCCAGTTTTTCTTTTTTGAAGATTTGAATTTTTTGAAGAAATCAATCTTGTCTGCCAAAATAAAAGGGAGATATGTTGCCCCATGTTTTAATGATACATCCTTAGGAATTGCTGGGTTATTACCCATTAACCAATAATGGAAGTTTAAATCAGGATTGTCTCCATTAAATTGAGGCATTATATCTTCAGAATATTTTGAAGATATGAGAGTGTCGAGATTGTTTTCAAGAATAGAGTTTGTCAAAATGTTTAAAATCGAATCGTAATCAATTTCAGATTGTAAAAGTAGTTTTATTTCAAAACATCCATTACTTTCTGATTTTAGAAAGTTGATTATCTCAGCAGTAGAATTATAAACAGGCCCGTCAAGTTTGACATTTACAAAAATTTCTTTATGGGATAATATTTCCCCTAGAAATCTATAAAAATTTTGCAAGTCAGACTCAGATTCTGCCTTGCCTTTGACACATCTATAGGCACTTGTCAAATATGAATTATCTAATAAAACATTACTCATACAATTTTTTCATTATATTTTTTATTTGCCCATCCATACTGTTGCCTGCTTGCATGCAACGGTCGGCGGCTTGCCTTTACTTTGCAATATTAAAAAAATCATTAAATTTACTTCGGAAAGAGAAGCAGAAGTGAACTATCGGCTTGGCAAGAACAGTGGTTCTATCGAACGCATTAGTCTTCTGTTGCTCTTCCCTGAAGTTTTTGGGTTGAACAGCTTCAAATAGAATACTAGACAATAAGGTCTAATAAAGGCTGTAAAGTGTTTCAACCTATTTTATTAATTTTCAAAAGCAAAAGTATGAAAAAATATGATTGTATGGTAGGGATTGATGTTTCAAAATTGAAATTAGATGTTGTATTTCTGTTGAATCCTGAAGAAAAAAGACATCATCACCAGATTCTCCCAAACGAAGACAAAGGAATAGCTGGAATCATCAAATATCTGAAAAAGCTGGGAATAGATGTAAGCAAAACTTTATTTTGTTTTGAAGATACGGGTGTGTATTCGTGTCCGTTGAGTTATTATCTAAGTAACCATCAATATGATTACTGGATAATTCCAGGAATTGAAATCAAACGAAGCAAAGGAATATCAAGAGGAAAAACAGATAAGTCGGATGCAAAAGATATTGCTTATTATGCGTATACTCATATGCATAAAGTTAGACTTGGCAAAGTTTCGGACAATGATATTGCAGAGCTCAAAGTACTGATGAGTGAACGGGAAAAGTGTCTTAAGGCTATTAGAATGTTTGAAAGTAGTGGTGAGAATGAAGGTTTTATTCCTTCAAAAGTCTTGAAAAATATTTTGAGAATCAATAAAGAAACAATTAAAAATCTAAAAAAGAGTATGGAAAAAATTGAATCTCGCATCTCGGAAATTATTTCAGAAAACCGAACATTAGAAACGCAAAAGAAATTGCTGACATCAATTCCCGGAATCGGCACACAGACATCTATTTATTTGATAGTTGTAACAAAAGGTTTTAAGAATTTCGACAATTGGCGACAATTGGCTTGTTATGCTGGAGTCGCACCTTTTGAATACAGTTCGGGAAGTTCTATTCGAGGCAGAACGAAAGTGAATCATTTGGCAGATAAGAAACTCAAATCGCTACTAAATATGTGTTCGATGAGTGCCAAAGCATCCGATCCGGAGTTGAGATTCTATTACGAAAAAAAAGTATCTGAAGGAAAACCTAAAATGTTAGTTTTGAATAATATTAGATGCAAATTATTAGCACGAGCTTTTGCTGTAGTAAATCGTGGCGAACCTTTTGTAAATATAAAAAAATATGCAAGTTAAATGGTTTTTTGAAAAAAGTTTGGAAAATAGTTGTTTTTTAGCATAGAATGCGTTCGGATGCTTCGTGCCTCGCAATTATGCCCTTAACCAATATATTGTCGCCATTGCAATGATACTCTTCTGTCTGCTAATCGGCTAATCGAAAATTAATCTTCCATAATTCATAATTAACTTCGTTGAGGGCTTCGCTGTTCGTAATTGAATTCCCCCTGCATCTCAAAAGTCCCTTCAAGAAATTATTTCCAAAAAAACACAGAAAAAACCAATCGTATCTAACAATAAATAATTATATTTGCAAACCGAAAACAATTTTCCGGAAGTCCGGATCCAGGTCGTCATCAACCGTGCATGGTAAAAGATAATATTTCATATATATTATATAATTCTTTTCCTAGTATAAACATATTTAAAACTGTTCAAGAATGAGAAGCATCAGATTAACCTTTACCGCCATCATTTGTTTTGTCGGGCTTATAGTAACCGCGCAAAACATCAATCTCAATCAGCCCCTACCCATCAATCCGAAAGTTAAAATAGGAAAGTTAGACAATGGATTGACATACTACATTCAGGCTAATCAGAAACCGGAGAATAGAGCCGTCTTCTATTTAGCGGTTAATGCCGGTTCTGTTTTGGAAACAGAAGACCAGATCGGATTGGCACATTTTGCCGAACACATGGGATTTAACGGCACCAAACAATTTCCCGGAAACAGCATGATAGATCAATTGGAAAAAAAAGGCATCGTTTTCGGACGGGAAATTAATGCTTACACCAGTTTTGACGAAACGGTTTATCACCTTACTGTGCCTACCGATGATGAAGAGTTATTCAATATGGGATTGAAAATTCTGGATGGCTGGGCTTTCGGCATGTTAATGACCGCAGAAGAGATAGATAAGGAAAGAGGTGTTATTATCGAAGAATGGCGTTTATATAGAGGTGCACAAGACCGCTTGATGCAAAAAACGTTGCCGGTAGAATTAAAAGGCTCCCAATATGCCGGCCGCCTGCCTATCGGTACATTGGAAAGTTTACAACAGTTTAAATACAGTTCCATCCGTAACTTTTACAAAACATGGTACAGGCCTGACAATATGGCGATTGTTATTGTGGGTGACTTCGATGTAGAAAAAATGGAACAAAAGGTTATTGACTTCTTCGAGATGAATGATAAACCGACGACCCCACTAAACAGGCCAAGTTATTCCATTCCCGATAATAAAGAACCTTTGATCGCCATTGGCACAGACATAGAAGCAACAGGAACATGGGTTTCGATAAATTACAAACAACCTAACAAAGAGACCGAAACACTGGGAGATTTCCGTAGAGACCTTACGTATTCCCTTTTCTCCACCATGTTTAATGCACGTTTGTCGGAAATTAGCGAGAAAAAGACAGCGCCTTTCCAATATGGTTATTCTTACTATTCGGATTATTGGTCACGGGTTAATGATGCGTTCACCGTTTTCTTTGTTGCAAAAGAAAACAAGGGGTTACAATCTTTCGAGTTAGGTTTGACCGAGATTAAACGTTTACAACAGCATGGATTCCTGGGAACAGAATTAGACCGTGCCAAGGAAACATTATTGAGTCGTTACGAAAGAGCAGCAAAAGAAGAATCCAAACAGGAATCAAGAAATATTGCTTCCTCCTACGGATACCACTTCCTGGAAAACAATCCTATTCCCAGTGCGGAAGACAAATATAATTTTGCAAAAGCAATGATGAACGGTATTACCCTGGACGAAATCAATAAGATTATCGATCAATGGATAAAAGACGAAAATATTACCGTACGCTTTACATTGCCTGAGAAAAAAGGTGTAAAAGTTCCTGTTGAGAAAGATTTTCTAACTTTGTTTGAAAAAGCAAAAAAACTAAATACAACTCCTTATGTAGATGATGTGTCTACTTTACCGTTCCTGGCAAAAGAACCCCAAGCCGGAAAAGTGGAGAAACGTACCGACAATGAAAAGTTTGATTATGCCGAACTAGTGCTAAGCAATGGAGCTACTGTTGTAATAAAAAATACGAATTTCAAAAACGATCAGATTCTTTTCCATGCATATAGCTGGGGAGGAACGTCCTTGTATCCGGACAACAAATTATTAAATGCTCAATTTGCGTCATCCGTTATCAGTAATTGCGGAATAGGAAATTACAATCCTACCGAACTCAGCAAATATAAGGCAGGTAAGAACTTTTCTATTTATCCCTGGATTACTGATCTGGGAGAAGGCATCGACGGTAATACAACCATAACCGATCTGGAAACATTCATGCAATATCTTTATATGATGTTTGAAGCTCCACGCAAAGATCATGAAGCATTTGAGACAATGCTTGATTCTTGGAGAACGAGTATCAATATGCAGAAAAATTCTCCCAATTATAAATACAGTATCTTTAACTATCGCTTGAGATATCCGAATGATAAAAGAACGATTGTTCAACTGGAAGAAAAAGACCTGAAGCTAATGAATCTGGATGACATGTTTAAGGCTTACAAAGAACGCTTTTCCAATGCGGGAGATTTTGTATTCTATTTTGTAGGGAATATCGATATAGAGACATTTATTCCGATGGTAGAAAAATATATAGGAGGAATACCTTCTACGGGCAAAAAGGAACAATGGATAGACCATTCTACCGAATTTGCCAAAGGTGTTGTTGACCAAACACTATATGCGGGAATCGGCGAAAATACCATGTTCTCTATTGCCACATGCCAGCCTTTCTCTTGGAATGAAAAAGAAAGATTATGTGTTAAAGTCTTAACGGATATTATCGATATAAAAATGACGGAAGATATCCGTGAGAAACTGGGGGGAACCTATGGTGTATGGTTTAATTTAAGTCCTCAGAAAAACCCTCAACCCAAAATTTTTATGAATATAACACTTGGATGCGACCCTGAACGGATAGATGAACTCACAAACGCCATTTGGGGTATTTTGGATGAGATTATCAAAAACGGGCCTACGGCTGTTGATCTTGATAAAGTAAAAAAACAACTCTGCAACAACAGGGAGGTTGCCATGAAAGAAAACAACAGTTGGATCAGTTGGTTTGACCAATTATATGATTATGGTGACAAATTATTAACTTTAGATGAATACAAAGAGGTAGTTAATGCTCTTACTATTGATGATATTAAAAATGTTGCCAAATATATTCAGCATGATCAATATGTGCGTGCAATATTGAAGCCGGAAAGCCTGAAAAAATAGCATTATATCACAACTATTCGTGTTAAATAAAAAGGAGAAAGCCGGCTCAGAAATGAGGCCGGCTTTTTGATAAATGAATGGGGATTAACTATGTTGAATTCACAACTTCGGATGCCGCACTCTGCGAAAGTTTCATTACCAATGACAGGAACGAACATTGAAGCTCTTGAGGTGTCCAACTTGATAAAGAAAAAGATATCAGCAACGAAATAATCCTTGCCTCAATTCCTACAAGAAATAGTTTTATGCTTTCGTGATATAACATGGTGGATCTAAGCTATAGTAACGTGAGTTCGGGATATAAATTGAAACTTCGTAAATATGAATAATATTCTGCTTAGTGTATCTCTCATAGATATCTGTCTGCTTGTTTAGTAAGTATCCACATGCAAACCTTATAAATAATAAACCTCTTCGGAAAATCATTCATAACTTATAGTACGATTAGATGTGGCCGTATATAATACTTTCGATCCTTCCAGAAACATTCAAAGTAAAGGGGATAATTACTTTCGGATATTTTATATGCTGTTTTGCTGGAAGATGCCGGATTTTTCCAAGACTTTCATGCAGTAGTGTAAACCGTTTTCGGGTCTTCCCGAAATTCCCAAACGAAAGTGTAAAACGTTTTCGGGTTCTCCCGAAATCTTCAAACGAGAGTGTAAAACGTTTTCGGATCTTCCCGAAATCTCCAAACAAGAGTGTAAAACGTTTTCGGGTCTTCCCGAAATCCCCAAACGAGAGTGTAAAACGTTTTCGGGTCTTCCCGAAATCTCCAAACGAGAGTGTAAAACGTTTTCGGGTCTTCCCGAAATCTCCAAACGAAAGTGTAAAATACTTTCAGGCTTCCCTGAAATACCCAAACGAAGCTGTAGGCTTTTCTTTGGGTCTATTCAATAAAGTGTGTCAAGATTAAAAAAAGTATTAATTTTACACAAAAGAATAAGAGATGAATAAAGAAGACTTTGATTATGTCAAATTTGAGACAGAGGCTCTCAAAAAAATAGCATCGGGAGTTCCTTTG
>JAVBLM010000057.1:0-28910 GCA_031553535.1 Bacteroidales bacterium | reverse complement strand
CATATCGGGCGTTACAAATACCTTATCGCCCAACGCAGGGGATGGGCCGAAGCAAGAAGGGACAGGGAAGAGGATGAGCCGGCTACCAATGACGAATTGCAAATTACAGAGGAGGAATAATTTTCCGGTTACCGGTGACAGGGATTACCAGATTGCGTTTCGATGCTTATAACCAAAACATTGCTGTCATGCTGAACTTGTTTCAGCATCCCCTTCTTTATTGAGGGAGTTGCGGGTCAAGCCCGCAATGATAACAATATGTTAGTAAAAAAGGCTATTCCTTAACAGTTGATGTTGTTACGTATTCCTCATTTGTCAGGCTATGGCATTTGCACTCTTCGCATTCTGCTTTTGTTTCGAACCCCTTTAAAGAACAACCGCCATAAGATATTTCTTTACATGAATTCGATTTTGAATCATAAAACCAGCAGGTAAACATAGCTTGGCATAATTCATCAGTAGGTGGGGTTTCATTACATTTCGGGTTTTGGACTCCTTTCGAACAGGATGCAAGGCCAACAACAAGGATTAGAAACGATAATTTAATGATCTTCATAAATTCTAATGTTAGAGATTAATAAATTCTTGAATTATAGCATATAAAGACAACGATTTTGATACTTCATTTACAAAGACGTTGGTTTTCCCGGAAAAGTTGCCCCAAACAGTAAATAAAATCATAACAGAAGTTACACAAATTAAATGAAGTTATAAATAATGGTGAATGATAAATGGTTAATTGAAATTAATTATAAATTATAAATTGTTAGTGATTAGTTGTTAGTTGCTAAAGTTTATCTATTTTATCGACTTTATCGGTTTTATCTATTTTATCCTTTCTGCTTGCTGCTTTCTGCTTGTTGCATTACTATAACGTCTCCACTTGCGTAACTTCTGTAATATATTAACATTTTCATGTTTATAAAACAGGATGAGATGCTTTGTAAAATGAATCTTTAAAATGTTAATTTTGTATATTATGCATTTTGAATGGGGATGTGTTTTTGAAATTCAAAATGATAAACACTTGTAAATTAATGCACAGAGAAACATAAATAAATGGCAAATAGACGTAGAGAGCCTTCTGTAATCAAAAAAGAATCAACAAAAGCAAAATCTGGAAAAAAGAAATCTTCCAAGAAAAAAACCTCTTCTCAGTCTTCAAAAGCAAAGGGAGGAAGCTTTAATGGTTTGAAGAATTTTGTAACCAATGAAAAAGTACATGCTATTGCAGGTATTTTTTTATTGCTTTTTACCGTATTCCTTTTATCGTCTTTTATTTCTTTTTGTTTTTCACACGAAGCGGATGATGATATCTTTCGTCCAAGTTTATGGGAAACAATAAATACGGAGAAAATACCCCAAAATAAATTAGGTATAATCGGATTGTATTTTTCTTTTCTATTTATCAAACATTGGTTTGGGATTGCTTCCTTTGGTTTTTTATTATTGGCTTTTATTTATGGCGTTCGTTTATTAATAAAAAAGTCTTTGTTACCGATTATCCGGACAACCATTGTCGTAATGGCGGTAATGATCTGGTTCTCGATGTTTTTTGCCTTTATTGTACCTGAGCAGGTTTGGCTGGGCGGAGGCCTGGGAGGCCAGTTTCAGGAATATTTCTCATTAAAATTTGGAAAGCCCGGTTTTGTTTTGTTAATGATATTCCTGGCCTTTGTTCTTCTGATTACTTTTGGTGGAGCAACATTTTATAAAAGATGGTCGGAAGCATTGAAATCTACTCCCAAAGAGGAGCAAGATGAGCAAGAGATAGAAATAGAATCTATTCTTGAAGAAAAGAAGGAAGAATCCCCCAAAGAAAAGAAAGCCCCGTTCTTTTCCCGTATTTTTTCCTCTAAGAAAAAAGAGAAAGATTCTCAGGAAGAAATTATTTCAGAAGAAGATCCAAATGATATGATTGATACTCCTTCGATTCAGGAAGAAGAGATTGTCCCTTCGGAGGTTGCACTTATTGCCCAATCGATTCCGGGAGAAGATGTTTTTATAGAAGAGGATAATGAAATTAGTCAGTTTTCAATATTGGAGCATACAACCGTAGATAACCAGAGAGAGGTGGAAAAAACGATCATAGGATCAGATCAGAATACGATAGAGGATGATTTGTTTCAAGAAGAAGAGGCAGGATCCGAATACATGAAACTTGAACCCTATGATCCCAGGGCGGATTTGCCTCATTATCGTTTTCCGGAAATAGATTTGCTGGAAAACTATTCCAATGCACAAAGAACCAGGGAACAGAAGGAACGTGAAATCGCAGAGAATAAATTGCGGATTAAAGAAACATTAGAAAACTATAATATCACTATTCAAAGCATTAGCGCTATTGAAGGGCCGACAATTACTTTATATGAAATTGTTCCTGCTCCGGGAATTCGGATATCCCGGATTAAAGGGTTGGAAGATGATATTGCCTTGAGTTTATCTGCATTAGGGATTCGTATTATTGCGCCTATACCGGGCAAAGGAACCATTGGGATTGAAGTTCCCAATGCCGTGGCGCAAGTTGTTCCTATGAAAGCGGTCATATTATCGGATAAGTTTCAAAATACCGGCAATATGGCCTTACCGATTGCTATTGGAAAAACTATTTCCAACGAAGTATTTGTTTTTGACCTTGCCAAGATGCCCCATGTGTTAATGGCAGGTGCAACAGGCCAGGGAAAATCGGTAGGGTTGAATGCCATTCTAACATCTTTATTATACAAAAAACATCCTGCAGAATTAAAGTTTATTTTAGTAGACCCAAAAAAAGTGGAACTAACACTTTATTCAAAAATAGAAAGGCATTATTTGGCAAAATTACCGGATAGTGGGGATGCTATTATCACCGATACAAAGAAAGTTGTCCGTACGTTAAACTCATTATGTCAGGAAATGGATCAACGTTATGAGCTATTAAAAACCGCTCAATGCCGGAATATAATAGAGTATAATGAAAAATTTAAGTCGCGCAGGCTTAATCCGGAAAACGGGCACCGGTTCTTACCTTATATTGTACTGGTCTTTGATGAATTTGCCGATTGTATTATGACGGCAGGGCGGGAAGTGGAAACCCCTATTGCCCGTTTGGCTCAATTGGCTCGTGCGATAGGTATTCATTTGATAATCGCGACACAACGTCCTTCGGTAAATGTGATTACGGGTTTAATTAAAGCAAACTTTCCGGCAAGGATTGCGTTCAGGGTTTCTTCCAAAATAGATTCCCGCACCATTTTGGATGCCGGGGGAGCGGACAGCTTGATTGGGAAAGGAGACATGCTTGTATCAACAGGAAATGCGGTTACACGTGTTCAATGTGCGTTGGTAGATACTCCTGAAATTGAGAGAATCTGCGATTTTATCGGGGAACAGCATGGATATACACAAGCCCTGATGCTGCCTGAAGTGGAAGAAGAAGCATCTGATAACTCACAGGAAGCTGACGATGGTGAATTTGATTCTTGTTTTGCAGATGCTGCCCGTGAAGTAGTTAGTAAACAACAAGGGTCAACATCTTTTTTACAGAGAAAATTCAAATTAGGATATAACAGAGCAGGACGCATTATGGATCAATTGGAGAGAGAAAAAATTGTAGGTCCATCTATTGGTAGTAAGACAAGAGAAGTATTAATAAAAGATATGAATACCTTGGAAGAATTCCTGAGGGAAAATAATCTCTTTTGATTTTAGAGTTTGGCTTGGTTTTTACTACTCTAAATAATAAAAAGAATATATTTTTGTTAAATAAGATAGGTGTTTTATTAGGATAAAAATGTTATTACTGTAATCATTAATCTGAATCGGTATGAAAAAAATAGGGATGCTAGCAATTTTTAGTTTATTTATACATGCTGTCTGTGCTCAGCAACCGGCAACACGTAAATATCAAGATACGGAATCAGTGGCTATATTGCAGGAATTGAAAAAAAAACTGGCTTCATATTCTACAATAAGTATTGATTTTACATTCCGGTCGGAAAAAAATGAGAAACTGATTGATGAAATAAAAGGTTCAACTTTAATTAAAGGAGATAAGTATATCTTAAAAACCAACCAGCAACAGATTTATTGCGATGGGACTAATCTATGGAATTATTTACCGGAGCAAAAAGAAGTAACAGTGTCCTTGTATGATAAAGAAGATGATTCTCAAATGATGAATCCTTTAACAATGATACAAAGTTATGAAAAATTATATAAATCGGATTTTATAAGAGAAACGATTGAAAAAAGTATCTTGATACAAGTAATAGACCTCACTCCTGTAAAACCAAGCTCTTATTATAAAGTAAGACTGATCTTAGATAAAAACAAAAAACAGATAATACGCTTTACTGTTTATGAAAAGGATGGCATGCAATATACCTATGTAGTGAATAAGTTCGAAGTGAATCAGAATCTGTCGGATAATCAATTTATATTTGATTTTTCAAAATATCCCGGTGTAGAAGTAATTGATATTAGATAAAACAAGATGTATCGGCACGGAAGGAAATCCATTCACCATAAAGGACAAATACTTTTAGTACTTTGTTTGTTTGGGATGTTTCTTTCTTTGGTATTTACCTCCTGTACCCCTGAAAGGAAATTAAAAGAATCGGAATACTTATTAGTCAAGAATAAAGTTGTTGCTGATAAAAAAAATATTCCTACTGATGATATTTCCTATACGGTTCGGCCACGTACCAATAAACGTACTTTTGGAATGCTTTTGTGGAAAGTAGGAATTTATCAAGCCATGATTCCTCAAGAGAAGCCCAGATATAATCAATTTAAACGCAAAATGCGTAATACACTGGGGAAACACCCTACTTTGTTGGATACGGTAACCAATGATTATTATGCCGGTCAATTCGATAAATTCCGGTTATGGATGCAAAAGACCTTTGGTGAAGCCCCTGTGTTATTAGATTCTTCATTGATTGATTATTCTTTAGCCCAGATTAAACTGATGATGCATAACATAGGATATTTTGACGCAACAGTCGATTATAAAGTCAATTTTGAAGGGAAGAGGGCGAAGATTTTTTATAATATTAAAGCCGGAGAACCCTACCGGATAAATCAAATAGCGTATCATGTTTCAGATCCTATAGCAAATTATGTTTACCGGGACACCACTCGATCGCAAATTCAGCAGGGAGATATTTTCACAGTTAAAACTCTTGAAGAACAAAGGGATAGAATTACAGAAAGACTTTTAAATGCCGGGTATTATAATTTCTCGAAGAATTATATTCGTTATGAAGTTGACACAAATTTAGACGGTACACTCCTGAATTTAAATGTTATAATATCAAATCCTTTTTACAGAATTGATGATTCGACGCTTATAGAAGGGAAACACCGTTGTTTCATTGTTAATGATATTAGTATATTATCTGATTTTTCGCACTGGGATGATTTTACCCATATAGATACTATTCTATATACAGAGATAGTAAAGAAGACGAAGGATACAAATAATTATTATATCCATTATCCATTTAATCAAGAAGAATACCGGCCATTTGCTCTGGTGTATCCCATATTCTTTTCTCCTGGTGATGTATACTCGAATCGTTCCTCACGTAATACATATGATCGATATGCTGATATGCGTAATTTTAGCTTTATTAAAGTTTCTTATGCGGAAACCACAGAAAGCAAACAAAATTTTATGCAAGATACAGGTTATCTGGATTGTCAGATTCAGTTGACTAAATCGAAGAAACAATCATTGGGATTTGATTTGTTGGGAAAGAATTCAGGCGGGATATTTGGTGTAGGAGGGGAATTGTCCTACCGTAATAAGAATTTGTTTAAGGCAGCAGAAATTCTTACTTTATCACTAAAATATACACAAGAATTACGAATAGATTCTTCAAGTGTTAATTTTGAGAATTTCGAATTAGGCGGAAACCTTATGCTTGAATTTCCCCGCTTTTTATTCCCTATTAAACAGCAAAATATCCCCAAGGGATTTAGACCAAAAACATGGATAAGTTTAGGGGCAGATTATTCACGGCAACAATATTATTCACGGTTTCTCACCAGTTTTGTATTTACATACGAATGGAATGCTCGAAGAGCTCAACAACGACAACGTATAAATCATTCCTTATCAGTTCTGGATTTCAATTTGATTAAAATGTACAGAGATTCAGATTTTGATGCGTTAATGATTCAATATGGACTTAGTCAACGGGTTCTGGAAAAATATAAAGACCATTTTTTATTAGGAAGTAATTATAGAATAACATTGCAGGATGCACGTCGCTATGTTTTCCGAGCACGATTTGATACATATGGAAATTTATTATATGGAGCAATGCGGGCATTTGGTAAACTGAGCGATAAATATAAAAACAAATATAACCAATATACTATCTGGGGAATTCCATTTGCAAGCGGAGTGATTATAGATTTAGACTTCATATACAATATTTTACAAAACAGAAAATCGGCATTAGTTTATCATGCTACATTAGGTGTAGGATTAGCAACAATGAATTCTTCGGGATTACCATTCGAGAAGAGTTTTTATTTAGGGGGCTCCAACAGTATGAGAGCATGGCGTTTACGAGCTCTTGGTCCCGGATCGTATCAAGATACGAATGCTTCGTCGGTTTTGGCAACGGAAAGAGTGGGAGATATTAAATTTGAGATGAATTTGGAATATAGGGTACCCATTTATAAAGTGCTACATTTAGGATTGTTTATCGATGCTGGGAATATTTGGCTAATGAAAAAAAGTGATGCAATGCCAAATGCAGAATTTGCTTTTGATCGATTCTATCAAGAAATTGCTGTAAATGTGGGTATTGGTTTGAGGCTGGACTTGTCTTTTTTTGTAATTCGGTTAGATTATGCTGTGAAAATTCACGATCCCGGAAGAACAGGAAATACATGGAGTTTTTTGAACTGGGACAAATATGCAAATTATCGGGCGGATAGAGCAATTGTGTTGGGGATAGGTTATCCGTTTTAGAGATATTTTATTTGTAATTAAAAATACTAATAATAGATATATCAATTTTAAGATGAATTATCTCAGATTGTAAATGCCTAATCAATTTGCATAGAAAAAATCATCTATTCAACTTTAATATATCTTTGCAATAGTTTTTCTTATAAAGAAACAAAATCAAAGATAGAATTCTTCTATTGTAAATTACATGTTACAGCCCAATCTCCTCCGATATTCTGAATATCTATTTTATCGCTTGGTAAGTCAAAGTACCTCAACAAATACGAAGCTTCAGGAAAGAAGTTGATATGTAAGTCAAAAGTATATTTGTAATAACGCTGTTTAGGTACGATGACGATCAGTTTGTTTTTGGCCACTCTCTTTAAATTCTCGATTGCTTTAGGAAGATCTAGAACATGTTCAAGTATATGCGTACTTATCACAACATCGAAAGACTTATCTGCAAAAGGCAAATGTTCAATATTTCCCTGTTTTATTTTTACTTCATTGTAATCGGATTTTGACACAATATCTAAACCCAGTACATTGTAGTATCCTTTGTCATATATTTTTTTTAATATATATCCTTTTCCACAACCAACATCCAAAACACTGCACGATTTATCGTCATCTAAATTGTTTATAATATACTCAATAGATTTTTTGTTAGCCGACGTCTTGCGAGTTGCACCGCGATCATCATAATCTTGGTAATAGATAACATATTCCTCTTCACTAAGTTTATAAAATTTACTTTTAAAGTCCATGAAGCGTTTCACATTTTTTCCTTTAAACCAAATATAACAAAGAAGATACATGAAATATTTGTTTTCCCTGATGATGGGAGGGATTAGTTCGTCAAGAATAAAACGAAGAAAATTGGCCTTTTCTCTGCTAAACATACAAGTTGTAAGTTTCTAGTTATGAAATTATTAAAAATAATAATAGTTTTCTTTGGAAAATAGTTTAATTGAATCGGTTTCTCTTTATAATATATTTTGCAAAGATATAAAAAATTAAATTGCATTCATTCGCAGGTTACAAGGAACACAGAAAATTTCATAGCAATAATAAATATTCTATAACATGGTAAAAAAACAATTATTAATAAACGAAAACAAGAAACAGAATGAACAAATCCATCTATAAGAATTACGGTTGAAACTGTCATTAAAAAAGCAAAAACATTCAGGATTATTGCTGGGAAGTATGAAATAAAAGAAAATACTTTGCTCGCATATTTAACTGAGTACGGCAATTTATAATCTTAGTTTAAATCAAAAATGATTTTCCGAAAGTGCTTAGCGTTTTTTGTTGGTAAAATTTATTTTATTAATAAAAAAAAAATTACCTTTGCAACAAAAAGTTATCTTAAATTAAAATTAAAAGAAGAGCCTTGCATATTTATGAAATGGACAAAAAATTGGTTGGACAAAAAACAACCCACTGGCAAATGGGTTTTCATCGTAATTGCGATACTAAGTCTTGGTGTAGGTTTACGGTTGAATTTAGACGCAGGGATGTCAGGCGATGAACATTTTCACCTTAAACATGCCAAGGACGTAGTGAATTTTTATAAAACTTTTGGCAAAGATTCTACAGCTGTTCATATTGATTTGAGTAATGGTCGCCCCATATACCTGAATGAGGAAATGGGCATTAAATTATATGGACAACTTCCGGATAATCTCGCTTTCATCATATATGATACGTTTAAGATTGATGATATTATGACTGTTCGGCATATTATCGCCTTCTTATTTAGTTGGTTAGCGATGTTTTTTGCCGCTTTGACTGCATTTCGAATTAGCGGAAATTGGATGGCTGCAATTATAACACTTATCCTTTTTTTCTTTTCTCCACAATTTTTGGGGCACTCTTTTAATAATCTCAAAGATCCCACACTTGCCGGTATGATCATGATGGGAATTTATTATATTGTTCGATTTTTTCAAACATTTCCGAACCCGCCAAAGAAAATAGTGATCATGTTGGCTGTTAGCATAGGCTTATCTTTAGCAGTTAGGATCGGAGGGCTGTTGCTTATTGCTTATTTTGGGGTTTTCGGTGTTACCTATTTTATATTGCAAGCCAGAAAATTATATAAAGAAAAAAAAAGAAAAAATATTATGCCGCTTTTTTGGCGTTTGCTCCGCTACGGGTTAGGTATTTCGTTGGTCGGTTATTTTATTGGACTGCTATTTTGGCCTTACGGACTCATCAGCCCTATCACAAATGTTAAGGAAACATTTGAAATCACATCGCATTGGGGACTTGTGCTACGACATATATATGAAGGAAAATATATTTGGTCTGACGCCAATCCTTGGTATTATTTGCCAAAATATATTCTAATGACGATCCCTATAGCAGTGATTATTGGTACTTTCTTGTATCTTTTCTTTGGTGGAATGAATGCAAAGAACAGGTTTAATACATTTATAATCTATTTTGCCTTTATCTTCCCCGTCTTTTGGATTGTTTATACCGGAGTGTATCTGTACGGCAGTTGGCGGCATATTTCATTCATGTATCCACCGATGGTAGTAGCGGCAGGATTGGGATTTAATGCGGTTATCGAATGGATTATTCAAAAGGTAGTAAAAAAAGATGCAATTCCCGAAAAATTATAGAATTTAAAGATTGTAATTTTCGAATTTTGTTGAATTTGAGGATTATGATAAAATTTAAGATTATGAATAATAGTACAAAAATCATCATTATTAATGTTTTGGCAATCATTGCAATCCTTTTGCTTTTATGGCACCCTATCCGCCATATTATCAAAAATCATCCCTATGAATATCTTTATTTTAACGAATTTATAGGTGGTATAGATGGCGCTTATGGCAATTACGAAATGGATTATTATTATCATTCTACCCGTGAAGCATCGGAATGGGTAATTGCAAATGCTCAAAAAAATGGTTTGGAAACAGGGGACAAAATTATTGTTTCTTCCTGGCATCCTTCTTCTGTAGGCTATTTTTTTAGAAATGATACGTCTAAATTTCATCCGGGTTTCTTGCGTTGGCGCGAACGAGGAAATAATGATTGGGATTATGCCATTTTTGCAATTACAGGAATTGAACCGGAACAAATTAAAAGTGAACATTTTCCACCGAAAAACACAGTTCATACAATAGATGTTGATGGAAAACCAATTTGTTTGATTTTAAAACGAGAAGATAAATCCGATTGGATAGGGTTCCAATATAAATCCGTGGACAAAATCGATAGCGCTGTATATTATTTTCATAAAGCTCTTGAAGCGGATGAATATAATGAAGTAGTAATGATAAATTTGATAGAAGTTTATTTTCAGATAGGAATGCTTGATAGTGCTAAATTATATATTGATCGTGTACTTGATTTCCTTCCTCTCAATGAGTCCGCCAATTTTTATTTGGCTCATTATTATTTGGCAAAAAATGATCTTGATAACGCTTTATTGATTACTCAAAAATTAATCCAGAATAATTTCAAATTTAGCACGGCGTATCGTTTAGCAAGTAATATCTATATACAAAAAGGTGATTTACGGTCGGCAGAAAAGATGCTCGAAAATCTCATTGATATAGATCAATTGGACAATCAGACCGCACAACAATTGGTCGAAATATATAAAGCTCAAGGGCTAAATGAGACAGTTGCATATAAAAAGTTATATAATGTCATTGCAAACAGTTTAGAAAAACGCGGTAAAAAACAAGAAGCTGCAGAATATCGAAATTCGGCAAACAGCATAATGTAACCCGTTAATATATTTTTCTGAAAAACATTTTATAAAAAATAAAGTTTATTATTTGTTATTTAGGAATCTATAGATGAATTTATTTGATTCTGTATTTAGTAAACATTTTTTTTATATTTTTGTTAGTCATTTTAAAAGTTAAGACAACTTTTTTTAAAAGGGTATCGTCTATAAAAATAAAGTAATATTAATTCAATATAAAAAATATATCACATGAAAAAGTTTTTTTTGATCAATATCCTGTTTTTACTTGTTGGACAAGGAATGGCGCAACAAGCAATAATTGGAGGAAGCTTTTCCGATTCTCACTGTGTTTCTTCAGCATCCCATCCACGGTATACAATTCTAAACAATAGTACCAGTCCGGGGACTATTAATACTATACGTTGGGTAATAAGAAATCCGGATGGATCGATTAAGGAAGATCAGACGACCGGTAATCAATCCAGTTATATGACGAATTTCTCACAAGCAGGGACCTACTGGGCTGCAATATGGGTTACCTGGGGTGCAACCACAAGGGCGGACAGTATGAAAATTACGGTTCATCCTATGCCTCAGTTTTCATTTGTAAAAAGTACGGATTCCATTTGCCCCGGAGAATGTGTAACATTTACGTATACAATGACATCTCCTTTTACTAAAGGAATGGTTAAAAGTCTTTCCTGGGATTTTGGGGATGGTGGTGCTAGTACATTACCTAATCCAGCGCGTTGTTATCCTAATGCTACCAATGTAGCAATGCCTTATACTGTATCCTTACTACTTACGGATACAAATGGATGCCAAGCTAGGGTAGATTCAACTAATTATGTATTTGTCCGTACAAAACCGGAGGTCAAATTTGCTGCGGATAATGTCTATTTCTGTTTTGGAAACGATGTACAAAATCCTACAGGGACACCTGTTTTTACAAATTACACAGATACGGGTAAGACAGGGGTAAGCAATACATACCGGTGGAATTTTGGGGACGGTAGCAGTAGTACTTCCGTACATACATCCCACGCCTATACTCAAGGAACATATAGCGTTACTTTGGTTGCAAAAAATCAATACGGTTGTACGGATTCATTGGTAAGATCGAATTATATTACAGTAAACCAATTAATACCTAAATATACGGTAAGTGATACGATTATTTGCAAAATACCCCACACCATTACTCTAACGGGACAGGATAACACTGTGACCTATACATGGAGAGTTGATGATGTTACGCACGGAGTACAAACCGGAAGAAATGCTACCATGGAATTTAGAGATGCTAGAGATACGGGAACGCGTAAATTATATGTTACAATACTCGACCAACGATCAGGAGCAGGAGGAGCTTGTACCGTTACAGATTCTTCTACCACTCTTCATATTTATAATACGGTTAAACCGTTGGTAAGCATAACCGACACGAATGAATGCGATCCTACCCATCTTATAACATTTAAAAATGTAACTCAATACCCATGGTCGGATAATTTTGGGAAAGCTGCAACTTACTGGGATTTTTGGGATGGTAATACAGGCAGTGGAGCTACTACAACCCATACTTATGGAACATCCGCCGTTCCTAAAGGAGGAATTCCAGATGGCGGCTATGGACATTATATGGTTCAGATGTCGGGAGTGACTCCTTATGGTTGTCCTTTAAACACGGTCATTCAATATGTCCATATTTTCAGGATGTATGCGAAGGGGGAAATGGTTGATCCGGCCCCACCTGATCCACCCCATGGGTGCGTTCCACATACAGTTACCATAAAAAATAATCTGGATTCATTAATTACTTCTTCTCCGATTGTTTCCTATGTATGGAAATGGGACTTTAGAGGAGACCAAACCGATACAACCGGTGGAAATTTAGTTCAAGCAGTCCATAAATATGAGGACACAGGAAGCTATCATGTATATTTAACCTTAACCAATGAGCAGGGTTGTGTCCATGATATATTTGTACAAAATATTTTGGTTGGTGATACTGCAATTTGCAATTTTACCTTTCTTAATGATACGAATTGTAAAGCCGCTATAAATATCAGGGTATTTGCTTATGACAGTGTAGATGCCCTGGGTAATTTAGTAGGGAAAGTAAAAGCAAATGCGTGGTCTTGGGAGGATGATAATGGCAGTTCAATAGGAGGAACTTCAGATACTACTACCATTTCGCCTAATGAAGTAGGAGATGCTTGTGTTAACCTGGTAGCATCTCATAATGGTTGTGTGACAGGGATTAAGATTAAAAAATGTGGTATGGGCTATATTTGTCCTCCTATTGCAGTGATAGATGAGCCTAAGGATGATCCACCCGGACAGCCCCCTCTTTATTGTGGATTTGAATATATTCCTTTTAAACATAAGAGTAAAGGGGCTCTTTATCTGAGATGGTATGCCGGAGATTCTTTTCCTGCAACGGATACGGCAAAGCAGTCAAAAAGTCCTTTAATGGTATATGATTATGCTACACAAACATATAGTCATGATAGTACGGCATGGTTTACGGATAGCGTGATAGGTAGTAAGACATGGAAGATATATCATGAAGGTATGAAAAACCCTACCGGAGGAGACGGGAATTGGGGATTTACGTATGGCCCCGATGACTATTTATATAAATTAAAAGGGGATATCACCCTATATCTTTGGGCGATGAATGACAGTTCAGCTACGGATGATGTTAATGATATTTATTATAATTTTTGCGGGTACTGCGAGCATATGGCAGATCAACATGTCCTTATATCGGATGCTAAAATGAACTTTACGGTGAGTCAGGAATCTATATGCCAACAAGATAGTGTTGTGTTTTTTGACTCTACTATTTGTACGGTTGGTATATTCGGATGGGGTTTTTATTTTGATACGGCCTGGAATATGAATGCGGATTATTTGGAAGGCTTTATGAAAGACCAGGCAGGTAATCCGAATTTAGGAGAGATGATGGTTTTGACTGATTATGAACCTGATCCGACCTATAGTAAGGGGGAAAAACTTACTTTTACGAGACCTAATAAATACCGTGTTGTTTTAATAGATACATGTGGCTTTGGCTGTATAAGAATGGATACATTGCTTTTTAGTGTATATCCGAAGAGTATTCCGTTTATGACGTCAAGCGCAGACGGGATTACTTACAGGCGTGGTAAGAAAGATACGATCTGTATCAATTCGGGAGGAAAATACTATTTGAAGGATTCTTCGTGGTCTGCTAAGCCATATGATACGGCGAAGGTTGTTAGTTGGAAATGGGAAGTGGCTTCCGCAACCGATACGGTGAAAAATCCGGTATTAGTAATAAAAGACGCAGGGTTACATGATTTAAAATTGACCGTTAAAAATGAATATGGTTGTGATTCTACTCGCATTTTCGACTATCAGGTATTAGCTAACAACATTCTTCCCGGATTTACTCTTTCTAATAATAAAAAAGACTGGTGTAATAAGACGGAGATAGCTTTTACAAACACAACAGTAGTTCAGCCTGTAGGTAACAATACTAATACGCTATTGAAATTGGTATATTATTGGGGAGACGGAGATTCAAGCGTAGTATATGCAAAATCACGGGAACAAGCAGTTACAGGGCATTCCTATAATCTTCCATCAGCGACGAATAAAGTCTATGTCAGGTTAAAGGCTTCGATAGTTGATCCCACAACACAACAACCCATAGGCTGCGAGGAGGAATTTATGGATTCATTAACCATAAGCAGGCCTATTGCAAATTTTACAGATGATGGTCATGAGTTTCCTTGTCCTGAAATTGCAGGAGGAGTAAAAGGCAGAACCATTACATTTACAAGCCTGTCTACTGGAAAATTGGAGCAATTAATATGGCATTTTGGAGATAGTGCTAGCGGAAGTAGAAATATTGCAGCAGGATCTGCACATGATTCTTCCGTAATAAGTCCTATACATACTTACAATAATGCAGGAGTCTATGATGTTTTGCTTATTGCCCAGGATAGTAACAGGTGTGTAGATTCTATATTAAAAACGGATTACATAAAAATATTGGGCCCCAGAGGAGATGTTATTTATACGGAGGGTTCGGATTGTAAACCATTAGTAGTTAATTTCCAAGGTGTCTTCGATGAACATGAACCGAGCTATCTTCCGGATTCACTTCTTATCTTTACAGGTGATGGAAGCACTATGACCAATAGTGGAGGTTATTTGAACTTAACAAGATCGAGACGATATGTTTACCAAAATGCGGGAATCTATAATCCAACGTATTACTTATATAAGACAGTAACTTTTGGAGGGAATAAAGAAACATGCGTAGTCCAGGTAAATGAAGACGATCCTATCTATGTAATAGAGTTAACTCCTGACTTTGAAACACTTCCTTTATATTGTCCTGAGTTGCCGGTAGCATTTAAAAATACATCTTCTTGGGTCCCGGATGTTTTATCTTATGATTCTTTGGCGTGGAGCTTTGGCAACGGGGATACTTCACAAATTTATGATGGGCAAACGGTTTATGATTCTGCAGGGACATATTTAGTCAAATTGACAATGAAAGTTAAGAGGTGTGTCAGGGCGGATTCTGTAAATATTGAAGTAATGGAATTCCCCAACATATACACCAGTCCCGATACGGCAATGGCTTGCGATGGCTTGGAAGTTGAGTTCAGGGTTGATTCCCTAACAGACTTGGAAAGGTCGAGAATACTCAGTTATGAATGGGAGTTTGAAGATGGAACAACTATGAGCGGTAACCCTGCATCACGAGAATTCTTAACATCAGGAGAATATCCATATGAATTGAAATTGACCTTTACTCCATCGGAATGTTATAAAATTCATCAGGATACGGTTACAGTATTTGCATATAAATCTCCTCAAGCTGCTTTTGAAGCAAATCCGGAGGTTGGAGCAGTAGATGAAATTTTTACATTCACGGATAAGTCTATAAGAGGAGACGGGATTATTAATAAATGGTTCTGGGATTTTGGAGATGGAAGTACCAGTCCCGACAGTTTACATTCGACACAGGAACATTCCTATACAAGCACATCGGGAACTATTTTAGTGACCTTACGCATAGAAGATGAATATGGATGTAAAGCCACAACAGATCTTCAGATTATTGTTACGGAGAAATTATCCTTCCCCAATGTATTTACTCCAGGAGGTAATTGTCCTCCAAAGAATAAATGTGAGTTTAGACCGATGGAAGATAAAGGATACTTTAAGGAGTTCAAGCTGGAAGTTTATGATAGATGGGGTATGTTGGTTTGGAGCAGGCATTGTACCGATCCTAATTGTCCGGACTATCAATCAGATAATTTCTGGTGGGATGGAACAAATAAACAAGGCAAACCGGTAACAGCGGGTGTTTATTATTGGGTTGTTTATGCGACTCCGCTTTCCGAAACTGCTCCTTTTATAAAGAATGGTTCCGTAACGGTAGTAAAATAGTCCCGGTACGAATAATAACACTGATTAGAGACTGAATTCTAAGTCTCTGTCAAGTAAAAAACATAAAAGAGTTAGAACGAATATACGTTCTAACTCTTTTGGTTTTGCCTAGCGCATAAAGCAGAATACAATACAAGTGAACGAGTATTCCAGATGAACAAATAACGATTAAGAACATATAAGAAAGGAAAGGAATAACATCCCCCTATCCCGGTTATTCGTGCAAGCCCCCATGCTTTCGGCTTGCCTCAGGTCAAAGAGGGAATACGCTTTTTTGTCACCGCAAGGAGGAGGAACTACGATATGACAATCCGCAAAACAATTAATGCTGTTGCTTATTCCCATAATTAGTAATTCCTAACTCGCAATTGACAAAATAATTATATATTTGCAACCAGAATAATGGAATCTGATTTAAACTATTTTCAATAGATTTTAAATGAATGTCTTTATGAAACCCGAAAATATACAAACTTATCTTCCGGCCTTCGGGAAAGGGATAAGGAAAGGTATTCATTTCTTTCCTTACAGGGATTTTATATGTTTATATGACCGGATAAAACGCTATGTTCCGGATCTATGGCTGGATTTATATAGAAATTCGATTATAACTGTATTGCAAACATTAAATAAAAGCCTCTTTCTTTTTTATGGAAAGAGGCTTTTATTTTGTAGCTATTTCCGGCTAATCTCCGGCAAATGTATTTTCCATGATAAAGGGCAGCCGGAATATATGGACAGGTATTCCAATATGCCGGAATGGTGTATGCAAAATATCAATAAAGAAGTAAAAAAATTAGAATGGCAGCCACAAATCAGCGGGAAGAGTTCGGAATATCCGGGATGGCTGCTAATGGCCATTGAAGCAGAATCAGGAAATCCTGAAAGTATGCCAATAATCATTGGGACGAAATCAGGAAATCCTGAAAGACTGCCAGTGACCGTTGGGATAAAATCAGGAAATTCTGAAAGTCTGCCAGTGACCGCTGGGATAAAATCAGGAAGTCCTGAAAGACTGCCTGTAACTGTTGGGATAGAATCAGAAAGTATTGAAAACCTGCCGGTACTTATTGGAAGTGATTCCGAAGTCCGGGAATATCTGTCGGTGACTGGTATAATGGATTCCAACTGTCCGGGATGGGCATCAACAATTGTTCCCTGTTTATCTGTCCTTTATCTTGTCCTTTTGTATTTTTAATTTATAAAACCACCGGTTATGAAGATCAAAAAAATAGATTTTATCCCTCTTCGCAATAAAGAACATTTCCAATTCCACCGTCGATTCTCCGGTTTGGTTATGGAGTATGGTTCGGAAATGCTGAAGGTTAAGCCGCTATTCGAAGATTCGTACCTTCCCTGTTTCCAAAAGGAAGAGGAATGTATGAAATGGATCCGTAAAAGTTTTTATACCAAAGAACTTGAAAAGATAGATTCGGCACGGGATCGTGTCGTACGTGGTTTAGCCATTATTATCGAAGGCTATATGTATCATTTAAACAAGGACGTAATACAGGCTGCCCGGCGGCTGAAAATACTTATCGATGCCTATGGGGATATTCCCATGGAATCATATGACGGAGAAAGCGCAGCCATTTACAAGCTGGTAAAGGAGCTCAGGGGGGAATATTCCGCAGATGCAGCAATGATTGGCCTCGAAGACTGGATTGATGACCTGGAGTCCTGTAATCAACAGTTCGAGAAGCTGGCAAAAAAACGCAATGCCGAATCAGCTGCACGAACCGACCTGCGGATGAAAAGAGTCCGGGAAGAAATAGACCCTGTTTACCGGGCTATTATCGAAGATATCAATGCCCTGATACGTATTGAGGGAGAAACAGTATATGCACGTTTTGTCGAGGAGCACAATCTGCATATCGAGCATTTCAAAAACATTATTGCCCAACGCAAAGGACGCGCTGCCGCAGGAAGGGCAAAAGAAAACGATGAATCAAATACAAATTACGAACAATAATCCGAAATCCTGAAATATAAAATCCCTCAACATGCAACAGGCAGAAAACGCAGTAAAGACATGACATATCGTATCTCTATTGTATTGAGGACTTTGCCGTTTGTAATTTGTAATTTCTAATTCATAATTGACAAGATCTCTATTTAAATAATCATTTTATATCAACTTTTGACAAGTTTGATAAATAATAAACAAAAAATGTATCTTTGCAAAGAAAAAATATAGAATTCTATTCGTTCGAGATATACTAATAATTAAACTATTTTATCATGGCAGATATATGTTGTAAATATATGGGATTATCCCTCAAGACTCCTATAATTGTAGGCAGTTGCGGCCTTACGAATTCCATTGAGAAAATGAAAGAAATGGAAACTTGTGGCGCGGGGGCTGTTGTTCTTAAATCCATTTTCGAAGAACAAATAACCAATGAAGTATTGCAAAGTGTCGGCAACACAAACTTTGACGTTTCTTACCGTGATGCGCTGGATTATATAAAAGGATATACCCAGATGGCATCATATGAAAAATATACTCAGCTCATCCGCGAAGCAAAAAAAGAATTGTCCATTCCTGTTATTGCAAGTATTAACTGTTCTTCCGACGGGGATTGGGCATCGTATGCTAAGCGGATCGAAGATGCAGGTGCTGATGCTTTGGAATTAAACATATTTTTCCTTCCTGCTGATTTCAACAAATACGGTACTGCAAATGAAGAACTGTATTTTAAAATCATCGAACATATCAAGGACAATACCAGTATTCCCATAGCAATAAAAACAGGTTATTATTTTTCAGGATTGGCAAAAATGCTTCAATCCCTTTCTTATACCGGCATTCAAAGTCTGGTGTTGTTCAACCGCTTTTTTGCTCCTGATATAGATATCGAGAAAATGCACATGAAAGCAGCTCCTATCTTTACAGAAGGAGAAGGTTTTTACAACTCGCTACGCTGGATTGCAATTATGTACAACCATGTTAAATGTAACTTGAGTGCAACATCCGGAATCGCTTCCGGAAGTGATGTTGTGAAACAACTTCTTGCAGGAGCAGATACGGTGCAGATTGCCACAGTTTTATATAATAAAGGCATCAAACATATTAAAACAATGCTTGACGAATTAACCGCCTGGATGGATAAACATAACTATAACTCTATCGAGGAATTTAAAGGCAAGATGAGTTTCGATAATATTGAAAATCCGGATGCCTATCTTCGTATTCAATTCATGAAATATTTTGCCGGTATAGAATAATGCCGTTTAACTTTCATACACATTGCAGTTATTGTGATGGAAAAGGAGTTCCAATAGATTTTATTACGGAAGCTGTGAATCAAAACTTCACCGCTCTCGGATTTTCTTCACATGCTCCCGTTCCGTTTGAAAACTCGTTTTCAATCAAGAAAGAAAATATACCTGGTTATGTTGATGAAATTCGTCAACTTCAACGCGATTATTCCGGACGGCTCTCCGTTTATGTGGGATTAGAGTGCGATTATATTCCCGGCATATCCTCCCTGTTTCATTCTTTTCAAGAATTGTATCATTTAGACTATATAATAGGGGGTGTTCACTTAGTTAAATATAACGGACAGTTATGGTTTATCGATGGACCGGATCCCGCCTCTTATGATAAAGGCCTGGCATTATTCAACCATGATATTCAAAAAGCGGTTGGGACTTACTTTTCTCAGTTATTAGCAATGATTGAAAATGAAAGGTTTGATGTTGTTGCCCATATGGATAAGATAAAAATGCACAACAAAAACCGTTTCTTCAAAGAAGATGAGAAATGGTATATGGATTGGATAGAAGAAACGTTGCGCTTGATCAAAGAAAAATCGTTAATTGTAGAAATTAATACCAGAGGGATATACAAAAAACGTTGTGATACATTCTACCCTTCCCCTTGGGTTATCAAAAGATTAAAAGAACTGTCTATTCCTGTTACAATCAGTTCCGATGCACATCATTGCAGTGAGATTTCCTTATTTTTCGATGAAGCCAAACAATGCCTGAAAGAATATGGGATAAAGGAGCTCTTTTCGTTTTCTCCGGACGGATGGATAATGGAACGGATTTAACTTTCTATTTGCCATAGAAGCTCAGATAAAGGAACTTTGAAGAAACGATAAGATACAACCGGCAATACTTTTACGTAAATATCCAGGCATTGCTCATAAACATATTCAAAAGATAGGTATTCCATACGAGTGAAGAACATATCAATTCCCCGGAAACAATTACTTGAAGAACTAATGGCAGTTTCTGCCTGATCAATATAAATAAACTTATTACTATTAACAAATAAAGCCCAAGAAACGAAAATTGTATCCTTTCCCCGCCATAATCTGTACAGAATAAGAATAATATCATTAACAGGAAACACGAGAGAAATAGAAGAAGAATCGGGATGATACTTTTTCCATTTATACGGTCTATAATCAATAAAGTAGAAATAAAAAAGAAAGGAGTTGCCAGTATAAACCGATAAAAGCTGTGCAGGTTCCCACCGGAAGTGAATAAAGTAAACAAGAAAATGCCTGTAAAATAAAAAACGCAGAGCAAAAACAAGTAAACAGGTGTACTATTTTGCAAACCATGTATCATCTTTTTATTATTCGGGAAGAATAATGAAATCAAACAACAAAGCGAAGGGATGCATACAAAGAATAACGCAAAGACAGACATTCCAAATCCTTCAACAGACCAGTCTGAGATATTTTTTATCCATTGTAACTGTCCGCTCCAGTATTTCTGCGCCTCGAAAAAAGCATTCCATGAGCCGGAAGATATATATTGGATAAATAACGATATAATAAATCCCAGTATAAATGGAATAGCAATTTTTGTTACCCTCTTAAAAAAAGAAAGGGCATCTTTATTCTGTATCAATATAATAAACTCAACAAATAGAAAAGCAAAAAGGACAAAGATAACTGCTGGGCGCACCGTCATTGCTAAAAGACAAGCAGAGAAAAACAACCAATATTTTTTCTTGATAATTCCTATTATAGCTCCGAGTATCGTAAGCAAAAATAGAGACTCTGTATAAGGGATATAATAAATAATTGTAAATGGCATACTTATCAACAGCCAATAATACATAATCTTATCTCGTAAAGGAAGCTTTAAAAAGAGCATACAAACAGCAATTGACACAATAAAAAAAGCATAATTGAGCAAGGAAATCCCGACAGGAGATAAACCCGTCATTTTCCATAATAAAGGGAAAAGGGGGAAAAATGCCGCTCGCACATTCCCGTAACATTCGTTTTCTTTTACATACATCCGTTGGGCAATACAATTGTAAATGGCAGCATCCCACGTCAGGATATTTTCATTCTCTATCTCCTGGTAAGGCTTTGAAACCTTTTTAATTTCGAAATCATCCCACCCTCCCGTTCTTTCATAATTCCGCGAAATAAGGCCAAGTGTATGATTATATATTTTTTCATTTTGTAAAAGATAGAATATCCCAATAAATAATAAAATATTAAGTACCCCAACAGCTGTCAAAATAAAGAAAGTCTTTTTCATGATCTATCTTAAATTTATTATTGAATTACTTTCTATGTTTTGAGTTTGATTTGCTGGAAAAACAAAAATACCAGTTATGCCCCCAATACACGAAACAAAATTAATAGAAATATTCATACAATATGATAGCTTTTGTAAATTGTCTGAATCTATACGAATCAAAGAAAGCTTTCCAAGAATAAAATTCCTCATTCGGTATAATCTCCAGACTATGTCATGCTAAAAACAAAAGCTTCTACTTTTCCTATTTTTCAAAAGCAGAAGCTTGGTTTTAATTATGACGCAGCAAAATATGATCCCAAACGGGATTTCTACATACTAAACATTTTCACGATATAGCTTAAATCTTTATCAAGTCCTGAAATAGTAACCTGAAATACATCACCATCTTGATATTTAAATGAATTATCCAATTCAGGACGGAATATGATGCAGTTACTGATACCATAACCACCGGTATTAATATTAAAATAAGCACTTTGGTTAGCCGTTGAACTGGGCGTGCTGTTTGAAAAAGTCCAAACCTTTCCGCTATTGATATCTTTCAATGTAACTTCTATTTTATTTATGTCAGGTGTCCCATATTTTTGTACATTTACAGAGATACTCCATGGAATGGTATTACTACTAATAAGTTGTATCGGAAATACCCCGGGTGATGGCCATGCAATATAATCATAATCCACTGTACCGCGGCTTCTATCGAAAGCATACATTAGCCCATAACTGGTAGCACCCACACCAAATCCTGATTTTTTCATAGACGGATTCAATATCCAGCGCCTATGTCCAACGCTTTCAATATTACTTGAACTACTATTGTCATTCATATAACGGAATACGGTTGTAGATGGCGTATTGGCTGTTGATATGTTGGAACTCCTCGCAGCCAATGCCCCTTTATCATAAAATTCTTGATCCATATCATCCGGCTTCGCAGGATAATGCGTCAGTTGATTTATCGCTGTCAATAACACTGCCCCGTGCTGGTTTAATTCTGTATAATCGTTGTCTAACTCAACGTCATCAGGGATACCGGCTATATAACGAACCACATTGATAGCATCAATACCGGCTTGCAATATTTCGTTCTTTACTTTACCAATGGTATACGATGGAGTGATTGTTGGAGCGGTTATAAAATAACCACCCGAAAAACTTGTTGGAATGCTCGAGTATCTGGTTTTGATGGTATTTATTTTTTGCTGTTCCGCCGCCGTAAGAGCATATATATTAGTGGTGTCCTTCCCATTATCGCCCGGAATGACAATATCAGAATCATCTTCATCATCATTACCATTATTGTCTTTTTTGCATGCTGCAAAAACCCCTGTTAATACTATGGCAATTACCATTAATTTTACAAAATATTTCTTCATATTAAAATTGTTTTACGTCTGTTCCCTCACCAGACATTGATTGTTTTTCTAATTATTTGCCATTCCAAAATCTTTCTCATTTCTACAATGGTTCCTGCCTGAAATTTAAGCAGTCCCTTAGCCGGATAATTGTTCCCGTTAAATATGTAATATTTTTATATTTATACTTGTTAGCATTTAAAATCTTACTACAAAAATACATAAAATATTAATATTAGAAACTGCTTTCCTTTGCAAGGATAAAAACAGCTTGCGAAAAAGATGTCGTAATTGTAAATTAATTATTATTTCATTCTCAAATTCAATCCTGCCAACAATGTATCCGGTTTAAAGGAAAAAACACTTTTCATTTCCGAGGCCATACCGTATCCGCAACGGTCACATATATTGGCCGATCTACCGGTACATTCACCCAAACGGGTTCCGTCAACCAGAATAAAATTGGTAACCCAGCATTGTTTTTTGAAGTTATTATCTTTCATTAATTTCAATCCCGACTTGGAATTCATAATGGGATATCCCCGTTTTTTCATTCGAAGGATCTCATCTATCACTTCTTCCCTCTTTTCCCAATCCAGGAATAAAAATTCTGTTCCTGCATAAGGGGTATGGAAATTAAGAGAAATAGACCGGATATACGAATTGTTTCTCACATACTCTATTGCTTGGGTAACATTTTCATAATTCTGATTATTAATAACCATATTTACGCTAACTTTACGATGACCACATTCGGAGATATTCTTTTCCAATCGTTCAAACGCGCCTTTCCCCCGGATGTTGTCATGTACATCCCCTACTCCATCCATACTTACCCAAATAGAATCGGCACTATTATCCTTAAAAGAATTCCATGCATTAGTCGTAACAGTGCATGAATAAAACCCTATTTGTTTTGCAAGGTTTATCAAATCATTTATTGTCTTTTCCCCATCTATCCATAGAGTTGGTTCTCCCCCTTCAAAATCGACAAACCGTGCCCCTTGCCGGTAAGAATATTCCAATTCTTCTTGAATTTGACTTGTTGTCTTACTCACCGGATGCTGATGCTCATACACCAAACAGTGCTTACATGATAAATTACACTGGTTTGTAATAAAGATCACCGTTTGTAAAGGCCTTTTTTCTCCTAAAAACTTTGCCCGGATAAACCAGATTGCCAAATATAAAAATTGTTTCATAATATTAAAATAATAATGATGCAAAAATAGCAAGAATACAAAAGAACACAGTTAAATTCCGTGCAAGATACCACCGTATCATAAACCAAGCTATTCCTGCCCGGGAGATTCTATCCCAATTCTCCATAGGACCCATCCAAACCCGAGGGGCAAACTTCTTTTGTGGATTGCGAAAAAAGATTGCTATCAGATAAATCAGATAGCCTGCTAGAGGTAGTGATAAAAACGTCAACAAATACCAAACAGATAAATGATGAGTAAGTATTCCATAGCCAACCAATACAAAAGGAAGAAGATTGAGGAAACATGAGACGATAAACATACCTTTATTGGAACGGATAAGGACTGCCAATGTCTTTTTCCCTGTATGTTTGTCAGGATGATAATCCAAAATGCTGTGAGTAAATAAAATATTAGTAGCAAGTAATCCTACCGAAGCAGAGACAATACCAATAGCGGGATCGTATATTCCACAACTTGCATAAAACACTCCTGTCATCAATAACGGACCAAACATAATCCCCACAACGATTTCTCCAAAACCGCGATAACTTAAACAAAAAGGCTTAGCCGAATACGATAAACCTAAAATTCCTCCGATCAGGCTGATGTATAAAATCATATTACCTCGGTGCAGAAAAATAATAATCCCTAATATCAATGCAATTAATAGAAAAAGAGATGCAACGAAAAACAATTGCTTTACACTGGCTTTATTTGTAGTTAGATAATCACATTTTCCTATGCGGGAGAATGTCTTACTTTCGGCAAGCTCATCCCGTATCTTTACATTTTGATTTTTATAATCAAAGTAATCATCAAAAAGATTCATACTTAGATGCGTAAAAACAACTCCCAAAACAGCTAATATGGCATAAAGGCATGAAAACCCAGCATAATGAAACGACATAAACACCGCCAAAATAGCCGGAAGAACACTTTGGGGTAGTGCTACCGAACGTGCGTTCTTAAACCAGAAGTGTATTGTATTCATTATTTTATTAGAAGTTACGCAAGTTAGAGCAATAGTTGTTAGTGGTCAGTTTATCTACTTTATCGGTTTTATCCTTTCTGCATGTTGCTTGTTGCTGATACCTGTTTTTTACAAAAGTACTATTTTTATTTTTAGTGATAAAAACATAGTATAATGAATTTTGTATTTAAAAAAAGAGTATCTTTGCAGGCTCAAAATAAAAACCGATTTATTATCCACAAACAGAGAAGGTGAAATATTTGTTTGTAAAAAATAATTAATTAACAAGTCATTAAGTAGAGAAATGAATACACTAAGTTACAAAACTATATCAGCTAACAGCGCTACTGTAAATAAAGAGTGGTTGCTTATAGATGCTGAAGGTGAAATTTTAGGCCGTTTAGCCTCCGTAACAGCAAAACTTTTACGAGGTAAACACAAAACTAATTATACCCCGCACGTGGATTGTGGAGATAATATCGTAATTATTAATGCAGAGAAAGTTCGTTTAACGGGAAACAAATTAACAGAAAAACAATATGTTCGTCACACCGGATATCCTAGTGGACAACGTTTTACTACTCCCAAAGAACTTCTGGCAAGAAAACCCATTGCTGTAATTGAACATGCAGTTAAAGGGATGTTACCAAAAAATAAGTTAGGAAGTGCATTGTACCGTAATCTATATGTTTATGCAGGTACAGAACATAAACAAGAAGCACAAAAACCACGGTTAATAAACATTAAAGATATTAAATAGTATGGCAGTGATAAATACATCAGGCAGAAGAAAAACAGCTGTTGCTCGTATATATATGGCAGCTGGAAAAGGTACAATTACTGTAAACGGACGTGATTATAAGGAATATTTTCCTACAGGAACACTTCAATATATCGTAACACAGTCATTGGATATCGCTAATGCTACAGATAAATACGATATTAAAGTAAATTTAGCTGGAGGAGGAATTACCGGACAAGCAGAAGCGTTACGTCTTGCAATATCAAAAGCATTATGTGAAATAGATCCTGACAATCGTCCACCGTTAAAGTCTCAAGGATTATTACGCAGAGACCCACGTATGGTAGAACGTAAAAAACCGGGACGCCCGAAAGCAAGAAAACGTTTCCAATTCAGCAAGCGTTAATATTTTATATAGATTACCAAGCATTATAAATAAAGAATGTTTAGTATCTAAATTACAAAGACTTTTGAGTTTCCAAAACTACTTTGTGATTGAGTTAAATAAAAAGAATGTAAACATTAAAAAAACAAAAAATGTCAAACGTAAATTTTAATGAGTTATTAGATGCAGGTGCCCATTTCGGCCATCTAAAAAGAAAATGGAATCCAAATATGGCACCGTATATTTTCATGGAGAAAAACGGTATCCATATTATTGATCTTCATAAAACAGTAGCAAAAATAGATGAGGCTTCATCAGCAATAAAGCAAATTGCTCGTTCCGGTCGCAAAATTATGTTTGTTGCGACAAAAAAACAAGCAAAAGAAGTTGTTTCAGAATACGTAAAACAGGTAAATATGCCTTATGTTACGGAACGTTGGCCTGGCGGTATGCTTACCAACTTTTCAACTATACGTAAAGCCGTTAAGAAAATGGCTTCTATAGATGCTTTGATGACCAGCCCACAATGGAATAATATATCAAAACGTGAACGCCTGCAGGTACAACGTGAGCGTATTAAATTAGAAAAGAACTTGGGATCGATTTCTGATATGAACAGATTGCCTTCTGCTCTTTTTGTTGTGGATGTTATGAAAGAACACATTGCAGTAGCCGAAGCAAGAAAACTAAACATTCCTACTTTTGCTATTGTGGATACAAACTCAGATCCAAATATTGTTGATTTTGCTATTCCGGCAAATGATGATGCTTCTAAATCTATATCTGTTATTGTAAAAGCCATGTGCGATGCAATTCAAGAAGGCTTAAACGAGAAAGCCTTAGACAAAGATAAGAGATTAGAGGAAGAAATCGACGAAATGGATGAACATGAAATGAGAGATCTTGACGATGATGATGACAAACCGGCAAGGGGTAATGATGGTCGTCGCAAACGTATTGGAGAAGGTAATACGGAAACCGAAGAGTCTCGTCCACGTCGTGGCGGTGTGTCCAGAAAAAAATAATTATTTTTAATCATTAAAAGAGAAGAAAGATGGCAATAACAGCAGCTGATGTAAATAAATTAAGACAGATAACAGGATCGGGTATGATGGATTGCAAAAATGCCCTGGTTGAAGCTGACGGTGATATAGAAAAAGCAATTGATATATTACGGAAAAAAGGGCAAAAAGTTGCTGCAAAACGTGCAGACCATAGTGCCAATGAGGGTTATGTGATAGCGAAAACAAATCAAGATCATACGTATGGTGCTGTATTAATGCTCAACTGTGAAACCGACTTTGTAGGCAAAACACCTGACTTTGTTAAATGCGCTGAATCAATAATCGATTTTGCAGTAGCAAATCAAGTTAAACAATTACAACAACTTTTAGAATCTAAAATAGCAGATGGCCGTACTGTTAGTGAGGTATTGACTGAGATGACTGGAAAAACGGGTGAAAAAGTTGAGTTGAATCGATTTGAAGTGATTGAAAAACCATTTGTGGCTGCTTATAATCACAACGGCAACCGGTTAGCTACCATTGTTGGATTCAACAAAAAAACAACAGATCTTGAAACAGTGGGCCGTGAAATCGCAATGCAAATCGCAGCGATGAATCCGATTAGTGTTGATGAGAAAAATGTTCCTCAAGAGATTATTGAACGTGAATTAGATATTGCACGTGAACAAATCCGCAACGAAGGCAAGCCGGAAGAAATGGTAGATAAAATCGCTCAAGGAAAATTAAATAAATTTTTCAAAGAGAATACACTAATCAACCAGGATTTTATTCGTGATTCCAAGAAAACCGTTGGACAATATATTAAAGATGTTGATTCTACATTAGTTATTGAGGAATTCTATAGATTACAGTTAGGCGAGTAATTCAATTTTGGAATAAATTATAAAGGGAAATGAATTGGTTCATTTCCCTTTTTTGTTTATGGGAAGACAGTTAATAGTTAAAAGTGAATGGTGAATAATACATTGAACAAATAAAATAACGTCATTGTGACGAATTCAATTACGAACGGCGGTTCTACGAAATTAATTATAAATTACAGATGATGCACTAAACAAACCCATCGCCGTCATCCTGAACTTGTTTCAGGATCCCCTTCCTTTAAGGGGGTTATCTCACTGCATTTCGATGCTCTCACCTTCGCGTTCGGGTGCGGGTCAAGCCCGGATGACGCTTTTAATCCATTTCACCGTCTATTATTGAGTTAAATGTTGATTTAGTTATTGACTAACAACAGTCACAGAACCGTTTTTTATCATTGGTTTTACCCCGGAATAAGAAATCGCATATACTACCCAATAGTAAACCCCATCCAATACCTGCTTACCTGATTGGGTTGTTCCATCCCACCAAAAGGAATCATCGTAATCGGGGCAGCCCGGGTCTTTGCACTGTTTCTGCCAGACGGGAACGCCCCAGCGGTCATAGATTTCTATCGTAAATTCCTTAAACTGTCCCGCGTCTTCAAGCGGGCGGAAAACATATTTTTTGCCGTCGCTGCCGACAGGTGAAAATATATTGGGAAAATCCAACCCTTTTAGTATCAAAACTTCATGCTCTATGCTGTCCCTGCACCCGAATTCATCT
>JAVBLM010000034.1:0-9566 GCA_031553535.1 Bacteroidales bacterium | reverse complement strand
GCAAATTATTAGCACGAGCTTTTGCTGTAGTAAATCGTGGCGAACCTTTTGTAAATATAAAAAAATATGCAAGTTAAATGGTTTTTTGAAAAAAGTTTGGAAAATAGTTGTTTTTTAGCATAGAATGCGTTCGGGCGGGATATGTCCGCAGGACGTGTCCCAACTGAACGTCAGCCCGCCTGACGCCAAACCCATGTTAGCACCAGTTTTTATTAACTATCTCTTTTTTCTATTCCGTTTCTAATATTTTCAGGAATATGTTTTTCATAATATTCTTTGACTTTTTTAGGTTGACTAATAAGCATTTCGCAAATAATATTTACGAATCCAAACAAGGCATATGCAATTTCAATATTATCATTTAAGTCTATTCTCCCAGGATGAACAGCATTATTGCCAATCACTCTTACACTGTCAAGAGCTTGTTGCATTGTTTCTGGCAATCCTTTTTTTACTAGACTTTTTATATCGTCATTTATATTTGTTCCTTTTTCACCTAAATGAACGCAAAGTTTTTGAACGGCAAGCCTCAGCAATGCGGCAGCTCCACGTGGTGAAATATTCACAATATCTTTAGCTTCGTTATAGTCGCTTTTTATATCATCTGGTAAATCAGTATTTGCCATTTCTACTGTTCCAGAAAGAGGGTAAACCATTTTATCTACAAGCCAAATTGAAAATTTTCGACAATGTGTACACTTTGCTACTTGATAATCTGTCAGTGTGTATTGTGTTACAACTTGTTGACCATTTGGTTGGGTTTGAATATAACTACCTCCCACACTCTTTGTCCAAGTCTGTTCCGCTAAAACTCCGCAATTCGGACAGTGAAATGATTTTTGATTAAATGTTGGTGCAATATATTTCATATTTATTCTATTTTACGTTCTTTTCTAAAATTGGTGCTAACTCATAAATACACGCAAAAATACAATTATTTTTATATCGCCATAGTATTTTGGTAAGAATATAATATCTAAATAATTATGTCGTGGTTTTATACACGTATCCCATATATCTTTTTTGTCTCTTTATGAAAAATTAATATTCAAAATACGCATGTCGTTTGATCTGAAAAATACCAATTATTCATAGACAAGCACTCTGCTAAAAATGTCATTTCTTTGCATGTTATGATAAACATAATATATTTGATTAAATCCTTATTCCACTTTTTCAATAATTACTGGCGGGTTATTTCTTTCGATTCTGTTTTTTTATAATACAAACCGCAGCTTCCGGTCATCCCTTACAGGGAAGAACCTTTTTAAAGATTTTTATCCATCCGGTATTTTCTGAAAGCATTTTACACTTTTGTTTGGAGTTTTCAGCAAAGGTTGAAAGTACTTTCCCATTTGGTTTGGCTCTTTCAGAAAGGTCTGAAAGTACTTTCCCATTTTGTTTGGCTCTTTCAGAGAGGTCTGAAAGCATTTTTCCATTTGTTTTAGCTCTTTCAGAGAGGTCTGAAAGTACTTTTCCATTTGGTTTGTCTCTTTCAGAGAGGTCTGAAAGTATTTTTCCATTTGGTTTGTCTCTTTCAGAGAAGTCTGAAAGTACTTTCCCATTTGGTTTAGAACTTTCAGAGAAGTCTGAAACCATTTGGCTTGAAGGCTTTAGAAAAGCTTGAAAGCCTTCTATACTACTGTATGAACGTTTGGGAAAAATCCGGTACCTCTCAGCAAAACAGATATATGAAAGAGCATGATGCTGGAATTTTAACTTTTGAGAAATTGATAGAATTACTTTTGAATAATTAACTTTTGAGTGATGACTCTATCTCCTGTCCGGATGGAGAGGAGGTATAGCCCCGGAGTAAGAGATGATATATCCAGCATATTATTTTCCTTTAAAGATGTTTTATTGAAAATTAATTTACCATACAGGTCATATATATTGATAATACCTTCGGGAATGATATGCAATACAGTTGACGCCGGATTGGGGTAGGAGATGGGTGGCGAAGCATTTGGTTCTTTCTTTGCTATATTTGTATTAAAGTCAGGTGGATATACCCAGAGGCTGGGATCACCGAATAAGTTCCAGCAGTATGCATCTTTCGGACGCTGCATGTCATTCATAATATGATAATACCCCTGAAGATATAAATTTCCAAGTCTGCAGTTACTGTCCATAGAAGGCATCTGTTCATTGATAACTAACATGGCCGATAAAGTTGCATCCCAATCGGCTAATGAAGAGGACATAATAACCGCTGTTGCGCCTATAGGATTTCCGTTTTTTGTACTTCGCAAAAAACTTTCCGCAAAGCATGTCCTATTGGCAAAATGTCCTCCGAGGCAAGACGCGGAAACAATAACAGGAAGTTCGACATTGTCCGGTAAGCTGTCGATGTGCCGGTTTTCAAATCCGCTTGTGTTCCAGCCTTCATAAGAGCCATACCCTGCATAATATAGCCATGTTGCCCCTGTTTGTAAAGATATTATAACATCATGATAGGTGGGATTACCGGATTGGTTTATCGAATCATCGAAAAGTTCCGAAACCTTTATAAATCCTTTCGATTGCAATTGTTGTCCCATGAATTGTACCTGTTCGTAATCTTTTTTTTGCGTTAGTTCCGATTTTTGTCCGGAAGCAATACCTATCACATGTTTGGAAAAGGATTTGCGTGCAATACTGCGGTCAATCATAGTCTGTAAATCTTGTTGGGTTTCTACAGAGAATCTTCCCGGAATCATCCTGGGAACCGGATTGCTTTTGTCCTCAAATGTATAATGAATGTCAGAAAGCCCCTCTTCCACCTTGTAAGCAGGAATGTGTTCATCATCCCCAACCAGGAGTAGGAAGTCTGCCTTGAACCCGGTATATAATGTATCAATTTTTATTTTAATACTATCGAAATTATCGGTAGAATCTATACGTATTACTTTACATTCGATATTATCATCTGCTTTTGCTTCCATGTATCTTGATAATTGAGGAATAAAGGAAAAATAAGAAACAATAATCATTTTCTTTTTTTCTTTTTCGAAGAATTGAGCATGCCCCATAATAGGGGGGAGAACCAAGATTAATAAACAGAAAAGCAGTATGTTTTTTGCTTTCATTTCAATCTTCAGAAATTTCTTCTATGATATCACGATACTTGGAAAATAGATTGGCACGGGAGACAAAACCATAATATCTGTTTTCTTTATCCAGTACAACCATGTTGTAAAGTCCGCTTTCTTTAAACTTCACCGCGACATCTGCAATCAGTTCATGGGGATCGATAGAAACTTGCGGAAAAAAAGAAAGGTCTTTTACCATGACAGTATCATACTTTTCGGGTTCGAATATAATCTCTCTGACATCATCCAGAAAAACAATTCCATAAAATTTACGATCTTCATCTACCAGAGGAAATATATTACGTGTTGAATGTGCAATGGTATTCACCAGGTCGCGTAATGTTGCATTCGGTGACAATGTGGCAAAGTTGTCTTCTATCAAATCTTTGACATCTAATTTACTGAGAGCATGTTTATCTTTGTGATGGGTTATCAGGTTACCTTCTTTTGCCAGACTCTTTGTGTATACCGAAAATTGTTCAAACGGATGAATCACGGCATTCGATACAATAACAGTAAGTATGAGCGGGACAATAAGTTGATATCCTCCTGAGATTTCTGCTATTAAGAATACCGCCGTAAGTGGAGCTTTCATTACACTTCCCATAATGCCGGCCATCCCGGCAAGGGTAAAGTTAAGGACAGATACTTCCAGATCAAATACCGTGTTCAATAAAATAGCCAGGAAGCATCCCGCGATACTGCCTAAAAATAAAGAGGGTGCAAATACACCGCCGATACCTCCCGCACCGGTTGTAAATGCAGTTGCAAAGGTTTTCAGCATTAACAGCATAAATAAGAATGCCAATAATAACCATTCATTGTATTGAAAGAAATAGAATGGACTATTGATAAATAACTTATGTATATTGTCCTGCATGATGGCAATGATGCTGCCGTAACCTTCCCCGTAGAATGAAGGGAAAAAGAATATGAGTATACTTAACGAGACACCTCCTATGAGTATACGGAGGTATGTCTTTTTTATCTTGGAAAAGAAATTCTCAATTTTTCCGGATACGCGCATAAAATAAATCGAGTATAATCCTGTAAAGATACCGAGGATTATATAAAATGGAAGTTTGTCCATTTCAAAATTAAGGACATGGGTAGAGTTAAACATGATTCCACGTCCTAAAATAAGGTAGGATGTACTCGTAGCAGTAACGGCAGAAATGAGCAAAGGGACAAGTGATGCCGTAGTTAAATCAAGCATCAACACTTCTATGGCAAATACAACTCCCGCAACGGGGGCATTGAAAATGGCTGCAACCGCCGCAGTAGAACCGCATGCAACCAAAGTAATAACCGATTTATTACTGAGTTTGAATAGACTGCCCAATTGGGAACCGATTGCCGATCCTGTCAAGGTTATAGGTGCTTCCAATCCCACCGATCCCCCGAATCCAACGGTCAACGTACTGGAAATAATGGAAGAATACATGTGATGTGCTTTCAACTTGCCGTTTTTGCGTGCTATTGCATACAAAATTTTGCTGACACCATGGGAAAGATCGTCTTTAACGAATAGCTTGATATATAATACCGTCAATGAGATTCCGATAATAGGAAAAGCCAAATATAAATAATTGTAGGTGTCTTCAGGAAAAGCATTTTGCAATATCGACTGTGTGAAATGCACAGCACTTTTTAAGACGATTGCCGCCAAGGCAGCAATGATGCCTACAAATATACTTAGAATGAAAACTCTGTTCCTGTTAGAGAATTTAGAGAATCCATCAACCAGCTTATCCATGTATTTTTCACATATCATAGGGAACAAGCGAATATTCAAGACCTAAGACAAGTGTCCATTCCACACCATCGTCATCGGTAAACCGGAGTTTTAGTTCATTACTTTTGAATTTGACGATTTCATATTCTCTGGTCAATGGATAATATTGATTCGTGAAAACGGCTTCTATTGTTTTTTTCTTATCCCCAAAGGCCCAGGAACCTGAGCTTTTGTTGAGTATACCGTCATGCATGTAACTAATAAGCAATATCTTGTTTTTGTAAAATTCATATATGGCATTTTGGGATTCTACAACGGTAGGGGATTCTGTGGTCGTTTCTTCTCCGTTTTTGTAAACATTACTTACACTCCATACCCCACGTAGACGTTTTTCTGCACTTGTAAAACTAAGAAATGGGCCTTCTTCATATTTACAACCTGATAGTAATAATAGTAAACCGATTATTGTAAGTATTGATTTTTTCATTGTGTTTATTCTTTATTCCATTTATTTTTCATATGGTGAGTTAATCCGGTTTTTACCGGATAGGTTTTCTCCAAGTATTTCTTTAAACGTTCCGCAAAATATACCGACCGGTGTTGTCCCCCTGTGCATCCAAAGCTTATCATTAAATGCTGGAATTTCCTGTCGGTATAATTTTTTACAGCTATGTCGGTAATGGATCTGATATGATCGAAGAAATCATTGACCTCCGGTTTATTATTCAAATAATCAATTACCGGTTGATCCTTTCCGGTTAAGTTTTTGTATTCGTCATATCTTCCCGGATTGGGTAGGCAGCGGCAGTCAAAAACAAATCCTCCGCCATTACCGCTTTTATCCATAGGGATGGATTCCCTGTAGGAAAAACTGTTGATACTTACCTTTAGTATTTGCGGTTGATATTGTTTCAGATATTCGGAATCAATTAATTGACGATATATGTTCCACAAGGTAGGGATTTCGATAGGAAGTTGTACGTTATCCAACAGCCATGTTACATTCTTTAACGCATAAGGAATGCTTTGTAAGAAGTGCGATTTCTTCTCGTAAAACCCTCGAAATCCATAAGAACCCATAGCCTGCATAATGCGTATAAAAACAAATCCATAATAATACCTTTTAAAATGCCTGGCTTCTTCCGGGTATTTTCGGTTCAATTGCTCGATATAGTAGTCAAGTAATGATTCCCGTATGTGTTGGGGAATATTTGCTTTTCCATCATATAACAATGATGCAACATCATATTGCAAGGCTCCCTTTCTTCCTCCCTGATAGTCGATAAAATATAATTCATTATCCTGGATCATGATGTTTCGGGATTGAAAATCACGATACAGGAAGAAAGAGGCATTCGCTTGTAACAGAAAATCGGCTAAAGTATTAAAGTCATTCTCCAGCAGTTGTTCATCAAAGTGGACTTTTGCCAGTTTTAGAAAATAATATTTGAAATAATTCAAGTCCCATAAAATGGATTGCTTGTCGAATGCTGCACGAGGATAGCAAAACGAGAAGTCGAAATCTTTAGAAACGGAAAATTGAATATTCAATAGCCCGTCCAAAGCTTGCTTATAGGTATCCATTAATTGTTTTGGGAAATCATTTTCACTTTCCCTGACTTCTCCCAAAAAACGATAGAGTGTTTGGCTTCCCAGATCACTGATTAAATAGATGTTTTTAGAGAGATCCTCATTATATATGGTTGGAACACGAATCCCCTTTTCTGCAAAATGACGAGACAAGACCAAAAAGGCATTATTCTCTTTTTGGTCTTGGTTATATGCTCCGATTGCAGAAAAGGAGCCATGTTGCATGCGATAGTATTTACGATTGGATCCTGATTCATCCAATATAGATACCTGTTGAGCTTCCTTATTGAAAGTTTTATGAAATAATTTTTTCAGATCTTCCGTGTGATCGCTCATTCGCATAACTAAATTTATTTCACTTTAAAAAGTTCTACTTCGAAAATAAGGGTAGCGCCGCCTTTGATTGCATCTCCTGCTCCCTGGTCACCGTATGCCAGATTGGAAGGAATGTAAAATTCAAATTTGGAACCTTCACTCATAAGTTGGAGGCCTTCTGTCCATCCGGGTATTACTTGGTTTAACGGGAATTCAATCTTTTCGCCCCGTTGAATAGAAGAATCGAAAATTGTACCGTCCAGTAATTTCCCTTGGTAATGAACCTCTACCGTATCTGTAGCGGCGGGTTTCTTGCCTATGCTTTCTACTAGTACTTTATATTGTAATCCACTGGGCGTTTCCTTTACACCCGGTTTCTGTTTGTTTTCTTCCAGGAATTTACGTCCTTTTTCTTTCTCAACCTCTACTTGTGAGTTGTTTTCCTTTTCAATATCATCCTGAAGTGCATCCAAAGCTTGTTTAATTTCCATATCGGAAAGCTCCGGTTTATTTCCGTTAATAATAGCAGAGAATCCTTTTGCAAAAGCTGCATCGTTTACTTTAATTCCCATTTGTTGATAATTAGCTCCTACAGCTACGCCAAGAGCGTATGATTTTTTTTCTTCTTGTGTCATATTATGATTATGTATATTATAAGCTTACAAAGATATACAAAATTGTGAATGAATGCAGCTAATTATAAAAACATCCTTATCCTGAATATCGCAAGAAATTCTTAATAAATTGGATTTAGAAAATTCAGATAAGGTTGATTATAACAGATGATTTAATATATACAACGGTGATAAAGACAAGATATTATATACTATTGACCAGCGAAAATAAGGGTGAAACTATTTTTTCATCCTTACAGAATCTTTCTATCGGAATTGTATTTATTTTATTTCCAATTCCGAACCTGATTGGACTTCAACCTCTCCCGTGAATAAAATTAAAATATGTAAATAACTCCAATCGTTAATTGAGATATTGCGAGAATACTTGAAAAATTAAACCTATATACAATAACGTTATAAAATATTTTGTTTTTATAGTTTTATGAGTTTTTTGAGAGATAAACTGTTGTTTTTATCAAAAAGTTGAATGTAATAGACTCCTGATGATATATGCTCTATGTTTAATTCACAAGGAAGATTTTCGGTTTCTCTAATAACAACTTTTCCTGCTACATCATATATAATTATTGTCATTTTTTGAGTATTCTCTACTTCGCTGGAAATTGTTATTGTATTTTTTGCAGGATTAGGATATACTTTGACAAACGAATTGTTTAGCAATATAGGATTTATATAATCAGGATCTAATTCTATTATTTCAAACTCTCTTACTGTATCTTCAAATTTACCCGTTGCCAAATAATCATTGATAATAGTATCCTTGTTGCCATTTCCTATTAAAGTGTAAAACAATAATAGTTCAGGGGTTTTTGCTCCCGGACAAGACTGCTTCAATATTGTTTCATATTTCAAAGACAATGCTATTATCTCGGGATCTTCAGTTAGTATATAATTTGTATCTGTTTGAGGTTTTTGCTTAAGTTCTACTGCAAATTCTTGTCCATATAAAGTAGTATAAAAAGCAATAAACAGAAAAGTTATAAAATATTTTGTTTTCATAGTTTTATAAATTTATGGGTTAATACCTTATTCTTTTTATTATTTATTTTCAGAAGATAATATCCTATTGAAAGATTTGAAATATCAATACTGATTTCCGGCTTGGAGAAATATTCTTTTTCGGAAACAAGCTTACCCATTTCGTCGTATATGGCAATGATTATTCCTTCCGAATTAAAGTTTTCTGAAAATTGTATATTTAGTTTATCTTTTGCCGGATTGGGGTAAATATTTAATAAACTATTGCTATCGTAATCTTTTATAGATAAAGAAAAAGGCTCATCACAAGGTTTATCCTTTTCTTTCCACCAACTTGCAATATAATCAATATTATGATCATGGTAACACCGCATATTACGATATCCATAAATAGCGGGTTCATAAAATCCTGTCAAAACAGGTATAAATTCATTAAACCGGATGCGTGTTCGACCAAATATTTCTGTATAATTATGGTATACCGGTAGTATTAAAAAATCCAATTCTTCATTTTCGACAAAGACAGTTTGGAATGTTTTTATCGCATTCCCGTCAACGGTTTCTGTTGTTATAGATTCTACTACACATTGTAACGTAACCACAGTGTCGCTAGGAGCTAATGATTTAAGTGTATTGCACTTAAATTCAAAATCTATTGTATCTCCTTCCTTTGCCGTAAAATCAAATATCTTCCGGAAACCATTCAGATAATAATAATAGACGCTTCCATTTTCTCCGTATATGATCTCAGAAGGATAGAATCTGTTTGTAATTAATCGACAGGTTTTACCATCAATCAAAGTATCTTTTTTACTTATATATCTTTGGTAGTCGTAATCATAATCAGACGCATAACCTGCATTGGGTTCGGAAAAATACCATTCCGCTCCAATAGGGGCAAATTCTGTTTGTGCAATGGCATTGTTAAAACCAAGGAATAGAATTAATAAAAAAATATACGGTGCATAAAACACAAATTTTCTCATATTTTCATCCTCTTATTTCGTTAATATCATTTGTTTTGCATTGCTTGTTTTGCCATCACCTGTTAATAGATAAGTATATATACCATATTCATAATTGAAGATTACTCCTCCGTAATTGGCTCTTCCGGTTCGTTGTCCTCCCTTTCCCTTCTTGCGGCAGCCCATCCCTTTCGTTGGGCGATAATATCCTTATAATGTTTGATGTGCAGATTGTGTTCCTCGACAAAAGAGGCATATGCTGTTTCTCCGTCAA
>JAVBLM010000062.1:0-13404 GCA_031553535.1 Bacteroidales bacterium | reverse complement strand
TTAAAAAAACAGGAAATCGAGCAAAGGAAAAATGCCGGCTTCTGCAGAAAAGACATAAAGAAATGATATATACGAACAATGTCCCCCTCATACAATAATCTGTTTCTTTCCGCAAACGTACAACTAATTTTTATATGAAATAAGAAATACTTTATATTTCTACCTCTTTTTTGTTAGAATCTTAATAAAATATTGTGCTTCTGAATATTATTTTTTAAACATAATAATAAAATAAATCTCATATTCCATATCAAATATAAAATATGGAACAGTTATTGATTGAAAAAGATATGTATTAATAAACCAATAAAAAATCATGACAAGAATTTATAAAACAGGAGAAAAACCCGGAAAAGGTAAATACAAATGTATGAAATGTTCGTTTGTAATAACACTTAAATCAAACGACGAAATCTTACCGGAATGTCCGGTGTGTAAAATCAGAGAATACGAAAAAATAGGAGAAGTATAAAAAAATATCTGCTAAATCCCTACCTTACATTTTTGGCAAGAAAAATAAAATCCGACACCGGAAGTTGTTCGGGACGTTTATTAAAGATCGGCTCGCATGTAAAACCATCAATAAAAGACAATGTTTTTAACGAATTACGTAGAGTTTTCCGCCGTTGATTAAATGCAGTTTTCACAAGTTGCTTAAATATTTGTTCATTACATCCTAAATCAGTAATATTGTTTCTTGTCAAGCGAATAACCGCTGATTTAACATTAGGAGGAGGATTAAATACATGGGCATCCACTGAAAAAAGATATTCGATATCATAAAAGGCTTGTAATAGAACACTTAATATGCCATAATCTTTATTTCCAGGTTGTGAAGCAATTCTAACGGCTACTTCTTTTTGAAACATACCTACCACCTCAGGAATATAGTTTTTGTATTCTAATACTTTAAATAAAATCTGACTTGATATGTTATATGGGAAGTTCCCAATTATGGAAAATTTATCTTTAAAGACAGTAGAAAGATCTAACTTTAGAAAATCTTTTTCAATAATTTTATTAGCTAATGCCGGATAATGTTTATGAAGATAATTTACTGACTCAGAATCGATCTCCACTACAAATAAATCAACACCAGACCTCTGTAAAAGAAATTGTGTTAAGATTCCCATACCGGGACCTATTTCTAATACCAAATGCTGCTCTTCCGATAAACTGTTTACAATATTTCGGGCAATATTGAGGTCTGTTAAAAAATGTTGTCCCAGTCTTTTTTTTGCTCGTACAGTATCCACGATAAACGGTTAATGGTTAATGATTAATTAGCGAGGAAGAAACCTGTTGTCGTCATGCTGAATGGTCAATAATAAACAATTAAACAATGGGAAGATGACAGTAATTGAAAAGAAAAATCGCTTTTTTGTTAGGGATTGCCACATCGTTCGTTCCTCACTCCTCGCAATGACGCTATTTTGTTTATTCAGTATATCTTGAATTTTGAACTTTGAATTCATGTCCCTTCTCTTATTTACTGTTTTTAACCAACACTTCCTTCAATACTTACGGAGAGTAACTTTTGTGCTTCCACCGCAAATTCCATGGGCAAACGTGCCAAAACATCTTTTGCATAGCCATTAACAATCAAACCAATAGCACTTTCAGTACTTATACCCCGTTGTTGGCAATAAAATAATTGTTCTTCTGATATTTTTGATGTAGATGCTTCATGTTCTAAAATGGCAGATTTGTTTCTGCAATCAATAAAAGGAAATGTATGTGCTCCACATTTATCTCCCAAAAGCAAAGAATCGCATTGAGAATAATTCCTAGCATTTGTCGCAACAGGAATTATCTTCACCAACCCCCGATAACTATTCTGACTTCTCCCTGCAGATATTCCCTTGGAAATAATTGTGCTTTTTGTATCTTTCCCCAAGTGTATCATTTTTGTCCCGGTATCAGCTTGTTGAAAGTTATTCGTCACTGCTACGGAATAAAACTCTCCTATTGAATTATCTCCTTTAAGAATGCAACTGGGATATTTCCATGTAACAGCCGAACCGGTTTCGACTTGTGTCCATGATATTTTAGAATTATCTCCGTCACAGATCCCCCGTTTTGTTACGAGATTATATACACCCCCTTTTCCGTTTTTATCTCCGGGGTACCAATTTTGAACGGTAGAATATCTCACCTCCGCATTTTTCATGGCAAAAATCTCAACTACTGCCGCATGCAACTGGTTTTCGTCCCTTTGAGGAGCGGTACAACCTTCCATATAACTAACATAAGAATCCTCTTCTGCAATAATGAGAGTCCTCTCAAACTGCCCTGTATTGGAGGCATTTATACGAAAATATGTTGATAAGTCCATTGGGCATCGAACTCCTTTAGGAATATAGCAAAAAGAACCGTCACTGAAAACCATAGAATTAAGTGCAGCAAAAAAATTATCTTCAATAGGAACTACTTTCCCAAGATATTGCTTTATCAAATCAGGATGCTTTTGCACTGCTTCTCCAAAAGAACAAAAAATAATACCCTGTTTTTCCAGTTCATCCTGAAATGTTGTTTTCACAGAAGTAGAATCCAAAACCGCGTCAATAGCTACACCTGAAATTCGTTTTTGTTCATCAAGGGATATCCCCAACTTGTTAAACATTTCCACAAGTTCAGGATCTACTTCATTCATATCCTGATTCTTTTTTTTGGGTTTGGGGACTGCAAAATAAATAATATCCTGGTAATCTATTTTAGGATACTTTAAATGAGCCCAGGTCGGCTCTTCCATTGTCTTCCATATCTCATAGGCTTTTAAACGAAAATCAAGCAACCATTGCGGTTCTTTTTTATATGCGGATATCTTCCGTATGATATTTTCATCTAGTCCTTTCGGAAAATATTCCGTATCAATATCCGCAACAAACCCGTATTCATAATCACGGTTGGTTATTCCTTCGATAATTTTATTTCCGTCTTCTTTTGCCATTTTTATAAAATAAAATTAGATATACTTATCCCCTTTTTGCATTTGGACATCACTTACAAACTGTCGAATTTGTTGCTCGTCTTGCTTTTTACAGATCAATAATGTATTATCACTTTCAGAAACTATATAATCTTGTAGCCCTTGAACAACAACCACTTTTCCTTTGGGGGTGTTAATAATACAATCATTCGTATCATATGTAAAAACATCTTTATGGGAATGGATAGCATTATTGTTTTCATCCCGTTTCACTTGTTCAAATAACGAACCCCATGTCCCTAAATCCGACCAGCCAAAATCAGAAGAAAGCACATGCACATTTGTTGCTTTCTCCATAATGCCGTAGTCAATCGATATTGATCGACATTGCTCATAAATAGAATGAATAACTTCTCTTTCCGAAGGAGTATTTATTTTATCGGCATTTTGCCTAAACAATTCAGCAACATCGGATAGATATAACTCAAATGCCTTTTCTATTACATTTAATTTCCATACAAAAATCCCCGCGTTCCAAAGGAAATCGCCACTTTCCAGGAATTGTTTCGCCAATTCCAATTCCGGCTTTTCCGTAAACAATTTCACTTTAGAGATACGTGGTTCGGGAGCATATTTATTGTTTTCATCAAACTGAATATACCCATAGCCCGTATCAGGACGTGTAGGCTTTATACCAAGGGTTAACAGCCACGGATTATTTTCTATACAGGAAATAGCTGCTTGGATATGGCTGATGAACGAATCTTCATTCAAAATAACATGATCGGAAGGAGCAACCACAATATTCGCATCAGGATTACGCTGTTTTATTTTACAATTTGCATAAGCAATACACGGAGCTGTATTTCTTCGCATAGGTTCTAAAATAATTTGCTCATCGGAAATCTGAGGAACTTGCTCTTTCACCAAATCATAATAAATCTCATTGGTAACGATATAAATATTTTCAATAGGGCAGATCTGTTTAAAACGATTGATCGTCATCTGAATAAGTGATTTTCCAACTCCTAAGATATCAATAAACTGTTTTGGTCGGGATGTTTTACTCAACGGCCAAAAACGGACACCTACTCCTCCTGCCATTATTACGCAGTAATTGTTACTGTTCATGATTTTATTTATATTATTTTTACACTAAACTGACTTTCATTAAAGGATGACAACGATATAATTTATTTGTTTTTAAATCTTTGCATAGATAATATTTCCGTATCAAGGATTTCTTTTCCATTTTTTTATCCCCATGCAAAAATACAGCATTTTTCGGTACATCTTCCAAAATAACTAATTCTTGAGAAGCAAATGTTTTTGTATCATATTTCTGTAGTGTTTTTGTCAGGAAAATATCCAAGAAATCACTGCTTTTTATGTTCTGCATATGTTTCTCCAATGCATACCGAACATCATCAGGAAAAACATTCAAAGATATAAATTGTTTGATCAAAGATGTAAAACAACTTTTCCACGCCCGGTCGTGTCCTACGGATTTATTATTTACACACGCCTGTAAATGGGCAATTTCATGCAAAAGGGTTAATAAAAATGTATATGGATTCAAATCATTATTAACCGTTATAAGATGATAGTCCGTAGTAGTTCTTGGTCTCCGGTATGATCCATGGATCCGTTTTCGGGGATTTACAATTTTCACCTTTACAGGAAATAATATAAGTATATCACATACAGCATCAATGGATTCTTCAGGTATATATGAATGTAAAATATTTTTATCCGTTGATCTCATTTAATTCTATTGTATTATTGTAATCGGAAGTATTGATAAAAAGTTCCTGAGAGAAACGGGGACAATTACATCGTTTCTTATTTGGAGCTTTTGGCTTGTAACGCTGAGTAGCACAAGCACCAAAAAGGGAAATAAGAAGTAAAAATAATACTATTTTTTTACAAACCAATAAAATAGAACACTTCATGTCTCTTTTCATTTATTGATTAACAAAAATTTTACAAAAATATTATCTTTTCAGGAGTAAAAATTGTACTTTTGCAGATTGTCTATTTAATTAGTGGCATATTTTATGGTCATTAAACCGGATTACTACTACACAAAGATTTATAATACAAATCGCGAATGAAAATATTACAATTTATTGGTGAATATATTTTTTTTATGGGGCATGTATTCTCACGTCCTAAAAAAATGTCCTATTTCCGAAAGCAATTGGTAGAAAATATCAGTTCGTTAGGTTTGGATTCACTGTTGATTGTTGCTGTCATTTCAGTTTTTATGGGAGCTGTACTTACGATTCAAACTTCGTTACAAACAGAAAGTCCATGGATTCCGACCTGGACAATTGGTTTTGTCGTACGGCAATCTGTCGTTCTGGAGTTTTCCCCGACTATTATCAGTTTATTTTTAGCAGGAAAAATGGGGTCAAGTATTGCTTCGGAAATAGGAACCATGAAAGTAACCGAACAAATAGATGCTTTGGAAACAATGGGAATTAATTCAGCTTCTCATCTGATGCTCCCTAAGATTATTGCTTGTGCGATAGTTAATCCTATTTTAGTAATTATCAGTATTTTCTTATGTCTGATTGGAGGATGGTTTGCCTGTGCATTTATGTCGACTATTCCGCCCCAACAATATGTTGAAGGATTATTATCATTCTTCAGGGCTTATGATGTCTATTATGCATTGATTAAAACCTTTATTTTTGCCATTATTATTGCATCTGTCTCCGGGTTTTGTGGCTATAAGGCTGAAGGCGGAGCGTTAGAAGTAGGACGTGCCAGTACCCAAGGAGTTGTCAACAGTAGTTTCGCATTATTGTTTTTCAATGTAATATTAACAAAAGTACTTATCGGATAAGCCATGATAGAGGTTCAGCATTTATATAAATATTTCGACGGACGGGAAGTATTGCATGATATTTCTCTTGCTTTTGAACCAGGGAAGGCAAATCTTGTCATCGGACAAAGCGGATCAGGGAAAACAGTATTGATGAAATGTCTTATCGGCTTATATAAACCGGAAAAAGGTTCTATTCTATATGATAAACGAAATTTTGTCACGTTAGATAAAAACGATCGAAATGTCATTCTGCAAGAAATGGGCGTTCTTTTTCAAGGAGGGGCACTGTTTGACTCCATGACGGTTGAAGAAAATGTAATGTTTCCCTTAACCATGTTTACCGAAAAATCACTGGAGGAGCGTAAAGAACGTGTGAATTTTTGTCTGAAAAGAGTCAACCTGGAAAATGTTAATGATTTATATCCCTCCCAGTTAAGCGGAGGAATGAAGAAAAGGGTAGCAATCGCTAGGGCGATTGCATTAAATCCGAAATATCTATTTTGTGATGAACCCAACTCAGGACTTGATCCTAAAACTTCTTTAATAATTGACCAGTTAATTTACGAAATTACCAAAGAATTTGGAATCACGACAGTAGTAAATACCCATGACATGAATTCCGTAATGGAAATCGGAGATACGGTTTCGTTTATATACGAAGGAAAATTATGGTGGAGGGGTTCTAATAACGAAATATTAGATACGGATAACAAAGAAGTCCATGATTTTATATATGCCTCGAAATTTGCCCAGGAGATGTATAAATGTACTTCAAAAAAACAATAAAAAGCATTTCCTTCCGAAGATAGAGGCTCTCTCTAAAATTTCGATATGATAAAGTTTTTCTTTGTGAACTTTACACTATATATATAAAATCAGCTTTATTCACGTTCTAATTTTAATGGAACTTGTTTTCAGCTTTGATTGACAATATATCGTAAGATAAACAACCTAAAAAATACAACCATGAACAAAAGATACAACATTATACTAATTCTATTCTTGATGATTTCTGTTACTTCTTGCGGGCAAGTCAAGAATAAGCCGGAATCTAATAATAATCTGAAAACAGGGTGGTATTACGTTAGTGAACAGGAAACCAATTTTAAAAGACAACTTAATGATTCTTCAAAAGTTTATTTTATCAATCCTGAAATAATTATACCTGTTGAGCAATTTTCCGAAATAGAAATCGTGGAAAATGAATACAACAGAAAAGAATACCACACCCTTGTTATTCGGTTTGATAAAAAAGGAACAGATTCATGGAGCATTGCGACAAAAAAAGCCATTGGAAGTAGTCTAGCCTTAATTATTGATAATAAATTAGTAACTGTTCCAACAGTAAACGCTCAAATACCAACCGGCACCTCTTCGGTAACTGATACGAAACAGAATTTGGAAAGATTTGCTCAAATAATAGCAACAGAAAACAAATCGGTTAAAAATAACACTCCTAATTTGAATGCTATAAATTTACCGCAACCGGAGAAAGAAGGAGTTGTAAGCATAGAAGAAAGCCTGAATAACAGGCGTTCTCGCAGGCAATTTCAGGATAAAGCAATTTCAATGGAGGATTTATCTCAAGTTTTATGGGCTGCCTATGGTGTAACATTTCCCATAGCTAATGTTCCGGCTTTGAGAGGAGGGCTTCGCACTGCTCCTTCAGCAGGCGGCTTGTATCCTCTGGAAATATATGTTGTTGTTGGAAAAGTAGAGGGTCTGGAGCCCGGACTGTATAAATATCTTCCCAAAGGACATCAAATAACGAAAATTATTGATACGGATATCCGAAAGGAACTTCGTTCTGCTGCTGTTGGGCAAAAAATAATCGAAGAGGCGCCTATATCATTGGTATACACAGCTGTGTTTAGCAGAACGACAGACAAGTACAAAGAACGTGGACGGGAAAGATATGTTTGGATAGATTTAGGGCATTCTGCGGAAAATGTATACTTGCAGGTTGAGGCTTTGGGGCTGGGAACCTGTGCAATAGGTGCTTTTATAGATGATAACGTAGCCAAACTGCTAAAACTCCCAAAAGAAGAAGAGCCTCTATATATTATGCCGATAGGACATTATGAGAAATAAAATAGATTTTAGTGGTTTTATGTCAATAAAAATCTAAATCATTGCAAATTGGGAAACAAGAAGTGAAAACATGAAAGTTCTGGATATCATTATCTTAATTGCTGTTATTTGGTTTGCTTTCAAAGGGCTGAGAAAAGGGTTTATTGACGGAGTATTTTCCATCCTGGCTCTTATTATCGGAGGATGGGCTACCGTTCGTTTCACAGATTATACTTGCGGTTTTTTTCATTGGAATAGCGAGACAAAATGGCTATTGGCTGCCGGAATCACCTTTATTGCCGTTTTTGTTGCCGTATTAATTATCGGAAAAATTTGTAAATCAATATTTAACTTTGTATTACCTGAATTTTTCGATAGGTTGTTAGGGTTAATACTTGGTGGTGGAAAAGTGTTGTTGTTTTTTGGAATACTGTTCTACCTGATTGTAAATATTGACAACAATGAAAAAATATTGACTTCGGAAAACAAGAAAGCATCTTTTTTTTATACCCCATCTATAACTGTTGCGGAATTTCTACTCCCTCAGTTTAAAAAAATCAAAGACTGTGAACTGTTTTCCGAAGATAAAGAAGAACAATACAATGAATAGGGATTATCTCAATTACAGTTTCGATGCTCTTGTATGCTTGGCCTTCGGGAGCCACATTCTACTACGTTTGCCAATGACAGAGATTATCTCACTGCGTTTCGATGCTTTCGCTACATTTCGTGGCTCAGGTGCTTCATTCCTCAGTAATGACGCTCTTAACCAACAAAAGAGCGTCATTGCGGGCTTGACCCGCAATCTCCTTAAAAAGGAGATGCTGAATCAAGTTCAGCATGACGAAAACAAGTTTGTTCAGCGTGAAGAACGAAACACTCGAAGCATGTGAGAGCATCGAAACTGTAATTGAGATAATCCCTAACAACAAAATAAAATGTATATTTTAAAATTTAAACTATGCTTAAAGTTGGTATCACCGGAAATATAGGCTCAGGGAAAACAACAGCATGTCGTGTTTTTGAACATTTTGGAGTTCCCGTATATTATAGCGATCAGGAAGCTAAAAAACATTACGATCGTCAAGATGTAAAAGATAAACTACTTTCTGTCTTTGGGAAAACAATATTCACTGACGCTTTTGATATTGACAAAAAAAAGCTTGGACAAATTGTTTTCAATAACACGGATTTACTCCAACAAGTGAATAAACTAATTCATCCGTTGGTAGAAGAACATTTCGAACAATGGAGTAAAAATCATGTAAACCACGCTTATATTCTATTTGAATCTGCTATTATATATTCTTGCAAGCTAACTCATTTATTCGATAAGATTATCTTTGTAGAAGCGCCTGTCTCCCTCATTATTGAACGAGTAATGAAAAGAGATAAAATCTCTCTTGACGAGGTAAATAAGAAAATCAATATTCAATCGTTTACGGATTCCGGACTTATAAAGCCGGATTATGTTATCATTGACGACGAAAAACACTTAATCATTCCGCAAATAATTAATATACATCAAGATTTAACACAAGGAAAATAAATAAAACCATTTCATATATCATAATAAAAAAAGTTGTATTTTTGCCGTGAATATTTCACATGGAATATTAGGTATTCATATTTTGAATATCGTTGATTTAGACATAAAAAATTAATTTAAAATAAAATAATAACTATTTTAAACTTTCAAGAGAATGAACATATTAGAAAATCTGAAGTACACTAAAGATCATGAATGGATCAAGATAGAAGGAGAAGAAGCATATATAGGAATAACGGATTTCGCACAACATGAATTAGGAGATATTGTTTATGTTGATATTTCATCGGAAGGATCTACATTAGACCAAGAAGAAATATTCGGATCGATCGAAGCCGTTAAAACTGTTTCCGATTTATTTTTACCTATCGGTGGAGAAGTGTTGGAGTTCAATGAAAAAATTGATGCTGATCCTTCATTGATCAATTCAGATCCTTATGGAGATGGCTGGATCATTAAAATTAAAATTACTAATCCTTCGGAAATTAACGATTTGCTGACTGCAAGTCAATACAAAGAATTAATTGGCATTTAGTGTTTAATTAAAATGTCTCGTCCTGAAACAGGTTGACATATATATTTATAATAAAGAATTATAAAACCGATAGATTTCAACCTATCGGTTTTTTTGATATCTAAAAGTATATCAATAATCAGCGTAATAATTTCAGATTAATTCCGTTTTTCTTTGTGGGAAAGAATATATAAATATAACAACATCAAAAATAGATATATGAAAAAACTCTTGATATTCATACTGGCAGGATTTATCAGTCCGGTTGCATCCGCACAGGAATTGTTGTGCCGGGTTTCCGTAACGACGGCAAACATGAAGGGTGCTGCCAGCAATTCTGTTGACAAATCAATTTTCAAGACATTGGAACAAAATCTTTCTGCCTTCATGAATGACAGAAAATGGTCGGAATATAGTTTTAGTGCGGAAGAAAAAATCGAATGCGGAATACAATTGGTTATAGAGGACGCTCCCGGAAATGATATTTATAAAGGGAAAATTTATGTGAACCTTAATCGCCCCGTTTATAATTCTTCCTATAGTTCTCCTTTATTATCTTATCAGGATAATTATCTTGTATTCAAATATACGGCAAATCAGCCATTCGATTACGATGAGAATTCCTATCTATGGACGATTACCTCTTTAGGTGCTTATTATGCCAATTTATTTCTCGCACTTACCTTTGATTCATACGCTCCTAACGGAGGCACCCCATTTTATAATAAATGTATCGGTATTGTTTCCGGCGCTCCGTCAGGAGAAGAAGGATGGTTAAATACTACAAAAGAATCACGTAACCGGTATTGGCTGTTGGAAAGTTTTACCAACCCGAGTTATGATGCTTTACGTAAATTCGTTTATCAATATCATCGACAAGGGCTGGATATTATGTCACAGAGTACCGCCGATGCAGTCTCTGTTTTTCTTTCTGCATTGGAATCATTACAATCCTTATACAATACCTATCCCGGTAATGCAGGCATTACCATTTTATGTATGACAAAATCGGACGAATTTGTCAATATCTTTTCAGGAGCGACAACAGAAGAAAAACAAAAAGCAGCCAATATCTTAAAACGAATAAATCCCAGCAATACGGAAAAGTACGACAAAATGACAAAATAAACGGATTACTCCGTATACTATGATACAACATATCTACATAGAAAATTACACGCTTATAGAACATCTTTCGATTGATTTTGAAGAAGGATTTTCTGTTATTACCGGAGAAACAGGCGCCGGAAAGTCAATTCTGGTGGAAGCCCTTTCGTTATTATTGGGCCAACGCGCCGATACAAGCGTCCTGTTCGATAAGGATAAAAAAAGCATTATCGAGGTAACGTTCGACATAAAAAATCAAAATTTATCATCCCTCTTTGAGGAAGAAGACCTTGATTATGATGATACCTGCATTATTCACAGGGAAATTAATCCCCAGGGAAAATCACGCGCCTTTATCAATGATACTCCGGTAAATCTGGCAACACTAAAAAATATAGGGGAAAAGCTGGTGGATATTCATTCCCAGCACAGCAACCTGTTACTGCAAGATAATAATTTTCAATTACTCATACTTGACCAGTATGCACAATTGGAAGACGAGATAAAAACATATAAAACTATCTTCCATACCTTTCAAACGCAGAAAAAACAGTTGCAAGAACTTCTTGATCGATCCGGAAGCCATGACAAAGAATACCTGGAATTTTTATTCAACGAGTTGGAAGAAGCCAAACCGGCAGAAGGAGAACAGGATGAACTGGAAGAAAGGCTTCGAATGCTTTCCCATGCCGAAGAAATAAAGCAAAAGCTGGGCGAGATCGTCAACCTGATGGATTATAATGAAATAAATGCTTTGCAAATGCTACATGATTGCAAACAGCGATTGTCTTCCTTAGAAAAACACTCCCAAAAGCTGGAAGCATTATCGAAGCGTTTCGATTCCATTATAATTGATCTGAAAGATATTACAAAAGATATTTCTGTTATTGCGGAAAACACAGTATGCAGTCCTCAGGAAATTGAAAATATATCCACACGGTTACACACGTTATACCGGCTGGAACAAAAGCATAAAGTCAGCAGCGAAAGGGATCTGATCACTGTCCAGGAACAACTACTGGATCAGTTGCAAGCTATTTATAATACGGAAACGTCCATATCCGGCCTGCAGGAAATCATCTCCCAGACGGAAAAAGAATTATATGTCCTGGCAGAAGACCTGTCCGGGAAAAGAAATAAAGTAATTCCTTCCATTGAACAAGCCCTGAAAGAGAAATTACAGCTGATGAACATGCCACAGGCTGTGATTAAAATCAATTTGGAAAGATACGGTCATCTTACCGAGACCGGTCTGGACAAGCCTGTTTTTCTTTTCAATGCAAACCGCGGAACCGATATGCAAACAATGGCCAAAGTAGCTTCCGGCGGGGAATTATCCCGGTTGATGCTTGCCATCAAATCATTAATCTTGCAGAAGAATATACTTCCGACAATGATCTTTGATGAAATAGATACCGGGGTTTCCGGCGAAGTATCCGCAAAAATGGGAAAGGTAATGCAGGAAATCGCCCGTTTCACCCAGGTAATTGCCATTACGCATTTACCGCAGATTGCAAGCAAGGCTGATATTCATTACCTTGTATATAAACAAGATGATAAAGAAAAGACATATTCGCAAATGAAACGCTTATCGAAACAGGAACGCATTGTTGAAATTGCCAAGATGATAAGCAACGAAGAAGTATCCGAATCCACGCTACAGGCGGCACAAACTCTTTTAAACAACGAATAAATGAACACCCATCCGGAAAATGTTTTGAAATTCTGCCCGTTCTGCGGATCCGGGGATTTCCCCTGGGACGGGACAAAGTCATTCCTTTGCTCCGATTGTCATCATAAACTATATATCAACGAAGCCAGTGCAACGGTTGCCCTGATAAAAAATGATAAAAACGAATTACTGTTTACCACCCGCAAATTCAATCCGGCAGCGGGAATGCTGGACCTGCCCGGTGGTTTTATCGATCTGGGGGAAACGGCAGAAGATTGCATTAAACGGGAGGTAAAAGAAGAGTTAAACCTGAACGTAACCGGCCTCTGTTTTTTTGGGACATTCCCTAATGAATACGAATTTGGCGGGCTGACCTATTTTACTATCGATATTGTCTTTGAGTGCCATGTGGAATCATTTGATAACTTATATGCCAACGATGATGCCGCAGAAGTTCGTTTCATCGATCCCAAACAGGTAAACCCACATGACATCGGATTGAAATCAATTAAAAATGTAGTTGCACAGTATTTGAAAAGATACTGATTTTTCCATCAGAAACAATTGTTTTTTGTATCTTTGCGATGACTATTTTAATTTGGGCAAAGAAATGGGAAAGATTTATAGGATATATAGTATATACTTAACACATTGTATCTGTTCGTATATATGTAAGTCGTTATTTCTCTTTCCAATAATTACCGGCGGCTTATTTCTTCCGATTTTATCT
>JAVBLM010000038.1:0-52451 GCA_031553535.1 Bacteroidales bacterium | reverse complement strand
AAAGCATCTAAGTACGAAACTCACCTCAAGATGAGGTTTCTTTTAAGGGTCGTTAAAGACGATGACGTTGATAGGTTGCAGATGTAAAGGTAGAAATATCAAAGTCGAGCAATACTAATTACCCGTAGACTTCAAATGTGCAGCTTAAGACAATTTTTTGCTTTATCTTCGAGAGTTGTTATCTAAACAATTACGAATTACGAATTAATAATTACGAGTTCTTAATTAGCTTGAACAAAGATCTTTTAGGTGACAATAGCGGTGGTGATCACCTCTTCCCATTCCGAACAGAGTAGTTAAGCCCACCAGCGCCGATGGTACTTGTCGAAAGACTGGAAGAGTAGGTCGTTGCCTATCTTTTTTACGAACCCCTTACTTTAGTTAGTGAGGGGTTTTGTTGTTTTATGCCTGGAATTGAAAATCCTGCATAATAGACCGAATACAAATAAAAAAAGATAGATGAATACATGTATTTATTTTTTTGCTATTTTTGGGTGTTAAAAATTATTATTAATTATAAATCCCAAATCATGAAAAAGAATTTAATACTTGTTCTATTATTTGCAGGTTTGATAATACCTCTGAAACAAGTCAACGCCCAATCTTCATCCAGATTTCAAGCTTTAAAACATCTTGAAATACTATGCGAAAAGAATAATTCAAAATCTATTAAAATGAAAAAAGATAAGACTTATTCTTCCAAAACAACAAAACACAAACAAAAAGCAGGGAATATGGACTATCAATTAGTTACTTCTTTGCCTTATACCAATTCTTCCACATTAGATGAAGATTCATACTTCTTGGATATTCCTTATTTTTCGTATGGAGAGGGTTATGAAATAATATTAACAGAGAGTCAATCCATTAAAATTCTTCAAGAATCGGATGATGTTGATTGTTATTTATATTTATTGGACAGTAATTTTAATATAATAGCTGCTAATGATGATTATAATGAAGATGATTTTAATAGTCAAATTGTTTTTTCTGCCTTTTATACGGGAACATATTATATAATTGCAGGAGGATATGATGAAGAAGAGATAGGGGATTATACGATCGCTATTGATTATTATTTGCAATCATTATCGGCACAGGCGTATTATGTGGATGCTCTTAATGGGAATAATGCCAATGCAGGGCAAGATCCTACGGATGCTAAACAAACAATTCAATCAGTTTTAGAAATAACTAATAATGGAATTGTTTATATAATGAGTGATATCCTATTGGATACAACTATTGTAATTGAAAATACTTCTGTTATTTGTTTAGCTCCCTATAATGGAGAAAATTATACAATCAAACGAAGTGCTAAATGCGAAAATTCGCACATGATTGAATTAATAGGCAGTATGTTGTATTTGTTGAATGATACTATTGCCGGCTCATTAATATTTGATGGTGGATATAGCGATACGGCAACTTCTCCTTTGATAACAGAAGGTGCTATTTTATATGTTGATGTTGAAAGTATTGTTTTTATGTATCCATTTAATATGTTACAAAATAATTTTACAGATGCTGCTGCTCCCGCTATTTATAATGAAGGAATGTTTTATATGTATGGAGGAACTATTTCTAATAATGTCGGGTCGTTTTCTAGTGCAATAACTAACATAGGGAATTTTCTAATGTTTGACGGCAATATAAGTGATAATATTGCTTCTTCATGTAGTGGAGTCCTCACTGAGAATCTTTTTGTTATGTTTAATGGGAGTATAAATAATAATACGGCTACTGATGATCATAGTGGAATAACTAATTATCTTTTGTTCTATATGTATGGTGGAACAATAAACAATAATATTGCTGATATGGCTGCAGGAGTAATAAACTATTATTACGCAATGATTTCGGGAGGTGCCATTGCGGATAATGAAGCGGAATCGATGAGTAGCGGTGTTATTAATGAAGAAGGAGGAGAACTCATTTTATCCGGCGGAACAATATATGGAAACGTTGCATCTTATTATCCCAATCAGGGAATAATACATATCGGAATATCTTGTTCGCTTTCAGATAACGTTACCTTCGGGAATGATAATCAAATATTTTTATTGGAAGGAAAAACCATTAAGGTAAACGGAAGTTTGACGCATAGAACAGTTGGAACGATTATGCCTTTTAAGTTTGATAATAACGATATTCCTGATTATGCTCATCGTACAGGTTTGCAAGTATTGAGCGGCACAAATAATGGGATACGAACTGACTATACCAAATTTAAAGTAGCTGATGATGGAGATGGCGATCAATGGTCGATTGATTCTTTAGGTAAACTGGTAGGCGATGATGTCTCCATAATAAATTATTTTGATAATTATTCCATTAATATTTATCCTAGTCCTGCAACAAATAATCTTTACATTCATTTAGAAGATATCTCCTCTGGGAAAATTATTGTAAAGCTATATGATATTTCCGGAAAATTGGTATGCCAAGTTGAAATGAATGATAATTATGACGTTATCAATATTGAACATCTTTCAAAAGGGATTTATTTTCTACAATTATCCAAAGATAACCAAATAATTGATCACAGAAAGATAATTAAACATTAGTGTTTTATTATTTATAGCATTATTTACTGCCTGTAGTTACTGCAGGCAGTTTTAATTTCCGATTATACAATATTTATTTATTTAACCCCTTCTCCTGCTTTTCCGATTGTTTTACAAAATCCTTCCAAAAATTTTCTTCATTAATTATATAACCAGTTTATTCTCTTTATAAATAATTGATTTTTATCAGGATAAAAAATATTCGAATTTGATTTCTATTATATATTTTGTTTTATATTTGCAGTGTATTAATAAACCAATACAGCGAAACGTAAATATATAAGTTTAGGAGTAAATATATTTAAGGATTAGGTTATGCTTATTGAAGAATAGTACGTAATTTATTATTAATAACAGAAAAAATATTTCTTAAAATTATAAACAATGATAACATTAAAAAATGTTGATTTTAGCTATCGAAAGCCAATTATGCTCTTTGACAGTATAGATTTAGATCTATCCCCTGGACATATTTACGGTTTGTTAGGGAAGAATGGAGCAGGAAAAACGACATTATTAAAGATTATGTCGGGATTGTTATTTATCAAAGGCGGAAAGGCGGAAACACTGGGATATAATCCCGCATACCGCAAAGTGGAAATGCTTCGCGATATTTATTTCCTGACGGAAGAAATGTATATTCCTTTTTTGAAAATCAAGGATTTTGTCAAAGTCTATGCGCCTTTTTACCCGAATTTCAACCATGAACAATTCGCCCGTTATTTGCAGGAATTTGAGATTGAGTCTCAGGAGTCACAAATGCAAAAACTGTCTCATGGGCAGAAAAAGAAAATATTAATTAGTTTTGGTTTGGCTACCAATACAAAGGTGCTATTTATGGATGAACCGACAAATGGATTGGATATTCCTTCGAAAAGTATTTTCCGAAAAATCATGGCTTCTGCAATAGATGAATCCCGTTTGGTTATTATGTCAACTCATCAGGTTCGGGATTTGCATAGCTTGATTGATGCTGTCGTCATTTTAGATAATGGTAAAATATTATTAAATCACTCCGTTGAATCTATTACACAGAAGCTGGTATTCAAGGCGGTGGAACAACCCCTCAATGAGGAAGAAATTCTTTATACGGAAGAGAATATACGAGGGTTTTTGGTAGTTGCGGAAAACAAGAATAATGAAGAGACCAAATTGGATATTGAATTGTTATTTAATGCAACGGTTACAAACAAACAAAAAATAAAAGAAATTTTCAATCTAAAATAGCATAAAATATGAATACGGTATCATTATACAGACTAAAATATTTATTCTTACAATATTTTATAATTAACTGGAAAAGAGATCTGAAAACATTTAGTATTCTGTTCTTAATAAAAATTATTTTTACTTACCTTCACTTTCCATTTCCTGATGAATTGATTGTAGTTATCATGTCTATTATATTTGCAGGCAACATATTCAATTTTTTAAATAATAAACATCAAGGGATAAGTTATTTAATGCTGCCTCTCAATACGGTTGAAAAGGTCTTTGTCAATATAATCTTAGTACATGCCTATTACTCGTTAATGCTTTTACTTGCCTGTTTTTCAGGCGAGATTATAGGGCATTTATTTTATACACTTCGCACCGGTTTAGTATTTATTTTTCCGGATGCAGTAGGAGAATTGTTTAGTTATGATTTTCTGTTGCAGCTTATTGCAATCCAATCTATTTTTATATTCACCTCGGTATATTTCAGAAAAAATGCAATATTAAAAACATTATTTGTATTTGTTATTGTGTTTTTTATTTTAGTTTTCATTATCGGCTATATGTTAATAAGATTACATATGGGTAATATAAGTGAACCATTTTTAATGAATATAATAGCCGGGTTGATGGAAAAATACACTTTGATATTTAGTGCTTTCAATTATATTATAATTCTTTTCTTTTGGATTTTGAGCTATTTCCGCTTAAGAGAAACGGAGGTTTGATATGGATTTTAAAGATACAAAAGCAATATATCTGCAAATTGCGGATTATGTCTGCGAACAAATTCTACTAAAACGCTGGAAACAAGGCGAACGTATTTTGTCTGTGCGTGAATTGGGAGTAAACCTGGAGGTTAATCCCAATACGGTACTTCGAGGATATGACTTTCTGCAAAACAAGGGAATTATTATGAACAAACGGGGCATCGGCTATTTTGCCGCCGAGGATGCGGTGGACCGCGTCAAGACATATAAAAAACAACAGTTTATAGAGGAGGACCTTCCTGCGTTGCTTAAAATGATGCAGCTCCTCGATATTGATTTTAATGAATTGGAAACATTGGCAAAACAAATAAAAAATAAATGAAATGAAAAAATATACAAATAAAATATTAGTGGCAGGAGGAATTCTATTTCTTTGTTTTCTTCTAACAACTCATTTTTTGCTTGTCAGGGAATTAAAGAAACATAAAGGAGGGGAACGGGATACTCCTAAAATATCAGTAATAGTTACCGATGAAGAAAATTCCCAAATTATCGAAGATGATTATTCTAATTGACAACGATTTTATCTTTTGAATATGTATCCTATCATATAAATATCCGGGGAAATTTCTTAAATAGAAAACAATTATAAGACCTGATTGAAAATCCTGTGGTAAAATGGCAATAAAAACAACAATATTGATGTTTTCACAATCCCATAAGCAAGAAAATTTAGATCGGGTATAAAAAGATAAGACGCTTTCGGGTGTTTCCGAAGCCTCCAAACCGAATGGTTTGAGCCTTTCGGGAGCTCCGAATCTTCCAAACCGAATGGTTTGTGTCTTTCGGAAATCCCGAAATCCACAAACCAAATGGCTTGAACCTTTCGGAAATTCCGGAAACAGCTTAAAGAAGTGTCTGAATCCTTGAAATATCTTCCGAAGTTTCCAAAACAAATATGTTGAACCTTTCGGATACCTTCCAAAACCTCCAGAAAAAGCGTTTGAGTCTTTCGGGAATTATTCTTGTTTGGCGGAGATTGTTTGTACTAAAGATGGCGTTTGGAAATTTAACAAAAAAGGAAGAATGCCCTATCCTTCCTTCATGCGAATCAAGGGTTGAAAAATAATCTGTAATGATTTCACAGAAGTTACGCAAATTATACAACTAATTATAAATTCAAAATTATAAATAGAAGTTACGCAAGTTACAGGAAGTAACAGGAAGTTATAAATAATGGTGAATGATTAATGATAAATGGTTAATTTTTTATCGGCTTTATCGGCTTTATCGGCTTTATCTATTTTATCGGTTTTATCTATTATATCCTTTCTTCCCTGCATATTAAATCTATTTTCCAACTCTTGATTCACATGATTAACTAATGTGTTTTTTTGCATCTGCCAATGCAATATCAAAGTTATCGAAAATATTGTCTTCTCCGATTAAAGCAGATATTCCACTCTTTTCTAATTCTTTTCTAACACCGGGCTGAACACCGGAAAGGATAATATGCTTTTCGTCGGATTTTAATGATTTGATTGCAGCTTTAAAATTGTGTATCCCTGTAGCATCGATGAATGGGACATACCTCATCCGTATAATTAGTATTTTGGTAGATATGGACAACTCTTTGAGTACTTCGCTGTAATGTTTGGCTGCACCGAAAAAGAAGGGGCCGCTAATTTCGTAAATTTCAATCCCTTTAGGTATGTCTTTATAATTCTCAATAGTGTCGGATTCTTTATCTAACAAGATGGCCTGCCCATTATCTGCCATACGCTTCATAAATAGCAAGGCCGACATAACAATGCCTACTTCAATAGCAACCGTTAGGTCTACCAAAACAGTTAATAAAAAGGTGCTCACTAATATAATTATATCAAATGCAGATCCCTTTAAAATAGAATAAAAAGACCTCCATTCACTCATATTGTATGCAACTAAAATCAGTATTCCGGCCAGGCATGACATAGGAATCAGTTTTGCCCATTGCCCGAAGAATAACATAATAAATAGCAATGTTATGGCATGAACTATTCCGGCAATGGGTGTTCTACCACCGTTTTTTATATTTGTTGCGGTTCGTGCAATTGCTCCTGTGGCAGGAATCCCTCCGAACAAAGGAGTGATAATGTTTGCACACCCCTGGGCTATCAGTTCTGTGTTGCTACGATGAGTTGTACCTATCATACCATCGGCAACCACAGCAGAAAGCAGTGATTCTATTGCTCCTAATAAGGCAATAGTGAGTGCCGGTTGTAAATAATATTGAATATTGCTCAAATCAATGGAGGGAAATGTAATGGCGAATTTATTGGGAATCTCTCCAAATGATGTTTCAATAGTTGTTACAGGTAGATTGAATAGAGAGACAATTGCTGTCATTAAGATGATGGCAACAAAAGATCCCGGAATTTTATTGGTTATTTTATTAAAGCCAAGACTAATCAAAATAGTTCCGATAGTTATAGCTACTGCAATCAAATTCATTGATCCCAATGCTTCAAAATAAACAGACCATTTCCCGATAAATTCATTGGGAATATTTTCAATTTGTAATCCGAGAGCATCTTTAATTTGAGTGGAAAAAATCACCAGCGCAATTCCACTGGTAAATCCCACTATAAGAGGATGGGGAATAAATTTCAATAAAGATCCCAATCGCAAAAGTCCAAAGATAATAAGCATTATTCCAGCCAATATGGTGGAAATAATCAATCCTTCCATCCCATATTGGGATACAATTCCAAATACGATTACGATAAATGCACCGGTTGGCCCCCCGATTTGAACCCGACTTCCTCCAAGAAAGGAAATAATGAACCCTGCGATAATTGCTGTAATTAATCCTTTTTCAGGAGAGACACCGGAGGCAACAGCAAATGCAATGGCTAAAGGTAACGCTACAATCCCGACAATTATTCCGGCAAATAAATCTTTTGTGAATTGTTGTTTTGTATAGCCTTGTTTAAGAACTGTGAATAATTCAGGTTTAAATATTTCTTTCATTATACTATTAAGGGATTAATATAGGTATAAAAATAGTTATTAAAAATTTATTTTGAAAAAGGAAATAGGCTGAATTCATGAAATCCAGCCTATTTTTTAGATTAGCTATTGCAAGATCTATTTGTATTGATCAAGAATACCTTTTACATCGTCCGGTGCCAATCTTCCATATACTTGTTCTCCGATTGTAATAACAGGCGCTAATCCGCATGCACCGATACAACGCAAAGCAGTAAGTGAGAATTTGCCATCGGGGGAAGTTTCGCCAACGTTAAGATTTAATAAACGCTTGAATTCATCCAAAACTTTTTCTGCACCGCGAACATAACATGCTGTTCCCATACAAACCGAAATAGGATGTTCTCCTTTTGGGGTCATAGTAAAGAATGAGTAGAAAGAAACAACGCCGTACACCTGAGCTACCGACACATGAAGTTCCTCTGCTATTAATTCCTGTGCTTCAGCAGGTAAATAACCTATGTGGCTTTGTGTTTGGTGTAATACATTAATCAATTCACCTCCATTATTATTGAATTTTTTACAGATCTCTTTGATTTTATCAATATGATCCTGTTTCATTTTTATTTTTACACTTGACATTTTTTTATCTCCTATGTATGTGTTAAATTTTATCTTAAACTGTTTTATCTAAATCAACCTCAAATTCGGTATGACGGTCAAAATAGTGTGTGTGGAGTAGGTGATGTGCTTTTTCGCCACATGGAGTTCCTAAAAATTCTTCATATAGTTTTTTTACAGAAGGATTTTCGTGTGATTTACGTATCGGCATATCTTTATCTGCTTTATAGATGGCTTCCCAACGTGCTTTGATTATATCGCTATTCCCGTGGTGAAGAGGTTGTCCTCCACCGTCGATACATCCTCCCGGACAAGCCATGATTTCGATAGCATGGAATGTGCTTTTTCCTTCCCGGATTTCTTCTAACAGCTTACGGGCATTGCTTAATCCGTGAGCTATTCCAATATTAATAGGAAGTCCATTGAAATCAATGGTTGCTGAACGAATTCCTTCCAAACCACGTAATTCCTCAAAGTCGATTCTATCGCAACATTTTCCTGTGTAAACTTCGTATGCTGTTCGTACTGCAGCTTCAATTACACCACCTGTTGTTCCGAAAATAACACCTGCGCCGGTAGATTCTCCTAGAGGTGAGTCAAAATCTTCATTAGGTAATGATCTGAAATCTAGGTTAGCTTGTTTGATTAAAGCAGCTAATTCCCGGGTGGAAATAGAGAAATCAACATCCGGATTTCCATCCACCTTAAATTCATCACGAGCACACTCGTATTTTTTCGCTAGACATGGCATTACGGAAACTACAACCAAATCTTCCCGTTTTACGCCGATTTTGTCAGCAAAATACGTTTTAGCAATGGCTCCGAACATTTGTTGAGGAGATTTTGCAGTGGAAGGGATATCTTTCATATCCGGGAAATGGTGTTCAAAAAATTTAACCCATGCAGGGCAGCAAGAAGTCAATAAAGGAATCTTCACATTTTTGTCCCCGGCTAAATATTTTGTCAAACGACCTAGTAACTCAGTGCCTTCTTCCATGATTGTCAAATCGGCAGCCCAGTCTGTATCGAAAACATAATCGAATCCTAAGCGACGTAATGCTGCCGTCATTTGACCGGTCGCAATTTCTCCCGGTTTTAAGCCGAATTCTTCTCCGATGGCAACACGGACAGCAGGAGCCGTCTGAACGACAACTGTTTTACGAGGATCATTAATAGCACGAACAACTTTGCTTGTATGATCTATTTCTGATAATGCACCTACAGGGCAAACTGCAACACATTGTCCACAGAAGGTACATGCAGTACGTACTAAGTCCTCTTCAAAAGCAGGAGCAACTACAGCTTCAAATCCGCGATTGATAGCCGATAATGCACCTACAGTCTGGAATTCATTACACATCATTTCGCAACGGCGACACATTACACATTTATCCATGTCGCGGCGAATTGCAGGTGATTGATCACTCTTATGGGTAGATTTTTCACCTGTGAAAGGTATTTCCCGGATGCCAAAACGAATAGCAAGTTCTTGTAATTCGCATTTTCCACTCTTAGGGCATACCAAACAATCGGTTGGGTGATCTGACAGTAATAACTCCAAAACAGCACGACGAGCATTTAATACTCTCATGTTATTGGTAGTTACAATCATATCCGGCATGCATTCTGTAATACATGCTGGGGCCAGGTTTTTGCGGCCGGCAACCTCTACAACACAAATACGGCAACTACCCGGTTTATTTGTAATATTCATATCTTTCAACTCAAAATAGCATAGAGTTGGGATACTGATATTGTTTTCTCTTGCAGCTTTGAGGATTGATGTCCCTTTCGCCACTTCAATTTTTTTATTATCTATGGTTAATTTTATTAGTTCCATTATATAAGTTCTCCTTCTTAATTATTTAATACTAATTGCGTTAAACTTACATTTGTCGTAGCAAGCACCACACTTGATACACAAATCTTGATTAATCGTATGAGGCATTTTCTTTTCACCTGATATAGCACCTACAGGACATGCTCTTGCACATGCAGTACACCCTATACACGTTTCAGGATCAATAATATATTGCTTCATCGCTTTGCATTGTCCTGCCGGACATTTATGGTCGGTAACGTGAGCAACATACTCGTCCCAGAAATGATCGATAGTAGATAAAATAGGATTCGGAGAAGTCTGTCCCAAGCCGCAAAGAGCTGTGTCTTTAATAACCTGACCCAAGTTCTTTAAGATTTCCAAATCTTCCATTGTACCTTTACCTTCGGTAATTTTGTCTAAAATTTCACATAGACGTTTATTCCCTACACGGCAAGGAGTACATTTACCACAAGATTCTTCTACGGTAAAATCAAGATAGAAACGTGCAACAGCAGGCATACAACTGGTTTCGTCCATAACAATCATACCGCCGGAACCCATCATGGAACCTGCTGCCAATAAATTGTCGTAATCAATAGGAGTATCTAAAAACGATTCTGTCAAACATCCGCCTGAAGGACCTCCGGTTTGAACTGCTTTGAATTTTTTCCCGTTTTTAATACCACCGCCAATTTCAAAAACAACTTCACGAAGAGTAATACCCATTGGAACTTCGATCAAACCAACATTATTGATTTGTCCTGCCAAAGCAAACACTTTCGTGCCTTTCGATTTTTCAGTTCCGATAGAAGAAAACCATTCCCAACCCTTATTAAAGATAACAGGGATGTTAGCAAAAGTTTCTACATTGTTTACGTTTGATGGTTTCTTCAAATATCCTTCTTGAGCCGGAAATGGTGGTTTGAATGTAGGTTCACCACGAAGTCCTTCCATAGAATGGATTAATGCAGTTTCTTCTCCGCAAACAAAAGCACCTGCTCCATAACGTAATTCCAAATCAAAGTCAAAGCCGGAACCCAGGATATTTTTTCCTAATAGGCCATATTCTTTCGCTTGATTAATTGCTATTTCCAAACGTTTGATAGCAAGAGGATATTCTGCCCGAATATAAACCAATCCCTTTGTCGCTCCGATACAGAAACCACCGATCGCCATAGCTTCGATAATACTATGAGGGTCTCCTTCGAGGATAGAACGATCCATAAATGCACCGGGGTCACCCTCATCTGCATTACAGATCATATATTTTTGGTCAGATGGATTTTTACTTGCAATTTCCCATTTCAATCCGGTAGGGAATCCACCACCACCACGACCTCTTAAGCCTGATTTTTTTATAACATCGATAGCGGCAGCAGGATTATTTTGCTCCAAAACATTTGCTAGGGCAGAATAACCGTCTCTTGCAATATATTCATCAATGTTTTCAGGATTAATAAATCCACAGTTACGTAATGCTATACGTAGTTGTTTTTTGTAGAAATCCATGTGTTTAGAATCCGATACATGTTCGTTTTTATCCGGATCGGTATAGAGTAATCTTTTTACTTTACGTCCCTTTACAATGTGTTCGTTAACTATTTCTTCACAATCTTCCGGTTTTACCTGAACGTAAAATGTATTATCAGGAAGCATCTTTACGATCGGACCTTTTTCGCAAAAACCAAAACATCCGGTTTCAACTACTTGAACTTCGTTACTTAACCCCTTTTCGCCGAGTATTTTTTTGAAATCTTCTGATATTACATCACTTTTCGACGCTCGACAACCAGTCCCACCACATATAAGTATATGATATTTATAATTAGCCATTTTTATTTTCTCCTTTAATGATTAGTTGTCAATTGATTTATAGTTTTGGGGAATTATTCCGTCCAAAATCTCATTGTTGATGATGTATTTTTCAACAAGATCCTTTGCTTTCTCTACGGTTACATAACCAAATACAATAGGTTCTTGTCCCGGCTTTGTGATTTCCACGGTAGGTTCAGCATAACAGTATCCCATACATCCTGTTTGCGTTACTACCGCTTTAATATTAAGCAAATTGCAAGATTCGATAAGCGCATCCATAACCGGTTTTGCACCGGATGCAATACCACAAGTAGACATTGCTACCTTTATTTGAACCACTTGATCCGCATTGTCACTGTTTTCACGGAGAGACATGCTGGCTTTCAGATCGTCTCTTTTTTTCTTTAAATCTGCCAAAGATTTGATTTTATCCATGTCTTTGAATTTTATTATTGTTATTTATTTTGTTGTATCTATCTGCTATTAAATAAAAAAGTTAACACCAACATATAAGTTTAATGTCAACAAAAGTAAAATATAAATATATTATTTACGATAGCAAAGGTAATCAATTTTCCTTTATAAAATGGATTATTTCTCCCTTTTTTGAAAAGAATATTTAAAAGAATTATCATCGGAATTACTCTTGAGTAAAGTATTTGTTATTATTTGATTAGCATATTATTCGACTACTTATAAACGGATTCCCAAGACATAAATTCGGGTTATGTAAAAAAGGATTATCTTTGTAAAAGATTTTTTGTAAATATAGATGGAAGAATCACATAGAAAATACATTGCCAAAACCTTTATGGGTTTGGAATCTATAGCGGCTGAGGAACTAACTCAATTGGGAGCTGTTAATATAACCGTACTTCATCGTGCTGTTGAATTTTGGGGAGATAAATCGTTATTGTATAAGGTGAATTATTGCGCTCGAACAGTATTGAGAATATTACAACCAATTGCTTCTTTTGAATTTAAAACAAATGAACAATTTTATAGAAATATCTTTAATATCCCTTTTGAACATTATTTTTCTTTTGACGATAGCTTTTGTATCCATTCTATAATTAATGAATCGATATTTACAAATTCTCAATATGCAAGTTTGTTGACAAAAGACGCATTGTGTGATCGTTTCCGGGAAAAATTTGATTGTCGCCCCAATGTAGATAAAGTCAACCCTGATATTTCAATAGATATTCATGTGTCAGGTAACCAATGCAGTGTTTCTTTGGATAGCTCGGGAGAATCTTTGCATTTCAGGGGATATAAAACTTCCCGGCATTTTGCAGCGTTAAATGAAGTATTGGCTGCAGGATTGATTGCTCTTAGCGGATGGAAGGCAGATTGTGATTTTATTGATTTTATGTGTGGCTCTGCTACTTTGCCGATTGAGGCAGCTATGTATGCGATTAACATGCCGGCAGGATATTTTAGAAAAGATTTTGCTTTTATGCGTTGGTTGGATTTTGATAAAAAATTATGGAACAAAGTGAGAGAAGAGGCCAATAATGCGATGCGAGATTTTAGATACAAGATTTATGGCAGTGATATTTCTTTTAGATACATCAAGGAAGCTAAAGAAAATATTAAAAGAATGAAGCTGGATTCTATTATCCGACTATCAATTGAATCATTCGAAGATACTGCTCCTGAGGATATTCCGTCTCTAGTGATTATTAACCCTCCTTACGGAGAACGTATGCCGATAGAAGATGTTGAAAATTTTTATCAAAACATAGGCAACATTTTGAAGAAAAAGTATATCAACTGTATAGTATGGTTAATTACATCAAATAAAGAAGCAATGAAAAGTTTTGGACTTCGTCCGGCTAAAAAAATAAAAGTTTTTAATGCAGCCCTTGAGTGTATCTTTTACAAATATGAATTATATGAAGGGAGCAAAAAAGTGAAACCAGGAAATAATTATCAAAATAGAAATCAGTAAAATTATAAAAAATGAAAAGAATTATTGTCATTTTAGGTATTAGTTTGGCTTATATAAGTCAAATCTTTGCCGATGGAAAAATTCCGGCAAATGTTGTTGCTCTTGACAAAGCATCCAATTCTTATATAGATGTTCATGAAGTCACTATTGGGGATTGGAATATTTATTTAAACTATATTAAAAGTACGTCAGGAGAGAGTTCTTTATCTTATCAAGGTTCTTTACCCGATGACGTTATTTGTCGTCAGGCATATAGGGCTGATGATTATTTGACTAATCCGAATTTTCAAAATTACCCTATTGTAGGAATCACTTATGACCAGGCAAAGGCATATTGCGCTTGGCGTACGGATAATGAAAATCGAAACAGGAAAAAATCAAATACGACAGTTTATATGTATTCCTTGCCTACTGAAGATGATTTCCGAATGGCATACAATCTACAGACTGTTAAAGCAACAGTGAGATTCCTTTCTCCTGTGAGTTTGAATGCAAGTGGAATAACAGGCATTACAGACAATGTGAAGGAAATAACAGAAGATAAAAAAGTAGTGCTTGAAGAAGGTGGTGCAGATGGATTGCGTTTTGAGAATTATACAGATGCAATGGCAAATCTCGGTTTTCGTTGTAAACTGATTCTTAAATAGCCTCTAAGTGATAGTTCAAAGTAAGTCTTGGATTTGATCGAAGAATAGAGCAGTATGATAAAAAAGGATATACTCAAATATATCCTTTTTTTATTGTTTGAACTTGAACTATTCTATAATATCTTTTCAGAATTATCCATTCATTGAAATCAAGAATTCATCATTAGAAATAGTATTATGCATTCTTGATTTTAGGAATTCCATTGCTTCTACGGAATTCATATCGGCTAAATGATTGCGTAAAATCCAGATACGTTGCAATGTCTCTTTGTCTTGTAGGAGATCATCTCTACGTGTGCTGGATGCAACGATATCAACTGCTGGGAAAATACGTTTGTTTGACAATTTCCGATCCAATTGAAGTTCCATATTTCCGGTTCCTTTGAACTCTTCAAAGATAACTTCATCCATTTTGGAGCCTGTTTCAGTAAGGGCAGTAGAAATAATTGTTAAAGAACCTCCGTTTTCAATTTTTCGTGCTGCTCCGAAAAACCGTTTTGGCTTTTGTAAAGCATTGGCTTCAACTCCCCCGGAAAGTACTTTTCCTGATGCCGGAGCGATTGTATTATAAGCACGTGCCAAACGTGTAATAGAATCTAATAAGATACATACATCATGGCCGCATTCTACCAAACGTTTTGCTTTGTCCAATACAATATTGGCAATCCGGACATGCCTGTCTGCCGGCTCATCGAAGGTAGATGCGATAACTTCTGCATTCACGCTACGTGCCATATCTGTTACTTCTTCAGGACGTTCGTCTATTAATAAAATTATCAGGTATATTTCAGGATGATTTTCTGCTATTGCATTGGCTATTTCTTTTAACAATACGGTTTTACCTGTTTTCGGTTGAGCCACAATCAGTCCACGCTGCCCTTTTCCGATAGGGGCAAAAAGATCAATAATTCGGGTAGACATACTTGATCTTTCGTCTTTACGAATTAAATTTATTTTCTCATCCGGGAAAAGAGGGGTAAGGTAGTCAAAAGGAATTCTATCCCGAACTTCATCAGGAGTTTTATTGTTGATTTTATCTATTTTAAGCAACGGGAAAAATTTCTCGCCTTCTTTAGGAGGACGAATTGTTCCTTCTATAACATCACCGGTTTTTAATCCGAATAATTTTATTTGTGATTGAGAAACATATACATCATCCGGTGAATTCAAATAATTGTAATCGGAAGAACGCAAGAAGCCAAAACCATCGTTCATGATTTCCAGTACGCCTTCAGCAGTAATATTCCCGAAAAACTCAATCTTTTTTTGAACAAATCCATTAGGTGTAGGCACATTATTGTTTGACTGTTGTGCCTTTTTTTCAGAATTCTCCAACTGTGCTTCGATTTGTTTTTCTTCCTCAATTTCTGCAGCTACTTTTTCTTTAATATCATTGATAAATGCTTGAGTTTCTTCATCTAAAGGAGCCTGGTCTTCTACTACAGGTTGTTGTTCTTCCTCTTCAAGGTTCAGGTTTTGTTGTAGATGACTTTCATCCTTCTTTACACCCCGTACTCTTTTCTTTGGTTTTTCAACAGCAACTTCTGTCGCGATGATACTATGGGAAATGTTTTCTTCTTGTTTTGGGTCTACTTCTTCGTCCATCTCTTTGTCCTGTTTTTGAGAAGCTGTCCCATTGTTTTTTATTTGTTCATTTTGGTATTCGATAATACGATAAATTAATGCTTGTTTATCCAGTTTCTCGCAACCTGTTAGTTTTCTGCTTTTTGCTAACAAGCGTAATTCGGAAGTTGATTTAGCATTTAGTTTGTTAATGTCCAAAAGTTGAATCTTATTTGCCATGAAAAAATTATGTGTAGTATGTACTTTAGAAAATAAGGATTTTTGAAGTCCTAATCTCGGCGAGATCAGTTTATTGAAATCTTTTGCAAAAGTACATTTTTTTTTTGGAAAAACGGTAAATAAAAAAACAAACAGGAATATTTATTTTTTGTTTAGTTTTCGGTTTTGTCCAACAATCTTGTTTTTATGCATTTAGCATAGATGGTCTTCTTTGTCCAATATAAAAAAAAAGATTATCTTTGTAAAACAGATAAAATATAAATGAATAAAAAAGTGATTTTAGTTACCGGAGGTGCCGGATATATTGGTTCTCATACGGTGGTTGAACTGCAACAGCAAGGGCATGATGTTGTCATTGTCGATGATCTGAGCAATTCACATATAAATGTCATAGATAATATTGAAAAGATAACCGGTAAGAAGCCAAGGTTTGAACAGCTTAATTTGGCTGATAATGTAAAGGTGACTGCATTTTTTGCAAATAATCATGTTGATGCGGTGATTCATTTTGCCGCTCATAAATATGTAGGAGAATCAATTAGAGAGCCATTGCGATATTATTATAACAATTTTGTCAGTACGCTTAATGTTTTGCAGGCGATGGAAAAACATGGCATTCAAAATTTTGTCTTCTCTTCATCGTGCACAGTATATGGTCAGGCTGATACATTGCCGGTAACAGAACAAAGTCCAATCAAACCTGCAGAATGTTCCTATGGTAATACAAAACAGGTTATAGAAGAAATATTACGAGATATTTGTCATGCAAAGTCATCATTGCAAGTAATATCTTTACGGTATTTTAATCCGATAGGCGCTCATAATTCAGCATTGATAGGTGAATTGCCTTTGGGTGTTCCTCAAAATCTTGTTCCCTATATTACGCAAACAGCAATCGGGATACGAGATTTTCTGCAAGTTTTTGGTAATGATTATAACACGAAAGACGGAACCTGCTTACGTGATTATATACATGTGGAAGATTTGGCAAAAGCACATATTGCGGCTTTGGATCGTATGCTAAATAAGAAAATGAAGGCTAATTATGAAGTGTTTAATGTAGGAACAGGAACCCCTAGTTCTGTATTGGAAGTTATTCAATCCTTTGAAAAAGTAAGTGGTATACAATTACCTTATAAAATAGTAGGTCGAAGGGAAGGGGACATAGAAAAAGTCTGGGCAGATACAACGTATGCCAATGCTGTTTTAGAATGGAAAGCAGAATCCGCATTGGACGATATGATGCGTTCTGCCTGGAATTGGGAAAAAGCATTGAAAGAACAGGACATAAAATAAAGAGGAATTACAGGTGAAAGTATTAAGAACCGTATTTAACAGCTATTTGGTTAATAGTTATTTGTTGATAGCCAATGATGGTAAGGCAGTATTGATTGATCCTGCATGTAGTGATCAAAAGGAATGTGATCGTTTACAAAAAATAATTAATGAGCATAATTTGTCCCTTGTCAGTATTATTACAACCCATACACATGCAGATCATGTTATGGGAGTAAAATTGCTTTTGGATACTTACCCTGAAGCAACCTTTTTAATGCATAAGGAAGCTTATCTTTTATACACGATGACCAATGATTATAGCATGATTATGGGTTTTGAGAAAAGGGAACTGCCTGATCCTACCGGATATGTGTCAGATGGCGAGATGTTGCATTTTTCAGATATAAGTTTGAACGTACTTTATACACCGGGGCATGCTCCCGGCAGTATTTGTTTGTATAGCAAGGAAGACAATATGCTTTTTTCCGGTGATGTTCTGTTTCACAACAGCATAGGAAGAACTGATCTGCCCGGGGGAAGTTTTGATGTTTTAAAAAAATCTATTTTTGAAAAATTATTTACTCTTCCTTCTGATACCATTGTTTTGCCGGGTCATGGAGATAGAACTACAATTGGATTTGAAAAAGATAACAATCCATTTTTATAAATTTGATTATTTAATTTTGATATTCTAATGTACGACGATAATTGTGAAGGATACGAACGGAAAGATATTTATAGCTCACATGTAACAGTTGAATTACAAAAGCATTATGCAGAAATTTTAAAACTGTTGGGAGAAGATATAGGTAGAGAGGGATTATGCAAAACTCCGGAAAGGGTCGCTAAAGCAATGCAGTTTTTTACACATGGTTACCATCTGGATCCTGCTGCAATATTGCGTTCAGCCATGTTCAAGCAAGATTATAAAGAGATGGTTATTGTGAAGGATATAGAGATATATTCATTATGTGAACATCATTTAGTGCCGTTTTTTGGGAAGGCTCATATTGCATATATTCCTGATGGCTATATTGTTGGTTTAAGTAAGATACCTCGTGTTGTAGATGCATTTGCCCGCAGATTACAAGTACAGGAACAACTCACTACTCAAATTAAAGAGTGTATTCAGAATACATTAAATCCACTTGGAGTAGCAGTTGTGATAGAAACACAGCATCTGTGTATGTCTATGAGAGGTGTTCAGAAACAAAACTCCGTTACCACGACTTCTGATTTTACAGGAGCATTTTTAAAGCATTATAATACGCGGCAAGAATTTTTACGTATTATAGGGACTAATTTGCACTCATAATTCAAATGAATTGAATTAATTTTGCTATTGTCATTTAAAAAATATTCTATGAAAAAGTCTATTCTTAATATTATGAACTTGTTTAAAGATGTTGTTAATTTCTAACGGTTGATAGTGAAAAGTGCGTTATTATAATTCCGCTCGATGTTCTTGCTAAGGGAAAATTTGAAGTAATCCGGGGAAGAAGAATTGACTTTGTAATAAAGTGATACGGCAAATCAAACGCATTAGTGCTTTCTTCCGTGTTGCTCTTTCCCGCCGTATTTATCTTTTGTTAATTTTTTATTTTTTCGGGGAAAATAATGGAAAAAACAGCGGTACTTTTATTTGTATTTATTTATTGATAATCAATCTCATAAAAGCTTTCTTGTGGTTTAGCTTAGAACAACTTGTGCTTGTGGTTAAATTCACTTGTCCTCTCGATTAAAACCACTTGTCTTCTCGGTTGAAACCACTTGTCTTCTCGACCAAAACCACTTGTTGTTTTGACCAAGATCACTTGTCGTTCCGACCGAAACCACCTGTAGTTCCGACCGAGACCACCTGTAGTTCCGACCGAGAAGACAAGTGGTTTTTATACAAGTAACCGTTTATTACACATATCTCCTCTTAAGCATTGAAAAACAGAAGGATATCCTCTTCTTTGTCTTGTCGTAAAAATTGTGTTAATATAGAACTAATTAACTTTCTTTTTTCTGCTCTTTCATAAATTTGACCCGGGTGATAAACGCTTTCATATCGGCATCGGGCTGAAATAACCAAACCCATCCGAATAGCCTGGGAATGTAAGAGAAAGAGAGCCTGTCTACAAATCAACTCTTGACAACTTCTATAGCTGATTTACTCGTTGAAAAAATTTTGTTCTTTCAGAAATTCAACAAATCGTTTTGCAAAATATTCATTATCTTTTTTTGTATATCTTTTTTGAGTAAATACTTTTGCCAGATTATCCAGTTTGTTTTCTTCCAGTAATCTTTTTGTCAAATCTGAGTTTTCTTTTTCTGCATAAAGTTTATCTATATCACCAGAGGAATAATCATGATAAGTTTCCATATGTACAACAGCCTCTAATGGAAGTCGGTCTGTCAGAGGAGGATTTTCTGCTGCATATCCTAATGTTATACAGGTAACAGGGACAACATTTTTAGGAAGGTTATAGATCTCACTTAATTCTTTAGCATTATAGGTAACCGTTCCAATGTAACAAATGCCTAAGCCTAATGATTCTGCTGCAATGCATGCATTTTGTGTTGCAATAACGGCATCGATAACTCCCCATGTAAAACATTGCATATTATTAAATCCGTCAAAATCTGTATTACGCTGTTTACACCATTGTATAAATCTATTGAAATCGGCACAAAATGTAAGGACAACAGGGGCATCGGTAACAGACTTTTGATTGAAGTGAAAAGGAGCTATTTTTTCTTTCATTTCCTGATCACGATTTACAATAATACTATAAGGTTGCATATTTCCTGTTGTTGAGCCACGTGTAGCTGCAATCAGAATTTGTTCTAACGTTTTTTCATCAACTTCTTTGTCTGAATATCGACGGATAGTGCGATGTTCCAATATTGTTTTTATTGTTTCATTCATGACTCGATACGTTTATTAAAAGACAATAAGCGACAACCATAGGTCGCCGCTTATTGATTTTTTTTTCTTTAGTTATGTTGTTAGATTATTTTATAGCAGCTTTGAAATCTGCATTATCTCTATATTTCTTGAATTCCATATCTTTCGCAGCTTGAATCTTATAACTTGGATCTTTAGAACACGCTTCTTTCAAGTTCTTGTAGATATCAGTTTCATTATTTGTTCTGGCACCTACGATTGCTAATAGATAGTAATCTTCTGCTTTTTTATTTGTAATACAATCAAGTGTTGATTTTGCACCTGTATAATTTTTGCTTAATAATTGATTCAAAGCTAAATTATAATCACATTTTGTGCTTGCCATTTTACTTGCAGCAGCAGCATAATCACCATTTTTCATATCTAATACACCCATATTGTATGCTTCTGAGAATCCTGCTTTTTCAGCTGCTTCAAAGGATTGTTTTGCTGTAGCATAATCTTTGTTCATCATAGCAAGAACTCCCATGTTGTTTAATATAACTCCGTTGTTTGGAGATAAAGAGTTGGCCTTATCTAATAATTTTTTAGCTTCATCTTTATTTCCTTCGAATGCTCTGACACATGCCAGATCATTATATGCTCTGTAATCATCAGCATGTAATTTAATAGCAGATTCATAAATTGTTGTTTTTGTTTTTATATCTGAAGTTAAAGATGCAGAATATAATAACTCAACTAAACTTAGTGAATCCGGACTTTTAGCTGAAAGTCTTGCAATTTCTTCATCACTCTTGGCATCGGTACAAGAAATTTTAATAATAGCACGACGCAATTCAGGTAAGATATTGTCAATTTCATTATAGATTGCAATCATATTACGAATTTGTTGTTGACGTTGGTCACGATCTGCCTGAGAACGAATTACGTTTATGATTTGATCTTTTTCTTTCATAGAAGAAGCTCCTACAGCTGCTAAGAAACCGTCCCAGTCTTCACCTTTGTCTTCCAGTGTGAATTTAATATCCTTTTTCAAATCAGCAGGTTTAACTTTGTTAGCTTTTGCTATTTCTTTGATGTGTTTGTCATATTCTTTTTCAAACCAATCTTTAGCAGTTTTTGAACGGTTGCTGGATAATTCTTGGTTTCTGTTCAACTCTCCTTCAGGAGAAGCCCATCCGATTATGTCTACACCAATTATTTCAGGATATTTGTCCATGAAAGGTATAAGATCTTTTAAAGCCTGTTTGTTTTCGTCCGTTTTGTTTAAAGGAACATTCCAGTTCAAGTTATCTTTATTTAATTCGTAATAAATCAAACCTGTTTTGGTTGCTATTTGTTTTCCTGTATAACCATGATCGGCAAATACTAAATATGCGCCATTGGTAGCATCTTTTTTATAGCCTAATCCGGGATTAGTAGCAACACGTTCAGAAGTAGCAATAGTACCTTCTCCAAAATATATTTCATCAAAAGTTTCACTTTTTGTTTTTAGAGAAGCTACAGATGTTCCGCCAAGAATACATGTAGCATAAGCGGGTTTGTAATCAACGGTTTGAGAAGAAGAGAAACTACCTCCATTTTTGTATGCAATAGTTTGTCCTTCAGCGGTTGATTTTTCTCCCTTAAGTTTAATAGGTTGTAAGTTCACTTTGGTTCCATCGTCCGCTTTAATAAACGGAGTTATCGTTACATCTGCTTTTTTATGGAAATATTTTGCAGGATATGAACCTTTTATTTCCATTGTCATCTTGCCACCATGTGCTTCCAAAGGATTCGGTGTTACCGAATAGGTTACTTGACTTTGTTTCTTTACCATTTTCTTTAGTCCACATCCAGAGAATACAACTGCTGAACTAAGCAAAAGAATTGAAAATATCTTTGTCGCTTTCATAGATAAATTGTTAAAATTTGTTTTAATTTACTCTGTTATTTCAAATATATGTTTAGGGTACTTTACTTCATCTTTCACAACAAAACCTTGTGGAAAATCACCAAGAATTTCTTCTCTGAATCCCCGTGCTTCTGCCCGTGTTCTAAAATCGCCGACCCGAACTCTGAAATTCGGTTCTTTAAAAGAAACATATGCACTGTTTTTAGGATATTTTGATAGAAATGCCATTCGTATCTTTTCTGCTCTTTCCCTGGAATTGCTACCGGATTCGAAACATATCTGTACGCAAAATCCTATCATTTTACCACTGTTGTTTTTATTAGTTGCTATATGTTTTTCTAATAAATTCGTGATATTACTCTCTGTATGCACTATAACCTGGGAAAACCCATTGATTTGATATAGTGATAAAAAAGATAAAATCGAAAGAATTTTTATTAGCTTCATTATGTTTCAGTTCAGGTTTCTAGTCAATTTGCAAATGTACATGTTTTTTATATATCAAATAAAAAAAAATAAAAATATATCCGTATTTTGTTTATTTTATATTGAACTTTTTATTTGTTCTTTTTTATAAATCAATTATGATGCCAAACTTTTATTTATCTAGTTAAGGATAAAATGTTTGTATTTTTACTGATATGAGAGAGTGGTATAAGCGGCAGATTTTTAATTACTTGCAAAAACAACCAGAAAACAGTGACTTACAATGGAGGATAACTATTTTATCTATAAAGAATCGGAGTGACTTATAAATAGAAAAAGAAAAATAGAAACTAATTCAAGTTTATGATTGTTTGTAGTTTCTGTTTTCTATTTATATTATTTTGTGTATTTATTCTACATATGAAAATTCAATAATGAAAAATCGGCTATGTTTTTATTACAAATAGTAGCAAGCGTATAAATAAAAATTGCTTATTATCATTTCTTTACATGTCTGTTTTTAAGAGAATATCTTTTTGTGTTATTTTTTTTCTCTTTTTGGTTGTTGTTATAAAAAAAAATTATACTTTTGCAGCCTGAAACGGTGCGGTAGTTCAGCTTGGTTAGAATACATGCCTGTCACGCATGGGGTCGCGGGTTCGAGTCCCGTCCGCACCGCAAAAATTTCAAGATATAATTAAAAGCCTGTAATATGTTACAGGCTTTTTTTATTGTACTTGTAGAATAAGGAAGTGTTTACAGAGAATTTAGTGTAATAAAAGGAGAATAAAAGCGACAAAGTTTGAATTTTCCAATATATGCATTATATAGGTATAGTTTTGAAAACAATCGATTAGCATTTTAGTGTTAGACGCTATTGTACATTCGAAGATAGAGGCTGCTCGCTTTTTGATCAGCCTCTTTTTATTGAAAAGTTTTAGCGGACACGAATAAAAACAATTTATCTCTAAGTTTGTTATGACACTAACTACAACGAATAAAAAAATAAAAATCAAACAATCATCCTAATGGATAAGTTATGAACTTAAGAGAAAAACTGAAAATTTGCAGTAGGGTCACAACTGTAGGTGCAATTTTAGCTGCGGGAGCAATTATTCCTCAAAAAGTAACTGCGCAACAAAAGTCATCTTCCGATAAACCGAATATTGTATTTATTTTAATGGACAATTTAGGTTATGGAGAACCTGGTTGTTATGGAGGAGGTGTAACCCGCGGGGCTCCTACTCCGAATATAGACCGTTTGGCAACACAGGGGACACGCTTTACAAACTTTAATGTCGAGGCTCAGTGTACTCCTAGCCGGTCGGCCATCCTGACGGGACGGTTTTCAATTCGATCGGGTACGCACTCTGTACCTCTTCCGGGAGAAAAAGACGGGCTGACACAGTGGGAAATTACCATTGCTGAATTGCTGTCGGATCAGGGGTACGCCACCGGACATTTCGGGAAATGGCATTTGGGAAGTGAAGACGGACGACTGCCTAACGATCAGGGATTTGACGAATGGTATGGGATTCCCCGAACGACCGATGAATCTATGTTTCCATCCCAATCAGATGCACAAGCAGCAGGAGTTTCTTTCATGCACATTATGGAAGGCCGTAAAGGACAGAAAAGCAAAAAACTGGAAGTATATGATTTAGAGCAACGCAGCCTGATCGACGAAAAAATTACCGAACACTCTATCGACTTTATGAAACGTAGCATACAAGCAGGAAAGCCTTTCTATGCGTATATTCCTTTTACACAAGTACACTTTCCGGCATTACCTAATCCAAAGTTTAAAGGCAAAACCGGTAATGGGGATTTTCCTGATGTGCTTGCAGAGATGGATGCAAATGTAGGGCAATTGTTAGACGCCATTGCCGAAATGGGTATCCAAGATAATACAATTGTTATTTTTACAAGTGATAATGGTCCTGACCCCACAGAACCATCTCAGGGATCTTCAGGCCCATGGCGTGGATACTATTTTACCCATATGGAAGGTTCTTTAAGAGTACCCTTTATCATTCGTTGGCCAAATAAAATACCGGTCGGGAAAGTAAGTAATGAAATTGTACACGAAGTAGATCTTTATACTACTTTGGCAAAAATCGGGGGAGCCGAAATACCAACAGACCGTGCTATTGACGGGATTGACATAACAGATTTTTTACTTGGCAAAACCGAAAAATCTGGTCGTGATGGCTTTCCTATTTTTGTAGCTGACCGTTTGGAAGCCGTAAAATGGCATAATTATAAGATGGCTTTTTACAGCAAAGAACGCGACTGGTGGACACCCGGCACGAAACTGGGCGTCCCTCAAATTTATGATCTTTACACAGACCCGAAAGAAGAATATCCTGCAACCTTATCTCCTCACGCTTGGGTAGGGGGACCAATAATGAAATTGGTAGCCGATTTTGAACTATCATTAAAAAAATATCCTCCTATTGCGCCTGGAACTCCAGACCCCTATACACCGTCAAGCACCAAAGTATCAAATCCAAAAAAGAAATAGAACGAGTTATGCTGAAGAAAATTAAAATAGTTATCGCAGTAGCTATCTTATTATGCATTGGGCACAATAGTTCTGCTCAAATGAAAGGCGACCATCTGTTAGGCGATTATGGTTTGGCTGCCGGGACGCAACCTCCACCCGGGATTGCAATTGCAGTGCCTGTTTACGATTATTACTCTACTAAATTTATTGATAACCATGGCAATAAAACAGGGGGGCTGAATGTAAATGCTTTTTTGTTAGGTATAGGTTGCAGTGTTGTTACCAACTTCAAGATATTGCATGCCAATTATGGCGCAAGTTTGCTTTTTGCATTTGCAAGCAATAAACTTGAAGGAGGGCAGGTTAATACCAAAAGCTCATTTGCATTTAGCGACACTTATGTACAACCTTTGCAGTTGGGATGGCATATAAAGCAAGCAGATTTTACGATAGGTTACGGGTTGTACATTCCTACGGGAAGATATGAGTTCGGAGGCGATGATAATAGCGGCATGGGGATGTGGACAAACGAATTTTCGGCGGGGAGTACCGTGTATTTTGATAAAGAGAAAACATGGAATTTATCCACCATCGTGTTCTATGAAATACACAGCAAGAAAAAAGGAACGGAAATGAAAGTTGGCGATATACTGACACTCGAAGGCGGTTTTGCAAAGAGTTTTCTTATCCATCGCACCAAACCCTCAGCGATGGAAATCAATGTAGGGGCGGTTTACTATGCTCAATTCAAATTGACCAATGATAAAATTCCTGTCAATAATCAGGTATTTACAGGCAATAAAGATCTTATTGGGGGACTCGGACTTGAGGCAAATGTATTGTTCCTTAAAACTTTCACCTCGCTTTCTCTGCGTTGGGTAACGGAAGTAGGTGCAAGAAACAGATTGGAGGGAAATACATTCCTTGTCACCATCGGACAATTTTTTGATCCTTTCAAGAAAAAACACAAATAATTCCTGTTTACATTGAACGTAACCGGGAAACGTATTTAAAGCTCCTGACTGTTATCAGGGGCTTTTTCAATTTATTTCTGTTGTTATGCTTTATCAGGTAGAATCGGTATTGATAAAACAGACGAGGCAGAGCTATCGTCTGAACATCAGTGTTTGCTTTTAGCACAATCTCAAGCGAATGGGAGTTCTCTTCGGTACCTATGGTTGCTAACCAACCCTATGAGTTGTCGTTATAAACAAATGAAGAGAATACCTTTTATTATAATTTCCCAGCACCTCAAAATAAGATTTAATCGCTTTTTTGAACAAAATCTCGTACTTTCACCTTTTTACTCTTTTTGCCGAACGCAAAAAAATGTATCTTTGCATTTCTAAAACTTTTGGATGTTTAAATTTAAGAAGGATCTGGTAAAATAAATAACCTTTGGAATTCTCCAGGTTATACTTCCGTTGCTCGGGCATATTCTTGCCATGAGTATTTTTATTATTTATATTTTAAGGTTTGACACGGACTCGTTATGTTTTCCTGTCAACTATAATTCAATAAAATTATTACAATGAATTTACATAACATTCAAATCAGAGAAACATCTGTAAAAGATTTCAATCATATAATGGAAATAGAAACGCAGGCATTTGGTTACGACAAAGAAGCCAGATTAACAGCTGAATTGCTTAACGATGAAACAGCCGAACCCATGGTGTCGTTAATTGCATTTTATAATGAAGAACCTGTCGGGCATATTTTATTTACGAGAGCTTATTTCGATATGCAGGAAGAACAACCTATGATGCATATTCTTGCACCTCTGGCAGTAAAACCGGAATACCAACAGCAGGGAATAGGAGGAATGTTGATAAAGGCAGGACTACAACTGTTGCAAAAGAGGGGGTCGAACCTGGTTTTTGTATTGGGGCATAGAGAATATTATCCTAAATATGGATTTATACCCTATGCTGCACATTTAGGTTACCCGGCTCCCTATCCTATTCCGGAAAAACATAGCGAATACTGGATGGTTCAGCCAATCAGCGAAAAAGGATTTGATATCGGAAAAGGAAAAATAAAATCATCAGATACGCTTAACAAGCCCGAGCACTGGCGGGATGACGAATCCGACAGGTAATCCGGTATATTGGTAATAGCATATTAAAATTACAATCATGAGTAACGATAATAAATCTATTTAGTTATACTTCAATAACCTTACGTCTGGCTAAGGTTCCTTGCCTATCAATACCGACATGCAAGACACTTCTCTCGTGATAATTCAAAAATGAGGTAGCTTTCTTTTCCAAATCATTGGTGATTTGTCGTTTGTATTCCATGCAGTTTGGTTCTATGAACATGCTTTTGCTATAAATTATCAGAGATTAGCAAGTGAAACTTACAAAGATAAAGCAAACAAGGTCAAGAACCTCGGCTGAACGGGGCGGCCTTTTTTGTTTTTTTTATCCCTTGTTATTGCTCTCACCAGCAAAATAATCAAAATAACATTGAATTAATATTTTTCTTTACAAGAATCAACCTGTCACTCATTGTTGTTTTTTGGTAAAATCTATATTTTTATATAATAACGATCGATTTTTCAGTAATACCAACAGATAATATTTATTTCCTACGTATTATCTTCCTTTTTAATTATTGAAAAAATATTTTACATTTTGTTGTTTTGTATTAAAAATTGTTTATCTTTGCGGCGTAAATTAATATGAAAAGAATACTATGAATTATAAACTACTATATTCTCTTTCTTTTATTTTCTTCAATTACAGGACAGTAGTTATTTTCTTTCCTGTCATGTGTGATTTCTTACGGGTTGTTTACAGGACGCGAAGTGTGTTGCCTATTGCAGATTTGTTGCTCCAACACTTTGTGTTTAAGAATAATTCAAAAGTAAGTATAGATTATTTGTTCTTGTCAAATAAAGGTACACGCACAGCACTTAGGAAATATAGTTTTATAGATTTGCAGCTACGTAATTTATTCATTTTTACCACATATTCATTCGCAAAGGATTCTTTCCGATACTGTTTTTCCACAGTAAAAACAGCAATTTCCGGCATTTCTTTATTGGAAAAAATAATATACACAACTTTCCGGTATGGATTTTCTTTTGGGGGAATACATCCACACTGCGGGATAGATGTTTCCGAACCACCGGAAAGGCATTTTTACGCCTGTTTGGAGGCTTCCGAATTCCCGGAAAGATATTTTCATGCCTATATAGAGGCTTCCGAATTATCGGAAAGATATTTTCATGCTTATTTAAAGGTTTCCGAACTATCGGAAAGGATGGAACACACTTGTTTGGAAGCTTCCGGACTTCCGGAAAGGGTTTTTCATGCCTATATAGAGGCTTCCGAATTATCGGAAAGATATTTTCATGCTTGTTTAGAGGTTTCCGAATTATCGGAAAGGAGAGTTCACACTTGTTTGAAAGCTTCCGAACTTCCGGAAAGAGTTATTCATTCTTCTTTGGGGGGGTCCGAAGCTTCGGAAAGGCATTTTCATCATTCTATGGGAAATAATAAGACATCTTTCTTTAGAAAAAAATTCTTACAGGAACAAAACAATAGTACTAATTTAAAAATAAATCATTATGAAAATTAAACGATTAGATTTCCGGTCGCTTCGCAACAACGAACATTTCCAGTGCCAGACCGAGTTCAAAATCCTGGTAGAAGAATACGATCCCCTGGTATTAAAGATACAATCCCTTTACCAAGGAAGTTATTTACCGTTTTATGCCCTGGAAGATGAGGCAATCTTCAAGATCACCAAAGGTTCATATACAGAAGCCCGCCTGGAAGCCGACCGGCAACGGGACAGCGCCTTTCGCGGGATGATCTATGCGAACATGGCCGCCCTTCATCATTTCGATACCGAAGTGGTAGCTTCTGCCAAACGTTTGCAAATACTGTTCGATACCTACGGAGATATTTCCCGCATGCCTTTGCAGGAGGAAATTTCGGCTGTTTACAATCTCTTGCAGGAACTTGACGGAGACTATAACGAAGATATGTACAGGGTAAAGCTGGAAGACTGGAAAGACAGACTGCAACAGAATAACGATGCCTATCAGGTCCTGGTAAAGCAGGGGTATGAAGAAGAAGCCGGCAGAACGGGACCGAAAATGAAAGAAGTTCGTCTGGAAGTAGACCGGGTGTTTCGTCAGATCGTTGAACGCCTGGAAGCCCTGATGCTGATAGAAGGCGAAAGCAATTACATTGGATTCGTCTCCCGGTTAAATATTCAACTCGAACATTATGCAGATATCCTTGCCCAACGGGAAGGACGTAATGCAGCGGAAGAAGGGGAAGAGTGAACAAATGGGCGAGTAGGCGAGTGGACAAGTACAAATGGAAAGCAACATGTAACATGCAGAAAAGCCGTCATCCGATAATAAACAATCAAACAGCGGGAAAATGACAGTAAGCATTGCTTCGGAGGGTCATTGCGGACTTGATCCGCACCCTCCTTAAAAAAAGGGGATGCTGAAACAAGTTCAGCATGACGGCTTTGTTGGGGACTGCTTCTTCCTCGTTCCTCGTCATCGCAATGACGGCAATAAACAAGGGGTTGCGAGTCAAGCCCGCAATGAAGACGATCTTAACTATTGAATTTTAAATAACAATTAACAACTAATCACTAACAACTCAATGAAAACGAATTATTAACTATTAATTAAATGAAAAATGAAAAACATGAAGAGGATTTTAATTTTTACAACATGCTTGTTGTTATGGGTACCGTATATTCGCGGACAGTTACCGGTAATGACAATAACCGAAAACTTCGACGGGAACACCGTTTCCTTTACTTCCACTCCTGTAAATGCATGGAGGACACACACAAATTATGCATTAAGCTCTCCTAACTCATACCGGACAAGAGTGCCCAATCATACCGGAGATATTGTCATACTCGAATCACCACCGTATGATTTTAGCTCCTATTCCAGCAATGATGCCAGTGTGCAATTGCGCTTTAGCCATATATGTAAGATCTCTCCCAATGATATAACAAGAATAGAATACAAGATCCCGGGATCCACTTGGCAACCTTTGGATAAGGATTCCTATCTGGGGAATGCTTCGAATTATGATAGCAATAAAGCGTTTAATGCTGCGAGTTATCCCCAATGGCAGGCCGGTGACAGTCTGGCAATGCCTTCGAACACCACCTGGTGGAAAGAAGAGGTCTTTGATGTTTCTTATGAAGTAAAAGGGGAAGCACAGGTACAGTTCCGTTTTGTATTGGAACGTGGCTCCACACCCGGGACGCAAATATCTTACGGCTGGCTGATAGATGATTTTATCATTACCGCAACCAATTATAAAATCTCGCTTCCTGTTGTTGAATTTATGGATTCATCTCCCCAGGATACCGTCTATAGTGTGGGCCCTCATGCGATCGAAGCCAAAGTTAAAACAACTACCAATGCCCGTATAAAAAATCCATGGTTGAAATATACGGCAACCTATAATAATAATGTAGTGGAAACGGATTCCCTGCTAATGGAAAACATATCGGGTGACTCCCTGTGGAGTGCAACTATCAAGCAATTCAGAGTAGGAACCGAAGTAAGCTATTTCATCAGAGGAGAAGATACTACGGGTAATTATGCAACCCGTATGTCACAATATGTAATATGCATGCCTCCTGCGGGAATATTAACCACTGATTATATCTATTTTGGTGCATATGATTCTTTAGGAGGAGCAGGAAACAGGGGTATTGTTTTTTGGGAAAATAATCTAAATACCTGGAGCCGTCATTTATATTTGAATTCGGAATTGGAAGGTCTGAATACATCGGCTTCTACTTTCATAAAAAGTATTGCTTATAGAACAACGACCGCATCCTCAAGCCACCGGGCAAGCATCCGGATATATATGAAAGCAACAACACAGGCAACACAACCGCAGAGGTATATAAATCCTGTTTCCGATGGAGCAACATTGGTATACCAGGGGCCTATGAATATGGTAAATCCGGATTGGATTAATTTACAATTCACAGAGCTACCATTCTTTCTCCCCGCAGGGAATAATTTGATGGTCTACCTGGAAGATGATAGTCCTTCGGCGGGTAGTTATACCTGGCGGGCAGAAAATAGCAGAATAGGATCGGTAGGTATGACAGTATATGGTAGTTCTATAGGCACTTATTCCAACAATGCATATAAACCTGTAACTCGTTTTGCCGCAGGTACCGTCTCTACTCAAAGTAATCTGGTTACGTTGGATGCGATAGATAACCCGGCTAAACTGTCTGTAACAGGAGGAGTTGAAAATCCCATTATTGTAACTATTCATAACAAAGGATTCGCCGCTTTGGATTCCGTTACTGTTTACTGGAGAGTAAACGGAGGGAATACAAACGAGTATGCATGGAAAGGAGACCTGCCATGGGACTATAAGTCACGGGATACGATCGGAGAGTTCATTCCCCGTACAGCTATGGCTGATACACTGGTAGTCTGGATAGCCATGCCCAACGGACAGGTGGATCCTATTACGAGCGACGACAAGATAAGTGTTATTTTATTCGGATGTACCGGACAGTTGGAGGGAGATTATACGATTGGGGAAGAGGGTTATTTCCCTTCTTTTGAAGATGCCGTAACAGCAATTGCCAATTGCGGAGTAAAAGGAAATGTCCGGCTTTTGTTAACAGGTGGAGTCTATTCGGAAAACTGGGAGTTTTCCGATCTCGGCGATCACATGGGGCCTTATATGTTGACGCTAACACGAGCCCCGGGAGACAGTGTAATCGTTAAGCCTGCTTCCGGTGTAGCCATTACAATGGCAAATGTAAAGAACTTTGCCATTGATAATATTACTATTGATATAAGCCCGGGAACGATTCACGGGATTCAATTTCTTGATCGTTGCACAAACATCGTCATCAACAATTGCCTGGTATTGGGCAGTAAAATCAGCGCAGAAAGTTATAATCTGATTGCCAAACCGACAAGCGGCCACAGGGTAGATGGCATTCGCATTACCAACAACCGTTTGGATGGCGGACGCATTGGGATCTATTTATATGGAAGCGCTACCAATCTGCTTGATAATGTTATTATCGAAAACAATATTATACAAAACCAGTATTTCTATGGGATACATTCTTATTATGCCAATTGTCTCAGTGTATCTTATAATACCATATCAACCAGGGGGGCATCTTCGCAGCAAGGTTGGAGCGGCATTTACATGTACCGCAGTTTTGGCCCCGTAATCGGGAACCGGATTAAACAAAATTACGCCCAAATTATCAATCTTTCCGGAATAAAATTGGATTTCTATCATTCAGGTTCCAGCCCTATGGGACTGGTAGCCAATAATGAAATCATGCTTAGCACCAGCAGTAGCAGTAATATATATTATGGAATAAACTCCACGGGTTCGAATGTCCGTATTTTACATAATTCTTTTCTTAGCAGATCCAGCGGTTCGGCAAGGGGCATATACATAGCAGATACCGATAACAGCTTGGAAATAAAGAATAATGTTCTTATAATAGCCCATCCTACTACTGTTACGGCATATCCCATCTACCTTGAGGGGAACAACTATTCACAATGGGATATTAACTCCAATTGTTATTATGCATTCAAATTTGTAGGATTTGCCGGCGGAGGCATAGGCGATTTAGGGACATGGGCAAGTGTCGTAACTACCGACGTTGCATCGGTTAAGATTCTTCCGGCATTTATCAATTATACTGTCGATTTACAATTGCCGGATACCACCACCACGCTATTTTGCCCTGCTTTGCCATTGGTTCCTAAAGACAAAGGCCTGTTCTTTAGAATAGGCAAGACAACCACCATGGGTTGTTATGAGGCAATCCCTCCCATCCCTAATGGAATGCTGGAAGAAATAATCGGATTACATGACGGCTCTCCGGCAGGGCAAACCGATTCCTTAAAGGTGGTATTGGTCAATGCGGGAACGGATACAATCAGGGAAGTGAACATTGGCTGGTCGTTGAACGGGCAAGTATCGTCGAATACCGTAACAAAACAAATGCTGCTGCCATTGGGAGCAAAAGATACAATTACATTAGCTGAAATAACCTATCCTGCGCAAGACCTTGTTACAAAAGTCTGGATCAACAGTATAGGAACGCCGGAAGACATGTATCGGGATGATGATACCATAAGTACAACTACCTTTGTCTGTGCTTCCCTGTTGGAAGGTCCGTATGTTATCGGAACAACAGGGGCATACAGCAGCATAGAGGCAATATTCAGTGCAATGGCCACCTGCGGCGTATCCAATGATATACAGCTTCAACTGAAAGACGGCACGTATGACGATAATTTGATGTTTTCAGATATCGGTACTATCATGGGGCCTTATACGTTAACCATAACAACTGTTCCCGGTGACAGTGTATCTATTAAGCCGGCATCCGGTACAGGCATCACGTTGAGAAATGCAAGCAATCTTGTCTTCGATCATCTTACGATTGATGTACGGACAGGCGCGCACGGCATCCAGCTTTTCGACGGGTGCAGCAATATCGTGATTAATAATTGCCGGATATTAAGCAGCACGACAAGTAAAATAACAAATTATCCTATCTGTAAGGGAACAGCAACCGATAAGGTAGACAACCTTCGTATCACCCATAATTTCCTTGATGGCGGATATTATGGGATTTATTTATTGGGGAACAATGCCAATCGGGTTGGCAATGTGGTCATAGAAAACAACCTGTTGCAGAATCAATATCATTCCGGAATATACGCTCAACTTGCCGATTGCCTCAGTATATCTTACAATACGGTATTGTCCAGAGAAGCCGGTGAGTTGTATGCAAGCTGGTGCGGCATCTATATGAATGCCAGCTATGGCCCCATAACCGGGAACCGGATTGTACAGCGTACTCCAACAACCATAACTACTCCGGCAGGGATCTATTTGAATAATTATCACCGGACAGGCAATGCCGGTTTGGTAGCCAATAATGAAATCATGCTCAATGCGACAGATACATGTTCGGGGATATACTCGGATTATTCCAATAGCAGAATATTTCACAACTCCATTTACAACAGTTCACCATCCGGTGACGGACGAGGAATATATATAACAAATAGCAGTACCGGTGCAGAGATAAAAAACAATAACATTGTATGCCTTTCATCACAGGCTTACCCTCTTTACCTTAATGGACTTTTATCCCGTTATAATATCAATTGGAATAACTATTACGCCCCTTCTTTCATCGGATACGTGTCTTCTACCAATATTACAAGTTTGCCTGCATGGAAACAACTTGTTGCGATGGACGTATCATCTGTAAATATCCGTCCCTCCTATATAAACGGCACGGCCAGTTTGAAACTATTCGATTACACCTTTTTAAAGTGCCCGTCCCTCGCTGATGTCGGAACAGATATCGAGGGTTCAACCCGGTATATATATACGTTCATGGGAGCCTATACGAGGGAAGTATCCAACACGGTAAAAGTGGAAATCGAATCGTGCGGCTGGGAGGAAAAAACAGTATTCAATATGAGCCAGCCGATGGCAGTTCTACTGACTAATGTATGCAGTATCCCCATTGAATCGGTCGTTTTCGAATGGGAACTGAATGGGATACCTCAAAGTCCATATCATTGGACAGCTTCTTCCCCGGTAGGCACATACGATACGCTTAGCATTCCAACAGGCTCTTTTGCGGTTCCGCGCGATTCAAGCAAGGTTAAAATATGGGTAAGCGCGGTAAACGATCTTCCCTTTACCAGTAATGAAGTGATAGATTCATGTTATTATGTTCCCTTGGCGGAATTTGTAGCTCCTTTTGTTTCCGACACAATAGGAACGTTGTTTTTTGATGTTGCCCTTGAGGTGTTTACTCGTTCCGGAGCGCCGGCAACCAATCCCCGTATAGAACTTACCACGAAAGTAAATCAAACCGTCTTATTGTACGATACTATCACCATGACATACAGCAATGGCGAATGGATTGCCCATATCCCTGAACAATACTACAACAGTACCGTTGTGTATGCCGTAACAATAGAGGATACGGTTGGGAATGCGTATACTATTGCAGATTTAACCTTCATGAAATTCCTTCCTCCCGATACCTCGGAAATAGATGTGGGCGTATTTACAACTGCCCGTTCAATGCTGCCTCCCGTAGATATTTATACGGGACAAAGCGGGTCGAAATCATTGTATTTACGTTCGGAGATGTCGTTATTGCCTAATCATACATATTATATCAGGGAGCTATCCTGGGATCTGTATAATATACTCGATGGGATTAACAACTCCAATCTCAATATATATCCTCTCTATGATCAATCCCTCTACCTGAAGGCTGTTTCGGATGAGGATCTAACCGATCCTAATTACTTGAACTGGGTCAATCCCATACAGGACGGGGCAACACTGGTATGGTCGGGAGACCCGAGAGTAAGGGGTGTTTCCCGCAATACATTCCAGTTAACTACACCCTTTGAACTGCCTCCTAATATGAATCTGTTGGTTTATTGGGTGAATGAAGACTATAGAGTGAATACAAGGACGGGACTCTACTGGGGCCATTCAGATGTTCCCAACATGACAGTATTTAACTCCGGGGATAATTTTCCAAGCGGAAGCGGATATTTGCTATCCATCAGGCCGAATATAACCTTTAAAATAGAACGTCTTGCCGAATTGTATACTCAACATGATCTGAGCATGGCATCGTTACTCGAACCGGTAAACAAAGAAGATACTTTATGTTCAAGCGATTATGCTTCCATTAAAGTAGCATTAAGCAATTGGGGATCTTCTACTCATAACTTCTATACCGACAATGTTACCTTGCATGTAAAAGTAACCGGCCCTGTTGCGTTCAAGGCGAGTAAAGTAATTAATACCGGATCGTTAGACCCCGGAAAAACAAGGGTTGTGGACATCGCAAACACTTTACCTGTTCTCAATTCCGGTGAGTATGATATTAAGGTATGGTTAAACAGCCCATTGGATAAAATTGCTTATGATGATACGTTAAGAAGTACTTATATTTCGGAACGTGTATATCTTCCCGTAGATGAAGACTTCAGCAATGGCGTCTCACCGTTGGTATTTACATCCAAAGGCAATACAACATATCGTTGGAAACCCATCGGGCAAGGTACAGGAGCAGATACGGCCGTAAAGCCCGTATTCGGAAGCAAGGTGTTATCGTTTTCCGGAAGCCGGGGAGCGATAGCTTCTCTTTCTACACGCGAATTGCAGCTGGCAAATACCTTGCAGCCTGTTTTGGAATTCTGGTATTTTCATGATACCGTCGAGTTGGAAGATTATATGGAAGTGAATATTACGGTAGACGGAAGGGGTTACATCCCTCTTTTATCATTGGTTAAAACAGATATTGCATACGGGTGGAAACGCTATGAGGTAGATCTGTCACCCTACACAAACAACTCATGCGTGGGTGTCTTTTTTGAATCAATGATTGTAACTGAAAATGTGGTTCAATACATCGATCGCATCCGCATTACGTCCCAACCGGATGTCAGTGTTGCCGGCATTATCACTTCGGAACTGTCGGCCTGTGACTTGCACAACAAAGCATGGAAGGTAATATTAGCCAATGAAACTGCCCAGGAAATCGACTTTACGACCGAGCCTACTGCAATACAATTGGATATTATAGATAATGTCTCCAATCTATCATTTACATATTCTTTAGATAGTGGTAAATTAAAAAGTAATAGCAGCGACACATTCGAACTGGCTACCAACTTCAATTTTACAAAAGGGACATATATTGCCACTGCATACCTGACTATACCCATTGACGATAATCCGGGCAATGATACCCGCAAGGATACCGTCATTATCGATCCTTCCCTCTCGGTTAAAATCAATCAAATATCAGGGGAAAATACAAATTGCCTGAATGCAGGCTCGGAAATGAATCAAACTGTAGTTATCACAAACACCGGTAATATGGAATTGGCTAACATGAATGTAATATTATCTATTGATGCTTCCGATGCGGTTCCTCCTTATACGAATAGTATAAAAGAAAGCATATCCGGTACTGTTTTGCCCGGCGATACGATTGAGTATACATTCAAAAACAGTTATACTATACCGTGGAGTCCAACTTATCAGCTTCAATCTGTTGTTTATTTAGTTTGTGACTCTGCTATGGTAAACAACAGTTCTGCCATTGCCGAATGTGTGAATGTAAATAATCTTGCTCTTGTCAGTATCGACAAGCCTTCAGGACAAGTGGATACTGTAGGAAGAAAGATCAACATTGAAATAACGTTGGAAAACAAAAGTGATGTTACCCCTTTCTCCAATGTAGTAATACATGCACGGATAGAAGATTCACAAGGAAATACTATTTCCCAGATACCTGAAACCATTTCTAGAACAATTGATCCATTACATCTTGAATCTCATGTATTCAGTTCTCCATATACTGTTCCTAATGATTCCATATATTACATAACCGTATTCATTGAGAAACAGGATAAGGACATTTACCAGCAGGATGATACCTTGCAGATGAAACGAATCACGGACTATAATGTAGGTATAGAGTCTAGATACCCATCAAAGTTCAGCATGGAACAAAATATTCCCAATCCTGCTAATACCGCTACGATAATAAGGTATAGCATTCTGGAATCAGATGAAATTATTTTCCGTATTCATAGCATGAATGGTAAGCTATTGTACAATAAAACAATACAATCTGTATCAGGAATAAATGCCATAGAGATAAAGACCTCCGGCTTACCAGCAGGGATCTATACGTATTCGATGGAATACAAGGGTCAGCGTATAGTAAAACGCATGAGCGTAGAACGATGAAAAAAAATCTTTTTTCACCTTGGCTGCCTCTTTCCGGGGCGGCTTTTTTAAATTATTATCTATTTAGTTGTTTTGTATTAAAAATTATGTATCTTTGCAGTGTAAAATCAAGATGAAAAAGTAGTATGGATTATAAGGCATTACATTCTCTCTCCCTTAGCTTTCTGGATTACAGAAGAATGTCTGTTTTATATATACTGTGTGTACTCCTGTTACGTGTTGTATGCAGGATGCAAAATATACGGTCTGTTTTTGGGTTGTTTTTCCAACGGTCTATGTTTAAAAAGAGCTGGAAAAACAGTGTGAATTATTTGCTTTTGTCAAATAAAAGTATAACACACACACACACACACACACACACACACACACACACACACACACACACACACACACACACACACACAAGGCGCCTAGCGTGTGACGCTAATTCTCCCGCGCGTAATTTACTATTTTTCTTTTATTTAAATTGTTTTTCCGTCCCTTTTTTTTTCATCAAGGGAAGGAGATTTTTTATTGTCTTAAACGAGGTTTTAAAGGCTGTTTGTCATTTCGGTCTGAGAAATAAATACCATACGGTTCTATGCTCTTGCTATGCTCGGATGTTTCATTTTGTTCGCTGTGACGGATATTCCGGCAGGCTCAATACCCCAAACACCATCTTGCCGGCTTGGAACAAAATAAATATTGAACATATAATTGGGATCATTAAAAAAAATATTTCATGAAAGCATTTAATATTTTATTGAAGAAACCAGTTGTTTACGCCACAAACGATAATAGGTTCCATTATTATTATATTTTATTAGTTAACTATTTTATTAATTTTAAATTATTTATGGCATGAGGAAGGTTTTCATTTTTTCGTCCTTATTATTTTTAGGTATTGTTAATTACTCGTATTCCCAATCAGTGTTAAATATAATAGAAAATTTTGATGGGAATAGTAGTTTTACTGCAACACCTCCTAATTCCTGGATACCGGATACAAATTATTATATAAGTTCGTCTACCGGCGGGAGATCTATTTTAGGCTTGGTTCCTAATCAATTGGGAAGTGTAACTATTTTAGAAACACCTCCATATGATTTTTCTAACAAAACGTTTATTCAGTTAAAATTTAAACATATTTGTAAAATATCACCCCAGGACACGGTCTTGGTACAGTGGAAAATTGGCCAACAATCGATATGGCATACAATTGATGCCAGAAACTATATGGGAAAAGCAATTAATTACGCAACAACCGGATTTAATGCTGCCAGTTATGCGGATTGGTCGGCAGACGATCTTCTGGCATTTCCAATACAAGGCTGGTGGAAAGAAGAAATATTTGATATGTCTTTTGATCTTCGGGGGGAAACCGCTCAATTCCGTTTTGTGATTAAACGGGGACAGACTCAAGGGACTCAGGCTTCTTATGGTTGGCTGTTGGAAGATTTTCAAATAACAGCTACTACTTATGAATTATTTCCGCCCAAAGTAGAATTTATTCCTCCCTTGGTAAGGGGCACGGTATATAATACAGGACCCCATGAAATAAATGCAAAAGTACGAACTACATCTACCGCTCCTATTGAAACCCCATGGTTGGAATATACCATAACAGAACCCGGCAAGCAGTCCGTGACAAACTCTCTTTTGATGACGAATGTTTCCGGCGATTCGCTTTGGAGAGCAACAATTCCACAGTGTGTTGCAGGAACAACAATTTCTTATTCAATCTTGGGAAGAGATACAAGTGGTAATGAAGCAATGGCTATATCCGGTTGTGTAATAGCTAAACCACAAGTATCTGGACAAACAGGTTATGTAGTAGTTGGAACAGAATCAATTTATGGGAATAATCCTCCTATTAATTTATATTATGGGTATAGTTGGTCTCGACAATTGTATTTGGGAACGGAACTATCACAAACAAATACAGGGGGAATAATATCAAAACTGGCGTGGGAATACGGATATGGCTCCTCTTGGACGTATACAAATCAAACGTGTTATTTCAAAGTAGTAGATGATACCTATCTTTCTACTAACACATATATCGACCCTGTTGCAGATGGAGCTACATTGGTTTGGCAAGGAACAATAGGAGCAACAAGTGTAGGATGGGTAGAGATAAGTTTGGATAATTCATTTTACTTACCTCCCGGAAAGAATTTGTTGATTTATTGGAATCATAAAAATGGATCTTATTATGATTCTTATGAATGGAAGATGACATTATCTCCCAATGCAAATATGGCAGCGTATGGAGAAGGTGATGATAGTTGGAATAGTGCTATTGCGGAATCTTATTATTCTTCTAATCGTGCCAATGCCCGGTTCTATATTACAGCAGACCCAAGTGTGAATAATTCGGTAGCGGTACATTCTCTTGACATTCCCGATACAATCATGGTATCTCCATCGACGACATGTCCGGTAGTAGCTATTTTGAAAAATATAGGAAGTTTGAATTTGGATTCCGTAACAGTTGCTTATACAGTCAATAATTCAGCTCCCGTGATTCAAAACATATACTATAACCCTGCTCTTGCCTGGGACTATACCTCTCGGGAAACATTGGGTTATTATACTCCTAAAGTGAATGGTTTTGATACCATAATGGTTTGGGTCAGTATGCCTAACGGGCAAAATGACAGTATTACACGTGATGATACCTTGACAAAGCTTGTCTATGGAAGCAGCGATATATTGGTAGAATTTGTGAATCCACCTGCTGATACGGTAAATACAACGGGGCCATATGAAATAAAAGCAGCAATTTCAACCTTGTCAGGGACTCTTATAAATTCTGTTTCCTTGTATGTTGCTTGCACATTTGAAGGTTCAACCACTTATGATACCTTACCCATGACATTGGATGTCTCCGATAATCTATGGAAAGTATCTATTCCACATCAACGTTTTTCTACGGATGTGTCATATTCCATCCATCTAGCCGATATTTCTGGTAATAATGTTGCATTAACAAAAAGTTATTATATTTATAGATTACCGGACTTTTCATTAATAGATTATGTGATAGTGGGGACCGGTACCAATCAGGAAAATAATCCTCCTATAGATTTATATTATGAATATAGCTGGTCTCGTCAATTGTATTTGGGGACAGAACTTTTCCCCGGAAATACAGGAGGAACAATAATGAAATTGGCATGGGATTATGCACATAGCGATCCATGGACGTATGCAAATCAAACCTGTTATTTTAAAGCGGTAAACGATGCGGATCTAACAACAGATAGGTATGTAAATCCGGTGTCGGATGGAGCCACTTTGGTATGGCAAGGAACGATACAGGCTACAGGGGCAGGTTGGGTAGAAATTGAATTGGATAATCCTTTCCAATTGGCTCCCGGACAGAATTTGATGATATATTGGCATCATAAAAACGGATCCTATTATGGCGGTTCATATACATGGAATACCACCGAGACTTCTTCTCCTATGGCAGCATATGGGGCAGGGGATGGTGATTGGAATGAAGCCATTGGTGAATATGATTATTCTGATTATCGTGCCAATGCCCGCTTCTTTCTAAAAGCAAGTGGAACGGAACCAAATCATTCGGTAATATTAGAATCTATTAATTCCCCGGAATTGGTAGGAATGTTAGCAAGTGATGTTATACCGGTACATGTAACTATACGTAATAAGGGGCTGATGGATTTGGATTCATGTTATTTGAATTGGAGTTTAAATGGAGTAGTGTGGCCAACTACAACTGTATATAAAGGACAGTTGGCCGAGAATTTTACCGATACGATAACCATCGGCTCATATATTCCTATTCTTGATAAACGGGATACAATAACAGTTTGGGTAAGCATGCCCAACGGGCAAGTAGATGCAATGACGCAAGATGATACGTTGTCTGTTGCTCCTAAGGGCTGTGGACCTTTGTTATCCGGGACATATGATGTTAAACAAGGGAATACGTACCAAACCTTAAATGATATATTAACAATTATCTATAACTGCGGCGTAGCCGGGGATATAAACATACGATTAAAAGGAACGTATACCGGTAGTGTAGATTTAAGCAATGTATCGGATTATATGCGGGGACATACTTTAACAATAACGTCGTATGATAATCATCCCGATAGTGCAACAATCCGGGTTACCAGTGGAACAGCGATAACATTGAAAAACAGTAATAATCTTGTGTTGAAGGCAATTACAATAGATGCAAAAACGGCAACATCTTCATCGTATGGCATTCGCTTTATGGAAGCATGCACCAACGTAATGATTCGTGATTGTAAAATATTGACGAGTCCAACTGCTACTTCAACTTCCGTAGCACCTATATATAAGGGTTCGGGAACAGGAGGAGCTGATAATATTTCTTTTGTTAATAATACATTGGACGGTGGTAACTATGGAATTTATTTTTACGGACCTTCGGAGAATACTTATTGTACGAATATCGTATTTGACAGCAATACGGTAAGCAATCAGCGTAATTATGGAATATATTCGGAATATACATATTTTACAACCCGTCATAATACTATTTTAAGCAGGACAGCAAATACGAATGCTACTTGGTATGGAATGCGAAGAAACACAACGAATGGAGACATAATAGGTAACCGTGTTATTCAACGCAGCACTGGAATAACCCAATCGGCAGGTATTTATAATACTTCCCTTAATTATTATCCGGCAAGCCATATACAAGGGAAAGCATTAATAGCTAATAATGAGATAATATTATACACGACATCTGCAACTAATACTTATTCGGGAATATATATCGCTTCTTATTCTCAGGCAGACATTATTAATAATTCAATTTATGTAGATGGTACCAATGGGAGAGGAATTTTTGTTGCAAGTTCGTCCTATACAAACTTGAATATCAAAAACAATAATATTGTGATGAAAGATTCAAATGCATATCCTATCTATTTGGGTTCAGCATCCTATTTATCGCAATGGATTTGTGATTATAACAATATGTATGCACCTAAATACATAGGATATGTCAGAGAGGGACAGGAAACAATGGCTGCTTGGCAAGCAAGAGTTACCTCAGACAAAAATTCAATACGGGTATTCCCTTCTTTTATAACCACTCCCTCTTTTACAGGAACGACCAGTAGTTTGAATTTACTTACAGATGCCGGATTAACGTCTCCTATGATTTCCCCGGTAACGGAAGATATTTTAGGAGTATCTCGATTTAGAATAACAACAATGGGATGTTATTCTATACAGCCGGTAAATGGTAATGCCAGGTTGTCAACAATTGCAAGTTTAACGGATAGAGGATATGTGGGACAAGCTGAAAATGTAAATGTCGTAGTTTATAATACAGGAACTACAACATTGGATTTTATTAATTTGGAATGGTCAATTAATGGTGCGTCAAAAGGTAGTGCCGATTATCCGGTACTATTACAAATGGGAGATTCCACAACAATTACAGTAGGAAGCATAACATATTCCGCAGCAGATACAATCGTAAAAGTATGGATAAATAATTTAAATAAGGACATGCTGACAGATGATGTGCCGGAAGATGATACCATAAGCCATAAAATAAGAGTATGTCCAGGCGTATATAGCGGATTGTTGACGATTGGAGAAGGGAAAATGTTTCCGGATATAGAATCCGCATATAACACATTGGATTTTTGTGGTGTATCGGGAGGTATAATATTCGAGCTCCAACCGGGAGTATATGAAAGTGTGGACCTATCAAACAATTCAACTGTATTTGGTAACCACAAATTGACAATTAAATCTTCTACGGCTAATGTTGATGATGTTACAATTCATTCGTCGTCAGGGGCAGCTATTACGATGAATAATTCAAATAATATAGAAATAGAAGGTATTACGATAGATGCCGCTACAAGTGGAACCTCTGGTGTCTTATTTGTTGGTAATTGTACTAATATTGCGATTAATAATTGTCATATATTGGCAGATACCACAGCTACCACAAACACGTATTGTCCTATCAGTAAAGACAGTGGAGGAGTTGTATCTAATATTAGTATTACAAATAATTGGTTGGATGGTGGATATGATGGAATACGTTTTTATGGAGGAGACACGAGAACTAATTACGGGTCGACTTTTGTGCTTGACAGTAATCGCATTTCCAATGTGTATAATAATGGAGTAAGCATTCATTATATGGATTTCGTAAAGATATCTCGTAATACGATTCTTAGCAGAACGACAAATACGAAAGAAAACTGGTGTGGACTGTTGGCGCAGTATTGCAATGGTCAGGTTATCGAAAACAGAATCATCCAAAGAACCGATGCCATACCTGCCGCTTACGGCATTCATCTGAATAATATTAATAAATTTAATACGAATGGGAGATGTTTGGTTGCCAATAATGAAATTATGATTTATGCGGAGAATTCTCCTTACTACGGCATGTATGTTGATTCTTCCAATGCTTTGATTGTTAATAATTCGGTATCTGTACGAGGATCAAATGCAGCACAGGGAATACATATAAAAGATGTTGCAACGAATAGTTTAACTGTTCAAAATAATAATATAGCAGTGGAGTCTAATGCAGGATATCCTGTATATCTGTCAGGAACGTCGCATTTATCGCAATGGAACTTTATTTCCAATAATTATTATGCTCCGCAATATGTAGGGTATGCAGATAGAAATATCTCGAGTTTGGAAATATGGAAACGGACGATAGGAGATATGTCTGCTGTATCGGTTGAACCGGTTTATAAAACACTTATGCTTAGTTTGGAAGTAAGTAATGCTACAACCTATCTTTGTCCATTGCATCCGGATGTACAAACAGATATAAATGGAACTTTGAGGTTTGGATTAACTCCTATGGGGGCATATACTCTTTCTCCGTCCGATTATGAATCTGCATATATTGAATATGATAACTGGCATAATGAAGTAGCAGAAAATCAGGTAATCCCTATCAATGTCCGATTAGTAAATTTAAGTTCAATACCGGTTTCTACCGTTGTTTTCGAACGTTCATTAAATAAGGCAATGCCGGTTACGTATTCTTTTACTTTCAATCCGGGACTTGCTGCTTTTACAGATACGGTTATTACGTTAGGGTCTTATATTGTTTCTCCGGTAGATGAAGTTGAGGTATGGCTGCGTTCTATTGATGGAAACACAAATCATCCGGTAAAAGATTCTATTTATGCCCGTTCGGAAATTAAACCTTTAGTAGAATTTGTAGCACCGTTTGTTGCTGATACGCTGTATGGTTTGACATTTGGTGTTAATGCATTGATACGTACACAATCCGGTGCACCGGTTAGTTCTCCGGTATTGGATTTGACAACCATAGTAAATGGAACACAGACGCTTATTTCAACGGTTCCCATGTTCTTAAATGCGGATGGCATTTGGCAGGCAGCCATTTCACAGCAATACTATGCAAGTAAGGTGATTTATTCGTTAACGGTAAGCGACACGATAAACAATACTCAAACAATTACAGATTCTACTTATTTGAAACATACGAATGAAAAAATAGATACTGTGATTATAGGAACAGGAACGATAGGGGATTATTTTGCTCCTATTAATACACATTCCAGTTATAGTTGGACACGTCAATTGTATTTAGGTTCGGAATTTTCGCAATCAAATACAGGAGGACTGATAACAAAATTGGCATGGGATTATGCTCATACGGATTCATGGAGCCAGATAAATCAATCTTGTTATTTTAAGGCAGTAGATGATGTATCTCTTTCTTCTAACTTGTATATAGATCCTATTGCAGATGGGGCAACATTGGTATGGCAGGGTTCAATAGGAGCAACAAATGCCGGTTGGGTAGAAATTAATTTGGATAACCCGTTCCTATTACCTCCCGGAAAGAACCTGTTGGTTTACTGGAATCACCAAGGGGGTAGATACTATTCAACATCTTATGTCTGGAATCATACAACTACGGCAACAAACATGACGGCCTATGGTTCCGCAAATAATGATTGGAGTGGTGCTATTGCTGATTATAATAACCTAAGTACGGCACGTCCCAATGCCCGTTTTTGTACCGGAGGTATTGTGGAAGGAAATAATTCTGTAGCGATGCACACTATAAATTTAGCCGATACGATAGCTGTACGGTCAGGAATCCCTACCCCACTGTATATAACCATAAAAAACAAAGGAGCTGCTACGTTGACGAGTGCTACTATTTACTATTCAATTAACGGGGGAAATGCAATACAATATGATTGGAATTCTATTCCCGGATTGCCCTGGTATTTTAATTCCCAGGTATATTTAGGTGATTATTCGGCAAAGGTACATGGAACGGATACTATTAAGGTATGGGTACAATATCCCAATGGAGTAAATGACCCCGTTACTTCGGACGACACCTTAACAAAGGCAGTGTATGGAATACCCAGCGACTATCGCTTGTATTTTGTCGATTATGTTTCCGATACGATAATGACGACAGGGCCGTTTACTGTTTCGGCACATGTTTCGACTTACTCTTCTACTGCGGCAGGTGCTGTTACTTTGGAAGTTAAAACTACCAGAGAAGGTGTAACCACTCCCTATTCTCTATCTATGCAGTATGATGCAGGAAAAGGATTGTATGTGGCAGAAATACCACAAATCCAATTTAACAGCCATGTTGTTTACAGTATTACAAAAACCGATTATCTGGGGAATATTGTTTCCATTGTTGATAGTTTTTACATAAAACGTACCACAGGGAATTACGTATATGTAGGGGATGTTCTTTCTACAGATGAGAATTATGCAATTCCATTTGAAACATACTATGACTATAGTTGGAGTAGAATATTGGTTCTTGCCTCTGAATTGAATGGTACTGGTACGGGAGCAACTATTAAATCAATTGCTTTTATGCCGATTTCTTACGAGAGCACATCCGATAGAGATAACCAATCTTTATATTTTAAAGCAGTTTCGAGTACTCGTATAACCTCACGTGCATGGATAAATCCGGTTACTGATGGGGCAACGCTGGTATGGCAAGGCTCAATATCACCACCACCTGTAGATGAATGGATGGATATCGTTTTGGATGCTTCATTTATTCTTCCTCCCGGTATGAATTTAATGATTTATTGGGTTAATAATGACGGAGAATATGATGATGGAGTGATTTGGAAAAGTGAAGAAACTGCTGCAGATATGGCAGCTGCTGATTATGATGATGATGATTTTCCTGTGGGAAATGGAAACTATGAATCATATCGTCCTATTATGCGCTTTACTATGCCGGGAGAGAGTTTGGATGAAGATAATTCTGTAGCTTTGGAGTCTATAGAATCTCCTTTGGGAGGAACTATTATAGCCGGGCAACAAATACCGGTGACGGTATCTCTTCGCAATAATGGGAGAAATGATTTGGATTCCTGTCAGATAAATTGGACTCATAATGGGCAATTGCAAACACCTGTGTATATTTACAAGGGAAAATACAATGGAAAGCTCTGGGATGGTTTTTCAGATACCGTTACTATAGGATATTTTACATCTGTTGTAGGGCAGGTGAATGAGATAGTAGTATGGGTAAGCCTTCCCAATGATATAGTAGATAATGTTACTTCAGACGATACGTTAAGTGTAAGAGCTATAGCTTGTAATGGTCCCTTATCCGGTCCTTATCAGGTAGGTCCTTCCGGGTTTTTCTCTAATATCGGTTCTGCTTTGTTTATGATGCAGGAATGTGGATTTTCAGGAAAAGTTACATTAATGCTGGAAGAAGGAACCTACCCTGAAACGGTCGATTTATCAATACTTAATGCTCTTGCAACAAATACCGATACGATAGAAATAGTCTCATTAAGCGGGAATGCAGCTAATACAATTATAGAATCTACCGGTTTTGGTATTAAATTAGCCAACATTAATAATGTGCTTATTAAGGATATTACTATACGTCTTTTGGGAGAAGGTTATGGTATTCAGCTGGGTGAAGTGAGCAATATAGAGATTAACGGTTGTAATATATTGCTGGATACCACAGCTACCACAAACACTTATTATCCTATCAATAAAGAAAGTGGGGGTATTATATCCAATGTTCGCATTACAAATAATTGGTTGGATGGTGGATATGATGGAATACGTTTTTATGGAGGGACTTCATCAACTAATTACGGATCGAATTTTGTGTTTGACAATAATCGTATTTCTAATGTGTATAATAATGGGATGAACATTCTTTATATGGATTCCGTGAAGATATCTCGTAATACGGTTCTTAGCAGAACAACAAATACGAAAGGAAGTTGGCGTGGAATGTTGGTGCAATTTTGCAATGGCCCGATTATCGAAAACAGAATTATCCAGAGAACGGATGCTATACCTTCCTCTTACGGCATTCACCTGCATTATAATAATAGTTATAATGCGAAAGGGAGATGTTTGGTTGCCAATAATGAAATTATGATTTATGCTGAAAGATCCTCTTATTACGGCATGTATGTTAATTATTCCAACGCTTTGATTGTTAATAATTCGATATCTGTACGAGGATCAGATACAGCACGAGGAATACATATAGAAGATGTTGCAATGAACATTTTAACTCTTCAAAATAATAATATAGCAGTAGAGTCAAATACCGGACATCCTGTATATTTGGCGGGAACATCGCATTTATCCCAATGGAACTTTATTTCCAATAATTATTATGCTCCGCAATATGTAGGATACGCAGGTGGAAATATCTCGGATTTGAATATATGGAAACAGATGGTAGGAGATATATCTGCTGTATCGGTTGAACCGGTTTATAAAACACCTATGCTTAGCTTGGAAGTAAGTAATGCGGGGTCTTATATTTGTCCATTATCTCCTGATGTGCCAATGGATATAAATGGAGCTTCGAGGTTTAGATTAACACCTATGGGTGCATATACTACTTCTTCGTTCGATTATGAATTTGCATATATTGAATATGAAAACTGGCATAATGAAGTAATAGAAAACCAGACAATTCCTGTTAATATACGATTGACAAATTTAAGTTCAATACCTATTTCCACTGTTGTTTTTGAACGATCATTAAATAAGGCAGCACCGGTTACCTATTCTTATACTTTCAGTCCGGGGCTTGCTGCGTTTGCAGACACAGTTATTACTTTGGGCTCTTATATCGTTTCTCCGGTAGATGAAGTGGAGGTATGGCTGCGTTCTGTTGATGGAAAAACAGACCATCCGGTACAAGATTCTATTTATGCCCGTTCGGAAATTAAACCGTTGATAGAATTTGTAGCGCCATTTGTTGCTGATACGCTGTATGACTTGACATTTGATGTTAATGCGTTGATACGTCCACAGTCCGGTGCGCCTGTTACTTCTCCGGCATTGGATTTGACAACCATAGTAAATGGAACATATACATTTACCTCAACGGTTCCCATGACGTTAAATGCAGATGGCATTTGGCAGGCAACCATTCCACAGCAATACTATGGAAGTAAGGTGATTTATTCGTTAACGGTAAGCGACACGGTAAACAATACCGAAACAATTACAGATTCTACCTATTTGGAACATATTAATGAGAAAATAGATACTGTAATTATAGGGACAGGAACGGCAGGGAGTTATTATGTTCCTATTGAGGGATATTATGGTTATAATTGGAGCAGACAGACATATAGATATAAAGAAATATCCCCTGATGATAATCAGCATGGAGTAACTATTACTGAATTAGCATGGCAGTATACACATACAAAATCGGTTACTTATCCCAATCAGACTTGCTATATGCGTGCCGTAACAGATTCCACACAAAATGGAGGATATATTGATCCATTGTCTGTTGGAGCGAGTCAGGTATGGACGGGAACATTATCTATTGCTACAGGTTGGGTTGAAATTACACTCAATACGCCTTTTTTCTTACCGGAAGGAATGCATTTGGAAATATTTTGGAGTAATCAATCTAATTCTATTATTACAAATGTTAACCTTTGGGCGCTTACAACCTTATCTTATCCTGCTGTTGCATACGGTCGTAGTAATAGTAGTTTCTCGGCAGCAATAAGTAATACACAATCGCCATTATATACACGTCCTGATATAAAATTAACAACACATAGAACATCATCTCCTTATCAAGGGGATAATTTGGCTGTTTTATCACTGGTAGAGCCTGTAAATAATGTTAATGATATATGTATGCCGGATCATACCTCCGTAAAGATAGCCGTTGCAAATTTAGGGGAAAATGATTATAGTTTCGTTCAAAATCCATTACAGCTGGGAATAGAAATTAATGATCCGGTAGGACATAATTACAATTTAACAGATGTAATATCTTCAGGACAATTGTTATCAGGGGAAACTGGTACAATAGAATTTATGTCAACCTTACCTATTATGTATTCGGGTGTTTATAATATTAAAGCTTGGATAAATAGTCCTGTTGATAATATTTCTTATGATGATACATTAAAAACACAATTTATTTCCGGAAGAATAGGATTACCGGTTGATGAGGATTTTAGCACTTCTTCTTTACCGTTGGAATTTGTTTCCCTCTCTGTACAGGGCGATGCCGTATGGGAGCCCCATACTCCTGATTTGAACAATCCGGTGCAACCTGTTTTCGGGACAGGAGTTCTTCGATTAGCCGGTACACAAAGTACAATGTCAATTTTAAGTACTCGCCAACTTGATTTGTATAGGTCTGCTAATCCAAGATTGGAATTCTGGTATTATCATGATTCTACAGCCTCCGGTTTGGATCACTCATATACGGATGTGAATATAATTATGGATGGCGTTTCTACGACTGTATTATCTTTGCTTCGGAGAGGAACTCCTCATGGTTGGACGCACTATGAAGTGCCTTTAAGTCAATATGTCGATGCTCAATGCATTTTGGTACAATTTGAGTCGATGAACAAATTAGGTGCAGAGTCTATACAATATATAGACCGTATTCTTGTTACCTCCGACCAGGATCTGGAAGTGTCGGAAATCATTATCACACCGGAAATAAGCGCTTGTAGTCTGAAGAATAAAGATGTATATGTTGTTATTCGTACGCCAAGGGCTCAAGCTATTGATTTTTCACCATATCAGACAAGTTTGTTGGTGGATGTTCCGGGCAATCCAACTATTGAATATCCGTTAACAGGTCGTATAGTAGGAAGTACGTCCGATACGATTAAAGTTGCATCCGGTATTAATGTACCACTGGGAATAAATAATATCAGAGGATATTTGACTATCCCTGTTGATAATTATTTCTCGAATGATACGGCAATCCTTCCATTGGATATTCGTCCTGTGATATCGGTGACGGCACAAGCTGTATCGGGAGGAACCACAAACTGCCTGTCAAAAGGAACCCCGACGCAACAAAAAGTAACGGTAAGGAATACGGGTAATATGGAGATTTCCGGTATTGAATTACGATTGGATGTAATGGTATCCCCTCAACAAACCCTTGCAAAATCAGTAGCAAGTTTGAATCCGGGGGATTCTACCGATATCCTCTTTGATGCATATACTGTCCCTGACTATGCGGATTATCAGGTGCAGATAATAGGATATATGGACTGTGATTCTGTTTTGGTAAATAGCAGCACTTCTGTAGAGGAATGCGTAGATATGGATGACCTTGCAATAACACAGATCTTAAGCCCGGATCCTCTTGATGGAGGAATCGATCAGGTGGGTTCAACCAAGGAAATAGAAGTTTCCTTAATGAATACAAGCGATATTACATCCTATCGGAATGTGGATATTACTGCCTTGATTGAAGATGAGAATGGTCGGATACTGGCAAGTCATGTAGATGTTATTTCTCTTGTTAATTCCCTGGAAAGTAATAAGGTGTTTAAATTCAACGATAAGTATACCGTTCCTGATGAGGGAGTATATTATGTGAGGGTGTTTATAAACAGCGTGGATAATTATCCCCAAAATGATACGGCCTTGATAGTACGTACTACCGCCAATAGATTACCAACAGGGGAGAATGACGTATTTGCGATGGGGCAGAACGTTCCGAATCCTGCCAAAAACAGTACTATAGTTGGATATAGTATTCCTGTATCGGGAGAAGTGGTTTTCAATGTTCATAGTATAAGCGGTCAATTGCTATATGCAACAATACTACATGTCGAACCAGGAAAACATACCATAGAGATCAATACATCAGCTTTATCTGCAGGAATCTATATGTATTCGATGGAATACAAGGGTCAGCGAATCGTTAAACGAATGAGTATTAAACGATAGAATTTTTTTTCATAATTCAAATTTTAGGCTACCGAATGGTAGCCTTTTTTATTTTCCTTGGTAGCAAGACAACCTATAGAGGTAAAGTTACTGAGATCCGAAATTTCATATACCTAACGTGAGTTCAGGGTCAAAATTTAGTTTGTTTAAACAATATCGAAATGATTTATTATGATATTATGATTGGGAATAAGATTCTATGTTTTATAAATGAAGCCTCCATCCGATTTATATAATAAAATTTCAATTATTAATATAACGTGAATTC
>JAVBLM010000048.1:0-8354 GCA_031553535.1 Bacteroidales bacterium | reverse complement strand
AGGTGTGTGTGTGTGTGTGTGTGTGTGTGTGTGTGTGTGTGTGTGTGTGTGTGTGTGTGTGTGTGTGTGTGTGTGTGTGTGTGTGTGTGTGTGTGTATTACATTTTTATTTAGCAAAAACAAATAATTCACATCTTTTTTCATGTTATTTATCAACATAAATCGTTTGAAAAACAATGCAATAAAAGACAGTATATTTTGCACTCCGCATACAACATGCAAAAAGTCACACATAGTATGAAAAGAAATAACCATCCCTCTATAAGCTAAGGAGATAATAGAGAGAGGATGTGATATATTACAATTCATACTATCCTTTTTCATATTAAAATAGTTTTATTATACCTGATTTTTCTAGGATTTCCGGCACCTTCCGGTACATGAATATTTCAATTCGCAATATTACACTTTTTTTAATTAGAAACAAACTATAAATAATAACAATTATAATTATAATATGAAATCTATTATTATATCGTATTTTTTTCATAATTTATGTGATGTTAACAATATTATTTCAATAATGAAAAAAAAAGAGGGAGAAATTTTGTTAATGAAAAATCATGGAATGCTATTTCACCATAAATTATAATAGAAGTAAAGAATAAAATTAGATGATAATTGGAATGTCATAGAATAAAATTGTATTTTTGCACACCTCATTTAATATGAATTTCCATGAAAAACATTGCCCTTTTTGCTTCCGGGAACGGCACCAATGTCCAACGTATTGCTGAATATTTTGCTGATTCGAAAGAAGTATGTATCAAATTAGTTGTATGTAATAAAGCAAACGCATACGTATTGGAACGGGCGAAAAAACTAAATATTGATACCCTGCTCATTGATAAGGCAATGTTTTATCAATCAGATAAAGTAATAGAAATACTGCAAGCATCGGAAATCGACTTAATCGTACTGGCAGGTTTTTTATGGCTAATTCCCGATAATCTTATAAAAGCATTTCCAAAAAGGATCATCAATATACATCCTGCACTGCTTCCTAAATATGGAGGAAAAGGAATGTATGGAATGCATGTGCATGAGACCGTTGTGAAAAATCAAGAACCACACTCGGGTATTACTATCCATTATGTAAACGAGCATTATGACGAAGGCGCTATCATCTTCCAGGAAAAATGTTCTTTATCAAGTGAAGATACTGCAGAAGATGTTGCCCAAAAAGTACATGTATTAGAATACACTCATTATCCTAAAATTATCGGGCAGTTACTTAGAGGTATCTAATTTTTCCTCAGGCAATGTTATAGGTTGTTTAACACTGATTTTTTTCTTCTTTCGAGATTTACGAGTAAATAGATCTTTAAATTTATCAAAATCTTTTAAATAAGAAAGACCCATCCCTTGTGAATACGTTGAACCGTAAGTCGACGATAACACATCCTGAGGATTGGTAACATTGAATGCCTTTACCCGGAGAGACCCATCGGGTACCAGCTTATATTCCGCAATAACATCTCCCAGAAAACGATCTTGAGCATTTGCATCCTGTTGTCCATAAACACCAAAACTGGTACTTATAATCAACTTATCATTTAAAAAACTGCCTCCAACATCAACACTATATTCATTTTCTGCAGCACTTTCGCCGGGACGGTATACAACCCTGACATCTATATCCTGAGTAATACTTGATACCAATTTATTTATTTGAGATGAAACCAATTCACTAAAAGAATATCCTAAGCCACTGTTGATAGCATTTCCTCCCGTGCTATTTGGATCTTCAAACATTCCCAACAACAATACATTAACCATTTGCCGGATCATTTCCTCCCTGTTCGTTGTATCAATCATACCATAAACCTGTGCTTTTGTAATCTCATCAGCATCAGGAAGCGTAAATGTAAAAGAAAAATCAGGATTTAATAACCTTCCATTAAGAGACAATATATTATTTACCGATATGGGTCTACGCCGCATTGTTTCCTCTTCATTTTCAAAAAGGTTGCTTATCGAAACTTTTGTCGCTTGTATAGCTCGCACACTCATAATTCCTTGTGTAGGATCACCGTTCCAGGAAATAACGCCTCCGTTTTCAAGTTTAAAAGTACGGGTTAACACTCCTCCCCATGCCAGATTAAATTCTCCACTTGAAATAGTATATCTTCCATACATGGAAAAATCATTATACTGATCAAGAATAAGTTCAATTGTTCCGTTACCTTTCCCAATAATTGTACCTCCAATAGTAGGATCGAGCAATACACGTACTGTCGCATCAGGGGTCGCTGTTATTTTAAGATTAACCACCATTGCCGAACTCTTACGCTCTTCTATTAAAATAGAATCTTTCTCTTTCTTGGATTCAAAGGATACAAATGTTATAAAATTACTCTCAGTAGCAGTAGTACTCCAATCTAAAGAAAGAGTAATATCTGTTAATGGATTTGTTGTTACATCCGCATTTATTGATAAAAGATCACTAACCTTTCCTGAAATGGAAGCACTTCCCGTGGCAAATGCTCTTCCATAGAAAAGATTGTTATCTTTTAATGTAGTATTCAACACCGATAAATTTGAAGCATTAATTTTGAGGTCAACTCCGAAGTCTTTTAATCGACGATGTGTAACTACTCCTTCTACAGTCCCTCTGCCATTATACTCGTCTTGAAAAGAAATATTATTAAAAATAAATCCGGTATCAACGAAATTAACTGTTCCTTTTTCTATAAAATAATCCGTCTTTAAAAAATCAATTCCTAAGATTCCCTGTTTCAAAACTACGCTCCCTTCAAGCTTAGGATCTGAAATTTTACCCTTAAATGTAATTTCTCCTGTACCAAAACCTTCCACTTTTGAAGCAAAAGATTTTAAATATGGTTCCAGTATTTTTATATTCAAACTGTCTATTTGTCCGGTTAAATCAATATATTTATTCTTAGGATCAAAATTTCCTTTAATTACTAATAAAGAATTGTCTAAATTATCTTTTGTCTCAAACACAGAAGCACGCATGAATAATTTTTTTTCAATATTGTTCCAGACTGTTCTTCCTTGAAAAAATCCCATAGAAACACTATTAAATTGAAAATCATCAATTTCAAAATCAGAACCAAGTGCATACCCATAGGCATTACGAATTAATCCTCCCTTTCCGGTAGTTACACCTTCCAATGATATTTGATACCGGTTAAGAAAAACATTGAAAAGCCCCAAATTTATCTTATCAAAAGCAAAATAAATTCCATTTCCATTTTCCCCCATCGAACGACTTTGTATTGCAATGGATTTACCTTCCTGGGAATGTAATCCGAAATTACGAATATAAATACTGTCCCTCGAAAAATAAACATAATTAGATGAATCAAATAAGAAAGTTTCTGCATTCCATACGATAGACCCATTACTTAATACAATTTCCATTTCCAGTTTCTTCATATCTAAAAATGTAACGGACCCTTCTATCAACATATCATTTATTTTATTACTCTCATTACCTATTGCCGTAGCCAGGAAATCAATAACATTATTGTCCAATGCCGCTTGAAAATCAAATTTCTGTAAATCGGGAATCGTATCTGTTAATTTTGTAAAATAAGAATCACAGGTTATTCCCAAATTAAACATCTGAGGACTTTGCTGATTCACAACTAACAAATTGTTTAATCGTTGCTTCTTTTTAATATCTAATTGCGGTACCTCAACAGAAATATGACTGACTTTTTTAGACTGATCCATCGATAATTCCACAATCAATCCTTTGTCTATCCGGATATCAGGAATAAAATGATCCAATAATGGAATCGATTTCGTAATTTTAAGTGATAAATCAAATTGTTGATCAAAAGCCACTTGCGTAGAGTCCAATAATTTAGGAAGCGGTATCAAATTAGGAAGCTGGGAATATAAATTTTTCTGTACTGCAGCAAATGCCTGGACATAAGTAAACCGACCGGAGATGTCAACATTCAATAAATCAGAGCTCAAGTGTATATTTTTACGAGGATATTCATCCTGATCTATATTTAATGAAAAGCCGGGAAAGAAGTAAGGTATATCATTTTCAGAATACACAATACTATCCATGATTAAATATCCTCGAAAATGATCGATATCCTTACCTGTAATATCCATATTGATATATGCAGATACAATAACATTGGAATCCGGACGAAAAAGTTGAAAATTACTTAAATTAATAGAACGAACAGTTGCTTCAAAATTATAATTGGGTTCTTCCTGATTAAAATCTATCAATCCATTGAAGTCTAGACTAAAGTCTTCATCATTGCAACTTATCTGGCCATCAAATTGCTTCGACAAAAAGTCACCTGATATCTGAATATCTTTAACCGTATTGTTTCTAAACGTGATATTTGAAATTGTACTTTTAAGTTGAAAATCGAAATCTTCGATAGTTACTCCCTTTCCTACTATACCTCCTTTCATGCTGATATTGCCGATATCTTGAAAATTCAATAAATCCCCTAAAGCCAAAGCATTCGTTTGCAGTTTTCCATCATAAGAAATGGGATTGGATTGCATATTGAGCATTAATTCACAAGAAGCATTTCCTATGGCGGTAGCAAAGGTTGCATCAGCAAAAAAATTGTTATACAATCCTAAAAAATGACCCCGTGTTTCTACCCATTTTATTTTTTTGAGAATATTCGGTACGGGAATTTTTTTATCCTTTGGTAAAGAAAATGATGCAACATCTATAATATTCGATTTTAAATTATCAATATTAAAATCAATAAATGTTTCATTAATAACAGGCAATCCTTTTAGATCTATATTCCCTTTTATTTCCGTACCCTGTCCATAAGATAAATCAAGATTCCTGATTTTGAAATCGGAAATAGGCCCTTTTACTGTTGCAGCTATGTTGACCGTATTATTCATTCCTTTGAAAGACGGAACAAAATACATCAAATCTGCCATATTTAACCGGCCTCTATGTAATTCCGTATTAAAAGAAACTTTATTAATGAAATCTTGAAAATCGGAGAAATCGGTATAGTCAAACCGGAAATCGAGTTCCAGCTCCGATTTATTGCCGGTTAAAATAGTTGCTCCCAAACAATGAATCCCTTTTCGACACACTATCAAATGTCCGGAAAGATCATCCACATGAAATCCTGACCTTTCCCTGGCCGATAATTGATCTATATGAAAATTTAAACTATCCCCGATAATAAGAAGCTGATCCAATTTGAGATTGATATCGTTAATAATCATATTTGAATAATTCCACGCTCCTTCGACATCGTTTCCTGCCGAAGCATCATTTCTGAACTGGAAACGGCTATTCTTTAATTGTACCTTTTGTAAATCAATAATGGTGGAGGTTTTCTTCTTTTCTTTTGGCCTTACAAATTCAATGAAAAACTGGAGATTAAGTGCCGTATCGGATTCATACCTGCGTAAAATAACATCCGCTTCATCCAAAATAATATTACGAATTTCAACATTGGCCTTTCCCGTATTAAAAGAAGGAAAACTTAAACTTCCTTTTTTTGCCGAAATTAAATTATTCCCGTGTAAATCATTAAGTCGTAAATTTTCTATCTGTATATTTAAATTAAAATCAATACGTAATTTTCCGATAGAAACTTCGGCTTGCAGTTTGTCTGATAAAAATCCGGCTGCTTTTTGGGCTACATACGTTTGTACGGCGGGAACCATCAATAGTGTGCAAATCAAGACAATCAAAGCAACTATGGATGTAAACACCCATAAGAGGATTTTTGCTATCTTCTTTGCAATAGTTTTCATAACTGTATTATTCCCCAGAGACACGTATTGTTTAAACGTATTAAAATCAATTATCTTGCCACAAAAATAGTAAAAATAAGATTGTTATACAATTATAACATCTTGTTTATATTAACCTCGTTTTGTTTATATAATAGAAGTTACACACGTCATAAAAAAATTAGACAATTAGTCAACAAGAAAAGGTCTGCGGAAAATCTGCGAGGTCAGCGGGAAAGTAAGAATTACCTCCGCAAAGTGAATTTTTCTCCCAGGTATACTTTACGGACAGATTCATTATTTGCCAATTCTTCAGGAGTTCCCGAACAAAACACATTCCCATTTACCAAAATATAAGCATAATCGGTGATAGCAAGTGTTTCATCTACATTGTGATCGGTGATAAGAATTCCGATATTCTTTTCTTTTAATTTCTGAACAATCGATTGAATATCTTCTACCGCAATAGGGTCAACCCCTGCAAAAGGCTCATCCAGCAAAATAAATTTCGGCCCGGTGGCTAAACTACGGGCAATTTCGGTTCTTCTACGTTCACCACCTGATAATTGTATTCCTTTGTTTTTCCGGATTTTCTGTAAACCAAACTCATCCAACAAACTTTCAAGCTTTTCCAATTGTTCCCGTTTGGTAAGTTTGGTAAACTGCAATACGCTACGGATATTATTTTCTACCGTCATATTACGGAAAACAGAAGCTTCCTGCGCCAAATATCCTATTCCCAACCGGGCTCTTTTATACATAGGCATTTCCGTAATATCCTTGTCATTAAAAAATACCTTTCCTTGCAATGGTTTTATCAATCCTACAATTGTATAAAACGAAGTTGTTTTTCCCGCTCCGTTCGGTCCCAACAATCCAACAATCTTCCCTTGCTCTACATGTATACTCACATCATTGACAACCATCCGGCTGCGATATTTCTTATAAATACTTTCCGTGCGTAATATATCCATTCTTTCTATAAAATAATTATTGTATTGTTCGTTTCTGCAAAAATACATTTTTACCCGATAGTAACGAATAAATATAACGGTATTTATGTATATATTATTTTTTGGTGTGTTTTTTGTATATCATATCAAAAATAATATATTTTTGCTTTTTACACAAGTAATTCACAAAATGGGGCTTTTACTCTTTTATTTATTCTTAGCGCTAACGGTATCGTTCCTTTGTTCTATCATGGAATCGGTATTGCTTTCTACTCCTTTATCTTACCTGAAAATAGCCAAAGAATCCGGAAACAAAGGTGCGGTAATCATGACGAAACTAAAACAAGATATAGATAAACCTCTATCTGCAATTTTGTCATTGAATACCATTGCACACACAGTTGGTGCGGCAGGTGTCGGAGCCCAGGCAACAGCTGTTTTCGGAGAAGCTTATTTCGGACTGGTATCGGCAATCTTAACAATTCTAATATTGGTACTTACCGAAATTATTCCCAAATCAATCGGAGCAGGGTTTTGGAAAGAGTTAATAGGATTTGCAAGCCGCGGTATCCAAGTGATGATAGTTATTACCTATCCGATCGTAATTGTATCTGCATATATTACAAGGATATTCTCCAAAAACAAAATTCCACACACAACAAGCCGGGAAGAAATCTCCGCCCTGGCAAATATCGGAACAGAAGAAGGGGTATTTGAAGAAAAGGAAAACCTGATTCTTCAAAATTTAATCCGGCTTAAAAATATTAAAGCATCTGAAATAATGACGCCCAGGATAGTTGTATCCATAGCGGATGAAAATATGTTATTGGATGACTTTTTACAAAACAAAGATTATTTACGGTTTTCCCGTATTCCCGTGTATTCGGAAAAAGAAGAAAATATTACAGGATATGTTTTTTTGCAGACCGTATTTGAAAAACTGGCAGAAGATTCGGACGAATTACAATTAAAGGATATTAAAAGAGAAATTGTTTTTGTTCCGGAAAACATGCCCGTATTCAGTGTATGGGAATTGCTGTTGGAAAAAAAAGAACATATCGCATTAGTTGTAGACGAATATGGCGGAATGGATGGAATTGTTACCCTGGAAGATATAATAGAGACACTGTTTGGTATCGAAATTGTCGACGAAAAAGACACCGTCACCGATATGCAGCAATACGCCCGGGAACGTTGGGAAATGAAACAAAAAGAATACAGCCTGATCAATGAAATGAAAAACAACTAACCACTAATCACTAACAACTATCTCCTCTTCTTCCGCAGCATTTCTTCCCCGGCGTTGTGCAAGAATAGTATCATAACTTTCCAATATGACATTCAGCCGAGAGACAAATCCAATATAATTGCTATCGCCTTCTATTAGCATCAGGGCTTCCAGCCGTTCGATAATCTGACGGAATACTTGGTCGATTTCCAGGCGGACTTCTTTTACCTTGACTTCCGTTTTAGCAACTTGTTCTTCATGCCTTTGCTTTACCAATGCCTGATAGGCATCGTTATCCTGCTGCAACTTGTTTTTCCAGTCTTCCAATCTCACCCTGTACATATCTTCGTTAAAATCTCCATCAAGTTCCTGCAAGAGGTTGTAAATAGCTGAATTTTCTTCCTGCAAAGGCAGGCGGGTAATATCTCCATAGGTGTCGAATAATATTTTTAA
>JAVBLM010000035.1:0-79341 GCA_031553535.1 Bacteroidales bacterium | reverse complement strand
TTTTAAATATATTTTATTGAAGTTGCCAAAAGTTGAGATAGGAGATTGCTTCGTTCCTACCAATGACAGAGATTATCTCACTGCGTTTCAATGCTTTCTCGTGGCTCAGGTGCTTCGTGCCTCGCAATAACGCTATTTCGTTTGTTTAGAGCATCATTGCGAGTGTTTAATGATAAGAAATCAAACAACAGGAAAATGACAGTAAGCATAGATTAATATCGTCATTGCGGGCTCGACCCGCAATCCCTCCCCTCTCAAAAGGGAGGGGATGCTGAATCAAGTTCAGCATGACGGCAATATGTTGGTTAATAGCTTCATTGCGAGGCACGAAGCACCTGAGCCACGAAGTGTAGCGAAAGCATCGAAACGCAGTGAGATAATCTTTATTCCTTTTATCTCAACTTTTGGCAACTTCATTGAAAAAAAATTATATTTTTGTATTCTCAGAAAAATTATAATCTATTAAAACATTATTTTAACAAACAATAAAAAATTATACGAATGGATGCTCAAAAAGTAGATATGTTTATTATGTCAAATAACAAGTTTTTTGACAGTGCACAATTAGCTATGATAAAACAACAACTCCTCGATCTTGACGAAACGAAATGGACAACAATTGAAATACTTCAATTTAAAGATCCGACAACGATGTTAATCGTTTCTTTATTAGGTGGAGGATTAGGAATAGATCGTTTTCTTATAGGCGATACAGGAATTGGCGTTGGAAAATTACTTACTTGTGGTGGACTTGGTATCTGGACAATCGTTGACTGGTTTCTAATTCAAAGTTCGACAAAAGAAAAAAACATGCAAAAATTGCGTGAAGCACTAATCCTCGGATAACAATTATGATGACAAAGAAAAAACTTTATTTCTTTGTTTTTACGGCTTGTCTGGCAGGATACATATGGGTGGTTTTAAATTTAATATATCATTCCTCTATATCTCTTGGATGTTTATTTCATAAAATCACTCATATTCCTTGTCCTTCTTGCGGCTCTACCCGGTCTATACTTTCTCTTTTAGATGGAAATATTTCAGATGCTTTATATCTCAATCCAATAGGAATTCTTTTATTCTTCGGCATGACAATAACACCTCTGTGGATTATTTTTGATGTTGTTACCGGAAAAGATTATTTTTTCCATTCCTATATAAAATTTGAATCTTTACTGAGGAAAAACTATATCGCAATTCCTTCTATTTTCTTATTGCTTGTTAACTGGATTTGGAATTTATTTAAATACTTATGATAGAAGATAATATTATTTATAAAAACAGAATATCCGAAGAAGAAGCGGAGAAAGCATCCTATGCTTATTTAATGTCAACTGTTGTTTTATTAGTAGGTCTTCCCTTACCTATTATCAATATGATAGCTACTATTATGTTTTACCTTGGCAATCGTAAAAAGACATATTTTGTACGCTTTCATTGTATACAATCTATGCTTTCCCAAATATTTATTATTCTTATGAACTCTATTGGCATATCGTGGACTCTTTCCATTATTTTCGGCAACAATATAATCACAAATCTTTATATCGCTTACATAATCACTATAATCGGATTTAACCTATTAGAATTTGCAGCGTCTATATATGCAGCCGTACAAACCCGGAAAAAACAAAATGTTCTTTTTTGGTTTTTTGGCCCCTTAACAGAATTAATTTGTAAACCTTAGAAAAACAAATCTACTATTTTAATTATCCATTGCATTTCCAACTTTAAATAGTTTTATTTTCATGACAAAAATAATTATTCAGTTTATATCATTTATATTGCTTTTTTTAGGCATTTGGTTTGGGATTAGCCGGCTAAATTTAGTTGATTTATTTGGGATCGAAGAAAATTCATCCAAAATAGAAAAATCTTTAGGCGATTTCTATATAAATATCATAACCCAACACGAACATGAAATAGCAAATGACGATGTTACCTTACCAATTAAAGAGATAATAAACCGTATATGCTCCGATAATGGAATTGACGCAGAAAATATAAAATTACATATAATCAAAAGTAATGAAGTTAATGCCTTTGCATTGCCGGATTACCATATGCTCATCAATACGGAATTGATCTTGTTTTGTGAAAACCCGGAAGAATTAGCAGGAATAATAGCACATGAAATTGCTCATATGGAAAGTGACCATATTATGAAAAAGTTAAGTAAAGAAATCGGCTTCACTGCAATTTCCACAATGATAGGAACAGGTTCGGGGGGAGCAGAAAGTTTAAAGATATTAAGTTCCACTGCTTATGACCGGAAAATGGAAAAGCAAGCGGATAAACTAGCCGTAGAGTATTTACAGAACAGTAAAATAAACCCATCTTCCCTTGCCGATTTTATGTACCGTCTCTCCACAGAAGAAAGTACAATACAAAAAAATCTTGTATTGATCAGCACCCATCCGGAAACAGAGAAAAGAGCAAAAGAAATTTTAAACCTGTCGCTGAAAAAGAATATACAATACATTCCTATCTTTTCTGATTCTACATGGAGTGAGTTACAAGAACAGATAAAAACAATAAACGAAAAATAAACCCGGCAATATGTAAAGGGATAAGAATTTTCCTCCCTGCCGTTTTACTTATAGGTATACTGATATGAACTATATTCCGTATCCGTTGCCCATTCTTTGGGGCCTCCAACTGAATCAAAGGCGATAATATATGTTTCGCTTTCTATAACAGACCTGTATATGGGATATTTTTTTTCGTATGAATAACTGCTTTCGACTGTAATCATTGTTTTATACTTGTCATTTTCAAAAGATGTTCTTGCATACGTTTCATTATTTTTATTATATCCTGTCAGTTTCAGGAAAGCATACGGCAATCCATAATAAGGATTTTTTTTATCATCATAATTGTATGTCGTGGTTGAGTACAAGGACTCTTTATTGTCGACCACATACGATAAACGAACACGATGGATATTCTCATTTTCGTAGGATATATTCTGAACGGAATATAACGATTTTCCTCCCGATTTATGCATTTTCCGGACAGACTCCGGCATTGTTTTCACATCAGCAAAAAGCATTGCGGCCAAAACACCTTCAGAAGAAAATCCATCATACGCATAGTTTTCTATCTTATTGATCGTATTTTTCTTTTCCTTTCTTAAAAAGATACTTTCCCGAGCCAATTGATTATGCTCATAGTACTGGATCTGTGTTATAAGCTTATCCTCATAAGATAAAAGGGCGTAATCAGTCCCATTGTTTTCCGATGAAATAATTTTGCTTATCGTCTTATCCTTATTACTTTCAAATGTCAAAGTGGCATTACCCTCTTTCAGCCAAACGGAAACCAACTGATTGTTTTCAGAATAAGTAAAACGCATCGATGCTTCATAATCATTCGAACCTTCTTGAAAAGTTTCTGTTTGAATATACCTGCTTGGAGAGAAAATTTCTTTTTTATTACAAGCGGAAAGGAGCAAAGCAGGTACAATTATTGTAATGTAAAAAAAATGTTTTTTCATATATGATTTTTATCAAATTCAATACAAAGATATACCATTTTTTGATATTGAGAATAAGTTCCTCTTTAAAAATAATTTATATAACTTTGCGTTTATTTTAGATAGCTTACGATATAATAATGGCGAAACGGTTCTTAACAGGTGTTTTTGTATATTTCTTATTCTTTTCTGTATATGCAACACATGAAAGAGCTGGAGAGATAACATATCGTCATCTTACAGGGTTCACCTATGAATTTACGATTACCACCTATACATACAGTCCCAGTCTTGCAGATAGAGACGAGCTAACCATTGTGTGGGGAGATGGAAATTATGAAATTGTCCCCAGAGATCAAAAACTAGACTTAAATAACGATATACGGAAAAACACGTATGTAGCGGTACATACATTCCCATCCACAGGGACTTACACTATTTCCATGGAAGACCCTAATCGAAACCAGGGAATTATTAATATTCCTAATTCGGTAAGCGTCCCTTTTTATATACAGTCAACACTTATTATCAATCCGTTCCTGCAATATAACAATTCTCCTCAACTTACCAATCCTCCTATTGATGTGGGATGTGTTAATGTTCCTTTTTACCATAATCCGGGTGCAGTTGACCCCGATGGGGACAGTCTTGTCTATTCTCTTATTGAATGCCGGGGACTTAACGGAGAAAAGATTCCGGGATATTCATACCCGATAGCATCTCATAGTATTTCTATCAACCGGGCTACCGGCGATTTTTATTGGGACAGCCCTATTCGTCAAGGAGAATATAATATTGCCATTCTTATAGAAGAGTATCGTTTGGGAGTAAAAGTGGGTGAAGTGGTCAGGGATATGCAAATAAACATAGGAGATTGTAATAATCGTCCCCCTGTAATAACAACCATATCGGATACTTGCGTTGATGCAGGAGATAACTTAACATTTCTGGTAAGCGCCCAGGACAATGATCTATTCACATTGACTGCTTACGGGGATGTCTTTGCAACACCGAGCAGCCCAGCCGTATTCCAAAACGTATCGGGTTCCGGAACCGTTACCGGTACCTTTTCCTGGAATACCAACTGTTCCCATGTTCGGAAACAACCCTATCAGGTTACTTTCAAGGCAACGGATCAAAACGTCAGTGTTCCTTTAACAAGCATAAAAACAGTTCGGATTACGGTTGTAGCTCCGGCACCACAAAACCTGCAAGCTACCCCATTCGAAAATACGATCTCCCTGTCCTGGAATCCTACGCCTTGTAACAATGCATTAGGATATAAAATATACAGAAGGATAAACAGTCCGGGATTTATACCCGATCATTGTGAAACAGGTGTTCCTGCCTATACCGGGTATAGGCAAATCGGAACCATAGATATTAATACAACTACTTTTTTGGATAACAATAATGGCTCCGGCCTGTTACGAGGAACTATGTATTGCTATCTGGTAATTGCCTATTTTTCCGATATGGCAGAAAGTTATGCGTCCAATGAGGCCTGTACCTTTCTAAAAAAAGATGTTGCTATCATTACCAATGTCAGCGTCCAGGAAACCGGTACGTCCCTCGGAAAAGTTGAAGTGAAGTGGATGAAACCAACAGAATTCGATTCTATTCAATATCCCGGTCCTTATTATTATATAATCAACAGAAGTATTAACAATTCTTCAAACTTTACAACAATTGCAACTTATCATTCTATCGACAGTTTGTATTATCTGGACAGTCTCCAGAACACACAAGGAAATACCTTTTTTTATCGTATTGATTTCTATAATAACACTGTCTCCCCTTATTTGATAGGATCATCCGATATTGCATCTTCTGTCTTCCTTACTATCGACAGTACGGATCGTAAATTAAGGCTTTCATGGAAAGAGCATGTCCCTTGGGGGAACTACAATTATATTATCTATAGAGAAAATAATAATCATTTCGATTCCATAGGACAAACAAATTCTAACTTTTTTATAGACTCAAACTTGAATAACTATCAAACATATTGTTATTATATAGAATCTCAAGGGAGTTACTTAGACACTACTCTTCCCCATCCTTTGATTAACCTCTCTCAAATAGTATGTGCTCAACCGATTGATAACATTCCCCCTTGTGCTCCTATATTACAAGGAACTACCGACTGTGAAAACATTTACATCCAATGGGCATTTTCAGATACTTGCGATATGTCTGATATCTTTAAGACATATTTATATTATAAAAATGATATGTCTTCCGATTATTTACTGTTGGATAGCATTCCTTATCCCGCATTAACGTATGAAATAACCAATTTACCTTCGGTTGTAGGATGTTTCTTTTTAGTCGCCGAAGACTCTGTCGGTAACAAAAGTAATTACAGCAACGAATTGTGTTTTGATATCGATATCTGTGATTCCTATAAGTTACCGAATATTTTTACTCCCAATGGGGATGGCACGAATGATTTGTTTATGCCTTATCCTTACGATTATGTTGAAAGCATAGATATGTATATTTACGATCGATGGGGAGCATTGGTATTCAAGACAAAAAATCCGGATGTTCTATGGGACGGAACAAATCAATATACAAAACGCCCATGTGTAGACGGAGTTTATTATTATGTGTGTGATGTAAAAGAATATACCCTCAATGGGATACGGACAAGACATTTAAATGGATCAGTAACTATATTAAGATAATTATGTTTACAGGAATAGTAGAAAAAACAGGAAAAGTAGTTGATATCATCAACGAAAAAACAAATGTTCATTTTGTGATAGAAGTAGATTTTGTAGACGAATTAAAAGTCGACCAAAGCATGAGTCACGACGGGTGTTGCCTGACGATTGTAAAAGTAAATAAACAGGCTAAACAATATGTAGTCACCGCCATGTTGGAGACGCTACAAAAAACAAATCTGGGAAGTTGGCATATTGGCTACGAAGTCAATCTGGAACGCAGTATGAAAATGGACGGAAGATTCGACGGACATATTGTACAGGGACATGTAGATCAAACTGCAACCTGCACAAAAGTCATAGACGAAGACGGAAGCTGGAGATATTATTTTAAATACGAACCGCAAAAAAATAACATCACCGTACCCAAAGGCTCTATTTCCATTAATGGAGTAAGCCTTACTGTTGTGGATTCGGATGAAGGGGTTTTCTCTGTTGCCATTATTCCGTATACATATGACGTTACAAACTTCCACAACTTCAAAGAAGGAACTGTAGTCAATATAGAATTCGATGTTTTCGGAAAATATGTTGCCCGGTTATTGGAACAATACTTCGAAAATCAAAAATAAAAGGGTTCCTTAGCCGACATATGTTTCATTAGAAAAACATTTAGCAGGCTATGCTTGTCAAGGTATGACGGTCGAGGCTTCGGGTCTCGACCGAACCAGGGTTTTCTCTTTTATTCTGAAGTGCTTTTTCATTGCCTCTCGCACCTCGCACCTCGCACCCCAAACCTTTTACCTTAATATTTTATATTGTAATCCTCTTGCCCCTATTTCATCCGTTATTGTTTTAAGCTGGGATCGATCCTGCAAGCTAAATGTAATCGTCACTAAAACATGCCCAATGGGTACGGATATGGTCGATCTGTCATGGTGAATATTTTGTATATTGGCTTTTTGTTTTTCCAATATGGCAATCAGTTTACGTAGTTCCCCCGCCTGATCCGGCAATATAATCTGGACACATGCACGGAGTCCTTCTTCCATCATGCCCTGCTCGACTATCTGTTCCAATAAACGCATATTGATATTTCCTCCGCTAACAATAGGAACTACGTTTTTACCTTTTGCATTGACCTTTTTATTCAATATAGCAGCAACGGATGTAACACCTGCCGGTTCTGCCAATATTTTTGCCCGTTGCAATAATAAATAAGCCGCATGAGCAATCTCATTGTCAGAAACAGTAACCAGTTCGTCTACATATTCTTCTACCAATTCGTATGTTAAGACTCCCGGCTTCTTTACCGCAATACCATCTGCAATGGTAGATACGGTAGGAAGAGAAATTATCTGATGTTCCTTCTGTGATAAAACCATAGACGGAGCCCCTTCAGCTTGCACTCCTATAACCTGTATATTCGGATTCATATTTTTCAATGCAACGGCAACGCCTGCAATCAATCCTCCGCCACCAATGGGAACAACCACGATATCAACATCGGATAATTGCTCATATATTTCCAAGCCTACAGTCCCCTGTCCGGCTATTATCATCGGATCGTCAAAGGGGTGGATATATGTCGCATTATGTTTACGTACATATTCCTGTGATAAAGCAAATGCATCATCAAATGTTTCTCCTTCAATAATAACCTCCGCACCATAGGCTTTTGTGGCAATAACCTTAAGCGGCGGCGTAAAAACAGGCATAAATATCGTACTCTTAATTCCTAATTTTGAAGCGGAAAAGGCAACACCCTGTGCATGATTTCCTGCGGATGCAGCAACTACTCCCCTTGCTGTCTCTTCCTTTGGCAAGTTTACAATCTTATTATAGGCTCCCCTTACTTTAAAAGATCCTGTTGACTGTAAATTCTCCAATTTAAAAAAGACATTCGCCCCGGACATCCCCGAAAATGATTTACTTGGTAATAAGGTTGTTTTCTTTACCACATCTTCCAAGGTCTTTTGGGCTGCTATAATATCATAGTATTTCATTTCTATATTTTTTTATTGTTTGATCCTTCAAATTCTATGCCGAAATAATAGTTTATCCAATCCTAAATAAACATTTTCAATAATTAACGGAAGTTAGGCAGGTTAAATGAAGTTAGAGGAAAATAATAATCAATGGTCAGTGGTAAATGATTAATAATACATAACAAAGGAATAACCGTCAATGACACTCTTCATTTTCGCAATCCGTAATTAACTCCGTTGAGGACTTCGCCGTTCGTAATTAAATGTTCCGGTCAAAATGACACAGTTCTTTGTTGCGTCATTACACTACGGAAGGATTGCTGCCTGTTTTGCATTTTCATTCATTCCGTTTTTTGTCCATTCGGTAATTCCATGTTTCCATTCGGTAGCCAAAAGAGCTACTTCGGTGCTTTTGCAACCTTTTCACTATCAGCGTGGTATTACTTTTGCATTGTCAATTCAGGAACAGAAACAAAAAACATAAATAAATAGAACCAAAGAAATGAAGAAACTTATTTTAACTATCGTATCGCTTCTCGCAATGAATACCTATATGTATGGGCAAGGAAAAGATGTAATGGAATTATCGCTTGAAAGCTGTATTAAGATGGCGATAGAGAATAACATAAATATTCAATCAGTCAATATCGACGCTCAAAAGGCCAAGTATAAGGTAAATGAAACACGTTCTTCCTTATTACCACAAGTTAGTATTAGCGGGGCATTCCAGGATCACCTTAAACTACAAACAACCATGCTTCCCGGAGAATTAATGGGACAACCCGGTACAAGCATCCCTGTTCAGATGGGATCCAATTTCGTGACAAGTGCCTCTGCTACCCTTAATCAAGTAATATATAATCAAACCGCATTATCGGCTTTGAAATTATCGAAGATGTCATACCAACTCAACAACCTCAGTGTCGAAAAAGTCAATGAAGAAATTGCAACCGAGATAACCAAGCTGTATTTCTTAACGGTTACGACCATTGAACAAAAAAAGCTGATCGAAGATAATATCACCAGAACCAAACAAATGGAAAATATTACCCGGCTTTTTGTAGAAAACAATATAGGAAAGCAAGTTGATTACGACAGGATCCATGTAAACCTAGAAAATCTTTATACACAATTGAATAATACGGAAGCTAGCATAGAACAACAACTGAATATGATAAAATATATGCTAGGGATTCCCCTTTATCAAAATATTACATTAACGGAAGCGCCGGAAATGTCTTTATTAAAAGAAGAGCCACAGGCAAACCTGGACTTTTCCAACCATATAGATATCATGCTCTTGAAGTCTCAAATGGAAATATCCCAAATGAACTGCAAGATGATCAACCATGGTTATATTCCTTCTGTGCATTTTTCCGGGCAATATGCTGTTCAGGGGTTGAGGAAAGAGTTTAAGAATTATTTCAATGACAACGCTGAAAACAAATGGTATGGTTCTTCATACATAGGATTGTCCTTATCCATTCCTGTTTTCGACGGATTGGACAAACACTCAAGATCCCAACAGGCAAAGCTCGATTACCAGAAAGTAAATATGAATCTCAATGATAAAAGAGAGCAGCTTAATGCCGAACACATAAATGCATTGAACAACTACCATAACAACAGAAATAACGTAACGCGTCAAAAAGCGAATATCAGTCTGGCAGAGAAAGTATACGCCGAGACATCGCTTAAATACAAAGAAGGCATGTCGTCCATGAGTGATTTATTGCAGGATGAAATGAGTTTATCGAGCGCTCAATCGGCATACTTGAATGCATTGTACAATTTAAAGGAGGCTGAACTGAAAATCATGTCTCTGGACGGAGAAATAAAGAAATTAATTAACAATTAATAAGGAGTAATTAACAATGATGCACTTCCGTCACTGCGAAGGGGAACGACGAAGCAGTCCAGAAAAAAGAGGGACAATTGAAAAATGAATAATTAAGGAGAACTGGATTGCTCCGTTCCTCGCAATGGCGCTCTTAGGAAACGAAAGTGCGAAAGCCCCCATCAGGGGATTCGGAAACAAAAGTAAAGTAAAATAGAAACAAATAAATAAAAGTAACATTCAAAAATCAAGTTTATGAAAAAAGGAATCATAGCAACAGCAGTAATTATTCTTATTGGCGGCCTGATGACCTGGCAATTATTCGCCAACAAACAAGAAATCGACAGTAAAAAAGAAGTAAAAGTAAATGATGCAAGCATTGCAGTTACTGTAGCAGAGGTGGGGAAAACTTCAATGGAAGGAAACATCAATCTTACAGGAGCAACCGAAGCCAATCAAGTGGTAAAGGTGGCATCAAAAACAACGGGAGAAATTGTGCAAATCAATTTCAAACTGGGTGATTATGTTTCCAAAGGAACTGTTCTTGCCCGTGTGGACGATACCTATACCAAACTGGCATTGGACAATGCAAAAATCAATTACAATAAATATAAGGAAGATGCACAGCGCTATCAAACATTACGGGAAGGCGATGCTGTCACCGAAACGCAACTACGGGATATGAAAATCGCTTTTGAAAATGCGAGGATTCAACTGGAGCAAGCCCAAAGACAACAGGAAGACACATACATCAGGGCTCCCTTCAGTGGATATATTACTTCCAAAGATGTGGATTTGGGTAAATTTGTCAATGTAGCAACTCCCATTGCTGAAATCGCAGATATTTCCGAATTGAAAGTAATGGTTTCCGTATCGGAATCTAATATTTATAATCTACAGAAAGGGCAAACAGTATCTGTAAACACTCCGGTTTACTCAGGCGTTTCATTTCCGGGAAAAATAGTACACATCAGCGCCAAGGGAGATAACTCTCACTCCTACCCGATTGAAATTTCTTTGGCTAACAGTAAGCAATATCCGCTTAAGGCCGGTACCTATGTGGACGTTTCAATTGATATGGGTGAGTCCAAACCCGCATTGTGTATCCCTCGCGAAGCAATCTTAAGCAGTGTAAAAGATCCTACGGTATACCGTATCGAAGATGGTATCGCATCATTGGTTAAAATCACCACCGGGAAAAGTTATGACTCTCATCTGGAAGTAACTTCAGGGCTAGATGAAGGAGACAAAATTGTAACCAGCGGTCAAATCAACTTAATGGACGGAGCAAAGGTAATCGTAGTTAATTAAGAATTACGAGTTAAAAATTAAGAATGATTTGTCTTTTCAATTCTTAACTCTTAACTTCTTTTCGACGTTTTTACAATAGCAGAGAGAATGCAAATAATTTCTTCAATATCAACAAAAAGGGAATCATACATGGGCGTTGTAAGGAAACAGCTATCGTGGAGGAGATTAATCCAATACCTTGTTTCATTAGCTTCTTTCAGAGCGATATATAATTTATTGATAAAATCAGCTTTGCTTTGTGCAAAACGGCTTTCACTGACAAGTGCTCCAATAGCTGTCCCGCTACGCAGCAATTGCTTTGATAAAACATACTCTTGCTTTTCCTTACTCAGAAACAAATATGCTTTAACAACACGTAATGCAAAGCTGTATGATTTATCTGCAATTACATTTTCATCTTTCATCCCTATACATTTAATCCACAAAAATAAACAAAATACAATCAACGCTTAATCTTTAACTCTTAATTCTTAATTTAAAAAGTTATGTCATCAATAGTAGAAACATCCATAAAAAAGCCGTTAATAATCCTTGTGGTTTTTACCGTACTTGCCATCGGCGGCCTTATCAGCTATAATTCACTCAATTTAAATTTACTGCCGAGTTTTGAAATACCGTATGTTACCGTCCAAACTGTGTACCCGGGAGCCGGAGCCTCCGAAGTGGAGACGTCCGTAACCAAGAAACTGGAAGATGCCCTTTCCACATTGGAAAACCTGAAAAAAATAACTTCAACTTCCATGGAAGGTGCATCCATAATTGCGATAGAACTCAATGAAGGAACTGATGCCAATCTGGCGGTTCAGGATGCCCAGCGAAAAATCAATGCAATTAAATCCCAATTGCCGACGGATGTCCTGGACCCATCCATTAATAAAATCTCGGTGGATGAAGTGGCTATTATGAATATTGCCGTTTCATCTGCATTATCCTCCACCGAATTTTACAAGCTGGTGGAAGACCGCGTTCAACCGCGATTGGCAAAACTCGAAGGGGTAGGTTCCGTAGAAATGACAGGAGGAACCGAACGTGAAATAAAAGTCAACATGGATGCTAAGAAACTGGAAGCATATAATCTATCTGCTTTGCAGGTATTGCAAGCTATCCAAAAAGCCAATATGGAAATTCCGGCAGGGAATGTTGAAAACACCGAAGCGACTTACTCTGTTCGTTTGTCTGCAAAATATTCCAATCTGAATGAACTTCGCAATACGGTGGTAAAGATCACTCCCACGGGTGGTAAAGTAAAAGTAATGGATGTTGCTGAAGTAGAAGACGGCATTGCTACGCAAAAAGAAATAAACCGCGTAGACGGTCATGATGCTATTGGTATTTCCATCGTAAAACAATCGGATGCCAACGCGGTAAATGTAGCAGATTTGGTAAAAGCCGAACTTGTATCTATCGAAAAAGAATATGAAAACAGTCAGGTAAAATTCGATATTGTAAATGACGACTCTGTCTTTACAAGAGCCTCTGCCAATGCCGTAGTATTCGATTTGTTCCTGGCGATAATTATAGTAAGTATTGTATGTTTTATATTTCTTCATAATGTACGCAGTGCGTTGATTGTGATGATTGCCGTTCCGCTTTCCATAGTACCGTCCTTTATTGTCATGTATTTTATGGGAATTTCATTAAACTTGATTTCATTAATGGCTTTATCGTTGGTAGTAGGGATTCTGGTGGATGACTCCATTGTGGTCATCGAGAATATGTTCCGCCACATGGAAATGGGTAAATCGAAACGACAAGCTGCTCTTGATGGAACAAAGCAAATTATCTTTACGTGTTTGGCCATAACAACTGTTATTGTGGTTGTATTCCTCCCATTGGCTGTCTCAGGAGGGTTGATTGGCAATATCCTGAAAGAATTTGCTATCCCTATCATTGTTTCCACACTTTGCAGCTTGTTGGTTTCGTTTACCGTAACACCCTTACTGATGTCTCGTTTCGGGAAATTGTCAGACGACACAAGGCCTACCATCATGGGACGCTTTTCACGCGGAGTGGAACGTGTTTTCGATTCAATAAAGAATTTCTATGTAAAAGTCTTGTCAGTCGGACTAAAAAAATACAAAACCGCTATTTTGGTTACCACCCTTGCTCTATTAATAGGTTCTATTGCATTAATTCCCACAGGATTTATCGGATTTGCATTTATGCCAAATACCGACAGAGGGGAATTGACCGTCACCTTGGATATGAATCCGCAAGTTACCGTTTATCAAAACAACCAGATGACCATGCAGGCCGAAAAAATAATCAGCGAACGTCCGGAAGTAGAACGTATCTACACCAATGTCGGACTTTCGGGAAGTACTACCAAGAATAACGCAACTACTATCAATGTAAAATTGGTAGATAAAAAAGACAGAAGGGGGAATATTGATGATTTTGCTCAGGAGTTGAAACAGGAAATTATGGAAATACCCGGAATACGGGCACGTGTAAGTGTAAAAGGAGTTGCGGGAGGAGCTACCGAACCCATTCAATTTATTGTACAGGGAGCCGATTTCGACCAGGTGCAACAAACGGCAGCGATGATAATGGATGTTGTCAGGAATACTCCCGGAACAAGCGATGCCAAATACTCCATCGACGACCCGCGTCAGGAGGTACAGGTAAAATTAAACCGGGAGAAAATGGCTACGTTGGGATTATCTGCTTATGATGTAGGCTCTACCCTTCGTGTGGCATTGAACGGGAACGACGATTCAAAATATACGGAAGGTAATTATGAATATAAAATCCGTGTCGGAATGGACGATTTTGACAAGACAAAGGCCGATGATGTAGCAAAGCTTACATTCCTTAATAACCAGGGGAAATTGATAGAGCTAAGCGAATTCGCAGATATCGCTTACGGCTTGGGCGCTTCCGCTTTGGAACGTACGGACCGGATTTCATCCATTGTTGTCAAATCAAATGTAGTGGGCAGGCCTTCGGGAACAGTAGGATCGGAAATATCCGCTGCTATTAAAGATAATATCCCGGAAGGAATTACAATTAAAGAAGGAGGGATGATGGAACAACAGGCAAATGCTTTCGGAAGCTTGGGATTTGCATTCATCGCCGCCCTTGTATTGATCTATTTTATCATGGTTATCCTTTATAATTCGCTTATCGATCCGATCGTTGTTATGTTTTCAATCCCGCTGGCTATGATTGGGGCATTCCTTGCCCTGGCACTAACAATGAACGACCTGACAATCTTCAGCATCATAGGACTGATCGTATTAATCGGACTGGTGGCTAAAAATGCTATCCTCTTGGTAGACTTTACCAATCAGATGCGCCGTGAAAAAGACATGAATACATTTGATGCCCTGATTGAAGCAGGAAAAGAACGTTTGCGTCCTATCATGATGACCACTTTTGCCATGATTTTCGGGATGCTGCCCATTGCCCTGGCAAGCGGGAACGGAGCCGAATTGAAAAACGGCATGGCCTGGGTCATTATCGGCGGGTTAATCAGCTCAATGATACTTACACTAATCGTAGTTCCCATTATTTATTATATCTTTGATAAAATAACGGTTTACTTCCGTCGCAGGAAAAGGGAAAAACTCACGATAAAAGCAAAGAAAAGAATATACGCTTTTGTCGAAGAACTAACTTAAACAATTAAGAATTAAGAATTAAAAGTTAAGAATAATGGATAGTAACTCCAATCCGGTAGAGACGCGGCATACCGTGTCTCTATGTATATTTCCGCCATAAAGGATATTCCGGAGGTATTGAACGATATTTCAAGATGCGGGAAGGGGGATTTCCCAATCTCGGATAAGAAATTCCCCGGCCAGGGAAGGCAGAACCAAGTTTTCGGCAATAAATCCAAAGGTTCCGGGAAGGCTGAATCACATCTGCGGCAATGAATCCGGAGGCCCGGGGAAGGCCGAACCACTTCTCAGGCAACCAATCCGGAAGCCCGGGAAGGCCGAGCCACTTCTCAGGCAACCAATCCGGAAGCCCGGGAAGGCAGAACCACTTCTCAGGCAACCAATCCGGAAGCCCGGGAAGGCTGAACCACATCTCAGGCAAGGAATCCGGAAGCCCGGGAGGGTTGAGCCACATCTCAGGCAACCAATCCGGAAGCCCGGGAAGGCTGAACCACTTCTCAGGCAATGAATCCGGAAGCCCGGGAAGGCCGCACCCTTCGGGTTTCGTTCCTCGCTCTGAACAAACCCGTCACCGTCATGCTGAACTTGATTCAGCATCCCCTGCACAAAAGCAATAAACAAAGGGGGTGCAGGTCAAGCCCACAAAAAACTTGCAATGATGCACTTCCGGTTATTGTAGGAAACGAAACCCGAAGGGTGCGGCATAACCAATCAACCGAAGACCAAGCAGGTGAGCGTAGAAAGACTCTTAGTCGAGATAATATCCTTAAAAAAAGGGATGCTGAATCAAGTTCAGCATGACGGTAATAGGTTACTTAAGAGCGAGGTATGATCTCTGTTATGGGTAACCTGTTCCTGCACCCCCCTGCACAAAAGCAATAAACGAAGAGGGTGCAGGTCAAGCCCACAAAAAACTTGCAATGATGCACTTCCGGTTATTGAGGAAAACGAAATCCGAAGGGTGCGGCATAACCAATCAACCGAAGACCAAGCAGGTGAGTGTAGAAAGACTTTTAGTCGAGATAATATCCTTAAAAAAGGGGATGCTGAAACAAGTTCAGCATGACCGCAATAGGTTACTTAAGAGCGAGGTATGATCTCTGTTATGGGTAACCAGTTCCAGCATCCCCTGCACAAAAGCAATAAACAAGGGACTTGCCCGAATACGGGCTCAGGGATTCCCTTCTGCATATTCCATATCATGGGTTGGTTTTATTGTATACTTCATTCTTACTCATCCATCTATCCCCTTGTACACTCGTCCACCCCCCCCCCCTTGTTCTTCCGTCCACCCGTCCCACTAATTATTTTACCTCCAGCTTGTATTAATATATTAAATTTATGTCTATCTTTGCATTCCTAATGAAGGCGGTATGCCCAAAAAGGAATAAAGAATAAAGGTAATTAACAAATCAAACAAATTCCGTATGAATACTTTTAAAACTATTTTTACCATTGTTGCCATCATGGCAATAACAACAGTAAGTGCACAAGTGCAGCTTCCTGTAAGGGAGAAACAAACCCCGGCCTATCCCGGCAGGGAAGCGGCTACTCCCAATAAGATGAACTCCCAACAGCAGGGAATCAAACAACCGGATAAGGCCTTTGATGCCCAAAAGCAGGGAACGGTTTCTTACTGGGAATCGGTAACGCGGAAACAGCCTGCCGCTGAGACAAGGGAAACGGTTTCTTCTGTGGGAAAGAACAATCAATCCCCGTTAAGGAAGGAAGAGAAAAAACAACCTTTACAATTGGATTTGAGTAGCCTGTCCGGGCAACAGGGAAAAACCAGGAAAGAAAACAGCAGTTTCACCTACATTCCCATTACGTTGCTTCCTTATACGGCTAACGATACGTTAACGGCTTCTTCACAGGTGATAACCACATTACAACCCGGGGGGAGCATCGGCCATTATGCAGTAGGGTATTCCCTTTTCCTTAACCAGGGGGATTATCTTGATATCATGTTATACGGTAATTTTGACACCTATTTATATTTACTGGATGCTAACTATAATATCCTGGCATATGATGATGACGGAGGTATTAACAATGGGTCTCTGATAGACCGGATCATCCCGCAGACCGGGACTTATTACATTATAGCTACTTCATACGGCAATTATAGAACAGGAGCATTCACGCTGAATGTATCCAAATCCATCACTCCTAAAAAAACATTTTATGTAGATGCAACCACCGGCAGTGATACAAACAATGGCCAGGCTCCATCCACTCCGTTAGCATCGTTAACCAAAGCCATGGATTTGCTTAACCAGGCGCCTTCCATGGGAACGGTATATTTAATGAGTGATATCGAGTTGGATCAAACTTTGGATATAGATTATTATGTTTCTTTGAAAAACCATACGGCTTCTTCTGTGGTTATTTCCCGGAATACGGCAACATGCCAGTACGAAATGATTGATATTAGTCAGGGAGGGATACTGGTTATAGGAGACCCCGCTGCCCCTGCTAATGCATTGACATTGGACGGGGGAAGCCAGCTTCCTTTTACCGCGTATGGAGAGATTATTTACAATGAAGGCTCTTTCATTATGTACGGGGGCGCCACACTGCAAAACAATCATAATCAATATGATGCAGGGGCCGTTTACAATGATTATGGGGCGTCTATGTATATGTATGGGGGAAACATTATTAATAACAGTACCGACGATGATGGCGGTGGAATATACAACGACGGAACTTTTGTGATGTATAACGGTACCCTTAGCGGGAACAATGCACAAGATGACGGAAATGATCTATATTCGGAAACCGGCCTGGTTTTAAACGGGGGAATGATTCATGATATGTATCTGGGTGATGGAATGATTACATTGGGAACCGCCTATACCGATACACAAACAAAACGGTTGAATCTTGCTTACTACCGGGGAGGAATGCAGGTGTTATCCGGCAATCTGAATACCGCCGTAATCAATTCGTTCCGGTTGGCAAAATCCAACTGGAATATTGACGCCCAGGGAAAATTGGAATTTACGGGAACTCCCCTCGAGGTATATGTAAGCAATACGGGGAATGATGCGGATGCCGGAACAGTTAGCGAGCCTTTTGCAACCCTGGAACAGGCGGTAGATATGCTTAATTCATTGGATACGGTGGGGGCTATTTATGTAATGAGTGATTTGCAAATAACAAGTTCAAGCGGGCTTTCGATATATACTAATATTGCCATCCGGAGTTATGATGCCAATGCCTATACGGTTTCCCGCGACACAACTACCTGCAAGAGTTCCATGATACAAGTTTATGGCACGCTTTCTTTAGGAGAAAGCCAGGCCCCTGGAGGATTGGTATGGGACGGCGGCTATGACTCCACAAGCCCAACCCCGTTTATTGCAAGGGAAAGTATTATAAATATATACGGCGGAATTGTTTATCTGTATGATAACATACTGCTGCGCAATAATAATACCACAGGTAACTGGTCGGGAGCCGGAATCTATTTGAGCGGAGGTATCCTCAATATGCAGGGAGGAGCGATTGCCGGTAATATTGCACAGAGTGCCGGAGGTATATATAATAAAGCAGGAACAGTAGTTATGAACGGAGGAAAAATAAGCCATAATAAAGCAACTGATAATGGTGGAGGAATTTATAATGGCGAAGCTGCTGTTTTCAGTATAAATGCCGGAAGTATTGACAGTAACTACTCCCAATACGGCGGAGGGATTTATAACAATAATGCAACATGCACGATGAGTGGCGGAAGTATTTCCACAAACGGGGCAGAGCAAGGCGGGGGAATCTATAATGAAAATGCCAAGGTTATCATGAGTAATGGGAGTATTAAACACAATACCGCACAGGAAGTGGGTGCAGGGGTTTATAATACGCAGCAAGCGTCCTTCACCCTATCCGGGGGAAACATTGACAGTAACGTTGCAATTAATGCCGGCGGCGGATTGTTGAATACAGATGATGCTATATTTACGATGAATGGAGGAAGAATGAACGGGAATAAGGCAGCCATTGGCGGGGCAATAGGAAATGATGCCACATTAATCGTAAACAACGGAAGTATTACAGGCAATGACAGTGTCCAGGTAGTTCATGTAGGAGGAGAATTTTTATTGAATGGGGGTACTATAGACGCCCATAACAGTATCCTGTTGATTCAGGATGCAATAGTTACCATAGGAAGTACGTATATAAATACCGCTGTCAAGGGATTAGGCCTGGAGAATTATTATAGGGGGAAACAGGTACTGGACGGCAATCTGGCGACAAATATCCGCAATTCGTTCCAGTTGGCCAGGCCGCATTGGAGTATCGATAACCTGGGACGGCTGGCGTTTGATTCCCCGATGGCATTGTATGTAAGCAATACGGGTGATGATGCCAATGCCGGTACGGTTAGCTCCCCTTTGGCAACCCTGGAACAGGCGGTAGGTATGCTTAATTCATTGGATACGGTGGGGGTTATTTATGTAATGAGTGATTTGTTGCTTGGTTATGCGTTGGAGATTTATTCCGATATAACAATTCTACCCTATGGCAGTAATACCTATACGGTTTTGCGGGATATAAATAATGTTACAGAGATTATGATAGAGATATATGAATATCTTACTTTAGGGGACAATACAACAACAGGGCAACTTATTTTTGACGGGGGATACGATACCGTTACTAACCCGGGAGTTTTTTCCGGAGATTGTCTGATATTTAATGAAGGAACACTTGTTTTATATGATGGGATTACCTTACAGAATAATGTTTTTGACCTTTCCTGGGGTTTTAGGGGAGGATGTATATGGAATAATGTGAAAATGATTATGTATGGCGGAAAAATCAGCCGTAACCAGGCAAGTTCTGGCGCAGGCATCTATAATAATGGCTCTATAACCATGAATGGCGGGGAAATCAGCCATAACCACGCACAATACGGCGGAGGAATATATAATAATGCTGATATTAGTATGAACGCCGGAAACATTGACAGTAACGATGCCCAAAGTGGTGGCGGAGGAATTTATAACTCTAATACAACATGCACGATGAGTGGCGGAAGTATTTCCGGAAATAAGTCAGAGTACGGGGCAGGAATCTATAATTTTTATGCTGCCTTTACCCTGTATGACGGTATGATAAATAATAATATTTCCCGGGAAGATGGAGCTGCGGCGCATAGTGAGTATGCCGATTTTATAATGTATGGAGGAAGAATAGAAAACAATGTTGCCGGAGGCTGCGGAGGAGCTGTGAATAATTATAGCGGTGAGTTTATGATGACTAACGGATCGATAAAGAATAACCGGGCAGCTAAAGCGGGAAGCGGAATCTTCTCCGTCTGGGGAGCAACCACGGCACTTAGGGGAAATATAAATTTTGCAGGCAATGATATTGCTCTGGGTGAAACCTCAGGCAATCCATCATTTATCAATATGCTGGGAGCGATTACTACCCCGCAACCCATCCTCCTGACACCTATGACACATGACGCAACACCGGATACGTTCTTTGTTGACCCCAGGCCTTGCAGGGTAGTAGTCAGCAATAACTATGATTATGTATTTAAAGGAGAGGATATACTTGCATTTACCCTTCCCGCAAATATAACGGATACGGTTCTGGCTTTTAACTCAAGTAATGATGCGATTACTATTTATGAAGCTCCGGATTCGGCTAACGATACAACCGTTGTTTCATGCGGTGTATATATATTTAACGATATAAGGTATAACGGAAACAATGTTGCATACGAATATGCACCGGGTGCACCATGTGAAGAACTTGCCCGCAGGGTGATTATTACGGCCGATCCGCTTATGGAAAGCAGTATAAGTGCTATAACAGGACCTGCGGCCATAACAAGCAGCAGCACCTATACCTACTCGGTAGAAAATGTTCCCGGAGCAGTTTACGCGTGGAGTATTACAGGTGCAAGCTGGAGGATTTCAGGCAGCGGTTCAAGCATTACCTTGAATGTTGATTCCAAGGCTACTGCCGTATTAAAGGTAACCGTAACCGGACAATGCGATGTAGCAACAAGGACACTGACAATCACATCCGATTTTGTCAACATAGAAGATTATGCTGCAGAAAACAACATCCTGGTTTATCCCAATCCGGCCACCGATTATGTGGATGTACGGGTTTTGGATATTCCAACCGATAATCCTTCTATCCATGTTTACAACATAATGGGCGGGTTGATAAAGCAACAAGCCATTACGGATAAAGTAACACGTATTGATTTATCTAATCTCGCAACAGGAATCTATATACTTAAAGTAGGTAACCGTACATTCAAAGTTGCTAAGCAATAATCTTCTTATAGAAGTTATTAAAAGTTGATATTCGTTCCTCGCAATGACGCTATTTCGTTTGTTTAGAGCGTCATTGCGAGGAACGAAGCAATCTCTTATATTAACAAATTCATACATAAAGCAAAAGGACGGCCCCGGTCGTCCTTTTATGTTTACGACGGTTCAATTACCTGCTTCCAATCAGGACAGGAATTGTCTCGTTAATGCTTCAATCGCAGTGAGATAATCCGGGAATAGGTACCAGGGGTAAAGAGAAGTAACATCCACCCCTCTAATCCCATTACAGGATAATTTTATCCGGAGTCAAACTATTTTTGGAAATAAATGTTTCTACTATAGTAAACTTAAAATAGATAATAACATGGAAAATTTAATTGAAAAATTACAAAAAGAAGCCGGGCTTACGGAAGACCAGGCCATCAATGCCATTGCCGTAATTAAAGATTATATGGATGAAGAAGGGATCTCTATCGATTGGAATGTATTTTTCAAGGGAAAATACAATGAGTTTTTAAAACGCTCGAAATCAATAGCTGAAAACATCTCTCATAAAATGGATGATTTATCCGACAAAGTATCCGATAAAGTGGAGGATATATCTACCCAGGCAAAACGAACGGTTCGCGATTTCTCTAAAAAGGTATATGATAAATTAAATGATGAAAAATAAAACATACAAGTTTTAGTAATGAACTTGTCAAAAGTAGAAATAGGAGATTAACTCCGTTGAGTTCTTATGCTCGGTTGGTTGGCTATGCCAAACCCTTCGGGTTTCATTCCTCATTCTGAACAAACCTGTTACCGTCATGCTGAACTTGTTTCAGCATCCCTTTTCTTTTGAGGGGATTGCGGATCAAGTCCGCAATGACGCACTTCCGTCACCGTGAGGAGGAACAACGAAACCCGAAGACGAAGCATGTGAGAGCATCGAACGAAGTGAGATAACCGAGCATGCGAGCCCATTCATTATATAAAATACTTTTTTATATAGTTTTCAAACGCCTCTTTGTATTGATCCCCGATGGGAATATATACCTTCTTGTCAAAAATAATCCGTTGGCGTTCTATCACGGTAATCTTGTTCAGATTAACAATAAATGACCGGTGTACACGCATAAAACAATCTTTAGGTAAACGCTCCTCGATCGACTTCATACTTAATAAAGTCATAATCGAAGTTCCATCAGACAAATGAATCCGGACATATTCACGCATTCCTTCTATATACTTTATATCGGAAAATTTTATCCTGACAAGCCTGTATTCGGATTTCACAAACAGATAATCTTCATTTATTGAAATTGTTTCATCGGATGGCTGTCTCAGATTATATAATTCCTTTGCTTTGTTGGCCGCTTTAAAAAAATCCCCGTAAGATATCGGTTTTAAAAGATAATCAACAGCATCCAGTTTAAATCCATCTATAGCATACTCATTGTATGCTGTAGTAAAAATAACCATCGGAGGATTTTCTAATGATTTGACAAGGTCAACTCCATTTAAATCCGGCATATTGATATCTACAAATAATAAATCGGGATGAGAGTCATTTATATTTTGCATAGCTTCAATAGGATTTAAGAAAGTCCCCGACAACATTAGAAATGCTGTCTTTTCAATATACGACTGTATCTGTTTCAGTGCCAAAGGCTCGTCATCTATTGCTATGCACTTCAACATCATAGTATCGGAATTTCAAGTACTATTTCGTAAACCATATCATCGGAATGAATATGCATTGTATAGTTATCTCCATATATTAAATTCAAACGTTTACGGATATTTTCCAAACCAATACCAGAGGCTTCATTAAATTCACCGGAAGTTTTCGGGAAATTACTGTTTTTGATAGCAAATACCAATGCATGATCATTTACGCTAAACCGGACATCAACAAATGATTTTGATTTTGTATCAATACCATGTTTAAATGCATTCTCTATTAATGGTAAAAATAGTAATGAAGGGATATAAACAGGTTTTGTACTTTCGGAATAATTGATATCAACCGAAAGCTTCGTTTCGTCATAACGCAATCTCATAAGCTCGATATAACTTTCCAAAAACTCAATCTCCCTGGCAAGGGGAACTTTTTCCTCATCTGCTTCATAAAGTAAATAACGCATTAAACGGGAAAGTTTAACAACACAATCTTTCGCCCTCTCCGAATCTATATCAATCAATGCATGAATATTATTAAGCGTATTCATAAAGAAGTGAGGACTGATCTGTTGCTTTAAAAATGCTAATTCGGTACTTAAATAATGACGTTCCTTCTCATTTCGTTCTTCGGTTTCTATCGTCCAACGGACAAATACCTTCACTCCCGAATTAAATCCGATCACTAAAAGGCCGATACTGAAAATACCAAAACTAAAAAACAATTTCCTCGGAGGAAGCGGACGACCATTAGGAATCGGATTCTCGCCAATCTCATGGTAAGGTGGGAAAGGGGCATTGTCTCTTTTGAAATTTTCTTTTTGAAGGAATGCTTCTTTGTCCGGATGCATTTTAGGATGCAATAACTGTGGCTTCAGCAAAACATTATTAAGGACAATTACCAAAAGTAATAATCCAAGACAAGATATAATGTAAGCCCAATATTTTGATTTAAATAATAGTTTGGGCGCTAAAAGAAAATTATTTACTAAAAAGATAACAGCAAACGGAGTGAGGCGGAGCCATTCCATAAATACCATATCCCATTTTTTATCACTCTGGAAATGTATAAATACAGGAACAATAAAAACTATCAAAGCAACAAATATATATAATCCTATCTCAAAATACTTAATCTTTCTGTTCTTCGAAACAATCACCATTTTATGTTATTATTATATTTAAATTAGAAGTTACGCAAGTTACAGAAATAATCGAAAATGGAGAATTCAAGATTCTGTGAAAATTTGCAAGGTTTGTGGTAATTAATCACTAACCACTAAGCATGTTGCAACTTTTTGTAACTTCTGTTAAAACGTTTCATTCATTTATTAATTGTTAATCTACCGCTGAATCATCAACTTTTTCACAATTGATGTCCCGGAAGCATCAGAAAACACAACAGAATACAAACCCGGAGAAAACGAAGATGTCCGTATTTGCAGTATTGTCTGATCTTCATCTGGAGTTATCGAATTCATATACACAGTTTGTCCCAACATGTTAATCACCCGGATATTTAATTTTTCGTGATTCATGTTCAATATAGCAATACTGGTTTGTTCATTTGCCGGATTGGGATAAAATGAACTTAAGCCGAAATCATCTTCCCCGATAGAACTAAAACTTTCTATACCCGTTGGTTCCTTAACTTCAGGCATCTCTTCATATATATCCGCTTCAACCTCTTCTTCCACATCTTCACCATAATAAAAAGTATAATATCCTTTTGGCGCGGTAAAAGGTTTCGTAATTGTTTTTCCATTATTAGAAGTAGCTGATATGTAATATTCTATTGTATCCACGCTCACATTACTGTCACGTTGAATTGTAGCAAGATAAACGTTTCCAGTGTCAACTGTCATCGCAATAGCCTCCCAACTCTCACTTCCTTTTACCCTCCAAAAACAAGTGGCAGATGCAATCCCACTCTTATTTGTTATTGTGGCTGTCAAAGGAAAAACGTTTTCATACTCATTCGCTACGCCCTGAATGGAACCATGTAAAATCCGGATCGGATTTTCCGCAGGTATTTGCTTTGTAATACAATGAATTGCGCCTCCAGTTCCATCAAAACCGGTATTTGCATTATCCTCACCTTCAAAGCCACGAATATCAATAGGAATAATTTCATATCCGGGAAATTGTCTTTTCATTATTTCAAGTGCTTGCAAATCCCATTGCCTTGCACCCCAAGTATCGTCCGAAAAGATAGGTTGGATTATTACATTATTAACAAATGTACTATTGCTGTAAGTCCGGGTATATAATTCGAAATCATCGGCACTCGTATACCACGTCTCATCATCTTTTAACGGAAGTGGAATATTCTTTCCCCTGTAATATTTATTATGAAAGTTATGTAAGCTTAAAATAGTATCTATATTATCCGAAGAAATAGTATAATCGGCATGATTCATCATCTCGAACGGATATTCCGTAAAAACAAAATTATTCTCATCCCACATAGATGCATACAAATCAATATGTCCGGTTCCTCCGTCCGCAACTAAGGCAGGAAGAACCTTTAATCTATTCAAACCCAACAAATGGATTAAAGTATCATGGATTTGACTTTCCGTTAAAGATGTTTTTTGAGTTATCTTAACCTGATTATTCGAAATGTAGTAACGCCCATATCTATCCTCATTTGCCGCATATATCTGGTCACTGGTGAACAGTGTTCCTGCGCCATCCAATAAAATATTTCCTCCCTCAAACTCTAAAGTTGTAGTATAAGCGTTAATCCCTAATTCATTGGCAATACGTACAGGTATCATATCATCAACCGGACGGCCTCCATAATATTCGAAATCTAAAAAAGAAAGATCATCGTTATCTCCTTCATAAAAGCCGACAGGCCCGCAATCCCTGTACCAAAAAGAATTCCCTTTGTTAACGAAAAAACGATAATTTGTCAATGGCATTCCCTGATTATTCATATAGCGTTTAATAATAAGAGAATCCCCTGAGTTGCATATATTAATCCAAACCTGGGCGTTCCCTTTCTGAATAGCATTTGCCAATTGCGCAAAAATAACCGGAAACCGGGAACCATCAGTCGTATCAATCAATGATACATATGATGTAACTTGATAAGAACCAAAGTTAGTTTCCCTAAATCCCAAACTATCATCTACCGGTGTAACATAATAGGTATAACTTTTATCAACATGCACATAGGGCCAAGTGATAAGAATCGCCTGAACTTCTTCAAATTCCCCGGGAAACCAGAATTTCTCAGGCATTTCTACTGATTTCTTTGATTTAACTTCTTTTGCTGCTGAATTTTCTCCCAATATTGCTTTATGATCATCCACAAGTGGTATCCGTGAATGATATTTTTTGTAATACTCTCCAACGGATGGTGTAGATTTCGATTTCAAGAACTCCCCCACTCCTTGGGCATATATATCACCACATGCCATTAAAGTTGCTATCACAATAGCGAATAAGACTTTCCGTTTCATTTTCGATCTTTTTAATTATTATATCTATTTTTTTATTTTATTCTTCAAAATACTCTCAGGTAAAAGGATACATGGAGTGCTGAAAATTCTTATTTGAATTTCGGTGCACTCCATAATATCAACAATTTTGCAAATATGAAAAAAACATTAGATCAGCCTTGGGGCTAATTAACAATAGTTACTTTTGAATTGATAGAAAATTCTTTACTTGATTCTCCTGAATAAGTTCCACCTGTATTGTAACCGTTCACTGTTGTTCCACCGGATATTGTACCCCCATATTGTAAGGTATATGTCCCTGTTGTAAGAACAGGATCAGTAAAGAGAACCGTCATCGAATTCGTGTTTCTTCCACCCGGCCCTCCTCCAGCACTGCCTGTATAGGTTGGAAGTTGGAATAATAAAACGATCTCATTATTTGCATTTTTAATGCAGATGGCATTCCCCGGTGTTGCATTACTGTATACTATCGAATATTGTGTAGATGCATTTGCAGTCGGACTGCTGGTAGAACCTCCGGTTCCGATAACAACTCCTCCCGAAATGGCAAACGTATTTTGGTCACAGTCAATTCCTCCTTCGGGATTTCGTGTCCCATTGGCAATGATAAATCCACCGGATATAGACAATGTCCCATTACAATCAATAGCGTCATTTCCTGTTGAAGTGCAATGAATATTTCCTCCGGTAATGGAAATATGATTGGATGCATTGATACAATCATCATAAGCTTCTATATCAATAATACCTCCGTTGACCGTTAAAGTATCCTTGCTTTCCAAACCTTCACCGCCTTCATCGCTTTGTGTACAACGAATGGTAATAATACCACTGTTGACAACCATATTTCCTTCACATTTAACCGCTTTGGGATTAGCATAGTCTGCATCATCTCCGGTTCCGGAAACATAAAAACGCTCTCCGGTAGTTGTAGCATTCAATGTTAAATCCGTATTATCAGCATTGAGTACTCCGATTGTTAATGCACGATCAGCAGAAATTCCTTTTCCTCCGCCTCCGGTACTTGTACAGTTAATTGTTCCTCCCAAAATGGAAATGTCCAAATCACTTTTTATACAACAAGAAGTATAAGAATCTTTTGCTCCGTTTTCATCGGTGTAAGTAGCTCCTTTTCCAGCTGTTGAAATAGTTATATCTCCATTGTAGATTATAATATTGCCATCGGCAGAAATTCCTTTTCCTCCATCGGCAGAGCTTTGACTTTCAATAGAAAGGCTCCCGGCAGTTATTGTAACATCTCCACTTGCCTTTATGGCGGTACAATAAGATGGGTCGTAACCGCTTCCAGATGCTTCCAATACAGTTGCCCCGGAAGTAGTTATTGAAATAATCCCACTATTCATTACAAAATCATCTTTTGTACTGAAACCTTTAGATTGTGCCCCTGCAATGGACATGGTAATAGTTCCACCGTTTATTGTCAACATATCATCTGATTTTATACCCTTTATATCCGCTACATTGGAAGTAATCTGTATAATACCATTATTGATTGTCGCCGTTCCTGCACCTGCATCAATACCATCTCCCTCGGGAAACATAATGTTAATAAATCCACCGTTCATAACGAATGCTTCCGAATGAAACCCGTCCGATGCCGATTGTGGAATAAGAAAAGTTCCACTTTCTATGGTTATTGTCTTACCGCTTGATATGGTATGTTTTTTATACCCTGATATCGTTAACCTTCCTGATCCGGTAAAGATTAAATCTCCTTCACTCAATAAAGTCGCGCTCTTTCCGTTTTCCGTATCAGAAATTTCATTTGTTCCTTTCAGTTGTATTATTGTAGAAACATCATTGATACTTAATGTTGTTCCCGATTGACAAACTAAGGAAAGATTATCCAGTGTCAAGACAATTGACTCATCGCTGGTAATAGCAAATGAACCATCATCTGAACTTCCTGAAAGATTATATTCCACATTCTCAATTCCTGATGTTGCGGTAATTGTAACCCTAAACTGGCTTATCACAACATCAATACCCTGACTTTCCAACGGATTTATTACGGTTACACTATCATTGCCATAAATGATATAAACAATATATTCACTTGCAATGCTTGTGTCACTACTGAAAGTAATGCTATCAATGGAAGAAATAGGAATTCCCATCGTTGTTCCATCGTAAAAATTGAACACAGAAGAAGAGTTTTTGAATTTTATACTATCAATATCTGATATGGGAGATTCATACATAACATGGTTTCCGTTATGAATGACTATTCTTTGCTGTGCAGATAAAAAATTTGCAGCAAACAAACTTATACATATTAGAGCAATATATTTTTTCATAGCTTACTGAATTTTATGGTTTTCTTGTCGGTCTTTACAATGTATAATCCGGGAGAAAAACGACTAATGTTTATTTGTTCCCCAGAATAGAACTTTCCTTGCAACATTATCTGTCCTGTAATGGAATAAATACTTACCGCGATTTTCTCCGAACCGGAACTTTTTATGCAGATATAATCTCCCGCAGGATTGGGATATAAAACAATATTAGATTGCTCCGTAATGACATTTTCTGTTATGGAAACATTATCACTTTTGGACGAAACATTGATCTTACGGATAGAGGAAATAGGAATGGTAATGGGGGATTGTTCTCCATCATATACTATCAGATCAGTTTTACTGAAAGAAAGTTTACCTTGTTCACTAATGGAAAAGTTTTCATCAGTTTGATCAAGATATGTAATTAATAATTCAGTTTGTGCCAACGTATATTTTGCACACATGCAGAATAAAACAAACATGAATAGACTTATTCTATAAATTGAGAAACTTTTTCTTTTCATGACCATTTGATTTAAGTTTCAGCAAAAGTAAACTCAAAATAGTCTCATGCCAAATAAAATCAACGAACAAGCGATTTTCATCTATGGAAAGAGGCAAAACAACCTCAATCCATTTCAAATCCATAAAGAAAGAAGCATAAACAGCTAACTTATAAACATATCTTTTTAAGGGGATCTGAAGAGAAAAGAATGTAGTATCGAAACGTAATGGGGCAATTCCTGTTATTGGTAACTTTATTGCCTTTTCTCCGAGTTCGAAAAGAGACTTTCCCTTAGGCTAGAAAGGCGCTTTCCCTTATTTAGGAAAGATGTCTTCCCTTACCTTGGAAAGGTGTCTTCCCTTAGGCTGGAAAGATAATTGTGTGCTTAAGCAAGAAATGCGTATCCAGTCCTGCAAGATGTGATGAGTATATTATAGTGAATCTTTATTATTTTTATCTTAACTCTTGATAAGATAAAAATAATAAATCATTTTACTATTTTCTCCAGATACTGTTGTAGAATAATTGCATGGTTCTGCTTTACATCTTTTGCGGCATATAGCAATGTTACAACTTTCTCCTTTTTAATTGCATCGACAAAAGTTCTTACAGCGGAAGATTCTTCTAATTCTTCCGTATATCTTTGTTTAAACTCCTTCCATCGATTTTTCATATCCTTATGATACCATTGCCTTAGTTCTGTAGATGGAGTAATATCTTTTGCCCAAAGATCATAATGCAGATTCTCTTTTTTAATTCCTCTCGGCCATAGCTTATCAACCAATACTCTGAATCCATCCGATTCATATTCCTGTTCATATACCCGCTTAGTTTTTATTTCTGCCATAAGAAAACATTTTAACAATCTAATAGAAGTTACGCAAGTTAAATGAAGTTACAGGAAGTTATAATTCGCCAAGCAGCTTATTCTTTTGTTGATTTAGTTATTCCTTGTTACTTTCTATATGTTGCATTTTTCCCAAGAAATCAACCCTTTTATCGGCTTTATCTACTTTATCGGTTTTATCCTTTCTGATTGTTGCCTTCTGCATGTTGCGTTACTATAACTTCTCCAGTTGCGTAACTTCTAAATCTAAGAAACAACAAGGATATAATAATGTTCAGCATTACGAGTCCTCTAATTTTTATCATAAAAGACAGCTTCTAAACTTAAATGATTTATCTTTGCTTTATCAAAAATGAACATATATGAACATATATAATTTCGATAAGATTATTGGCCGTCATAATACAAATGCTGTAAAAACCGATTTATTAGAACCTCTTTACGGAAACAAAGACCTCATTCCTTTGTGGGTTGCCGACATGGACTTTGAAACACCTCCATTTATCATAGAAGCACTTAAACAACGGATGAACCATCCCATATTCGGATATACCATAGCACCTGACGAATATTGGCATGCAATCATTGATTGGCTTAAAGACATGCATCAATGGGATGTTAAACAAGATTGGTTAACCTATATTCCCGGAATTGTCACAGGAATTGGTCTAGCCGTAAATGTATTTAGTGAAACAGGAGATAAAATCATTATACAACCGCCTGTTTACCATCCTTTCCGGTTGGTACCGGAGGCAAACGGCCGTACAATAGTTTATAATCTGCTAAAGCTGATAAACAATCGCTATGAAATGGATTTCATACAACTGGAAAAGATAATAGACAGCAAGTGTAAATTATTCATTCTTTCCAATCCGCACAACCCTGCCGGGATTGTTTGGAATAAAGAAACATTAATACAATTGGGAAACATCTGTGCAGAACATAATATTCTTGTTGTTTCGGATGAGATCCATGCTGATATGATGTTATATGGCAATAAACACACTCCTTTTGTTAAAGTTTCTGACATTGCAGCACAAAACAGTATTACTTTCGCTGCCCCTTCCAAAACATTTAATATGGCAGGTATTGTAAGTTCTTACGCTATTGTTCCCAATGAGACTATCCGGAATAAATTTTATCATTGGCTGGAAGCAAATGAGTTGAATCATCCCCATATCTTTGCTCCTGTTGCAACAGAAGCCGCATACAGACATGGGAAAGAATGGTTGTCTCAAATGTTAACCTATTTAGAGAAGAACATTGACTTTGTAGATCAATATATGAAGGAAAATATTCCTCAAATAAAAATAATGAAACCCGAGGCGTCTTTCCTGGTTTGGCTTGACTGCCGTGATCTACAATTATCCCACGAAGCTTTGGTTGATCTTTTTGTTAAACATGCCGGACTGGCATTAAATGATGGTGAAATCTTCGGTCCGGGCGGAGAAGGGTTTATGCGTCTGAATGTCGGTTCTCCTAAAAGTATAATAGAAAAAGCATTGGATCAATTGAATAAAGCAGTTAAAGGAATTTAACATTAAAAGTTTAATTACCTAAACGCACTAAGACACAGCCTTTGCTGACAAACAAACTTGGGTAAGAACCCAAGTTCAACTTTCGCACTTAGTCCACTTTATAGCCCCCGACGAATGAAGTGATTTAATTCATATTATGTCAGAGATGCCTCTCCCCGAAATTGCTGTTACTTACAGATACCAACCCGCAACAAGCCATTGCTTCACGCAAGAAAATACCGGATTGTGTTGTTACTAATAAAATTCCTGTCACCGGCGTGCATATTGCTTTTCCGGCAATCGGAAATGTAAAGAAAGTAGAAAACGGAAAATATTCTTTTGAAGCACTTTGTCTTTGCCTGGAGTTGCAAAACGCTGATTAAAACTTAAAATATCTTAACCCAAAATATAATCCAACACCTCATGCTGACTTTTGAAAAACAATCGCCTTTCGATGCGCCCGCTACGGGAAAGCATCGTTGATATACCTCGAAAAGAATCAACCCATTCTTTCAGCTTGAAGAAATTTTCCCTATTGTCCTCAATCATACAGAAATTAAAATTAGTCTGAAAAATAATACATTGTATATTTTCAGACAAAAAATAATTGCTTGTAAAACCCAAAGGCATCGGACATACATAAAAAGCCGCTTCCCGCGCTATTCCGACGGTCGGAATATACAAGCCACTGAGACATTGTTCGAGTTTGGTCAACATATCTTTTAAAGCATCTTTGATTTCCTCCATTTCCCCGGCGGTAATAATATGCATTCTATGAAAATAGCAGATTTCTTTGGCTAAAGACGAAATGAGCGAATCATCTATAATATAATAAGTTTTGTCAAAATTATAAACAGCCTTTAATCTTTCGAGCAAACCATTTAGTTTTGAAGGAGGCGTCCAATTGGCGTAATCATTAAATTCATCTGTCCCAACAAAATAATGTCCCCATTTGAAAAACATAAATTTTGTCAGCACGGGTGAATAAAGGTAATATTCCATCGGAAGTGTTGTATAAATATTTCCCATTTCTCCCGTTTGCGAATCGCTCCGAGCCATTCGTTCAAAACATGAATCTATCATATCGAAAACGATATCCATCGTTCCCATTTTCACAGGATGCCTCAACGAAAACGGCATCCATACCATTTCATTGCCCTTATGTATCAACTGATCGAGCGAAATCCCCATTTTGTCGGCAATAATCCCCATTTCACGAACTGAAAAGTTGACCTTTCCGCATAATCTTCTGTAAGCAGCGTCCTTCTCCAATTTCAGCATGTCGGAGATGCTGTTTACAATATTTTTCTTAGGTATTTTGTCAAAAAGAATGTTTAGAAATTCTTCATGTAAATCTGCAGTTTTCATGGTTTGATATTTTCATTGAACATTATAAAATCAAAAAGTTAATTTATGAAAGTTAAAGAATAAAAACCACGTTATAATTTAACTCCAAATTGGAACTTTTTGTTTCGCAAAAATAGCTTTTTAAACCGAATAAAAAATATATTTTACCAAAATAACCAAACATATCTTTCCCCTTCCCCTTTTTTGACAGAAAACAGGAACAAATGTTGTTTTTTTCAATCCAAAATGCAGTTTATCAGCAAAAATCGGTTAAAGTTGTTCTTTTTTTTTTAAACATTTGACTTATCTTTGTGTTTGAAAAATAAATAAATTTAATTTAAAATAATATAAAATCTAAAGATCATGAGAAATTATACATTTAATTCATCGCAAGGAATTATTAGAAACTGGTGGTTGTCTCTGCTTATAGGGATTTTGTTAATCATACTCAGTTTGCTGTTTTTATTCAGACCGTTTAATACATGGGAAACTTTGAAGATTGTTCTTGTTGCAGGTTTTTTTATTACAGGTCTATCCGAAATCATTTTTTTGCAATGTAACAAAAACAATCCGGGATGGATGTTAACCGGAGCTATTTTCGATATTTCATTAGCTATCTTATTATTAAACATTCCCGAAACAACAAGCATGGTAATGGTTTACGCTGTTGGATCCTGGATTATGTTTCATTCGATGTGGGCGATAGAGATGTCTGTTGAACTTCTGGGAAGAGGAATAAAAGGATGTGGCGGATTGTTCTTCTTTGCCATATTATCCAACTTATTCTCATTCATATTCATTACTTATTCAATACAAGCCTCAGGATTTGCTGCAATTATGGCTGTTGTTGCATTTATTGTATATGGTATCTTCAGAATTTATTTGTCGTTGCAAATGAAATTGCTAACAAACAAAAACATAGCATTATGAAAAAGATTATCACTTTTCTAATAATTATTCCCGCATTAGTTGCTGCTGTGTTTTTTATTCATAGAACCTGTCAAAAGTTAAAAATAAATATATACAGAGATTGCTTCACACCTCACAATGACGCTACGAATCAATATAATTACCGTCATTGTGAGGTGTGAAGCAATCTCAAAAAAATAACTTTAGACAAGTTTATCTTGATAATAAAAAAAACCTTCGAGGAGTTGAAAACCTCGAAGGTGTAAGTAACAATTTATTCCTTGATTACTTTTCTAAGAACATCCCCTGCTTCCGTTTTTACTTTAACAAGGTAGATTCCCTTTGCCAAATCGTTTACGTTTATGTCTTGATTGGGGAAAAGTATTTGTTTTATCATTCTTCCGTTAATGTCATAGATGGTAATTTGTTCTACCACAGATGAAGATTGAATATGCAGGACATTTTGTGCAGGATTGGGATAGAGATTTATTTCAATTTCAGTACTTAATTGTTCAATACTTGTGGCTCCTTTATGCTCGGCTTCTATTCCTTCTTCTGTTATGATATAATTCTGGTTTTCTATCACTTGTCCATCTTCCGTGATATCAATTTCATTATTATCAATCATATCCAATCCCGGAATATCCACAACAATAATATAATGACCAACAGGAACATGATTAAATTCGAAAAATCCGTTTTTGTCCGTATATGTGATCGCTATTGTATGGGCTGCATCATTTTCTTTTCGTTGTAAAAATACAGTTGCATCTACATAAGGATCTGCAACAGAAGATTTGTGCAAAGTGGATTTCGTGTTCTTTCCATCATTTCCTACATAACCACTTATAGTACCTGAACCTCTTAATGAATCAAATCCAACAACTATAATATTGATACCTGTTACAGGATTATTGTTATTTACCCTTATCACGGATGCCGACGACCAAACAGTGGTATTTCCATAATAAGTCGGCAACGTTCCCGGGATATTTGTTAAAGCCTGAACCAAATAATTTCCTTGCCTTACACCTGCAAAGATATAATTACCATTATTATCGATAATAGTTGAATCTACAAACTGGTATACAGCATTTGTTTCTTTATAAAGAAATACCAATCCGGAAGGAACAATGACCGTATCTTTTAAGTAGATCGTTCCTGAAATAGAAGTGTGGGTGTTCGTATTGATTACTGTTACCCAACAAGTATCCCGGAATCCTCCTTCTATAGTTTCAAAAACAATAAAAGTAGTGCCCGGAGTTAATCCCTGAATAAAAACAGAATCATAAAAACTCATAGCTGTATCAAGAGAAACAATTTGCGGATCATTAATATAATAATTATACGCCCGGTTACTTGCATTATACGGACTTACGAATACAAATAAATTTTGCCATTGACCGATTGAAATTGTTATACTTTTCGGATAAACCGAAATCCCTTGAACCGGAATCGTACCGGGAATACTATCTTGATCATGAGGAGAAACATATATAGAAAAAGACATAGGCGTTCCATTGATATTGTTTTTCACAGGAGTTACCGCAAAAGTTGCCATCAGTGTGGTATAACCCGTATTTATTGCAGTAAAGGAAGGAACAATGTTCGTTCCGGAATTAGCCGACATTCCGATATTGTCCCCTGTTGCTGTCCAGGTGTAAGAATCCGCATCCCCGTTAAAAATAATGGATGGAACAGTATTTCCATGGAAAACATATTTATCGTTCACAGGATTAACATAAGGAAGTATTGTATCCCGCCAATCGGTGCTATCATTCCAGTTGAGGCTGTCTCCAGTAACATGAATAGAAAATAGCATGGGAGTTCCGGTAATGGTATTTCCCGAAATACTTTTCACAGGAGTTACCGTTATGGCAGCTCTCAACATAAGTCCACCGGTATTTATAGCGGTAAAGGAAGGAACAGTGTTCGTTCCGGAATTAGCCGCCATTCCGATATTGTCCCCTGTTGCTGTCCAGGTATAGGAATCCGCATCCCCGCTAAAAACAATGGAAGGAACAGTATTTCCATGGAAAACATATTTATCGTTCACAGGATTAACATAAGGAAGTATTGTATCCCGCCAATCGGTGCTATCATTCCAATTGAGGCTATCTCCGGTAACATGGATAGAAAATAACATGGGGGTTCCGGTAACGGTATTTCCAAGAATACTTTTCACAGGAGTTACCGTAAAAGTTGTCCTCAATGTGGTATAACCGGTATTAATAGCCGTAAAGGAAGGAACGGTGTTCGTTCCCGAATTAGCCGTCATTCCGATATTATCCCCTGTTGCTGTCCAGGTGTAGGAATCCGCATCCCCGCTAAAAATAATGGATGGAACAGTATTTCCATGGAAAACATATTTATCGTTAACAGGATTAACATAAGGAAGTATTGTATCCCGCCAATCGGTGCTATCATTCCAATTGAGGCTATCTCCGGTAACATGGATAGTAAATAACATGGGTGTTCCTGGAATCGTGTCCATTCCATTATTTACACGCATCGGCACGACATTAATAGTAGTATAAATCGGCCCCCAACCGTTATTGATAGCCGTAAACGCGGGAATGGTATTCACCCCGGAAGTAGTTGTCATGCCGATAGCGCTTCCGTTGGCAAACCAATGATAGATCTCTGCGGTTCCGGTAAAAGTAATTGCCGAAACCACATCCCCGTTTTCAACATAAATGTTGTTTATCGGGTTGACTATCGGAATAGTGTCTTGTGCTTTTGCATCCTGTACATTAAATGCAAACAGAAGAAGCACAATTGCGTATTTCCAAATGGAAACACAAAGCCTGGGTAATAAATCTTGCTTGTTCATAATGATAAATTTTAATTAATAATCATTTCTTTTAATTTCTATAAAAATGTTTTATACCAATAAGACAAACAATAATTGTTTTTCCGGTACGGGAATATTATATTTTTTTTATTACCGATGTTTTCTGTCGCTATGAAGTTCAAGGAAAATATGAAGCAGCCGCAGGTTCTTCTTGTTTACGGAAAGAGGTTTTTAGTTTATAGCTGTTCCCTGCCTGCCTCCAGCAAACGTATTTTTCGTAATAAAAGGTATCCCGAATAGATTGACAGCCGTTTCAAGATGCAGGAGTGGAATTTTCCACTCTCAGGTAAGAAATTCCGGGTTCAGGGAGGGATGAATCCAACTGTCGGCAACCATTCCCAGGTTTGAAGACGGATGAATCCAGTTGTCGGCGACCATTCCCAAGTCTGAAGACGGATGAATCCAATTGTCGGCAACCATTCCCAAGTCTGAAGACGGATGAATCCAGTTGTCGGCAACCATTCCCAGGTTTGAAGACGGATGAATCCAGTTGTCGGCAGCCATTCTCAAAAGCCGGGGAAGCCCGAACCGAATTGCGGGCAGCAAATCCAGGAGTAGAAGGTATCTATCTGAAACGAAAGAAAAAAACCTCCTGAAAAGGAAAAGCTTGCCTGGAAGTATTGCCGGTCTTTTCTTCTCTTCATTTTTATTATTATTTTTTAATCTTATAAAAACAAGGTAGTAGTCAATTACAGAAACAGGCAGCATTATTGACGCATCCTGTTTCCATAACCTGCTATAGGAAATTCATCTTCCGTAATTCGTAATTTATAATTCGTAATTGGATACATTCGCCGCAATCGATACCTTTAGCCAACATATTGTCTATGTATATCAGGTCCCTTTTTTCCTTTTGAACTTATACGATATTTCTAATCCAAAATTCCAATAATCGCCGCGAAAATTAACATATTCTGTTCCTTCGCTGTAGGATTCCCACTGGCTTGTTATCGCATTATATTGTTCCTGCTCATAGGGAATCAGGATACGAGCCATATTCAGCATTCCTGCATAATATTCTGCATATAAAGAAAATCCCAACCCAAATTTGAATGTATAAGAAAATCCCAATCCGATATTCCCAAGTATATTTACCTTATGCAAAGGCGCTTCTATCGCCACACTATAAACCAAGCGTTGATGAACGGAAATATCTTCTCCTGTCTCCGGAGATGTCCACTGATAAGAATCTTGAGGATAATTATCGGGAGTGAAAACTTCGGTTTGTTTCGTTTTCAACGGTATGCTAAGATTGATGCCTGCTTTGGCAAATATGCCCAGTCCGGTTTTGCCGATATAAAAACAATATTTAAAATCAACCGGAAATTGCAAAGAATTATATATCAAATATCGTTTATCCTCTATTTCCGATTCGCCCCAGTTAAATGCGTTAAGGGAATAATTGGTATAATTGCCCGTGTATTTGATACCGCTTCCCAGAAAAAACTTATCGTCAAACAAATACCCGAAACTAAATTCCAGAGGAAAAGCGGAAATCCGGCGTTTGTTACGAAATGCCCGTTCCTGTTGGGAAGCAAAAGAAATCTCTCCCCGCAATCCGGAAGAAATTCCGATTATCCATCCTCCTTTGGAAGAAGGAACCGGTTCTTTCGGCGTCAACGCTTCCAATACCTCCCTTGTATTTTCCAAAACACGCTGGAGGATACTGTCACAATCCTTAGCAGGGTCTTGTATCCAGACCGTATCAACAATTGTAATTACAGTTTTGCCGGGGGAAATGGAATCCGGATTTATTTCCAATAACCTCCCTTCTTCTGCAATTTCATCTGGGGGAATTTCATCAACAGGGGAAGTAAGAATTATATAATTGCTGATTTGCTTGTAAGAAATAGAATCGGGCAAAATAAGTTTTAAAACATTATCCAAACTTCCGTTTTGTATCTTAATGGAAACCGGCTTTTTTTCATTGAGAACATTCGGATTGTATGAAAACCTAAGTCCGGTCTGTTTGGTAATAGATGCCAAAACCTGCCGGATAGGCTTATTCTCTATCTGTAAGGTAATCGTTTTGTCCGAATCATTTGTTTGAGCATATAATATACTTCCATTCATCCACAAGAAAAGAAAAAGGAAGATACTTTTCCCAATCTTATTTTTTAGAGATCGTATAGTTCGCCCCATGCTTCGATATTTGGATGGACAAGGTTTCGGCAATAATATTCAATATATTATCAATAGATTCGTTGGAACTGAAGCTTACGCTAATCCGCATAGTCCGCATTGAATTATCCTCAAATAAAATATTAACACGATAGCGGTTCTTTAGAATATCAATTACTTCGTAAAGATAAGCCGAATTAAATTCCAGGTTTTCATCAACAGTAACCGGCTTTTCGTTTTTCATTCCCTGCTTAGGGATTTCCGTATTCGGTTTTCCGCTTTGTTCTTGCCTTTGGGTTTGTTCCTGCTTTTGATTTTCTTCCGGTAAAACCGGAGAATCCGTATTCTCCACTTGACTTCCGGGAGCTATAACTTGTTTCGAAACATAGGAAAATTGCTTTGTTTTCGTATCATAATAACCTTTTTCATTCTCTTTCAGGTTTATTCCCGAATCATTAGGGGTATAAAACCGTACTTCTCCCTGTTGTACCTCTACGGTTATTCCTTCACCGGGCTTGTATGCTGTTACCGTAAATTGTGTCCCGATATCTTTGATATAGGTCTCGCCGGCTTTTATTAGAATAGATTCTCCCTTTTCAGAATTAACGGAAAAATGGGCTTTTCCCGTCAATGTTATTTCATTTTTATTTTTTCCCTTATAATAAATCTGAGACCCTTCAAACAATATAATTTCCTTGTTCTCCGACAACATATAACGGGTATCTTTCGCTTCTGCTTCCAGGTAAATGGTCTCCGGTAAATAAAACTCCACAAAAACAAATACTCCCACCAGCAAAGCAATCGACGCCGCAGCCAATCCATAAGTAAAAGGACGTTTCCAGATAGATTTTTTTACAGCAATTTCAGAAGGTTTGTTTATATATTCCTTAAATTGAGATAATGCTTTTTGCGTATCGGGTTCAGGCATAGGCGGCACACCCCCTGTTTTTCGATACAATGATGTCATCTGATCGAAATAAGCTTCATGTTCTTCCGATTCCGACAGCCAGGCATCCAATTGCCTTAATTCATCAGCATTTGCTTCACCGCTGAAGTATCGTGCTAACAATATGTCTATTTCTTCATTCATGTCTGTTATTTTATCGTTCTAGAATAGGATTAAGAAAATGACTGCAAATATCAGGTAATCCTGAAGTTCAACTCTTAACAACCGCAATGCTTTCATAATCTGTTTTTCGACAGTACCGCTTGCAATGTCTAACTTTTGTGCTATTTCAGCATAAGATAAATATTCAAACCGGCTTAACTCAAATACTTCTCTGCATCGTGGAGGCAAATTTCCTATCGCTGCTTCTATCTTCTTGTTCAGTTCGTTATGTGTTGCTAAATCCGAAGTATTTTCCACTGTGCTGTTCATGGCATAAGCCAAATATTGATGATGTCCTTCCCTGATTTTCTGCTGCTTGATCCTGTTAAGGCTATCGTTGTGCACCATCTTGTACAGATAGGATTTAATAGAAGTATGTATTTCTATTTTATTCCGTTGATCCCACAACCTGCAAAACATTTTTTGTACTATATCTTCTGCTTCAGCCATATTATATATTATTCCATATGCATAGTCGCACAAAGGTGCATACCATTGTGTAAAAAGCATTTCGTATGCTTTATGGTTACCCGCCCGCAAATCGTCTGTATTCACCTGACCTTTCAATATATTTCTCTTACTGTTTGCTATACAAAGTTACCATTTTTATACATATGACAACTCAAAACATAATTACCGGTATCTAAAATAAAAACCGGAGAGATGGGTTGATTATTTTCTTTGAAAAGATATTGTTATAAACTCATTCAAGTTCTCTCAAATCAAAAATATATCGCATTTCAAAATCACGGATAGAAGTAATCCGAAGTACACCGATAGCCGTATCTTTTCTTCCGATAAGAATTATATCCTCTTCCCTAATATTTTGTATGCTTGTATGCTTAATTGCCATTTTATAGATATCAACAATATCATTGCCGGATACATTATCAAAATCCAGATCAGGGAACCGGGCAAATAATATACCGGTATAACTCTCCCATTCTCTAGAAAGTTCAATTGTATCGTATCCGCAAACATCAACAATATCCATTAAGGAAGAATCCGACATAATGCCTGTCATACTCATATGATTTTCTAAATTGAAAAATTTTCTCTGTCCATCATAATAACCACATCCATCAAAGACTAACCCATTATGAGGCAATAATATTACCGTATCATTATCTCCAGGTGGATCAGGATCCGGGTCTGGGTCAGGATCCGGGTTTACTACAACGGTATCTGCATAAAATAATTTTAAATGTGTTTTATAAGATGAACGCGGTAATTTAGTAGAAGAAAACGCATCAAAGACAAGCTCAATAATCATTGTGTCTTTATAATCAGGCACAATATAATGGTAATCAAACTTACATTCCTTCAGATTGAGCAAAGTATCCAACAAAAAAACAGAACCGGATTTAACATCCGAACTCGTTATCGTAACATTCTTTACAATATCATCAACCGCAGAAGAATGAATATGAAATAATATATCATCTCCGGGCTTAACATTAGTAAGCGTATCGTTGGTTGTTACCAGCATTACGATCCTGGAGGGATCTTCTTTCTTACAATTACAAAAAAGAATCAATCCAGCAAGAAAAAATAACAATCGTTTCATTTTTTATCAAAGTTTATAATGAAGCGGTCAAAAGTTGACCTCAGAGATTGCTTCGTTCCTCGCAATGACGCCCCCCAACATATTGCCGTCATTGCGAGGAGTGAGGCACGAGCGACGTGGCAACCGAGTTTACGAGCTCGGCGGAGCCAATCCCTAACAAAAGAACGATCTTTGCGTCAACTTTTGACAACTTCAACAGTATTTCGTATATAGACGCAAAGATATATGTTTTTATTGCCTGGAGGCAGAATCTTTACTACTTCTGTTATTCCATTAGTTATAAAACCATACAGGTGCGGTTCAATCCAGTCGGGCATTAATTTCAAAACACGTTCAAACTCCCGGTTTACCTGAGAAGTATAAGATCCTTCCCTGGTGAACCGGATACATTTTCCGGATGTATCAAAAAAGTAAAAAACACTTACCGATCCTTTCCACATGGTTGTATCTCCGACAATATCCATGTTGAGATTTTCATTCATGAAACGATAATACTCTTCTATACCACCCGGATAAGAAGGAGCTTTTTTATTTTCTTTTGTTGCCTTGCGGTATGCTAACGCATTTTGGTCGGTTACTTGTCCTTGCATAAATAAGGAAAAAGTAAATGACAAAAGAAACGCTAATATAATCCTCTTCATGATTTTAAAATTTATGCCTTTACATAAAGTACATCTCCTTTTATTTTGGCAAAACTATCCATTTTTCCAATACGAAGACAAATAGTATAAAATATTTTGATCCGGTTAGATTATCTATAAAATTGGCATACTTATTTATGATTCTCTTCCCCCATCAATAATGAAGAATAATAAAAAAAGACTACCGATAGTTGATAGTCTTTTTTCCTATAAAATTATTTACGGTTACGCTAAAAACAATTTCATATCTTCATCCACTGTTCCGATACCTGCAATTCCAAAGTTATCCACAAGTACTTTCGCAACATTAGGAGATAAAAATCCCGGCAATGTAGGCCCTAAATGAATATTCTTTACCCCCAGCGATAAAAGTGCCAGCAATACAATTACTGCCTTCTGCTCATACCATCCGATATTATACGCAATTGGTAATTCATTAACATCATTCAACTGGAATATTTCCTTTAGCTTTAAAGCGATAACTACCAATGAATAGCTATCATTGCATTGTCCTGCATCCAGAACCCTTGGAATTCCGCCGATATCTCCCAATGGTAATTTATTATAACGATACTTGGCACAGCCTGCAGTAAGAATAACCGTATCTTTAGGTAACTTTTCTGCAAACTGGGTGTAGTATTCCCTGTTTTTCATACGCCCGTCGCAACCTGCCATTACAAAAAACTTACGGATCGCTCCCGATTTTACAGCATCTACAACTTTATCTGCCAAAGCAAAAACCTGGGCATGAGCAAACCCTCCTGTTATTTCACCTTTTTCAATTTCGGTTGGAGCCTTGCATTTTTTTGCATGCTCTATGATCTTGGAGAAATCTTTTGGTTTCCCGTCAATACGGTCTGCGATGTGCGGATATCCTGTGAATCCGGACGAACCGGTAGTATAAACCCGATCCGTATAACCAGCATTAGCGCGCGGAGGAACGATACAATTGGTTGTAAAAAGAATCGGCCCGTTGAATGATTCAAATTCTTCAACCTGTTTCCACCAGGCATTTCCGTAGTTTCCTGCAAAGTGCTTATACTTCTTAAATGCAGGATAATAATGTGCCGGAAGCATTTCACTATGGGTGTAAACATCAACACCCGTTCCTTCTGTCTGAGCCAACAAATCCTGCATATCCCGAAGGTCATGTCCTGAAATTAATATACCCGGATTATTCCTCACTCCGATATTTACCTGTGTTATCTCAGGATTTCCATACGTTGAAGTATTGGCTTTATCGAGTAATGCCATCACCTTTACGCCGAAGCTTCCGCATTTCAATACCAAAGCGGTGAGCTCGTCGGCCGAAAGACCGTCATTCTTTGTAGCTACCAATCCTTCCTGCATAAAAGCGTAGATTTCGGGATCTTCAAATCCCAGATTTGCGGCATGTTCAGCGTATGCTGCCATTCCTTTTATTCCATAGGTCAACATCTCACGTAACGAACGTACATCTTCATTCTGCGTAGAGAGTACTCCAACATGTTTCGCCTTCTCTTCCATTTGTTCCAGGGTTTCGGCTTTCCATGTTAAACAATCACAATCATTTGGCAAGCTGGTTTCTCCTTTCTCGATAAGTCTGCTCTTAACTTTATCCCGGATGATAAAAGACTCTTTGATCTTTTTCTCAAAACGTTGTTTATCAAAGTTTGCATTGGTAATAGTCATAAAAAGACCATCTACAATAAACTTATTCACTTCGGGCATTTCCTCGCCCTTTTCACGCAAACGAATAGCCAGTTTGGATATTCCTTTCATAAGGTAAATTAATAAATCCTGTAGATTGGCAACATCTTCTGTTTTTCCACAGACACCTTTTACTGTACAGCCTTTACCCATGGCTGTTTCTTGACATTGAAAACAAAACATTTTTATTTTTTTTAAGTTAAACAATTATATCCATTCTTCACTGAGAAGATTTCCTTTAATTCCTATTATTATTTTTTTAATTGGTATTTTCCGCTTTGCATTTGCCTGCGCCTGTTGTGCCAGTTGTAATAATCCGCCGCAACAGGGCACTTCCATCATAATCACCGTAAGCGTATTAATATGTGCGTTATCAATCATAGCCGTCAGCTTTTCCACATACACCTCCTTTGAGCTGTCAAGTTTCGGGCATGCAATCGCTAATATGTTGTTTTTCATAAACCGGTTGTGAAAATCGCCATACGCAAAAGCAGTACAGTCTGCTGCCAATACCAAATCTGCATTCTTCAGATAGGAAGCTTCCGTGCTTAATAAATGTAATTGCACCGGCCATTGACGTAACTGGGAAAAAGTATTGCAACCTGTCTCTCTATCTTCATTTTGATTTTGCGGGGCAAACGACATCTCCCTCGCTCCCGGACAACCGCCAGAGGCTCCCTGAGCAGAAGCAGTATTTCCTCCTGTCAGCTTTTGCATATCAATAGTAATATTATGTTCTTTTAAATAATTAAGCCCTTGTTTGACAAATTCCATTTCATTATGATTTTTCAAATGGAGCAAATGCGCAAGAATAGTTTCTTCTCCTTTGGGAGCAATCTTTTCCATAACAGCATATTCATCATAGGGTTCTGCTTCACGTTCTTCCAATTCTATTGCTCCGACAGGACATTCCCCGATGCATGCTCCCAACCCGTCACAAAAAAGATCGCTTATCATACGTGCTTTTCCATCAATAATTTGTAAAGCTCCTTCGTGGCAACCTTCAACACAAACACCACATCCATTGCAGAGGTTTTCATCTATTTTAATTATCGTTCTTTTCATTTCATTTTCTCTTTTAAAATTTGTACAAAATTAAAACCACACAGGCGAAAAAAATGTAACATTTGTTACACAAGCCAAAATAAATATGTTATTTTTGCAACTCAAAACAAATTTATTATGGATATTGATGGTTTATTTTTGTGTCCTATCTGTAAGAACATCCCTGTTAACGAGAGAGAAACATTTCTCGATGAATTAATGTTCAAAACCAGGCTTTATAAAAAAGGGGAATGGATTGCCAGCCAGGGTGACATTGTGAATGCGCTGTATATTTTATTAAAGGGAAGTGTAAAAGCCGAAATGATCTCCGAATCGGGCACAGTATTGAATATAGAAACAATTAACGCTCCTAATCCTTTAGCTCCGGCATTTCTGTTTGCTGAAAACAATCGATTCCCTGTAGATGTTGTCGCACTAGAAGATTGTGAACTGATCACGATCTCGAAAAGCTCAGTCATGAAACAACTAGCCTCTAACGAAGCTTTTCTACAAGGATATATGGCATTTAATTCCGATCGCGCCCATTTTCTATCCGAACGATTGAAATTACTTTCTACAAAAACCATCAAAGGGAAACTTGCACAATATATATTGGCAAGGACTAATAACATGCATTTTACTATGGACATGACCCAAACCGAACTGGCGGAGTATTTTGGCGTTACTCGTCCTTCTCTATCCAGAAGTCTATTGGAAATGATTGACGATGGAGTCATCAGTTTGAAAAGAAAAAATGGGGAAATACTAAATTTAGGTAAATTAAAAAAGCTAATTACCCAATAACAGCATTATTTGAGTTAAAGGTTACTGATTATTTTGTACATTTGCATTTATGAATAGATCAATCTTATATTTATATTGCTGCTTTATATTTTTATTCCTGGGTTGCAAGAAAAACAACAATGGAAAAGATAATCTAGGAGAAGATAATGCTTACTTTGTTGCAACAAATGGCAGTGATAAGAATACGGGAACCCATGATGCCCCTTTTAAAACCATACAAAAAGCTGTCGATCTATCCGAGCCAGGCAACATCGTTTATATTATGGCGGGGACATACACAGAAAAAATAACAATTAAAAATTCGGGAACCGAGAATAATTACATAACCATACGGGCATATCCGGATAACAATGTAGTGATAGACGGAACAAACGTATCATTACAAATCCCGAGTCAAGCACTCATCCGCCTGGAAAACGCACATTACATAAAACTAGAAGGGCTGACCATTATAAACTCCCAATCTTGTGGGATATATGGAAAAGACGGTTCTTCCAATGTGATTATAGAAAAATGTTCTGTCTCGAATTGCGTAGCACCCGGTATTTGTTTTGGTGCAGATTTCATTGGAACAAAAAATATCATGGTAAGGAATAATTATGTTGAAAACTGTGCTCAATTGAGCCGGGAAGCCATATCATTACGTACTGTAGATAATTTTGAAATCGCTTATAATATTGTTAAGAACGTTATAAAAGAAAGTATTGATGTCAAGTCAGGATGTAAAAACGGGACTATCCATCATAATGAGATCATTAATGCCGGAATATCTGCAGCAATTTACCTGGATGCCGGTTATGCGGACAAGCCGGTAAATGATGGACAGTATAATATCCACGTGTATCAAAATAAAATTATAAATCCCCGAACATTGGGAATCTCGATTGCTTCCGAAATGGGAAATACCGGAAGAGATATACATGTCTATAATAATATAATATATGATATGAACAAAGGGCAAGGCTCCGGTATCAAAGTAGCTGATCATACCGATGACAACAGCACCCAAATGGGACGCCTTGAGAATATTTATATCTACAATAACACCGTATACGGCCGTGCCCAACAAGGCATTTATGTCAACCATCCCTTAATTAAAAATATTGTTATCCGGAATAATATATCGGTAAACAACTGGATACAGATAAAAATCAAGGAGGATGTAGGGATTGATGTAAACGAAGTCATCATTGAAAATAATTTATCCTGGGGATATGCCCAAAGCGGGGATTTCGGAATAAATGCCATAAAAGAAGATCCTCAGTTTGTTGATTTGGAAAATGGCAACCTTCAATTAAAGTCAACTTCTCCCGCCATTGACAAAGGAACAAGTAACGGCGCTCCTAAGACAGATTTTAAAGGAACTCTCCGTCCTCAAGGAAATGGATACGATATAGGAGCTTATGAGTATATCCCTTAAGAATATACGATAATATAATGATTAAACAGAAATCTTTACCAAACAAAAATTATAACAAATAGAAACGCTATGACAAACACTGAATCAAATGCGTCATTGGGATGCACAAAAAACTTACCATTACGGGAACGGCCTATTGATATTTTTTTCATTATCATCTTCTCGATATTCTTTATTACTTCATTGATTGCCGACATGGTACCCACATTGGGAATCGATTTCAACAGTTCTTCATCGAATTTCATCGTTAATGCAAATTATTGGTACGCAGATGGGACAGACCCTCTTTTCCAGAATCCACCCGTTTGGATGCGCATTGTGACAGGACTTTCCTCTTTTGTCTATATGCCTTTTTATCTTATCCTGGTGATTGCTCTTGTTCGCGGTTGGAATAAAATTCAGTTGCCGTCAGTAATATATGCGACAATGATTGCTACCATCACCGGCATAATCGTTTTTGGAGTTGAATTCTTCGGCGAACCCGAATGGAGAACGCCTAATCCGGTAAAATTTCTTTCCTTTAATCTGCCTTATGTGTTAATACCAATATTATTACTCATACGAATGAGAAAGCCAATGCCATTTACACGAAAATTTTAAAAACACATTGCTATAATTCTTCTTCTATTAATATCAACTTTTGATAAGTTCTATATTTAGTTATTATTGATTTCTGTTTTTTATTATCTGAAGACACATATTTTGAATAGCATATCAGAACAAAGATATGCTATTTTTTGTTTATTAAATAATGCTAATCAAAATTCATGATCATGATCTTAATTACAGGGGCAACAGGACATTTTGGAACAAAAACCATCGAAACTCTACTTAAAAAGAATATAAGACCTAACCATATTGTTGCTTTTGTAAGAGATATAACGAAAGCCGAATATCTTGAAAAGAAAGGTATAATCCTAAGAAAAGGTGATTATGATAATTACACTTCCCTTATAAATGCATTTAAAGATGTTGATCAACTTTTATTAATCTCAGGAAATGATATTAATCACAGGGAGAAACAGCAAGAAAATGTAATTAAAGCAGCTAAAGAAGCAAAAATAAAACATATCACATATACAAGTCTTGCCAGAAAAGATGAATCGGACTCCTCTCCTATTGCCATAATTGCCAAGGCGCATATCAACACAGAAAAAGCTATCATTAATAGCGGATTGGCTTATACCATATTGAGAAACAATTTATATTCGGATACATTGCCCATGTTTATGGGAGAAAACATTCTGAATGCCGGTATTTTTCTACCTGCAGGTGAAGGTAGAATTGCATTCGCATCACGAAACGATATGGCAGAAGCAACGGCTATCATTTTATCCACAAAAGGGCATGAAAACAAAATCTATCATTTTAGTAATATTGAAAATGTGGACTTTTACAGAATAGCAGTTATTCTTAGCGAAATCACCAGAAAAAACATCAAATATCTAAATCCTGATATTAAAACATACCGGCATATACTTTCAACATCAGAAACTTCGAAAGAAGCACTAAAGTCTATTATTTCATTTGCCGAAGCAATGAAAGCAGGAGAGTTTGAAGAAATATCAAAAGATCTGGAAATGCTCTTGGGAAGGCCTCCTCAATCCGTAAAAGAATATTTATATAATATCTATTCATAAATATCATTTAAGTTATAAAAAAACCGACAATTATTTTATTTATATAAAAATCACACAAAATGAATATAGAAATCACACAAAATGATCATGTACAAGGCCCTTTCGATGCTCCAGTTGAAATAATAGAGTATGCAGATTACCAATGTCCTTATTGCAAAAACGCACATTACGTAATAAAGGAGATACACAAACAATTAGGTGATAATTTAAAATTTATATTCCGTAATTTTCCATTAACCGATATGCACCCTTATGCATTACATGCGGCAATGGCAGCAGAGATAGCAGGCGGACAAAACAAATTCTGGGAAATGCACGATACCTTATACGATAACCAAGATGCATTGGATGACTATTATTTGTTGCAATATGCAAAAGACCTCAATCTGGATATCGATAAATTTGAAAAAGACTTTAAAGATAAAAAATATCTCCGGAAAATTCAAGATGATTTTGAATCTGGAACCAAAAACGGAGTACAAGGCACACCTGCCTTTTTCATTAACGGAAAACAATATAATGGTAATTGGATGAGTCCTGATTTTATAAAGCATCTACATTCTTTTATAAACAAGGCTATTTAACATGCCATAAAACAGACAATAAAAAAAGATAATATTGAGAATTTTCTAATAAATATGATTGTCATACTCGTCTACATGTAGTTTATTGATTTCTATCTTCTAACCATTAGAAGAATATTCCCTCCGTTGATGATTTTCATATCAAAAACAGTTGCTTTTCAGTATTACTTTATTAGAATGGAAACATATAGAATTTTTCGCTATATATTTCCTTTTAGGAAATATGCTTGCACTATTGCAAGAAGGTTTCTTCAAATAGCAGAAAGTATTAAACATCATTGCAAGAAGGTTTCTTCAAATAGTAGAAAGTATTAAACATCATTGCAAGGAGATTTCTTCATACGGAAGAAAGTATCATGCACTGCTGCGAAATTGTTTCTTAACAATCAGAAAGTACTGCAAACAACTATATAGTTGTTTCGTCAAAAGATGAAAGACTTTTGTAAGTTCGACAGGGAACATAATAACACATTGCAGGATAAGTTTTAATAATGATTATATCTATTATTAGAAGTGAATCTATATTAATTAACGTCAATAAAAAACAAATATATTTAAAAACAAAGTAAACATTATTCAAAATATAATCAATAATATTAAAAATATTATTTATCTTTGCACAATAAAATTAAAGAATCATGTTACCGTGTTATTGTCCAAGTTGTAAATCACAGCTAAAAGTCAAAAGTCTGAAATGCGAAAACTGCCAGACAGAAGTCACCGGGAATTATGAATTGCCGGCACTAGCATTATTATCTATCGAAGAACAAAATTTTATTCTATCTTTTGTTAAACATAGTGGAAGCCTTAAAGAAATGGCCAATCAATTAAAATTGAGCTATCCTACAGTACGGAATTTATTAAATGAAATCATACAAAAAATTGAATCTTATGGAAAATAAATGGAAGTTATTATACAATCCATTCGAGTGGATTGCAGGATGGAAAGCATTTGGAATTGGTATTATTATTGTCTGTGCCACGGTCATTATCGGACACTTTAGCAATACTTATTTTATTGGGGTTCAAATAAAGCATATTCCCAATATCTCTTTACCCATGGCTTTTTTATTGCAAGCCATCGGACTTTGTGCCACTATTATCATTATGTATCTCATATCCTTGATCTCTGCTAAAAATGTTCGATTCCAGGATATTCTGGGCACTGTGACATTATCCAGATATCCTTTTTTACTTGCTGCTTTTGCCGGCTTTCTGGTCAGACCGCAAATAATCGACAGTATATTGGAGGGAACATTAACCGACGTATTCTCCATAATTCAATTTTCTATTGCGGGATTAATAATGATGCTCATTCTTGTTTGGGGAGTTGCATTATTATACAATGCATTTAAAGTATCAACCAATATTAAAGGCCCAAAAAGCGTTTTCCTGTTTATTTTAATATTCGTTCTATCGGAAGCATTTACTATGCTTGCCGTATATAAACTCTTATAATAATAATCCTAAAATCAAATAATAATGAATAAAATATTTATAACAATTATCACAGCGTTACTCATACAAACAAATACTTTTTCTCAAAATATAACAGGGACATGGAACGGTACATTAGATTATGGCCCGTCAACATTACGAATTGTTTTTCACATTGAAGAAAAAGACGGTATTTATTCAACCTTATTAGACAGTCCCGACCAAGGAGCAAAAGACATTCCTACGACAAATACGGTTTTGAAAAGCAAGAAACTGACAATTAATATAACAAAACTATTTGCTGCATTTGAAGGCAAAGTTAAGAAGAATTCCATAGAAGGAACTTTTACACAAATGGGGAATACGTTTCCTTTAGTCTTGACCCGTGGAAATATAGATATGAAACGACCACAAGACCCGCAACCTCCCTATCCTTATTACTCGGAAGATATCTCCTTTGAAAACAAACAAGCTGATATAACGCTAGCCGGAACTTTTACTTATCCCAAAGAAGGAACTAATTTTCCCGTTGCCGTGTTAATTAGCGGAAGCGGTGGGCAGAACCGGGATGAAGAAGTCTTTAACCATCGCCCCTTTGCTGTACTGGCCGATTATCTCACCCGTAATGGAATTGCTGTTTTACGTTATGATGACAGAGGCGTAGGAGAGTCCAAAGGAGTTTACCATACCTCCACCATACAGGATTTTTCCACAGATGCCTTAGCCGCAGTATCTTATTTAAAAACACGCAATGAAATCAATTCGGAAAAAATAGGATTGATCGGACATAGCGAAGGCGGCTCTATTGCCATTATATCAGCTACAAATAATAACGATATACGTTTTATTGTCTCTATGGCGGGGGTTGCTATCAAAGGCGATAGTTTGATGAAACTGCAACGATATGCAATTGCCAAGGCTTCTCATATTTCTGATAAAGATATTGCTAAAAATGAAGAATTGGTTATTCAAATGCATACTTTAATTGAAAAACATTCAGCCGATTCGGTGTTTAATTTCCCTGATAAATTTATAGACGAAATTATTCCTGAAAAAACAAAAAATAATACGGATGTTCGTAATTGGTATAAAAGTGAATTGGTATTCGGGGCCTCACCGGAAATGCAATCAATCCTGAAGTACGATCCAACCAAAGACCTGCAAAAAATAAAATGCTCTGTCTTGGCAATTAATGGAGAAAAAGATTTACAGGTTCCAGCTGATGTTAATCTTCAAAGTTTTGAAAGATGGCTCCCTGGCAAAGTTACAACGAAAAAATATCCTGAACTGAATCATCTGTTCCAACATATTAAAACAGGACTTATTTCGGAATATGGTACAATTGCAGAAACAATTTCACCGGAAGTACTGGAAGATATTTCCAATTGGATAAAATCGGTTACCAAATAATATTAACAGAGGTCACACAAGTTACAGGGAACGATTGTAGCAAGCAAAAGGCTGGAAGTAGAAGGATAAAACAGGTAAAGTAATAAAAATGAAAACACACCACTAACGGCTAACCACTATTCTTATAACTTGCGTAACTTCTGGTATTAAGTATAATAATAAGGATACAAATAAAACGAGGGCATCAAAAATTTTTGATGCCCTCGTTTTATTTTATGTTTTTGTTCTTTAAATTAATTTCCTGTAGCATCTTCTGCCGGTTTAGCCTCTATCTTTCCGACCAATTTGATCTTGATTATGGAGTTATCCGGATCATTTGATGTAACAGTTACCTCCCTGTTGATTGTTCCCGGCCTGCTTGTATAATATCTCAGTTTTATACTGCCGGTTTTTTTCGGCATCACAGGATCTTTTGTCCACTCAAGAACTGAAACCCCACAACATCCCTGAACATTACTCAATACCAAAGGCTCCTTACCTGTATTTTTAAATACAAATTCACATTCTCCATTATCCCCTTGATAAATTGTACCATAATCATGGGTTGTGTTCTCAAATGTAATTTTGGGACCATTTGTATTTTTCTTGGCTTCGGAAGATTGATTATCCTGTGCTATAGCGCTAAATCCACCCATTGTCAAAAAGGATATTAGAGCAAAAACTGTAATTGTCGCATTAATTTTTTTCATGACCTTTCTATTTAATTATTTATTTTATTTGTTTTTTATTATATATAATTCTATTGCATTAAAATACTATTTTGAATCGCTTGAAAAACATCATCATCCAATACTTTATTCAAAAGTAATGCCGCCAATAATGAAGACTGAACCAAATAAGCTTTTGCCCTTGGAGATTCCTTGTAATTAAATATTCCTGATTGTTTCCCTTTTGCCAAAATATCTATTAACCATTCCAGTATTATATTGGAGAATCTGCCCAATTCCGTCTGCATGTTTTCCTGTAAAGTATCATACACCGGAGCCAAAGCGCCTAATATACAAACACATTTATTCTCTTTTTTGTGCTGATGATAAGTTATCCAGTTCACAAGTTGCTGGTCGTAGGGTAATGTATCCCAACTTTGAACCCTTTGATGAAAATCGGATATTCGAAACCGGATCACTTCTGTCCCCAAATCAGACTTGGCAGGGAAATAATAATGTACTGCCGCATTTTTTATGTTCAACTGTTTGGATATATCTGTATAACTAAATGCATTATATCCTCTGGTACGAATCAAATCATCTGCAATACGTATTATTTCTCCCCTTGTGTTCTTCATTATGCAAAAGTACAATTTTTATTTACTAGTAAGTAAGTTTAAATAAATAATCTTCATAAAACTAAATATAGATTTGATTGTTTTGTAACAAAAACGTAATAAAAATTAACTACTTTTGTATAAAGTAAAGAAACAAGACATGGAACAAGCACGCATTTTAGTAGTTGATGATGAAGAAAGCCTATGTGAGATCCTGAAATTTAATCTTACTCAAGCCGGTTACTCTGTAGATACGGCAAATTCGGCAGAAGAAGCTTTAACAATGAACATTGCAGATTATGATTTACTATTATTGGATATTATGATGGGTGACATTTCCGGCTTTCAAATGGCTTCCATCCTCAAAAAAAGCAGGACAACCGCCAATATACCTATTATATTCTGCACAGCCAAGGATACGGAAGAAGACACTCTTAAGGGCCTTGACATAGGAGCGGACGATTACATTTCCAAACCTTTTTCCGTTAAGGAAGTTATTGCAAGGGTAAAAACAGTTTTGCGGAGAAGCAGTCAAAATGCAGACAAAACGGCAAAAGAAAGCACTCTTCAATATGAAGGTCTTATCTTGGATACCATTAGTAAAAAAGTCAGCATACAAGGAAAAGATATTCCGCTCACAAAAAAAGAATTTGAGATACTACAGTTGTTGATACAAAATCCTAATAAAGTTTTTTCCCGGGAAGATTTATTAGAGAAAGTCTGGAATGATGATGTTTTTGTTACCGACAGGACTGTTGATGTTCATATTACCCGTTTGCGAAAAAAAATAATCCCTTATGACAAACACATTGTCACCCGCTTAGGATACGGATACTGTTTTGAAAAATAAGTGGACATAGAATGAAAAAAAGAAAAACATATCTGAAATTCCATCTTCGTATTTTTTGGTCGGTGACTGCATTTTTTGTATTGCTGACGGCAAGTTTTATCGTGTTTCAATATTCCCGTGAAAAACAATATAAAGTCGAACTGCTAAACAATAAGTTGATAGACTATAATGACAAAATAGATTATGCGCTACAGGAAGGATATAATTTGGATTCTATCACAAAAGAAGCTCCTTATCGAACAACTATTATGGACTTATCCGGAAATGTACAATTCGATTCGGAAACAAAAACGACAAAGCCAATAGAAAATCATATCGATCGTCAGGAAATACAAGAAGCTCTAAAAGAAGGTACAGGCTATGATGTCAGAAGAAAATCAAAAACTACGGGTGATGTGTATTTTTATTCTGCCAAACGGTATGGAGATCACATCATACGCTCGGCCGTACCTTATAACAGTGATTTGAAAGTTAGCTTACAGGCAGATCTACAATTTATTCAAATCGCCATCTTCTTATTAATTATTTTGGGAATCGTCTTTTATACCGTTATGAGACATCTTGGCGAAAGCATTGCACAACTGAATGAGTTTGCTATGAAAGCCGAACGAGATGAAATTATTGAATACCCTACGCATTTCCCTAATAATGAATTGGGAGAGATATCCCGTCATATTGTGCAGATCTATAACCGCTTAATGAACATGAAAAAAGACCTGGAAACAGAAAAACAGCAGGTAGTTGCAGAGAAAGAAGAAAAAGATACTATCAAGCGGCAGCTTACACAAAATATTGCTCATGAACTAAAAACACCGGTAAGCAGCATTCAAGGGTATTTGGAAACGATCCTGAATAATAAAGATTTACCACAGGAAATGCTGGAAGATTTTATTGCAAAAAGCTACACACAAAGCACCCGGTTAAGCGCTTTATTATATGATATTGCCAAATTAACCCGCATTGACGAAGCACCGGGATTGATACAAAAAGAACAAGTAGACATTGCCGAACTTATTAAACAAGTGGTTAGTGACGTTTCTTTACAACTTAAAGAAAAAAACATAATGGTTATCAATAAAGCGGAAAACCTCACACTTCCCTGTTACGGCAATACTTCTTTGCTTTATTCCATATTCCGTAATTTATTTGATAATACGATTGCTTATGCCGGCAATGATATTGCAATTGAAATCGAACAATACAAAGAAGATTCGAAGATGTATTATTTTGCGTATTCAGACACAGGCATTGGTATTGAAGAAAAGCATTTAACACGTATCTTTGAACGATTCTACCGTGTAGACAAAGGTCGCTCCCGGAAAGCGGGTGGAACAGGATTGGGACTTTCTGTCGTCAAACATGCCGTACTTTTCCATAATGGAGAAATTACAGCTAAACCCAGACCGGATGGAGGCATTACTTTTTTGTTTTCTATTGCAAAAAGTTAATATCCATTCCTGTTTGGGATTATCTTTTCGAATCTTTTGATCTGGAAAAAATAACGCCTAAATAGATACGAGGCCCCATTGCAAAATCAGACCGGCTTCCATTAACACTAATAATATAATCTATTTTTGCAATCAAATGAATGCTACGGTTAACAGCATATTCCATTCCTATGAAAGGATCGATTATCATAACTGCATACTTCCGGTATAACGCATTTTTTTCTATTGAATGAGAAGATGCATTGTTTGCCACGGTAACATTTTTCACACTTCCTCCACCAATCGTCCCTCCAAGGAAAATGGTAAATTTGTTTAAAACCCATCGGCAATCGAACAATACTCCACCCCACCCTAATGTCATATAACTTTTATTTTTTCCGTAATGTAGTGTTGAACTATAACCTTCCCCACCTACACGAAAGTGTTTTCCAAAATGAAACCTCATCAATCCACCTATTCCCACAGGCATCCCCTGTATGTCAATTGTCTCTACAGAATGAGTTATATCATTATATATATTTACCTCTCCTGAAAAAAGATACCCTGTATGAAGCATCATTCCACCGGAATAGCCTTGAAAGTATATTTTTTTACCATCCGTATCCTGAGCATTTACCTGTAAAACAAACAGGATACAATAAAAAAAGATGCATGTTCTTTTTTGTATCATTCTCTTTACCTAAAAAAATATGTTGTGATGAACATCTTACTGAAACTTAAAAGTAGTCCGGCAAAAGTACAATTTTTTAAGACAAGCTCTTTAAAAAGAAGTCTGATCTCATAAGAATATCTCCTAAATTTTTTACCTATTGTCTTTTTTTAATTATATTTTCCCGTATGTTATGCATACTATTTATCCGCAAGCTTTGCTACGGTTCATCCGTGGATATAACTACTTTCTGTTCATAAGTACGCGTCCATAGTGTCGGGACGTATGCGTCCATGGTATCCGAAAGGAAGCAATCTGATAGATATTGTATAACAGATACTTTGAGAAACCCAGTATCTGTTATATATAATTAAATACTGGATTGTTTCTATCATTAGCCTGCTATTGTCTTAAAAAAAGAAAATTAACTCTCCCATATACTGGCATGTGAGTTTTTTTACTATTTTTGTGAGCTTTTCAAATAAAATCAATTTATTAATTAACTAAAAAGAAAACATGACATTTTTTAATCCTGAAGCTATTGGCGTATTTGGCCTGATTGTAACCGTATGGAGTTTCGGTTTAGAACAATTGGGTATTGGGGTAAAAGGAGGCGACCACAAAGAAATCAGCAAATCATTGGCCTATATTGCCATCGTTTTTGGTGGAGCTGCACAAATTTTCACAGCACTTTCCATGTACATTTTGAATGTAGCGGGCGATAAAAGCATCTTCTTAGGTACTGTTTTTGCTAATTATGGTTTATTCTGGGTGCTTATAGGCTGGTTCTTCCTCAAAGGCGGAGACAAGAAACAAATCGCCCACTTTTTTATCGGGGAGTTATTCATCTCTGCCAGCTTTGTTTATGTCGCTATTGTCAAATTTGCATTGATATGGCCATTGGGAGTTGTTCTTATACTCATTTGCGGATTATTCGTGGCTTTGGTACCTGCATGGTATGGAAAAGGAGCTATCTGGACTAAAATTGCGGGAGCTTTCAACGTTGCTATCGGATTATGTTCCATCCCTTTATTTTTACACGCCCTAGGAGCATAATAACTATAAACAACATTAAACAAACATTGCAAAAAGATCAACAAACAATACCATTTGTTGATCTTTTTCAAATCTTCTTTTTATAACTCGACAATTATATCATTAATCTTTAACTATCTTACGGATTCACTACAATCCTGCCTCCGGAAGAATGACTGATAAATTCAGGTGCATACTGGCACTGGATGTTTGCCATACCATTGGCATAATCTCCTGCATTATTTGCCCATACCTCGTATTCAAATACATATGTTCCCTTCGGCAAGAAATTAAAGAAGAACTGCGTTGAAGCATCTTTGATCGTTTCATAATAGGCAACGCCTTCCCGCCATATAAAACCCGAACGTTGATCAACCGGTTCAAAACAGGCGGCCCGCAAATCCTTTAATGCCACAAACTCCAGGTTGCGGTCGGTGGTGACAACCAGGCGTACGATGATTTTATCCCCTTTCTTTATAGTGGTCTGCTCCACCGGAACCATCGTGCTTTTGTTATTCTCTTTCTTTTCAACAAACAACTTCTTCGTCACCGATAATGCTCCGCCGTGTTGCTGCACTTTATCCACATCCTGATAGTATTGCCAGTACAGAGCCCCCCAACCGATGCCTTCGCCTCTGCGACTTACACTGACATTGCCCATTTTCGGATGGACATCCTGCCCCGGAATCACTTCTTTGATATAACCTGTTCCGGCTTCCTTGCTTTTGGGTTCAAGCTCTTTGTTATCCAATTTGATGTCCACTTCACTATCGGAAGATAGCCAATCCGTTCCGTAATTCAACAGGGCATAGATAGCATCCACCGTCGAGATAGGCGAATCCCACCGTTGTGTCTGCTTTTGTTTCAAGAGCCAGATTTTCATCTCATCAACATCTGCCTGGTTTTTTGTTATCTCCATAAAAGCTTCCAGGATGGCGGTCTGTACACCAATGGGGCGTTCGTTCCAGAAATATCCTGCCGTGTTCTTTGCCCAGTACATGCCCAACTCATCGGTTTTCAGTGCATTCTCCTTCAATGATTTCAAAATATCATTTGCCAATGTTGTTTTTCCGTTCCGGTAACAAATCAATGCTGTTGCGGCTTTCCCGTACAAAGTGGCTTTTGTCCAGTATTGTTCGGCTTGCGCCGTATAGTAGTCAACAGCTTCCTTTGCCGATTTATCAACAGCAATATCCTTGTATTCCGAGCGAAGATGCAGGTAAAACCATTGCATATCGCCGATGGTCATGGTTGTTTTGTAATCCTTGTTGTACTTTTTCAACTCCGTATAATCACGGGCAATCTCCATATCCAGATAGGCAACCGCTTTCTTTATCCAGTTTTGGTTATCCTGTTTCTTAGCAGTCATTTTATTATAGCGGGCCATATTGAGCATAATGGTCTGGGTAATATAACGGCTCTCGGTCATACCATCGAACCAGGCAAAACCTCCCGATGGCTTTTGCAGCTTTAGCAGTTTATCCATATATTGCTGCCCATTGTTTGCCTGCTGATTCAAGTCGAACAGCAAAGCGATCTGCCGCTTTTGCTCCGTTTCGTTTTTGGCAGCCATCACCCAGGGGGTTTCCTCCAGAAGCATGTTTTTCAATTCCTGATTCTGTTCCAGGTTAGACAACAGGGCATCACGGGTACCGCCTCCCTGTTTCCATTGCTCGAAGACCGTTTTTATCTTCGGGTTGGAATTGGCAATATGCGTTGCCAACCCATTGACATAATACGCGGTGAAATAATCTATTGCATTGTCATTCTCCGGCGCCGAAAGCGTAGGCAATGCCTGAACGGCATACCATGTAGGATTAGCAGAGAATTCTACTGTCAGAGTTTTGGAATCTACCTCTTTCCCCTGTTTGATCAGGCTTGCAAAGGTGAAATTACGGGTTTGGTTGGCACGGATAATAAGCGGCATACTTTCTGTCAATAGTACTTTATCGGGTAATACGGGCAGGTAATGCTGTTCCCCATCGCTGAACTGTCCGGCTTTTGCGACTACTTTTACCGTTACCAGATCGAAGGCGGAGAATTCCGTCAGGTTCCATTCCACAGGCTTTGTTTCTCCTGCCGCTAAGGTAACGGTTCTTACCTGATTATCCTTGAGATGAACAACCTGTTCGTTTTCCGGATTGATTAACGACAGATCTACCTGGGCCGTTAATTCTTTATCCGTAAGGTTAATTACATTGGCTACCAGAGTCAGTTTATCCGAACGGCGGACAAAACGCGGCATGTTCAACTGCACCATCAGGTCTTTCTGTGTTACCACCTGCGCCCCTGCCTGCCCGAAATACAACTCCGGCGTATGCGCCAGCATTTTCACATTCCAACGGGTAAGGCTTTCGGGAGCGGTAAAGGTAATTTGTATGTTACCGGCAGTATCTGTCTGTAACTGCGGATAGAAAAAGGCAGTCTCATTAAAGTTGGTACGGATCTTTATATCTTCGTTCCCGGTATCAGCAGTATTTTCTTCCTTTTTATCCATTTCTTTATTTGCTACTTGTTCTGAAAACATAGATGGTGCCTTACTTTCTTCTCTGGCACTAGACTCCATTGCATAATCTGCCGTCTCCATATCTTCCACTTGTACACCCATCATTACTGCCATTTTCGCTCTGGCAGCATGCCGACCCCCTCCTCCAAATCCAGCGTAATAATATCCTCCTACGTGTAATCCAAACCACTGCAGTTGATTTAACTTTATAATTCCTGCCTGCTGATAATTTATTCTGAAATAAGCAGAGTTATAATCAACACCAAAACCATTACTCCTCCATGGAGATGAATACGGAATATATAAGCTGTAGGAAGGATCGAAACTCCAACTGTGCGGACGGATAGCATCCAAAGAAGCATCGTACATGCCAGCCATGAGTTCCGCCAACAGTTTTCCGCTTCCGGTTTCAGCAATGGTAATCGTCCATTGTGCTTTCTCGCCAGGCTGCATCTTATCGCGGAAGACAGTCAACGCAGGCGTAAGCATTTTTTTCTCCAGTTTGCGTTTCACCTGTACTGCTTGTGAGAACAACTGTTCATCCTTTATAAATGTAAACAGTACGTTCACACCGTCCTGGTATTCCGCTTTAAAAGGCATGTCAAACGTCTTTATCTCATTATCCAGTGTGATCCATTTACTTTCCAGGATAGTATTCCCCCGCATAACCTCATACAATACATGTACATTCCGGGCGGATGACCCAAACCGGATCCGGGCACTTTCCCCTGTTTTGCATTCGGTCTTGGGTGTGAGCAGCCAAACGTAGGATTTTACCGGCGGTTGCTTGTCGTCTTCCCCATAGAGGATAACATATAATTCTGTTTTTACTTCCTTACCCTGTGCATCGGGAGTAGTGAATACTATTTTGTAATATCCCGAAGCCCATTTCCGGGTATCCAATTCCAGGTTCTTGTCCCCGGTATTGAATGTCCCCGACAAAACCTGTTTCTTTGCTTTCAAGCTATCTTTCGCCTCTACTTTCTCCAGGTAATTACCGGAATCTTCCAAGAGGTAAACCGTATATTCCAGCGAAGAAGTAATGATTTTCCCGTTTATGGTTTCCGTATGCACGGCAACAGAAAGCGGTTGCTGCCTGTCGTGCTTACCGGGAGCCTCCGCAATAATAAACAACGACTTCTCCCCTACCGAAACCGTTTGTTCTCCCCGTTGTGTTTCCCCTTTGGAATCGGTTACATTAGCCTCCAGCGTATAGGTATAAAATTGTTCCCGGAAAAAAGAACTTTTTGTATTTGTTTTTTCAGGAGTAAAGGTAATTATAAAATTCCCCTTTTCATCGGTAGTGGCGGTTCCTGTTTCCACAATTTTATCAGGTGTGGGATTCCACCACCATAATCGATGTGTCCGGCGGACGATGCTATACTTCACCTGCGCATCGGGGATGGCATATCCGGCGTAGGCTTTCACATTACCGGTAAAGGCAACTTCCTGCCCGAAGTACACTTCTTTTTCCGGTTTCTCAATAACAACCTCAAATGTAGGACGCTTGTATTCTTCTACATAAAAAGAAACACTACCGCCGGATGTTTGTAATTGATATATCCCGTTCAAGCCCGAAGAAGGCAATACGAACTCACCGGCAAACGAACCGAATTCATTGCTGGTATATGTCTTTTTACTTAGCTCCTGCCGGTTGGCATCCAACAAACGTACATCATACGTTCGATTATTGATTACTTCCTGTTTCTGCCGGGAATAAGCTATCCCTTTAAAGTAAAGGGTTTGCCCCGGACGATACAGGGAACGGTCGGTAAACAGGGATACATCACTGGTTTCCTCCTGCCCGTATTCCCTGCTTGGATAAGCATTCGATGACGAACAAAAGTATTTATCTTCCCCTTTCTCAAAGAAATATATATTACTGTAACGCTCTGACTGTATATTGAACAATCCGTTGCCATCGCTTTTCGTCTGGGTAATTTGTTGCATCTTATATTTTCCGGAACTCCAGTTATAGGCAACAACATCTACCGAAACATTGCTTACAGTCTGTCCCGTTATACGATCTACAATATATGTATTGATTTCCTTCTCGGCAATACTACGGCTTATATACGTGAAATCCGTAACGGTAAATGTGCCGCGTGCCTGCTCTTCCGCCTTCTTACTTCCCTTCTCGGCAACGGAGAATTCGTAGATACCGTATTTCCCCGTTGTGATTTTCATTTCACTGTGTACGGGATCGAAGTTTTCATTGGGAAGAATACTTAATTCCTTTGTTTCTACCAATGAGCGATTAGGATACGATTCATTCTTTCCATTATTATTCCTGATGAAAAGCTGGTATTCTTTTGCCGTTGCGTTAACGCGATAAATCTTCAACTCCAGATTGGTAATGTTTGTACTCGTTATATCCAAAACCAACTCGCTTTCCGGAGGTGCCAATTGATTCTGACGGACACTGATTGTTTTCTGTATGATCTGTTCCCTGATATTCTTCAATACATTTGCCCTTTTGTCGGCGGGGAATTGCTCTATCCCCTTCTGGGCGATATCATAGGCTTTTCTCTTATAGTTTTCTTCTTCCGATATATCATACGACTTTGAATAATAATACTGCGCCATCGCTTCCATAACCGGAATAATTGCCGCATTGCCGGAATATTGTTTATATAACCCTTCCAATGCCCCGATATATAACTCACCACTTTGGAGATGTTCGGAATTATTGCGAACATAGTTCAAGCGGGAAAGATCGGCATAGATCAAGGCCGGGATATCTTTTGCCTGCTGATGGAATTTTATTAAGGATTGATATATCTGGAGAACCTGATTCTCTGCAGATTCTTTATATAAGCTGTCCAACTGAATATTTATAAATGCATCCGTCGACAGAAAATACATTTTATCATTCAACGGATCTTTGATAAGGGCGGCATTGCTCAATTGCGATAAAACATCTATCGCCCGGTATGCCAGGAAATCATACAACGTCGGTCCCAACACTTTGCTGTCTTCCCCCTGTTCTACCAAGGGGCCAAATTGTGTTACAGTTGCTTTTTGTAAACTGTCGACATCCTGTAGCGACAACTTCAACTCCCCGCTTATCTTATCAAAGAAGAGGTTCTTGCTCCACTCATTAATATCATCCGGCACATAGCCAATAACCTGCGACCGCTGGTTGACAGCATATTGTTTACTGTTATAATACATCCAATACAATTCCCCTGTCATGGAATGCAACAATGACTTTTGATCGATTTTGATATACTTACTTGCAAAATCTTCAAAATCCTTAATTATCCTGGGAGCCTCATCCGGGTTTTTCTCCAGTGTAAAGCGCATTTTGTAAATAAAGGCTTTCACTGTTTGGTTAAAATTGTCCGCTTTCCCGGCATCATTGAAAATACTTTCAACTTCCTTGAGGGCAGATTCGGGTAATTGCTTTTTAGCAAGGCTATCTACTTTTTTCCATCTGTCGGCATATTGTGCGGATACGGACAAAAGTGTAAATAACATTGAGAAGAACAGGATCGGTTTTTTCATTTGTTTACAATTTTTATTATAGCAAACAAAGATAATCATTTTATTGTTTATTTACGGCTTCGTCATTTAGCTAAATCTTATCTTAACCGTTCCTTTTATCAATAATGTGAGTTCAAGGGATAAATTGATTTTTTTTTCAAATACAATAACATCCCCCTTAGTGTGTCTCTCACAGATATCCGCCCGCCTGTTTGATAAATGTTCCGATAGAACCTTATAAAGAATAAACCTCTCCGGAAAAATCATTTATAACTTATAGTAAGATCGGATGTAGCCGAATATAATGCTTTCGATCCTTCCCGAAACATCCAATGTAAATGGCATAATTACTTTCGGATATTTTATGTGCTGTTTTTCAGCAAAATGCCGGATTTTTCCAAAACTTTCATGCAAGAGTGTAAAACGTTTTCGGGTTCTCCCGAAATCTTCAAACGAGAGTGTAAAACGTTTTCGGGTCTTCCCGAAATCTCCAAACAAGAGTGTAAAACGTTTTCGGGTTCTCCCGAAATCTCCAAACGAGAGTGTAAAACGTTTTCGGGTCTTCCCGAAATCTCCAAACGAGAGTGTAAAATACTTTCGGGTCTTCCCGAAATCTCCAAACAAGAGTGTAAAACGTTTTCGGGTCTTCCCGAAATCTTCAAACGAAAGTGTAAAATGCTTTCAAACCTTCCTCAAATGTCCAAACTAAATGGTAAAATGTTTTCTTTTTCTTCCGAAATCGATAAAGGTTTCAGGATAAAATAAAACAAAAGGATAGATAAGAAGGAAAAAAACAGTATTCTTGCAATCGGTATATCAAACAGTCCCAAAAAATAGATAATCTTACTCTATCTGATATTCTTATTATATCGGGAACTTTATTTTACTGTATTTTGTCTCCATATAATGGAATTCTACATTTGTTTGTAACTTCTACCGATGAAGTTGTCAAAAGTTGAAATAAGAGAATATCTCCGTTGAGCTCGGTCCGGTTGGTTGGCTATGCCGAACCCTTTGGGTTTCGTTCCTCGCAATGATACTCTTAACTAACATATTGCCGTCATGCTGGACTTGTTTCAGCATCCCCTTCTTTATTGAGGGGATTGCGGATCAAGTCCGCAATGACGTACTTCCACGACTGTGAGGAGGAACGACGAAACCCAAAGGGTTCGGCATAGCCAACCACTCGAACGTGAAGCATGTGAGTGCATCGAACGAAGTGAGATAATCCCTATTCATTTTATCTCAACTTTTCAACTTCGATATTAAAACTCGATAAATCATTGACGAAATGATATATAAATCCCGAATTTCCATTATCAATAAGTATCCTGTTGGGTTATTCTATAATAAGAACCTATAAAAACAAAAAAACAGTTGCAGGATATCCCTACAACTGTCTTATATATTTTCGTATTCTATTTTATTAGTTCTGTAGTGCTTATTTAGTAACAAGCAGTATGCTATTTCTTTACTTGTTTTCTGGTAGAATAATTTACTTTAAATGCGCTAGCGCGCCTTAACTGCTGTTTCACATCCGTAACAATTCCCATTTTAACACTCTCATCCACTTTTAACGACCATGTTATCATATTTCTATCAGCCTCGCTACGCGATTGTTTTTCTACTTCTACAAATTCAACTATATCTCCCGAATTCGCAAACTGGTCATTTAATTGAATACGTGGTTCCGGCCCTAACTTTGCTATATAATTAGCCAATGGAGGACCAATATTAATATTAGAAACTAATGATTTCTTCTCCAACTTTTGTACTTCTGTCGCAGCAGGAATGATCGTTCTTACAAATAAGGTAGATTCACGCATCGTTGTTATAACCATAAAGAAGAACAAAAACATAAATATAATATCCGACATAGAACCCATGTTAAGATCGGGTACTGTTTTTTTCTCGTCTTTTTTAAATCTTGCCATGACTATTTTCCTCCGTAATTAGATGGTTCTGCTTCCGATATACTAATTGGTATTACTTTCTGAACGCCTTTCTTCTGTTCGTCAGACAGGTTGTCAAAAGTCCTACCATAGTTCTGACGTGAATATTCATCCCGTAATTCATTAAAAGCAGCAGCCAGCTGATTTTGAACGGCAATGTACATTTTATAAGAAGTTCCCCTGTCACTCTGTAAAGAGACCACCCCATCAGATACAGAAGCTTCACGTCCCAGTTCCTCAATATATCTTAATTTTATAACCGACATGTGAGGGTTATCCCCCGGATTTGCGATAAATTCTTTTGTACGAGCCTTTAACTCATTTACATTATTCATCGGTTCTCCATTAACCAGCAACTGGTCATACATATTAACTAATATTTTCAGCACATTTCTCTCATTTACTTTGGGAGGTTTTTCATCCCCCTTCAATGGTGGCGGCAATCTTCTCTGGATCCCCTGATCTGTATTGATAGAAGAGGTAAGAAGAAAGAACGTCAATAGCAAGAAAGAAATATCTGCCATTGATCCCGTATTTAATCCCGGTGTATTCTTTCCCATATTACACTATTTTTTTATTTTCATATAAATCATTGAACCCAGTAAAGCGACAATTACACCTGCAAAAGTAATATATGCAAAGTTAATTGAAGCACCTACCCATCTGTAAATATTTTCACTTACTCCCACTCGCTTTGCTACATCGCTTAACTCTGACGGTGCAATCAGATAACAAACAAAAACAATAACAGCAACTACCGCCAACATTATCAGCGTACTGATTAATTGTTTTTTGTTTGAAGCTATTTGTGCAAATGCGAAAACAAGAATCAAAACAATAGCAACAAGAACCATGGCATAAGTCAAATACATACTTATATCCATGCCCATCTGAGACTCTTCGCCTTTAAACGCCACGAAAAATCCTGCTACAATGGCAACTGCAGCTATTACTATTAAAATAATATTCGTTATTCTCTTTATTGATTTTTCCATTATAATAAAATTTAAAGATTAAAGATTAAAAACCACAAAAGCTATTCTTTTATCTCTTATATTTTACGATAATATCCATATAGCCAATGGTTGCATCTTCCATATTAGTTACCAAACTATCAATTTTTGATACTAAATAAGAATAGAAGACCTGCAAAATAATAGCAACAATTAATCCGAATACCGTTGTTAAAAGAGCAACTTTCATCCCAGAAGCAACAATGGTAGGAGAAATATCACCCGCTCTTTCGATATCATCAAATGCCTGAACCATACCAACAACAGTACCCAAGAACCCTAATGAAGGAGCAACTGCAATAAAGAATGCAATCCAAGACATATTAGACTCCAAGCGTGCTGTTTGAACCCCACCATAAGAAACAACAGCCTTATCAATATCATCTATACTTTCATCATAACGATCCAACCCCTGATAGAAAACACTGGCAATAGGGCCTCTGGTATCACGACACAATTTCTTTGCAGCTTCAACATCACCTTTCTTCAATGCTTCTTCTATACCGCTCAGCAATTTTTTCGTGTTGGTTGTTGCTAAATTCAAATATATTGTTCTTTCGATAACTAAAGCCAAACCCATAATTAAAGTAATCAAGATAGGAGTCATCCAGCCTGCACCTCCTTCAATGAACTTATCTTTCAATACTTGGTGGAAAGGCTTTTCCGTAACAGTTTCTTCTACATCTGCTGCCATCGTTTGAGGAGCAGCCGGTTGTTGTGTATTTACTTGTTCTTCAGTAGTTGTGTTTGCTGGTTCGTCTTGAGCCAATACAACATTTGTTAATCCGAATGTGAAAAATCCGGCAATAGCCAAAAATGCAACTAACTTCTTCATACGTGATCTTTTATTCATTTTGATTAAATATTAATTTACTTACTTACTGTTCTATAAAATTTGCGGAGAGACAGGGATTCGAACCCTGGATACCCTTTTGAGGTATACACACTTTCCAGGCGTGCTCCTTCGACCAACTCGGACACCTCTCCTTTCAAGAAGTCTTATTTATTGACTTTTCTTTTGAATTTGCTAAATTACAAAAAAAAACAATAACACCTTCTACTTTTGTTAAAAAATTAATTAACAGTCATCTCGCCCCGTAACGATTTACTCAACAAGGATTTAATATTTCCCATATTATTTTCTCTTCCCAGAAGATACATCAGTTTTGTAACCGCACTTTCTGTAATTATATCAAATCCGCTAACAATTCCTAACTTTCCCAACAAAAAACTACTTTCATATTTGCCTTCATTTACAGCTCCCCCACCCTTACATTGGGTAACGCTAATTATAATAATTCCTCTATTCACGGCTTGCTCTAACAAGTTTAAGAACCAAGGTGATTTATTAGAATTTCCCGCTCCATAGGTTTCCAGTACAACACCACGTAAATCTTTTGTCTCCAGAACAGATTGAACCACATTTTGTGTTATACCCGGATATAATTTCAAAATAGCAATATTAGGGTCCATCTTTGTGCAAAGTTTCACCTCCTTGTTAAGAGACTTTGCGATACAATCAAAATTATATTTAATACTGACACCTGCATTTGCCAATATCGGATAATTAGGGGAAGCAAATGCATCGAAATCTTCAGCATTATTCTTATATGTCCTGTTGCCGCGATATAGCTTGTTTTCAAAACAGATACATACTTCGGGAACCATCGGAAAATTATCTTGACGCTTTGCTGCTGCTATTTCCACTGCATTAATGATATTATTACGCCCATCCGTACGGGCAATCCCCAAAGGCAACTGAGAGCCGGTCAGAATAACCGGTTTTGATAAGTTTTCAAACATAAAACTTAATGCAGAAGCAGTGTATGCCATCGTATCCGTTCCATGCAAAATAACAAAGCCATCATAACCATTATAGTTCTCATAGATTTTCTCTGCTATCTGTTTCCAGTCCTGGGGAATCATATCGGATGAGTCTATCGGATTTTCAAAAGCAAAAGTATCTATATCTATATCATAGAAGGCCAATCGTGGAATCTGATCATAAATAGATTCGAAGTTGAACGGGATTAAACTCTGTGTCTGGGGATCTTTAATCATTCCAATCGTTCCCCCTGTATATATAATTAAAATCTTCGGTTTAGTAATCATAATGAAAATAGTTTTATTGCATTCTTTGTTGTCTGTTCTGCTACTTCTTCCAGAGTTATTTGTTTTATAGCTGCAAGTTTCTCTGCAATAATAGGAATATAAGAACTCTTATTGCGGGTCCCCCTATATGGCACCGGTGTTAAATAAGGAGCATCCGTTTCCAAAACAATATATTCCAATGGAATATCAGGTAATATTTTATCAAGATTTGATGTTTTATACGTAACTGTTCCTCCTATGCCTAAGAAAAAGCCTTTACTTATAATTTCATTTGCATGATCCAGACTTCCGGAATAACAATGAAATATACCTTTTAATTGCTCCCCCCGGAACTCATTCAATATTTCCATCGTTTCGTAATATGATTGCCTCTTATGAATAATAACAGGTAAATCATGTGTCAATGCAAATTGTATTTGAATACGAAAAGCGTCCTTTTGTTCACTGATAAATGTTGTATCCCAATATTGATCAATACCCACTTCCCCCACCGCTACAAATTTGTGATGAGGGAAACAGGCAAATATCTTTTCCAATACTTCTTTATAATTTTCTTTTACATCACAAGGGTGCAACCCTATCATCGGATAACATACTTGGGGATAGGCCCGGCAAACTTTCAATAAAGGTTCCAAAGAATCCAAATCAATGTTAGGTAATAATATACGGTTAACATTGTTTTCCAGACTTTCTTTTATTACCTCATCCCTGTCTTTATCAAAATCTTTAATATATAGGTGAGAATGAGTATCTATAAATTCCATTTTGTCCAATTTAAACTAATAAATAAAACACCTGCATTCTCTAAGAATACAGGTGTTTCCTATTTTTTATGTTTATTTCAACTATTCTTCGCCGCCGCCACCAAATAATTGTTGTATAAATTCTTGAAATTCTTCTTTTGTAAGTACTTTATAATCTGAAGGCATTAAAAAGTCTACCGATTTCACTTTCGTTTTTTTCATTTCTACAGCTTCAAGGATCGTTTTTACGCCATTGCTTTCTACTTCCGTATACAGAGGATAACCTGTTAATCCCGGGTATTCAATAGCATTAATGTTATTATTATCACCCACTTCTGTAGTAGTATATACGGTAAACGTCATTTCCTCATCATCTTCAAGGTTAAGTACAGTTATATCATACTTATCACATACATATCCACATATTGTTTTTGTCTCACTTCCTTTCGTATATGTGTATTTAACGGTAGATTGCTGTTCCAGAATATCTGCCTTAGGTTTCGTATAAGCCACACGGTATCCCGGTATATCAAACATCGTTGTTGACGTTACAGCATCCCCATCTTGTATCTGAATAAAAACCTGCTGTTGCATTTTCGTTTTATTCCCTAAAATAGTATACGTGATTTCCTGAGGAATATGTCTTTGAGGATCCGTATCCCCTTCATATCTAATAGAAAACTTCACTGTCCCTGCAAACGATTTCGATTTTTGAGCATTTGCATTGATAGTAGCAGACATACATAATATTACAGCAACAGAAATAGAAAACAACTTCTTCATATGAATCTTATATGTTAAATTAATACTTTATTTTGCAAAGATACAAGTTTTTTTAAATCGCTAAAGAATTATTTGATTTTCCTGAACATTCTATTCCAGCGGATCTTTCCTTCTCCCCAGTTCTTGAATTTATCCAAAGACAGCCAGGCAAAAGAAACTTTTCCAACAATATGATCTTCGGGAACAAAACCCCAATAACGGGAATCGGCAGAGTTGTGCCTGTTGTCTCCCATCATCCAATAATAATTCATTTTAAACGTATATTGATCTGTTTCATTTCCGTTAACAAATACTTTCCCGTTTTTAACCTCCAATGTGTTATTTTCATACACTTCAATAATACGCTTATATAATTGGACGGTAGAATCATTCAAGCTTACTGTCACGCCTGCCTTTGGAATAGTAATCGGACCAAAATTATCCCGATTCCATTTATAGCGGAAATCATGAGGGAAAATACCATCCTCGTAAGCAGTATCCGGATAAATTTGCGGAATAACAGCAACAATATTCGGAAATGAAGCAATTTTTGCCGCCTGATCTTTATTCAAATGATATATTGTCCGATCCGGTTCAATCGGTATCCTGTCTTCTTCATTAATATCCAGTTTTTTTCGGTTCGCTTCATTGATATCATAACCGTTATTCTGAACAACATACATCATTTGTGCTTTAGGGGGCTGATAAGCCGGTTGATCATTAATATATAAAACAGCATTTTTTATTTCCAACTTATCTCCACTTACGGCAACACATCTTTTAACATAATTTTCCCGCTTATCAATCGGCCGTGCTGTAACCCGGTATTCCTTTGAAATTACTTCATATTCTTTCCCCGGATAATAATCTGTTCCATATTTTTGGAACAATTCCCCATATTGATGTAAGACTCCTTCCGAATAATAGCGTTGAAAAGCCGCTGTCTTCGGATTTTGAAAAGCATTTTTTACACTCCGGACAATGGCGTAATAACTTTCATTTTGTCGTTCCAGAATCACAGTATCCCCGTCCGGATAATTAAACACCACTGAATTATTACGCTCTACATCATGCAATCCCTTAAGCCGTACAAATGGTAATTGCAGTTTATCCCAATATGATTTCGTATATTTCGTCAATGGCAATGTATGATGAACAAACGGAACCGCAATAGGAGTCTGGGGAATTTTGGGACCATATGCTATTTTACTTACCGTCAGATAATCCCCTATCATTAATGTTCCTTCCATCGATGAAGTAGGTATTGTATAAAACTCCGCTAAAAAAGTACGGATTATATAAGCCGCCACGACCGCATATATAATTGCATCACTCCATTCGCGGGTCTTTGTTTTTACTGTCCGCTCTTTAGGGTCTCCATTTTCCTTTGCCTGCTTTTTAGATGTTATCGGTTTGGAGTGCCAGAAGCCAAGTTCCATTGCAGGTAACTCACTTCTCTTATAAAATTTCTCTTTGGATGAAAAACCTAAATACGGAATATATATAAAAGAAAAGAATGTGCCCGGAATAAGTGTAATATAACGGGTTTTGTTAAACATCCGGATGGTTTTCCATGTCATCAACATCAACATGAAAAAGAAAAAATAAGGAATAAGAAAAAACAGAAGCCACCACCAGGGGCGTTCTATCACTTTAAGCCATATATACAAATTATAAAACGGAATAAGGGCCAACCATCCTTTTTGACCCGCTTTTTGAAAAACGCCGTAAAGACCGATAAATGTACCAACAAAACAAATGATGGTATATACTAACAGAAACAAAGGGCCTATATTCATTATTCGTATTTTTAAATATTTAACATATCACTGATATTAAAAAATCCTTTTTTATCTACCAACCATTCCGCACTTAAAACAGCTCCTATGGCAAAATTTTTCCTGCTTAATGATGTATGTTTGATTTCTATTATATCTAATGGAGATGAATAGGTAACGATATGTGTTCCTATATTATTGCTTTTTCGTTCGGATTTTATGGATATTTCTGAGGAGTTATCATTCATTTCATTAATCCAGGTTTCTTTTCCGGACAAATACTTAATCATATCATTTGCCAATACAATGGCGGTTCCACTGGGAGAATCCTTCTTGCCGGCGTGATGTATTTCCTCTATACTGACATCATAATCGTCATGCCCGTTCATTATTTTAGCTAATGCTTTGTTGAGTGCAAAAAAAAGATTTATCCCCAAGCTAAAGTTAGAAGCATAAATAAGACTTTGATTTTCCTGCAAACATCTCTCTTTTACTTCTTGCAGTTGTTGGTGCCATCCGGTTGTACCAACGACAACAGGCAAATTAAGTTCAAAACACTTGTAAATATTCCCAATAACAGCATCAGGTGTGGAAAAATCGATAGCAACATTTGCCTGCTTTAGCTTGTCTGCCTGTTTTAACCAATCTTTCTCACTATCAATATAAGCAACTATTTTATGCTTACGTTCGAGAGCTACTTTCTCTACCTGCTCTCCCATTCTTCCATATCCCAGAATCGCAATGTTCACAATCTTAAAAATTAAAGGTAAATGTAATATTTGTAGTTGGAGGCATCTTCTTAAACGATGCAAACTGATTATTAAATCCAACAGAAGGCATAATATTCAAACTCAAGTTATCCGACACATCAAACGACATTAAATGCGCATCCACTACAGCATCCATAATATTAAAAAGATACCATACCGCCGTTACAATGATAAATATCTCCATATTCCGTTGATATGTCTGCTTCATCGCACTTATATTGCTGGTTCCATAACCTGCTAAATCAGGATTTAACAAATCTGTTTCTTCGTTAAGCCGGTGGCGATATTCATCCCGATATATTTTATATTCTTTATGATAATAATAAATGCCTACACTTGTCCCGGCAAATCCGACATAAATAATCGGAATTTTCCAATATTTCTTATTATATCCCTGCCCTAGACCGGGAAGAACTGCCGACATCCAGGCAGCTTTCTTCGGTGAATGGATTTTTGTTTTCTTATTATTGCTTGTATCCGAAACCAACGTTTTTTCGTCCTGTTTTACAGCAGCGCTGTCTAAAGACTGTGCTGAAACAAACGAAAGAAAAGAAAGGAACAGAAATACCAGCAAATAACGGTTCATTATGAGTTTATTTTCGCAATATCTCTGAAATTCGTTCAAACTCGTCATCTGATTTAAATCCGATTATAATAGTTCCTTTTCCGTTCAGATTCCGTTTTATATCCACATCCGTATCGTAAACGTCCTTTAACGTACTTTTAACGGTTTGAAAGTGATGAGGCAATCCTACTTTTACAACTTTTTGCTTAGCCTCCGTTTGATTCACCTTTCGCATCAACTCCTCTACTTGACGAACAGACAATTCTTCATGAACAATCTTATCCAAAATAGCCATCTGTCTGTTTTCATCTTCTATGGATGCTAACATCTTTGCATGACCCATCGTTATTTTACCCTGAACAACAGCAGCCTGAACCGACGGATATAACTTAAGCAAACGCAAATAATTCGAAATAACAGACCGGCTTTTCGATACCCTGCTGGCCAAATCTTCCTGGCGGATATTACATTCATCCAATAACCGCTGAAACGAAAGCGCAACTTCTATCGGATTGAGATCTTTTCGTTGAATGTTTTCAATCAATCCCATTTCCAGCACTTCCATATCGTTAGCGGTACGGATATAAGCAGGTATTTCTACTAAACCCGCCAATTTGGAAGCACGTAAACGACGCTCCCCTGCAATAAGTTGGTATCGTCCATCCTTAATTTTACGGACAGTAATAGGCTGTATTAATCCATGTATTTTGATGGATTCGGCCAATTCCTGCAATGCTTCTTCTTCAAACTCCGTACGGGGCTGCCAGGGATTAACATCAATAAGCGTGATATCGATCTTCGTTAAATCGGAAGTCTTCATCCGACTGGGAGAAGTTGCAGCCACAACCGATTCATCAGGAGGAGTATAACTTCCCAACAATGCACTTAATCCTTGTCCCAATCCTCCTTTTTTTGTTGGTTTCTTTTCCTCCATGGTATTTAATTTTTTATGTTATTTTTCGTCAGGATCTCCCTTGCTAAATTCAAATAATTCAATGCTCCTTTAGAGGCCGCATCATATAATAAAACAGGCTTTCTGTAACTCGGCGCTTCACTAAGGCGAACATTACGATAAATCACCGTATTAAATACCAGAGCCTTGAAATGAGTCCGAACATCCTCAAACACCTGGTTACTCAATCGTAGGCGGTTATCATACATGGTCAACAGGATTCCTTCGATACCTAATTCCGGATTCAGATTCGATTGCACAATTTTAATTGTATTCAATAATTTCCCCAAACCTTCCAAGGCAAAATATTCACATTGAACAGGGATAAGCACCGTATCTGCAACCGTTAACGCATTTACCGTAATAAGGCCCAAAGAAGGAGCACAATCAATAATGATAAATTCATAATTATCCCGAATAGGGTCAATTGCTTTTTTCATCATATATTCCCGGTTCTCCATGTCTATCATTTCCAGTTCCGCACCTACCAAGTCAATATGCGCCGGAATAATATCCAGATTCGGAACCGGAGTTTGAATAATCGCATCATCAACTTCGATACTTCCAATCATCACCTCATAAATACTCTTTGATACTTCACGAGGTTCTATACCCAATCCCGAAGACGAATTTGCCTGTGGATCTGCATCTATAATCAAGGTTTTGTGCTCTAAAACGCCCAAACTGGATGCTAAATTTATCGCCGTTGTCGTCTTGCCCACGCCTCCTTTTTGATTCGCTATTGCAATTATTTTTCCCATGTTTATTCTCCTTATTTAATCTGCAAAGATACGGTTTTTTTGTGTATATCTTACTACTTTTTCTTCAAACGCTGTAAAAGAAAAAATATGTTGTTTTTCTTAAACAAAAACAGATTTATCTTGTTTACTAAACATCAAAAAATACATTATGGGAACAAATAAAGAAAAAATTAAAGTTTTAAAAGACGGACCATATAAGGTAAGCGGTAATGTTCCATTAGATCATCTGCATTTTGTTGCTGACAACAATGGTAACTCTATAGGTTATAAGAAAACAGAGTCATTCCCTGAGAAGGAAGTGTATTGTTTATGCCGCTGCGGACATACCCATGATAAACCTTATTGTGACGGCGCACATGAAACAATTCACTTTGATGGTACTGAAACCGCTTCGCATCAGGAATATAAGCAGATGGCAGAAACGATAGAAGGTAAACAACTGGATTTAATGGATGCTGAAGAATTATGTGCGGGAGCACGTTTTTGTGACACCAAAGGCAGCACTTGGAACTTAATCCAAAGAAGTGAACTTGAAAGAGCAAAAGACATTGCCGTTCAACAATGTGCCGATTGTCCGAGCGGGCGACTCACTCCCGTAACGAAAAAAGGAGAAATCATAGAACCCAACCTGCCTAAAGAGATTAGTATATTGGAAGATATTGCAGCAGAAACCCATGGCCCGCTTTGGGTGAAAGGCGGCATTACGATAGAAGATGCTAATGGAAATAATTATCCTGAACGTAACCGAATGACACTTTGCCGTTGCGGCAAATCAAGTAATAAACCATTTTGTGATGGGAATCATTTACGATAAGAAAATGTTAAAATATCCCCCAGAAAACCCATTTTTCTTCTTATTTTAACACAAGTCAAACTTATTGCCAAAATGGTTCCTGTACAAAATGGGATTGAATATCAGGCAAGATACCCTTTAAATACAAAACAAGTTTCTCCCTGTAAATAAATATTAAAGAAATTATTCTTATTACGATCAAACCGCACACGAAATGTTCCGCCACGAGTATTAACCAATATGTCTTGCCGCCCATCCTTCTGGCCGGCAAAAACCAATGCGGATGCCGTAACGCCTGTTCCACAGGATAAGGTCTCATCTTCCACGCCACGTTCAAAGGTACGGACAAAAATAGTATTGCCATCCTGAACTTCTACGAAATTTACATTCGTTCCATCTGCAAACCGGGAATCATAACGGATATTTCTTCCTTCCTCCGGTACATTTATATCATGCACACTCTCGACAAACTTAACCATGTGGGGAGAACCCGTATCCAAAAAAAATCCATCCTCAAACGATTTTATTTCCCGGACATCCTTCATCTGTATACATATCTTCGATTTATTACCTGCTGAAGAAATAACCGTAGCATGATGCAAGCCATCAACACCCGCAAAGGTGGTTTTATCACCAATTATTTGCAGATATTTTGCGAATGCTACAATACAACGCCCGCCATTGCCACACATAGAGCCTTCAAAACCATCGGAGTTGAAATACTGCATTTCGAAATCCACGCCTTCCGAACCGGCAACATTCAAAAGGATTAATCCATCCGCTCCCACTCCCAACCGGCGGTCGCAAATTTCCCTGATCCTGTTATTGTCGATTTCGAACGACTTCGTCCTGTTGTCAATCAGAACAAAATCATTTCCTGCACCGTGGTATTTGTAAAACTCCTGCATAAGATTTTACAGACTCATTTTCAAGATATTTATTTCATCCTGGCGTAAAAACCTCCATTCTCCCCGGGGAAGGTCTTTTTTTGTCAGGCCCGCATAATATACCCTGTCCAGTTTTTCAACTTCATAGCCTAAATGAGCAAACAAACGCCTGACAATCCTGTTCTTTCCCGAATGCAATGTAATACCGATAACATTCTTTTGTCCGTCTACAAATGCCAATTCATCCGGTTTCATGAATCCATCTTCCAGTTCTATCCCATTGGCAAGGGTTTCGAAATCCGCCAATGACATATTTCTATCCAGTTCCACCTGATAAATCTTTTTTACACCGTAACGGGGATGGGTCAGTTTCTTGGTCATTTCCCCATCGTTGGTAAACAACAGCAAACCGGTTGTCGTTCTATCCAACCTGCCTACAGGGTAAACACGCTGCGGGCAAGCTCCTTCTATGAGCATCATTACATTGTCGCGGCTCTTCTCATCATCGGTTGTTGTAATGAAATCCTTGGGCTTATTCAATAAGATGTAAACCGGTTTCTCGCGTTGCAGTATTTTGTCTTCGTATCTTACCTCATCGGTCGGCATAACTTTAGCCCCAAGTTCGGTCACCACTTTCCCGTTTACCAATATTGCTCCTGCAACGATCAAATCATCGGCTTCCCGGCGTGAACAAATACCGCTGTTGGCGATATACTTGTTTAACCGGATTGGCCCTCTTTCTTCGCTCCATGCTAAAGAAAGCACTTTCTGTTTATGGGATGTCCGGCCTGTATCACGTCGTTTCTGAACGATTTCACGCATAATGTCGGAATCCAAGACCGTAGACCGGCGTTCTTTCCGTTGACCTCTATCCGGTGACCGTTCCCTGTCATCCTCATTTCGCCGGGGACGGGAGTAACTCCTGTCATCGTCCCTGCGAAAACGATCCGATCCGGATCTATTATATCCCGACGATCTTTCCCCGTCTCTTGGTTTGGAGAAACGATCCGGTGATCTTCTATCTCTATCTCCTGATCTATAGTTTCCTCTTTCTTCACCATCTCTATGCGGACGGTCGGAAGAATATCTATCCGAAGTTCTTTTTGTTCTTCTTTCATCCCGGTCACGGAAATCTCCCCGTTCCTGCCTGTCTCTATCTTTGCGGAAACGCTCTGATCCGGATGCATTATATCCGGACGATCTTTCCCCGTCCCTTGGCTTGGAGAAACGATCCGGTGACCTTCTATCCCTGTTATCTCTATCTTCCGATCTATAGTTTCGCCTTTCTTCATTTCTATGGGAACGTTCGGAAGAATACCTATCCGAAGATCTTTTTGTTCCTCTTTCATCCCGGTCCCGGAAAGATCCCCGTTCCTGCCTGTCTCTATCCTTGCGAAAACGTTCCGATCCGGATGCATTATCTCTTCTTCTGTCCCCATCTCTTTCTCTTCCATATCGATCGGAAGAAGATCTTGACTGAGAACTCCTTCTGTTGTCATCCGAACCGAAGCGGGGATTTCTTTTTTCTGATCTGCCGGAAGAATTCCTGTCTCCATAACGGGAATTATCATCTCTATCCCTTCTTCCATCGTTTCTTTTTTCAGCGTATTCCCGCGATGGACGGGATGGTCTCTCCTCTTTTTCTTTAAAGAAATCACGTCTTGTTTTTCGCTTATCCGTATCCCCTGAGGATTGCTTTCTTTCCTGTAAGGGATTTCTCCCTGATCTGTCCCGGCTGTCTACCGGTTTCCTACTTTTTCGTTCCTTGGAAGATGATGTAGCCTTACTTTTTTTACTTTTCCCGTCTCTTTTTGATTCCATTTCTTTTATTATTCATGTTTTGCCACATCAATAGGATATTGATTCTGTTGACATTCGTTATTTTTCTACTGTATAGTTTGTACGTGCTGCAAAGATACAACTTTTAAAGATAAGTTGTTGTGTTTTAGAAATATTAATTCGGGGTTAGTGATTAGCGCTTAGTTGATAAAGTTATCAAACATTGAGATAGGAGATTATCCCATTATGTTTTGATGCTGAACCAACATATTGCCGTCATGCCGAACTTGTTTCAGCATCCCCTTCTTTATTGAGGGGATTAGCTCGACAAAAGTCTCTCTGCTCTCACCTGCTTCGTTCGGATGCGGATCAAGCCCGCAACGATGGAACCTGACGCACTTCTGTCACTGTGAGTATTTAATGATAAGAAATCAAACAGTAGGAAATGACAGGAAGCATAGGTTAATAGCGTCATCCCCCTTCTTTTTAGGGGATGCTGAAACAAGTTCAGCATGACGGCAACAGGTTTATTCGGAGCGAGGAATGAGGCACGAGCGACGTGGCAACCGGGCTTACGAACTCAAGAAAAGATCTGCGGAACCTTTAGCTCGCCGAAGGCAAAGTTTCTGCGAAGTCTGCGGGAAAAATAAAAACATAACAGGCGGGAAGGATAAAACCGATAAAATAGATAAAACAGATAAAGCCGATAAAATAGATAAAATTAACAACTAACCACTAATCATTAATCATTATATTCCATCTCCTCTTCTTCCGCAGCATTTCTCCCCTGGCGTTGAGCGAGAATGTCGTCATAATGTTTCAACCGGACATTCAACAGGGAGACAAATCCAATATAATTGCTATCTCCGTCTATCAGCATCAGGGCTTCCAGCCGTTCAATAATCTGACGGAATACCTCGTCGATTTCCCGGCGGACTTCTTTTACAGTGAGTTCCGCTTTGGCAACTTCTTCCGCATCTCCCTGTTTTACCAATGCCTGATAGGCATCATTATCCTGCTGGAGCTTGTCTTTCCAGTCTTCGAGTCTTACCCTGTGCATATCTTCATTAAAATTTCCGTCCAATTCCTGCAACAGGTTGTAAATAGCCGAACTTTCTTCCTGCAAGGGCAGACGGGTAACATCTCCACAGGTATCGAACA
>JAVBLM010000050.1:0-22471 GCA_031553535.1 Bacteroidales bacterium | reverse complement strand
AATTCGCCTTTTTCTATTGCTGATACTACTTGCAATTTAAAGGCCAGAGTGTAATTTTTTTGACTTCGTCGCGATTTCCCTTGTTGCTGATATTTACTCATTATAGGTTGATTTTGTGTCAACCTATTTTAGGACGGGACACGAAAATAAAAAAGGCTGCCGGGGAGGCAGCCACAATTTGAATTATGAAAAAGATTTTATCGTTTGATACTCATTCGCTTTGTAATCCGTTGCCCATTGAATTCCATCGAATAGAAATAGATACCAGAAGCTAAATGAGATACATTTATGTCTATCGTCTGAACAAATAACTTATTTTTTATGGTTTTATTGTATAATACTTGTCCGTCAATGGAAGAAATAGTAAATAGTACTTCACCGTTTGCAGGAATACTGTATGTAATGGAAGTACTGTTATTCGCCGGATTCGGAAAATTCTGACTCATACTGATTGTCGATGTTTCTATCGATTCTATATCTACAATATAAGCGACAGTCCGTTTCATTCGTATTGTATCATCTTGCTGATAATTATCTTTTGTCTGTTTCTCAATAAATACAATGATATAATACTCCGGAACATTAGGAACGGGATACGGAGAGATGAAAGTATATGATTCTGTATATAATGCTTTGATTGTTTTGGGAATGGCCTCAGATATACCGGCAATGATATTTCCTTTTGGATCTTCTATCCGGGCATGTATTTTCACATTAGAGAAAGAAGTCACATCGCTTTTGTTTTCCAGCATTATCTCAATGTTGACACTAGTCCCTATTGTATCAATTTGTCCTGCAGGTTTTTTGACATTGATAAGGGCAAGATTATCTATATCCACATACTCAGAGATAATAGCTTCTTTATTTACCGATGCAGAATCGCAACTTAAGTATCCAACAACATGTACGTGGTATTCAGGACTCCAAGGGATAGTATATGGGATATTGAAGGTAATAATAATCGAATCTCCCGGTTGTAATGTATCGGATGTGGATGCTGTTGTTGTAAAATGATAGGCAGGAGAGATATCTTTTGCATCTACAGACAAGATCAGATCAATTTGTGGTAGAAGTATATTTCCTGTATTCTTTATGGTTACATTTTGCTTTATTTCAATATCCGCTTGTACAGGATTTCCACTATTACTTATGTTGTGAATGCGAATATTGAAATTAGGATTAATCGCAATCGTATCCATAAATATATCTCCCAAAATGGATGAAATATATGCTTTGGCAATATATTCTCTCGGGGTAAAGTCAAAGCCAGACGGCAGAGTTAAGGTATCGGAAGAGAAGCCTTCCAATTTATCTGTTTTTATTGTGTCGGTGAAACTGTAAGATGTTCCCACAAGTTCCAGTGTGATGGCAACTGGAGTGATACTGTAATCCAAAGCGGGTGCTGTCTTATTACTCAATACTACTTTCCATTCTTTATTTTGCAAATCACAGACAGACAGGTCAGAGGTTAAAATGCCTGTTATTGCGATTTCTTGTTTTGCCGTAACAAGGATTCGGTCAATATATTGTGTAACATTTCCGCTACGAGATTTCTCCATGGCTTCGAAAACCAACACGACACATTGATTGATAGCAAACATGGGCAAATCCGTACTGTATTCTTTCCAGCCATAAACGGCATCATATTTAGTAAGGGAAAATAATGTAGTATAAATGGCTCCTCCATCTATTGTGATGCGAACATCGGTATAATCATCACAAGGAATCGTATCGTGGAAATACCAAAACGATAATGTTGGTTGGATAGCACGACTTAGATCTAATTGTTTGGTAGACAAAGTGGACATACTTCCCGGAGTTCCTGAGAATGCTAGCATTCCTGTCCCAAATTGCGGTATAACTACTGTATCCACTCCTGCTCCTTGAGGGATAGCTTTCCATATATTGGCTGTATTTCCTTCCGATTTGAATGATAGCGGAAGGTTCGGAAAACTGAAATTCTCATCTATAGGTAATCCGAACTTTTCTGAAATATAGCAACTCAGCAATGTATCATCATGAATAACATCATTTATGCTGTCTATCCAAATTTTAATATCATAGTTCCCTGATATAATGATAGGGAAGAGATCAGTTAGTTCAATTACTGCTGTTTTTCCCGATAGTATTTCTCCTGATGAAATTACAGTATCTAAACTATATAAAACAGGGCTAGTAACTTGTATATTGAATTTAACCGGATTCAGAGCGAAATCGTAATCCAAAGTACCGGCATTGATTACCCCTAATTTAATAGATGTATGATCACCTGAACAGGATAGCTCATCCGGCACTAATTCTTCCAAAGAATTCAGACATAAGTTATTACCTGTAAACAGTAGCGTTACCGACTTTTCTGCAGTATCATTCCATGTCAAGGAATCCTTACCTCCGTTAACATTTTCTATCCATGTAACAATATCAAATACATTTGTATTGCCAATCGGGATGAATGAACCAATCGGAATTTCCATATCCGCTTGCGGTGTTAATAGCTTAGAAGGAACCCATGAATAAGAAGGTTGTATAATCCCATTCACACTCCAACCAAAAACAGCATTATTGATATGATCGTTAAATCCCGTGTTTATCACCTTTATCTTTACAGGAACGGTCTGGTTGTATAATACTTCCGTTTCCTCACAAACAATACTTTGTATTGCCAAATCAAAAGAGGCAACTGCATTGTAAGCACCCATTGTAGTTGTATTTGCTCTGAGATATGCATTTATGTCCGTATTAATTTCAGAATAAAGAGGACAGGACAAATTGGAAATGCCTCGAAATGCCAAACTTATCGTATTATCCATAAAGGGAGGGAATATGCTTACCGAATGTTGATCTGATGTTACCGTTTGTCGCCAATCGGTTAAGGTTGATTTTGCAGTGCCCGCATACCCTACGTAGCTTGGGGCATACATATTATTATAGTCTATATCACAAAGATTTAAATAATCAGTTACATCTACATGGATAGGATATGCCGTTGAAGACTCCATCACTATGTTGTTATTTCTAATTACTAACCGACTATAAGGACTACCTGCAATCTGAATACCTTGTGCTATTGAGGAACCTGAAATATAAATAGAATTATGCACTATCTTTGCATGGGTGTATGTATTGGCATATATACCGGCATTAGAGCTTGCCATATAAAGCATAATTTCGTTATTTGCAACCAGGGAAGTATCTGTTGTTTTATCGTAGTTTAAAAACTGAACCCATATTCCATAAGGTTGGGTAATAGTAGTACACTGTTGTATAATACGATTACCTATAACATCTCCATTACAATACGTTAGTTGTATTCCATACCAGGAAGCAGCAACATTTGATGTGCGACTGGTTAGCCTGTTATGGGATATACTGTTAAAACCGGTATAGTATCCATAAACACCTGCACCGGAGGTATTGATAATGATATTACTATCAATATAAATTCCGGTGCCATAAGTAGATGTAGTACCACCATAAAAGTAGATCCCATAATATCCTCCATCTATTGTGTTATTTGTAATAATTATATCGTTTGCTATACCTGTACCATTTGCTTTATAAATAGAGGCGTAAGCTGTTGCTAAGGTAGTTCCTACAGTGTCGCCCAAAATATGGCAATTTGTAATGCAAACATTCGTACAAACTCCTAGAAAGTTAATCCCATATGTTTTATTCGTGCGTGCATCCAGGGTAATATCTTTCAATATAAGATTATTGCTATTGGATAATTGTATCCCTGCATATTGTGTTTCTATAATTACATCGGAAGCATTGTTGGTAGAAGATGTCAAGGTAAGGGTATGGCTTCCCATATAAGCAGAAATATCCTTCAGGTTTACATCTTCTTTGTACCTGCCCGGTAATAATTCCAAAGTAATATCCCTCGTCCCACATGCTTGTGTTTTGCTCAATGCTTCGCTTATTGTTTTAAAATCACCTGCCTCACCTACGGTATAATTCGTTGAAAGTGGCGAACAGACATAACCGGATAGGCGTACAGTATCATCATCGCTATTTTCATCCTGTTGATTCCCTATATTTACAATATAGGCTTCTACGGAATAATCCCCTACAGAATAGGTTATTATTCCTAAAGTTATGGTATCTGTCTCACCATATTGCAGTAGCCCTGCCCACGGTATAACCTGGGAGTTCCCGTCAAATAACCAGTTAATAACTGCTGTATCCAAAGGGGTATCTCCACTATTTAGTAATATTACTTTTACCGTATCTGTTTGTCCCAACAAGTAGCCTTCCCTGTTTCCGATCACATTGAGCAATGTTCCATTTATTGAATAACTCAAACCATGATAACAACCTACAGCCGTTGTACCTATGCGAAGATTCTGTTCTATATCATAAGGCATATCCTTCTCTTCAGGAACAAATAATCCGTTGTAATCGATTAATTGCAAATGAGCGGTGATATCTATAAATTGAGGACATATGCTTATTGAATGTTGGTCTAATGTTACTGTTTGTCGCCAAGTGTCTAATGTCGTTTTTGCTGTGCCTGCATATCCTACATAGGTTGGAGCACACATATTATTATAGTCCATATCATAATTACTCAAATAAGTAATTGCATCTATATAAACAGGGTATGCAGCTACCGATTCCATTACAATGTTGTTGCTTTTAACAACCAAATAACTACCGGCATGACCTACAATGCGGATACCGTATGAGGCTCCCGAACCGGAGATATAAATGGAATTATGTATTATTTTTGCTTTGGTGTAGAAATTGGTATATATACCGGCATAGCTACCCGTAGTATAAAGCATGATTTCATTATTGGCAATCAAAGAAGTATCTTTGGTAGTATTGTCATAACAAAAGAATTGGGTGTATATGCCATAAGGCTGCGTAATAGCCGTATTTTGTTGCCTGATACGATTGCCAATAACCTTTCCATTGCTGTAATACAAGTATATACCAAACCAGGAAGCAGTAATGTTTGTTGTCGCCCGGCGGCTTGTGATTCTGTTATATGAGATACTTTCAAAGTCGGTATAATATCCATAAATAGCCGTAGTACAGGTATTCATGATTATATTACTATCTATAATAATATTTTTCCCATATGCAGATACTCCTGTCCCTCCATAAAGATATATTCCATAATATCCTCCATCAAGAATATTGTTTGTAATAGATATATTATTGATAATGCCTGTATTGTTTGCTTTATAAATAAGGGCGTAAGCCGTTGCCGATGTAGTTCCTACAGTATCACCCAAAATACGACAATTCTTAATCACAATATTGGAACAAGTATCTGAGAAGTAAATACCATGTGTTTTATTAGTCCGGGCATCTATCGTGATATTTTCCATACGGATATTATTACTGTTGGATAGTTGCATTCCCATAGATTGTGTTTCTATGATCACACCCGAAGCATTACCGGTAGCAGAAATAAAGGTTAAGCTATTAGTATCTAAATATAAGGATATATCTTCTAAATTTATATCTTCCTGATATAAACCGGACTGCAACTGGAAGATTACATCCCCGCTTGACCTGCAAATACGTAACCGATTAATTGCCTCCGTAATAGAAGAAAAATAACAACCGGTTGCTCCTATAGTGTATGTTCCACTTAATGGGTAGGAACAAATATATCCGGTCAGTATGGCTTTGTCATCTTCAGAGAAATCATCCTGCATGGTTCCCAAGTTAGCGATAGAGGCCTCTATCGTAAAACTACCTTCATCCATATAGGTTATGGTGCCCAAATTAATAAGAGAGGATTCTTTAGCGTACAAGGGTTTAGCTGTCCAGGCAATTGTTATCGGAATTTTTGTGTCTCCATTGAATGACCAATAAATAGTAGCTCCAGTCAGAGGGGCAACTCCCATATTGATAAATTCTACCTGTATCGTATCTATATCTCCAACATATTGGGGTTGACGGTTAACAATACTCTTTAATCTGCCGTTCGCCATGAAATTACTTCCTTCCTGATAACATCCCATGGTAGTAGCTTCAAGTCTGGCATTGTTGTCGATATCATTAGGATAATCTATTAACAAAGGGCATTCTAAGCCACTGGGATAAAATACCTGCAAATTGATAGCGTCATCGACAAAGGGTGGATTTATACTTACCGAATGCTTGTCTGTAGTAATTGTTTGCTGCCAATCGGTAATCTTTATTTTCGTACTGCCTGCATATCCTACATATCCGGGGGCGTACATATTATTATAGTCTACTTCATATGTAGTTCCACTTACGCTTGAAGAATAAATAGGATATCCAGTTGCAGACTCCATAATAATATTGTTGTTTTTAATAATCCTGTTATTTGCAATAGAGGTATTGATCCCTATCGATGCACCGGTTCCCTGTATATAAATTGAGTTATGGATTATTTGCATCCCACCATTATAAATCCCATACTGTATTCCTGCGCCGCGCAAAATAATTTCATTATTGGCAATAACCCTAATATTATTATTACTATTACTGTATATCCCATAACTGCCGTTTGAAGCGACGATCCGGTTAGCTGTAATAGCATTAACTCCTGTGTAATCAAGAGATATCGCTTTCCACGAAGAACTATTACTTATCATTGTATTATACGATATGCTGTTAATCATAGGGGAAATTTCTTCATCATAAGAATATATCGCACTAGAGGATTGATTCAGGAAGATATTACTGTCAATGATATAATGTTTGATAATCTCATTTCTGGATAGATATATACCATAAGAACCTTCTTTCACAAGGTTGTTTATAAAGATAAGCGTATCTATCAAAGCATAATAGTTATTATTATCATGAACACCATAGATATGGGTTGAAGCTCCTGAAAGAATACTGTTACGAACCTCTACCTTTCTTGCAGTATTACTGATCGTTATTGCATATGAATCCAAAGTTTGTATTGTAACCGCATGTATCATTATACACTTACTGTGGCCGGCATCAATCCGGCCGGTATTGATAATAACCTCCTCGGCATTGCCGGTTGCAGAAGTTAGGGTTAAAGCATGTACTCCCGCGTCAGAGAAAAGGTTTGGTAAAAAGGTACCATCGTATGTCCCGGGCATAAATTTCAGAATAATATCCCCATTTACACCGTACCGGCTTATTCCGGAGGCGATAATACTTATGGAAGGATACGTCCCACCGATACCTACCGTATAAGTACCGCTAAAAGGAGATGGTATATGGAAGTATTCGGTAATGCTTATCGTATCGTCACCGGAAAACTCGTCCTGTTGTGTTCCCAAGTTGGCGATCCATGTCTTTATCGTTGCCATGCCAACAGGATATGTAATTTTTCCTAATGTTAATGTAATACTTTCTTGCGGCAATAAGGTACCGGACCATGTTAGAGGTAATTTTATCGTATCATTGACCGACCAATTCAAATTAACTTTAGACAGTGTACTAATGCCTGTATTGCGTAATGTGACTCTTATACTGTCGGTTGTTCCGGCAGCACTGTTTTGAAAATCATGATTGTAGGATAGGGCTACATTTGTCATATATGTCAAACTGCTATGATAACACCCCATGCTGGTATAATACCCGCTCCTGGATTGCCCTGTTATATCCCGCCCTGTTCCGGGCAAAGCAATACAATATAATTGTTGATAATCCGACAACTCCAAATCAAGTGTACTGTCTTTAAACCCGGGACGGATTGCCACGGAATTTCTATCTGTAGCTAACGTTTCCTGCCAGTCAGCGATAGTTCTTTTACCCGTCACAACAAAGCCCGCATAGGTTGGAGCGTACATGTTGTTATAATCTATATCGCAAAGATTTAAATGAGTAACTTCATTCAAATGGATAGGATATGCATCCATCGATTCCATTATAATGTTATTGTTTTTAATCAGCAGGTAATTATCAGGGCTGCTTAGAATCTGGATGCCTCGTCCTTCCCCTGAACCTGTAACATAAATAGAGTTATGCAGTATCCGGGCTTTGGTACAGGTATTGACATAAATACCTGCATAAGTTGTAGTATAAAGTACAATCTCATTTTCAGTGATCAAAGAAGTATCGGTTGTGTTATTATGATTAAAATATTGAACATTTATTCCATAGGAGTTTGTAATCATTGGATTTTGTTGTATGATATGATTACGGGTGATATCTCCATTACAATAGGTTAGTTGTATTCCACACCAGGAAGTAGCGGTATTTGCCGCCCGGCCGGTTATGTTGTTACAGGATATGCTACTAAAATCGGTATAAGATCCATAAATACCTATATTGGAGGCATTGCTAATTGTATTACTGTCGATAACAATATTTGTCGCATAGGCAGAAGTTCCTGTTCCACCATAGAAATATATTCCATAGTATCCTCCTCTTATTACGTTATTTATAATCGATATATTCTTTGCTACACCACTGCCATTTCCCTTATAAACAGGCGCATAAGCTGTTAACGAAGTTTTTGCAACCATATTCGCGAATACGGAACAATGGGTGACAATTACATTTGTACAGGCAGAGAGAAACCGAATACCATACGTTCCACTGCTTGCTGCATCTATGGTAATGTTTTCTATTGTAAGGTTATGTACATTAGATAGGGTAATCCCTACACCGGAAAGCGGGCGGAGAATTACACTGTCTTTATTTCCGCTCAGTGAAGTAATCGTTAAGTGATAATTCCCCATAAAATCGCTGATGCTTGCAATCGCCCAGTTCTCGTTGTATATATCGTCCTCTAACTGTAATGTAATATTTCCTGTGGGAGTGCAAGATAATCTAAAGACTTCCAATGCCTTGGCAACACTCGGAAACTGTCCGTTGCGGCCTACCGTATAGTGCCCTGCCAATCCTATACATCCATAGGTAATAACAGACAATGTATCATCCTTTACATTTGGATCCGGCATCTCATTAGGCATACTTATCCATATCCGGATGGTATCATTACCCTCCATACGAGGCAAATATGTTCCTAATGGAACCTGCTGTTCAAAGTCCAAAGGAAGATTACCTGTCCAAGGATGAATTTTGACGACCCCATTTAGACTCCAATAAATAGTTGCCGATCTCAATGCAGCATTTCCCGTATTACGCAGGGTTATGGTGACAGGGGTAAGGGAATCTCCTACTACCAGGCCTTTTACAGGGAAATTGATAGATGTTAGTGCAACAGAATTATCACCGTAATTATTATTCGGTCGTTGAATTAGATATCCGGAAGAGATGCTTGCTTCATTGCTTGTCGTATCTCTTCCTGTAATAGTATAAGCAATCTGTGTTCCAATGACATATTGGGGAATGGTGGCTTTCCATAAAGAATCTCCGGCAATATGCTCCATTAGCAATGTATCGGTATATGTTCCTTGTGTATGAACGGCCGTATATATAAGCAAAGGATTTTCAATAGGTGCATTGGTCTGTGTTTTTACTTTAGTGTTAATGATATAGGGTCCTGTACTGTAAACAGTATCCATTGGATAATATCCTATAAAGTCTACTACAGGCGCGTTCATAATAAAAGGAGAAACAACAACCTCAATATCATCCAGTAGCCATCCGTAAGAGATCTGTGTGCCTAAAGTTATTCCTTTTTTTATGACGAAACGGAATTGAACTTCATCATCCCCACCTACATTACCACTCAAATCAAATGTTTCCTGTTTCCACCAAAGGTTGCCGGGCAATGCCAGGCTATCATCTGCGTTCCATTCCCTATAGTTACTTGCATTGCACCCGGATAAAGCATAATTAACCGATTTCCCCATATAAGCATAAGATGGAACAGCCTGCCAGTTGGTATTCTTTATCTTATAATCTATACGGGCAATATCCCGAGGGGAGATTTTGCAAATATGGTTAAATCGCAAATGAACATAATTATAATTTTTAAGATTATATACAGGAGATGTCAATACAATGGAATCGCCCGGCTTATTGGGAACTATGCCCAAGTATCCGTTAGGGTAACTGGTATAGTAACCGGTGCCTATTTTCCAACCGGTAGAAGACCTGTAACTAATCGTATCACCATCAAAATCTTCCATGGCGAAGGTCATTATCTGGGAATAAGAAGAGGGTATAATCCACAAAAGCCCCAGTATGGCCATAAAATACTTCCTCATTGTGTCGAATATCTTTATTAGATAAATTCTTATATATGTTTAAATATAATACCGGAAACAGCTGATACTTTAGACATAAGTTATTTGCTTTCTGCTAATATTTGAGCGTTGCTATGCGTTTCTGGGTGGTATTACAATTATGCTCTTGACAAGAAAGCGTTGTTAGTTTTTCACAGTATCCCGTAATGCTTGTATTGTTATGTCGATAAATAGTTGTAAATGTATAAGAACAATTTTATAAAATAATAATTTCACTATAGTAGTTATTAATTAAACAGAGTGCAAATGTAATAAAAAAAAGTAAATAAGAAATAATTAACAATAAAAAAAGGTTGCTAAGGAAATTCATCGTAATTTAAATTACTTCCCATATGTTTCTTTACTATTTGGAAATATATTTCCATGTTTTTAAAATATCTTTGAATAGAAACCATGCTTGCTTAGCGCTACCAACAGCTTGATATAAGAATAATCTCAGGAATATCATTGTTATAATAACGTGAGTTCGGGATTTATTTTTCATTTTGTCTATAACTTATTGAGATTTAATGCCGGTAAAAGTTGCAAACAAATATGCCATTTCATTATCTTCGAATGAAATATCGTAAATAACGTGAGTTCGGAATCAAAATTTAGTTTGTTTAAACAATATCGAAATGATTTACATGATTTAATGTTTTGGAATAGGATTCTATTTTTATAAATGAAGTTTCCATCCGATTCATATAATAAAAATTTCAATTACTAGTATACAATATTTTGACTTATTGTTTGTTTGACCCCGAACTCACGTTACAGTTAAGCAAATTTCACGTCATAATTAAGTATATCTATCACCTTAGTTAATATGTTCCTAGTACTACTAATAATAGTTCCTAGTACATGTAACAAGAGTTTCTAGTACTATTAATTAAAGTTGCTAGTACTAGAAACTAATTAGTTAAGCTTAGAAAAATGCTTAATTATCCCAATGAATAGGCTTATGTATGGCTTTAATTTACCATATAATTAATCCGGATAATGTACGGATGATTGTTCTCGATCCCGAACTCACGTTAAATAAAATACCCGGGTATACTGAACGTATTGGATAAAGCAACATAATCAGTTTTTTCTGAATAATTTCACATACTGGTCACAATAATAATGTTTTTTCCGTTATATACATCCTCTTGTTTTCTTATTTCCTTTTCAACCTGGCCGGTTTCACCAGAAGGCAAATAGTACATACACTTTTGTAAGTAAGTATGTTTCGCCAAAGAGCAAAAGGTATTTTCACGCTTATATGGAGGTTTCGGGAGAATCTGATATCTTTCATCTAAACTATAAAAGGGTCTATTCGGCATGACAATAACAGATTTATTCATTGCTGAGGAACGAAGTAACGAGCTTGCAAGCTCAATGGAATTAATCTCCTGTATCAACTTTTGACAAGTTCTATTAAAGAATTATCGTACCAATGTGATACTGCCCTGCTTTTTCTCTGTATTATCGGGATTAAATAAACAGGAGTAACGGATAATATACGTATACACTCCGGCTGTTGCTGCTTTCCCATTACAGGTACCATCCCAGGGAGTAAGCGTGGTTGTCCTGTAAATCAAACTACCCCACCTGTCGTATATATGCATCAAAAAATTGTCTACAGGCCCTGACATGACGGGGAGAAATTCTTCATTTATATTATCACTATTGGGAGTGAATATATTTGGCAACCATATATCACAAGGACATAAAACCGTAATAGAAGCATTATTAGAACAATCCCCGTTGGAAACCGTCACACTGTAAGTACCTCCTCTTGCTATTAAAATAGAAGGTGAACGTTCACCTGTATTCCATAAATAATCAATAATGTCATCACCCATACTTACAGATAACATCACATCTCCATCTATACATAAATCCCCCAATGAACTAATCTCAAAGTCTGTGATAGATCGACTTATAATAGTAACCGTATCGCGTAAAGCACATCCCCTATAGATCAACTCCAACCAGTAATCACCGGGATCTGTAATCACAATACTTTGTGTAACCTGGCCCGTACTCCACAAATATTGTTGAGCCTGGGTGATATTAGAGCGTATCTCCAAAGGATTATTACAAAGAATCACCGTATCTCCCAATTGCAAGGCAGGTGGCAACAAAACATTGGTCGAAGAACTTAAAACGCACCCCCACTTTTCTATCTCCACCCAATATGTGCCCGGATCACTAACAAGGATACTCTCCGTATCTTCGAAGGTATTCCATAGATAAGAATCCGCATCGGGGCAATATGCATGGATCATAATGGATGAATCACAGATTATCAGGTCCTGTTCAACATCCAAGGTAACCTCCAAAACCAGTACACTATCCCGCCGTAGACATCCTTCATTGAGGATCTCCACCCAATATATTCCGGGTGTGTCCACCTCTACATTTACTGTTGTATCCCCGGTACTCCACAGGTAACTCGTTCCTGAATAATTCGATTGTATTTCTACCGCCGCATTGCAAATAATGAGCGTATCCTCCAGCTCTACCGGATCAATCTGTTTAACTTCCGTCTCATCCCTTGATATACAACCCTCTTTCCTTATTTCCAGCCAATACGTTCCGGGAATACTTACGGTGATATTTTCTGTTCTTGCCCCTGTACTCCATAAATAGAAATCCGCACGGGGATAATTGGAATGTAATGCAATGGGATCGTCACAGAGATAATGGGGAGTTTTCAGCTTCAGTTTATCAAAGGGCACCACAACAATGCTGTCTCTTGTTGTACAGCCATTCTCTGATACTTCCACATAATACGTTCCCGGAGAAGAGACTTTAAGGATCTCCGACGTTTCCCCAACGTCCCACTGATAAGTTGCCCTGGGGTGTGTTGAACTTGGGTAACCAACACTTAATGTACGGGTTGCACCACAAAGCGGCATAGTATCCTTCAAGCCAAGCCTTAAAATTCCAAATAAAACAACAACAGTATCCTGTCCGTAACAACCCTGATTATTCAATGCTACCGAATATGTCCCCGGCGTCCTAACGGTAATCGACTCCGTTATTTCCCCTGTATTCCATGTATAATTGACATGCGGATAGTTTGTAGAAATGATTATTGCCGTATCACAAGACGTTAAGGTATCGGCCAGGCTCAGGACAATAGAGGAAGATAATTTAGCACAAACCGTATCCCCAACATGATAATGGAGACTGTCATTCAACCGGTTTACCAGGATCATCTCCAGCGAAACATCAAAAGTATCCGCACAAGCAGGCTCAACCACTTTCCCATAGTAAATATGGTTATTGATATTCCATTCATAAACAATATCATCAAAGATCAATTCCATATCGGATACATTTTCTATTTCGAATACATTATTCCCATAGTAATTAATAGTAGGTATTGTATGGAATTCATATTCTATTTCAAGTCGGGGCCGGTAGGCAACATCATAGTAGCCACGCCCTTCAAAGGCAACACAGCGGTTCCTGTTATATAGGTCTTCCTGAACCATTCTAAGTATAAGTCCATTATAATCCGAAACCAACATCCTACTTCCTAGGATGATGGGTGCGACATTAAGGGCTAAGTCTTCATAACTCGGGTTCGAGAGTGTGCAAAAAACAGGAGATGTAACAGATCTTAAAGTATCAAATTCAGGTTGATTATTCCAGGTTAATGTGGTTTCATCCCAACCGGAGATAACCCTGTGGAAAACTGCCTGTGTGGGAAGAGTAGTATATTGGTATTCATGTCGTATTTCAGGGTCAGCAGTATAGGGATTATATAAATACAGATTTGCCGTATTCATGAATGTATTTGTGGTAGAAAATATATTAAGCAAATCGAAATTAATATATCCCCTGACTATTCCGGAAACCCCCGATGGTGCCCATACGGAGGCCATAAGATAGGTATTCGCTTTAGGAAGATTCGGGGAAAGACTGGACGCATGTGTGTTATCTGTCGGGTAATGTACCTGTTTACAGACAATCGGTTGAGAATACCCTTTACAGAATACAACAACAAGTAAAAGAAAAAAGAATATACGTTTATCCATAATCATCTCTGCATTATATACTAAGACGTAAAATACAAACAAAAGGTTGTATCTGTATACAAAATTAAGCAAAATTTGAATACCCACGATAATTCCACTTATAATCTTCATAGCCAAAACCATGAAGCAACAAAGATTTGCGTTCCTTACCCCAAACAAGAAAATGAGGATGTCGAGTTATAGTATTATTTACCGGCAAACATCCACTGGAAATGATTAACTATTGCAAATGCTACCTAATCAAAGTAACACTTCCCTGTATGGTATTTATTTTTGAAGAATTGCTTGCACAAGAGTAATATACAATACAGTAATAAACCCCTGAGGCAGCATGCCTCCCTTTATACCTACCATTCCATGGAATATGGGAATCCGTGTAATAAATCAAACTTCCCCATCTATCATAGATATACATGGAGAAGCTATCCAATGTGGAAGAAGCTATAGGGAAGAAATCATCATTAATTCCATCATTATTGGGCGTGAATATATTGGGAAGCCATAAATCGCATGGGCATGTAATTGAGATGGATTGTGAAGCAGAACAATCCTCATTTCCTATAGTAATATTGTATAGTCCTTCTGCTGAGATTGAGATTACCGGGACAGTATCATTTGTATTCCATAAATAATGATATTCATCTAAAGCTACCGATAACTGCATAACCCCATTCTGACATAAATCCCCTGACGAGATAATCCGGAAATCAGGAATAGATTTTTGTATGACAAGCACAGTGTCTCTTAATACGCATCCTAAATCCTTTACTTCCACCCAGTAAATTCCCGGGCTGGAAACCGTAATACTCTCTGTTGTTTCCCTCGTACTCCATAAATAATTCGCATTAGGGTATTTTACATCAAGTAAAACAGGACTATTACACAATACAAGTGTATCTTCCAAACCAATACTAAAACCAGGAGAAAATAAAACAACAACTGTATCCGTAGCCGAACAGTTTTGATTATTCACCTGCACCCAATACGTTCCTGAAGTCTTTACCGTTATATTCTCTGTCGTTTCCCCTGTATTCCATAGGTAATTGGCATTAGAGTAGTTGGAAGAAAGCATAACAGAATCATTACAACTTCTAATAGTATCTCCCAATTGTAAAGCAATAGGTAATGCCGCACAAATCGTATCACCTATATAATAGTGACAGCTATCTTTTAATCTATTTACTAATGTCATCTCTAACGATACATTAAATGTATCCGCATAAACGGGCTGAACTGTTTTTCCATAATAAATATTATTATTAATAGTCCATTTATGCACGATATCATCAAATATCAGTTCTATATCAGAGATACTATCAACCTCGAATGTATTACATCCATCATACTTAATAACAGGTATGGTAAGAAATTCATATTCTATCTCAAGCCGTGGCCAATAGGTGGAGTCTTGATAACGGCGTCCTTCAAAGATTACTCGCCGATATCGATTATTTATATTTTCTTGAACCAACATAAACATAAGCCCATTATAATCTGACATCAGCATCTTATTACTTAGAATAATATTACTTATGTCTAGTTCCAAATCTTCAAAACTCGGATTCGACAGGGCACAAAATAAAGGGGAAAAGCTAGAAGTTAAGTTATCAAACGAAGGTTGATTATTCCAGGTTATTGTATTTTCATTCCAATTAGAAGTAACTCGATGAAAAGCTACTTGCACGGGAAGTGTTGTTGTTTGATATGAATGGCTAAGAATGCCTGACGTATGCGGATTGAATAGATATAAATTAGCTGCATTAATCAAGGTATTCGTGGTAGAAAATATTTTCGACAAGTCGAATTTCACATAAGCCCTTATTATTCCGGGAGTTCCTGACCATGTCCATATACTTGCATTCAGATATGTATTGGGATCAGGTGAATTTGCTGTAACTGTATGAACATGTGCATCGTCTGTTGAATAATGTATTTGCGTACAAACAATGGAAGGAGTATTACAAGGACGAATATGTATATAAAGAGTATCCGCTTTGACAATACATCCATTTACAGAATTCGCATTAACAATATACATTCCTGAATCCTGTAATGAAATATTTGGAATAACTGTATCTGAAACAAAGAAAGTAGAATTATCAGGAAATGTCCATTGAATATCTGTCAATCCTGTTGTATCTTTTACGAACAATTGCAATGAATCTCCTTCACAAAAATGATGTCCCTTATTTTCATGATTTGTTGATGCCTGAAGATTATATTGCATAGCATAATCAGAAAAAAAGGCATACGAACAACCCCAAGATGGGTCTCCTTCAAAAACTCCTAAATGAAAATCTACGGTATTCGTAATAGTAGCGATAGCATTTTGAGCAACTAAGGATAATGGGATATCTTTAGTTGCATAATACCACTGATTACCGGTTCCCGGAACCGGAGAGAAATCACTTGCCGTTATCACAGAAGCACTTCCATTAAACAAAAAATCATTTATACCTGAAACAGGAACACAAATATTGAATTTTAACGGTTTCTGTGTTGTTCGGTTATACTTTATCTTTTTAGAACCTGTACATGTAATAGATGGTAATAATCCCCCACCAAATTCTGCCCCCATACCTGTAAGTTGAAATGCGTATACGGGTTGACTTGAGGTAAAGTATATCGCATTACTTCCTGTTGGAAATGTGAGTATATACGTTTGTCCTTTATTTATTATTGTAGCAGGAACAGTATTCCCATTTATATATATGGACGTATTGTTTTCCGTTGCAAGAATGTACAATTTGTCCAGATTTTGTAATAATGTACCCTTAATCGCAATATATTCCTGACCAATAATACCAATGGGTACAATTTGGTCTCCGACCAAATCTTGTCCCCCGCCGGGGTAATGGAGCAAATCATCTGTAACCGTAACAGAAATAGGATGATTGGAAGTAATAATTGTACCTTCCAAATGTTGATTTGCCTGTCTTCCCAAGGCTATACAACTATATGTTTCCCCTTTGTTAAGGTTTTTTATAAATGTAACATTTGCCGAATGACCTACTATTCCTTTTGAAGGAATAATAGATACAATAGTATTATTCTCTGTAGCCACTATGTCTATCCTATTCAATGGAGTGGGTTGAAATATATCACCATTCATATATTCATTTTGTCCGGGAATTATAAAATCTGTTCCTAATGCATTTTTCCCTTTTAAAGAATATATCTCCGGATTATTCCCTGTTATATTCACTTCATAATATATACTAACTAATCCCGTTGCCTGAATCAATAATCCATAAGGAAGAATAGAATCAGCAGGTTGATTTTCAACCATATTTATTCTTGAGGTTAAATCAACTGTCAAATGACCATTGGCAGGAATAATATTGTTAATAGGTGTGAATAAAGGATTTGCTGGTTGAGATATAGTAATATTGACAGGAGAATTATTAAAAGACGCAACATTCAACTTAATAGGACGATCATAAACTCCAGGCGACCCTCCTGAACAAATCTCCGGCGCAACAAACCAAAAAACCGAATCCACTTGTGCTCGTACAGGGATATAAATTGATAAAATCAATAACAATAAACATAGTTTCCTCATAGCAATCTCTTACAAGTTGTTACTCAAATCTTTCTCGCAAAGATATATAAAAGCCCTTTAGAATACCTTATCTAAGATAATTTCCCTTTATAGTCTTCATAGCCAAAACTACGAAGCAATAAAAATTCATCTTCCTTCGTCCATACAGCAATATGTGGGTGTTGAACCCCATTAAAGAAAGTAGTTTTCACCATGGTATAGTGGATCATGTCTTCGAAAATAATTTTCTCCCCTATTTCCAATGGTTCATCAAATGCATAATCGCCCATACCCATAAAGTCCCCAGCTAAGCAGGAATTTCCTCCCATCCGATAAATAAGTTTATCCTCCGGATTCGGATTTCTGCTGTTCAAAATAGCAGGTTTATACGGCATTTCCAGACAATCGGGCATATGGCAGGCAAAAGAAGCGTCCAGCATGGCTATATTAAAATCGCTGCATTCAATAATATCCTGTATCGAGGTAACCAAAAATCCGGTTTGCCAACCTACCGCCTCTCCCGGTTCCAGTATAATTTCTTCCAGGTTAGGATAACGCCCACGAAAATCCCGTAACAGTTTAACCAAATGTTCTACATCATAACCTTCTTTCGTAATGAGATGCCCCCCTCCCATATTGACCCATTTTGCCTGAAGAATTAAATCTCCGAATTTCTTCTCTACATGTGTCAATGTACGCTCTAATGTATAACTATCATTTTCACAGAGAACATGGAAATGGATCCCTTCAATTCCCTCGGGTAACTTATCTCCCAATTTGCTCCGTACAATTCCCAAACGGGAACCTTCGATGGCAGGATTATATAGATCTGTTTCTATCTCCGAATACTCCGGATTAATACGTAAGCCCAATGATACTTCTTTTCCGAATGATTTTACTTTTTCGTGAAATTTAGCATACTGGCTTAACGAATTAAAAGTAAGATGGCTGCTATAAGTCAACAAAGCATCAAATTCATCTTCTTTGTATACGGGGCAATAGGTATGAGCTTCCACCGACATTTCTTCGGCAATTAATCGGGCCTCATGTAAAGAACTTGCAGTCGCACCACCTAAATATTGCCCTACCATAGGGAATTCATGCCAAAAAGCAAAACCTTTCAAGGCACATATAATCTTTACACCGGCTTCCTGCTGAACCAAATTTAATATCTGAAGATTAATCTCTAAAGAACGTTCGTCTAATAAAAAGTAAGGTGTTGGGACTCTATCAAAATCTATTGCCATGGTTTTTAATGGTTAGTGATAAATGATTAGCGGTTAATTTACAGGTTCTTTAAAATAAAATCAGTCAATTTTACATAGAGATGGTAACGTGTATTCCCCCCGTAAATTCCATGGTTTTTATTAGGATAAAAGAATTGCTCATACTGCTTTTCAGCTTTATTCAATGCAGTTACCAAATCTATCGCATTTTGAAAATGTACATTATCATCTGCTGTTCCATGTACCAGTAAATAATGTCCATTCATTTTATCTACGTGTGTAATAGGGGAATTTTCATCATACCCGGCAGGGTTTTCCTGTGGAGTCTGTAAAAATCGTTCCGTATAGATATTGTCATAATAACGCCAGGTGGTTACCGGAGCAACGGCAATCGCCATTTTAAAAACATCGCCCCCCTGCATCAAGGCCAAAGAAGAAAGATATCCTCCAAAACTCCAGCCCCAAATCCCAATACGGGAACCGTCTACATACGATAACGATTTGAGGTAGTTTGCCGCATGAATCTGGTCTATGGCTTCCAATTTTCCTAACTGTTTATAAACAGATTTTTTAAAAGCATCTCCGCGGGTGGCAGTACCTCTTCCATCCACACAAACTATTATATATCCCTTTTGCGCCAGCATCTGATACCACGCTAAATTAAGCGCCCCGAAAAACGAATTCTTTACTTCCTGCGAACCCGGACCTCCATAAACATGCATCAACACCGGATATTTTTTTGTAGAATCAAATTTTATCGGTTTCAGCATCCAGCCATACAGTAAAACACCTTCTTCCGTTGTAAAAGAAAAAAGTTCCCTGTCGGTAAAACCATATTCTTTTTCTATTTCCTTGAACTTTGCGTTATCATTCAATACACGGACTTCTTTCCCTTTATTATTATATATGGTATAAACAGGAGCTGTATTCAAGTCAGAGTATACATTACGGTAATATTGAGTGGTCGGACTGAATGTAGGAGTATTCCATCCCTTTCCATTGGTTAACATTTGTTTTTTCTTTCCGTTGAAATCAATACAGTATAAATCACGGTTCAGCGGATCAGATTCATTGGAAAGATAATAAATCAACTTATCTTTTTTATCGATTGCACTGATTTCCGCTACTTCCCAATTCCCGTTTGTCAATTGCGTGATTTTCCCTCCGAAAGTTATCTTATAGATATGATTGAAACCATTGCGTTCCGATGTTGCAATCATCGTCTGATTGTCATCCAAAAAATAATATTGATCGGTCACATCCAACCAATACGGATTTTCATCCGTATAAACAATATCCTGTTTTTTTGTTTGTGTATTGTATCTGTAAAATTCCAATTTATTCTGATGTCGATTGAGTTTCAAAGCAAGCAGATCAATGGAATTAGACAACCAGTATACACGGGGAAAATAACAGTTGGTATTATCTCCAAGGTTTAATTTTGTTTTTTGTCCGGTCGGGAAATCATATATGTAAACATCCACCAAAGAATTATCCTCCCCTGCTTTGGGATATTTAAACTTATATTCCGTCGGATATAACTCTCCCCATATCGTCATGGAAAACTCTTTCACCCGTTGTTCATCAAATCGTAAATAGGCTAATTTACTGCCATCAGGAGACCATGTGAAGGCTTGAGCCATATCCAGCTCCTCTTCATACACCCAATCTGCCATTCCATTAATAACATGTCTGTCCAAACCATCCGTTGTAACCTGTATTTCTCTATTATTTTCCAGATCCTTAATAAAAATATTATTCCCTCGTACAAAGGCAACTTTTGTCCCGTCATTCGAGAAAGTGGCAAAACTTTGCTTTCCTTTTACAGTATCGGCAAGTAATTGCATTGTTTTGGATTGTATATTGTAAATATAATAAAATGCTTTTGAAGAACGACGATAAATACTTTCCAATTCTGTCGCAATTAAAAGTTGGTTTTCATTATTGTCAAATTCATATGCATTAATTGCATTTACGGTTAATTTGCCGGAGGAAGATGTTTTTAACTCATCATTTGTTACCAGAGTCGCTATCTTTTCTCCTGTTGCAAAACTATATTTATCAATACCATCTTTACTTGTCACTGTATAAAAGTCACCATTGGGTAAAGTTAAAAAACCGGGAACACCGGAAGTCATAAATGTATAATTTTTCCAAATCCCTTCCAATGTTATTTCTTTTTTCTGAGCAAAAAGACTGTTTATCCCAACAAACAAAACCAAACATATTGTTTTCCATGCAAACTTCATACTGATTTCTAATTATTTTTAAATTTATACTTGATTCATTTTATCTGTCCAAAGGTAATAAAAATCTTCTTATTATATAGAGATTCTATTCAAAATGCTATCTTTGCATCTTATCATGGATCTTTATTTTGCTCCGTTTCATGGAATAACAAACCAGCATTTCCGGAATGTTTTTTTCTCTCATTTTCATGGGATTGATACGGTATTATCTCCATTTCTCCCTGCGGGGAATATAACTGTATTGTCCAAAGCCCGTTTTGCAGATGTTTTTCCTCCGGAGAACGAACCTCTACCACTTATTGTTCAGATTATCGGAACAAAGAAGCAAGAAATAACCGATACCGTTAAATTCTTATATGATCAAGGATATGAACGAATCAATTGGAACATTGGTTGTCCGATGCCGCAAATTGTCCGAAAACACCGCGGATGCGGGTTTATGCCTTATGCTAAAGAAATAGAAGACACAACAGCCTCCGTTTTAGTGAATACTTCGGCCAAGTTTTCTATTAAAATGCGATTAGGCATGTATAAAAAGGAAGAATCATTGGAGATTCTCCAACGGTTAAATAATTACCCTTTGGACTTCATTACTATCCATGCCCGTCTGGGAATCCAATTATATAGTGGAAAAGTAGATATAAATGCTTTTGCCAATTGTTTGGAAACATCGGTCAATACACTGTGTTATAACGGTGATATGAAAACCATCCATGATTTTAACTCCTTGCAAGCGTTATTTCCTAATTTGAATTTATATATGTTAGGACGGGGAATGCTGCAAAATCCTTTTCTGGCAGAACAGATAAAGAATAATACAATTACTATTTCCAGGCAAAAAGAACGATTTTCTTATTTTCATCATGACTTAATAAATAGTTATCTCGAAGTATATCGAAAATCCGGTGTATTAAATCGTATGAAAGAATTGTGGCACTATTTTGCTGTTTTCTTTACACTCTCCGATACCCAATCAAAATACTTATTTCGAATTTCTGATTTAAGTGAGTTCGAGAAACGGACAAAGGAAATAATGATAAATGGTTAATGGGCGCCTTTCATTCTCCATTAATCTTGATATCTACCATGAGCTATTTAACAGAAGTTACGCAAGTTAAATGAAGTTACAGGATAGAATAAGAGTATCGAATAAAATAAGATAATCTGTTTTTTGGGTCTATTCAATAAAGTGTGTCAAGGTATATTTTTCCATCGATCTCCAAAGATAATCATAAATTGCAACATGATTTCTCTCCATCCGGCAATAGGCCTTGATTTTTCAATGATCTTACTCTGTACCAGATATAAT
>JAVBLM010000043.1:0-66043 GCA_031553535.1 Bacteroidales bacterium | reverse complement strand
TAATTTCAATCCTGTAATCGGAATAGCAGGCGTGAGTTGCGTTCCCACAACGGCAAAGGTTGCTCAAAAGATCGTCAGTAAAGATAATTCATCTTCGTTTATTCTTCCCGAGGCTTTGGGTGCTAATATTTCAGGAGTAATTACAACAGCCATTATCACAGGATTATATATTACGATAATCCCAATGATAGAAAATATGTTATAATAGAAATTTAATTACAGCTTTATGGAGGGATTTGTGTCCCTCCTTTATTTTTTTCAATATTTCAACAATTTCAAACTTCTCAAAACATTTTCTGCATTATACGCTGGGAGCACTATCGTTACTTTTTTTGATTTTACCATAGTATATCTTCTTAAAATATGTTCGCAATGGTATGTTCAGTAATAATCCCAATGATATTATGCTGGTCAGTTGTATCAAGATGTTCGTAATAAAAAAATGGCGTTCTTTTTCAAAGCAATCAGCATTGTATATCAGATATACATTTGCTAGAAAAAAGACGATCAAAAATATAGGTAATAAGTATATAATAAGATGCTTATTTTTAAAAAAGGGAATCAAGCATAGTAAGGAAAGAACCACACATAACCAAAAGGGAAAGATTGGAAAGAGCCAACTTGCAAATTTCGTATAACCGATAGGAGGGACACTGCCTTCATGATATCTGACATCGTGAATAGTCATTATGTTTTTAAATTCTTTATAAGAAATGCCTAAGCTATAGGCGGGATGTGTTATCAAGAATTTTGTATAGGTAGATTTTCCTTTTGTTTCTACCCATTTCATAAAGTCATTATATTGAGGATCTCTATACAATAACCAACCCTGATCATATGGTGGTCTCATTTTCCAATTTTCCCTCAAGGAATCGGCGCATGGCATTCCTTGTTTCACGAACCAATCGGTATAAGTATCATTAGGTATAATTCTAAATAATATTGAATTAACTAATGGTGTTTTATAGCGCTTTCCTGCTTCGGACATGTCATTTTGGACTAGAAAAATAATAATTATACCCAATAATAGGGGAGAGATGTATTTCGATAATTTTTTATCATAAATTATCGCAACAAGAAACCATAGTATATAAAAAACGAAAATAATATATGGCCAAGAATCTCTGGTAAATGAAAATAAAATAGTTATAAGAAAGTGTATTACCAATAGATATATTTTCCTGTATTTTATTAAGAGTAGAAAAGTTGCAATCCAAATAAAGAGAAATGACATGGTTAAAGATTCCGAGAGTGGTATCGTTGTCCAGGAAACCATTGTCCAGGTACTGAATAGTAAATAAATTAAAGTAGTAATGATCACTTTGTTCCATAGTTGTTTCAGAAAAGTACAAATGGAAAATGAGAGAAGAAACGCTGCGAAAACATGCATTGTTTTTTGCAGAATCAGTATGTTGTTATAGTCTCCTCCTGCCAGTTTGTACATTAGCGGGATTGTAAAAGGTCTTGGAAAAAAATATAATGCAGATTCTGCATAATAAAATTCCTTACTGAAAATGGAGATATTCACATAATGCATGTAATCTGCAGTATCTGGGTATTTTAATGTTGGAACTATTTGGACGGTAGTAAATATTAATATAAGAGATGCTAGGCAAAATGCAAGGTTGATTATAAAATATATCTGTTTTGAGTTTAAATTAATAATATATTTCATTAAAATTTATCAATATTATTTTAAGGTGCAAAGATAAAGAAAATCATATTATGGACAACGTAAATAAACAGGCAGGATACTAAAATAATGCTTAACTAGCCTGAAATAGAAAAATCATTATCTTTTGTTTTTTGATTGACGGTGATAAAACCTTATGTTGTATTAGTACTAGTTTCAACTCCGGCATTGATTCTCTTTTGGCAAAATAGCTGAATATAATTTCTTTATTTCTTTATATTCGTTTTTGTTAAGTCAAAAATAAAAGAAGATAAGATAAAATGGGAAAAACAGGCCAACGATTCTGTTCCGATTTTTTCATAATAGAATTTTTCTGTTTTAATTTCTATGCTTATAAGTTTTATAATGAATTTTATTACCAGAATTTTCTGACAGATAAATTCCATAGTGAATTTCATTGCCAACACTTTCTGGTAGATAAATTCCATAGTGAACTTTATTACCAGCATCTACTGGTAGATAAATTCCATAGTGAATTTGATTGCCAGCACTTTTTGGTAAATAAATCCAATAATGAATTTTGTTGCCCGTACTTTCTGGCAGATAAATTCCATAATGAATTTCTTTGCCAGTACTTCCTGGTAGATAAATCCTATAATGAATCTATATATAGATACTTCCTGAAAGACTTTTCCCATAATGGAATGTATGCAACAAGATTACAGGTAGGTATTTCATAGTATTAAGGCCATATTTTTCAATACCCAATATGAAATTTAGATAATAAACATTGCTAATATTCATTCATATACCCGGCAATTTAATATGAAATAAATGTGTACCTTTGCAACCAATTATTATTGATATGCAAAATACAAGTATTTGCTTGACTGTAAGTTTTTTTATCACCTCGGAAATGTTTTATATAATTTTCTTTTAGTGCAAAAAGACGGATTTTCACAGAATGGATACTTAAAGAAATATATAATAAGTATAAACTTTCAAAATGACATTTAAAGAATTAGGACTTTCTCAAGAGCTTCTTTTAGCAATTGAAGAATTGGGATATAATTATGCGATGCCGGTACAAGAGCAGAGTATCCCTTTTATAATGCAAGAAACTAAAGATTTAGTTGCTCTTGCACAAACAGGAACAGGGAAAACCGCCGGGTTTGGATTACCGATACTCCAAATGTTGACCCCTCATAAAAAAGCAACGCAAGCTTTGATATTAGCCCCTACGCGTGAACTTTGTATTCAGATTTCGAATGATTTGAAGAATTACTCCAAGTATATGGACGGAATAAAAATTGTTCCGGTATATGGAGGGGAAAATATTGTGAACCAGTTACGACAACTGGATACTCCGCCTCAAATTGTTGTCGCCACGCCGGGTAGGCTTATTGATTTGACGAAACGGGGCAAAATTAATCTTTCTACGATAGATTTCTTAGTGTTAGACGAAGCCGATGAAATGCTCAATATGGGCTTTTTGGATGAGATCCACGCAATTTTCGAGCAGACTCCTCCATCCAGGAGAACTTTTCTTTTCTCGGCTACCATGCCTGTTGAGATAATCGGTATTGCGCGTAAATACATGAAAAAATATGCAGAAATTATCATAGGAAAGAAGAATGCCGGTGCGGAAAACGTAGATCATATTTATTATATGGTTCAGGCAAAAGACCGCTATCTTGTGTTGAAGCGGATCCTGGATTTGAATCCTGATATTTACGGAATTGTATTTTGTCGTACACGACAGGAAACAAAAGATATTGCAGAAAAGCTAATGCATGACCGTTATAATGCAGACGCTCTTCATGGAGATCTTTCCCAGTCCCAACGAGATACTGTGATGCAGAAGTTCCGGATTAAAAACCTGCAGATATTGGTTGCAACCGATGTGGCAGCCCGTGGTTTGGATGTAAATAACCTGACGCATGTTATTAACTATAATCTTCCGGATGATACCGAAAGCTATACGCATCGTAGTGGACGAACCGGACGTGCAAATAAAAAAGGGGTATCTGTGTCGATCATTCATTCGAAAGAACAAAATAAGATTCGTAATATCGAACGAATGATAAATAAAAAATTCGAACAACAACAGATACCTAATGGAATAGATGTTTGTAAAAAGCAACTGTTTCATATGATTAACAAGATGGAGTCGGTTGAAGTGAATGATACGCAATTGGATCCTTTATTTCTTGAGATTTTGAAAAAGTTGGAATATCTGGATAAGGAAACAATTATCAAGCGTTTTGTTTCTTTAGAATTCAATCGTTTTCTGGATTATTATAGAGACGCTCCTGATTTGAATCTTGGCGTAAAAAAATCGGAAGAAAAACAAACCGGTAAAACGAAAGGGGGAAATAAGGTCCGCTTGAAAATAAATCTGGGAAAAAACGACGGAATCACAACCAAACGATTATTACGAATAATAAATAATACGGTAAATGACAAGAGCATTTCTATTAATAATATGGAAGTAGTCTCTAATTTTACATTTTTTGATGTATACGAAGACCAGGTTAATAAGATTATTACTTCTTTTGAACAGACCGATAGCTATGTTTTTGTTTCCATCGCAAAGGGAAATAAGAAAAATGAACCCGTTTCGTCTAAAAATGTAAATGGAAATAAAAGTAGAAAAAGTAGAAGCAAAAAGAGAGTGTATCGAAATAATCATTAAGTCGATATATATGATTTTTATTCTTATTTCGATTATAGAATACATTAGAAAACCGATAGATTTTGTTCTATCGGTTTTTTTTGTGATCTTTTCTTATATGTTCATTAACCTATTTCGGGGTAAGAATCAATAAGTGGTTGATTTATTTATTCCCATTGGGTTGCTAATCCGCCGGTGCTGGTTTCTTTGTATAGGTGGGGGAGGTTATGTCCTGTTTCATTCATTGCGGCAACTACTTTGTCGAAAGATATCAGATGCCTCCCGTCCGTAAATGTTGCATAAATGTTAGTGTCTAATGCGCGGGCAGCAGCATAAGCGTTTCGTTCGATACAGGGAATTTGTACAAGTCCGCATACAGGATCGCAGGTAAGCCCCAGGTGATGTTCCAATCCCATTTCAGCCGCATATTCAATTTGAGAAGGGCTTCCTCCGAAAAGTTGATTTGCCGCTGCCGCAGCCATTGCACATGCAACACCTACTTCTCCCTGACAGCCAACCTCTGCTCCGGAGATAGAGGCGTTTTTCTTAACTATGTTTCCGATTAATCCGGCAGTAGCCAATGCTTTCAATATACGTTGTTCTGAAAAAGCATGTCCTTTATTAAGATGATATAAAACAGATGCTAATACTCCGCTTGAGCCACATGTAGGTGCCGTTACAATTCTTCCGCCGGCAGCGTTTTCTTCTGCGCAAGCCAGTGCATAGGCAAATACCAAGCCGCGTGTCCTGAGATTATCCGTATATCCCATCGCTTTTATGTAATACTCTGTAGCTTTGCGTCGCACACCTAGGTCTCCGGGTAATATGCCTTCCGTATCCAAACCTCTGTCAACAGCTGCTTTCATCGTTATCCATACTTCATGAAGATAATCCCAGATATCGGGATCTTCCATTCGCTGGACATATTCCCAATAGGTCCTTCCTGTTTTTTTACACCAGTGCAAGATATCACATAGTGTGTTCATGTCGTATATTTGAGGTTTGTCTTCAGGTTTCATTTCTTCATTGGCCAAAGCTCCTCCACCAACACTGAATATAGTCCAGTGATTGGTAATATTCCCGTTTTCGTCTAATGCTTCATATTTCATACCGTTAGGATGAAAAGGCAGCATGATTTCAGGAGCCCAAATAAGCTCTACCGGGGCAAAGGGTTCTAAAGAGCTTTTAATGGCAACATCAGTCAAGTGTCCTTTTCCTGTAGCAGCTAAACTTCCATAGAGCGTGACTCTATAGCTGGCCGCACCAGGATTTTTTTCAGCAAACATAGCGGCAGCTTTTTTAGGCCCCATGGTATGGCTACTTGACGGGCCATTTCCTATTCTTAATATTTCTTTTATTGATTCCATAATTTATAATTATCATAAGAACAATTTTTTCAAATTATTATTGTGGAAGATTCCAGGAAAATTTCAGGGTATGAATGTATGCAATTGATTGAACGTAATTATATATAATTCAAAATAAACTTTAAGTAAACAATAAGATAGAAATAAAAAATGGATAAGTAATTGCTTATCCATTTAATTAATTCATTATATATTTTATACTTTAATTTTCATTTTATAGAACGAACTCCATACAAAAAATAAGGCAACAAGAAAGAATACTATACCAATATAAGGTGCAATATCTTTAAAGGAGTCAGAGATAGCTATTTCCATAGCAAGTATTCCAAATAAGGTGGTAAACTTGATTATCGGATTTAATGCAACCGAAGAAGTATCCTTGAATGGATCTCCTACGGTATCTCCTACAACTGTTGCATCGTGAAGTGGCGTTCCTTTCATTTTCAAATCTACTTCTACTACTTTCTTGGCATTATCCCATGATCCTCCCGCATTTGCCATAAACACAGCCTGGAATAATCCGAATACGGCAATTGCAATCAGATAGCTGATGAATAAAGATACGGCATCTGTTCCTCCTATTGATGCCGGAGAAGATAAACATGCAATAGCTAATGCAAAGAAAAAGATAGCAATAAAAATATTAAACATTCCTTTTTGAGCGTATTGGGTACATATTTTAACCACTTCGGTTGAATGTGCCTCATTCGCTTTTTTAGGAGCATTCGAATCCAGATTTATATGGCGTTTAATATATTCGACAGCGCGATGCGCTCCGGTTGTTACTGCTTGAGTTGATGCTCCTGTAAACCAATAGATAACGGCGCCCCCTAACATAAACCCTAATATGGTATATGGATTCAATAAGTTCAGGATCAGTTCCGGCTGAATATGCAATGTCTTTTCAATCATCAATATGAGAGAAAAAACCATGGTAGTGGCACCGACAACAGCCGTACCAATGAGTACCGGTTTGGCCGTTGCTTTAAACGTGTTTCCTGCCCCATCATTTTCTTCCAAATAATGCTTTGCTTTTTTCCAGTCGGGCTTGAATCCAAATTCGTTTTCAATTTCCTGATCTACATTCGGAATGTCTTCTATTAAAGAGAGTTCATATACCGATTGTGCATTGTCAGTAACAGGTCCATAACTATCCACAGCAATTGTTACGGGTCCCATCCCTAATAAACCGAATGCAACCAAACCGAATGCAAAAATAGAAGGGTATACCATAATTTCACCTAAGCCGTGCAGACTGGCGAAATAAGCAATAAACATCAATAGGAAAAATACCAACCCTTGCCAGAAAGCAGAATAATTACCGGCTACAAATCCGGAAAGGATCGTTAGCGAAGCACCTCCTTCTTTTCCTGCATTTACAACTTCCCGTACATGGCCGGATTTTGGAGATGTGAATAACTTTGTGAATTCAGGAATTATAGCACCACCAATAGTTCCACAACTGATAATAAGAGATAAAATCCACCACATATCGGTATTACCATTCAAATCAGGTATTAAGAAATAGCTCGCAACGAAAGTTCCAATAATACACAGGATCGAGGTTATCCATACTAAATTAGTTAAAGGTACTTCAAAATCCAGGTCTTCTTTCCCGTCGTATTTTGTGGAACTTATAAGATTATTTATGTAAAAAGCCAAGACAGATGTAATAATCATGAGAATACGCATCGCAAAAATCCAAACAAGTAGTTTTACCTGTAATAAAGAAGTAAGCGCTTCACCCATGCCGAGAGCGCTTCCCCCTACGGCTAATAAAATAAAAGACACCAATGCAACACCCGTTACACCGTATGTTTCAAAGCCATCTGCTGTTGGGCCTACCGAATCACCGGCATTGTCTCCTACACAGTCTGCAATTACACCTGGATTACGGGGATCATCTTCACCTATTTTAAAAACGACCTTCATTAAATCGGAACCAATATCCGCAATTTTTGTGAAAATGCCGCCTGCTATCCGAAGGGCGGATGCGCCTAATGATTCTCCGATTGCAAAACCAATGAAGCAAGCGCCTGCCAATTCCCCCGGCATGATAAGTAAAATGATAAGCATCATTGTCAGTTCCATAGAAATAAGCATTACTCCAATACTCATCCCTGCATTTAAAGGTATTTTCAATAAGTTTAGAGGATTCTTTTTCAGCGAAGCAAATGCCATACGGGAATTTGCTAATGTATTTATACGGATACCGAATGCCGCAACAACGTATGAACCTAATATTCCAATAACAGTCCAGAAAAGAATTAATAATACACCGCCAATGCCAAACAACGAATTTCCATCATGGTCTTTTGCAAGGAAGCCAAAATAGGCTGCAACAGCAGCCCCAATAAATACAAATAACAATGCTAAAAATTTTCCTTGTTGCCTGAGATAAGTAACACAGGTCTTATAAATAACATGTGCAATATCCAGCATACATTTATGCGCCGGCAGTTTTTTAATCTTCATGTATTGATACAACCCAAATAGCATTCCGAGAGCCGTTATCAGAAAGCCCCAATACAAAATAGTTTGTTCTTTCATTGAGTCCGGTACTTTGAGATCCGCTTCACTTGCCATGGATAATAATGGGGTGAAAAATAAAGAAATAGAAGCTGCGATTTTTACCAATAGATGTGATTTCCTTTGCATATAATATAATTTTAGAAAAATAATAAATTAGTCACTCTTTAAATTATTCAGGTTTTCATTCAATGATTTTAATTTTGATTCGGCATCGGATTGCTTTTTACGTTCCACCTCTACAACTTCCGGTTTAGCATTTGCCACGAACTTTTCGTTGGAAAGTTTTTTTAATACCGTAGAAAGAAACCCTTCGTAATATTTTATTTCCGATTCGATTTTCTTAATTTCTTCTTCTATATTTATCAAGTTCAAAAGAGGAACAGCATATTCTGTAGTACCAACCAAGAAAGAAACAGCATTGTTATCTTTTTCCTTTACAATAGAAATTGCATTCAGATTGCATAGTTTAACAATAATATCTTCAAAGTCAGGATTGTGTTCTCCTAATATCTGTAGTTCTAATAATTCTTTGTTGGCAATGTTTTTTTGTAAGCGAATAGAACGGATCCCGGCAATAATCTCCTTTGTTCTTTCAAAGTTACTGATTATATTTTCTTTTGGAGTAATTGCCGTAGGCATTGCCTGCACCATAATACTTTCCTCTTCTTTACGAGGCTCAAGGGCCTGCCATAATTCTTCGGTAATAAAGGGCATAAATGGATGCAGCATCTTTAGCAAACGATCAAAAAAGTCCAATGTTGAGTTATATGTATCTTGATCGATAGGTTGTTGATATGCCGGCTTTATCATTTCCAAATACCAGGATGAAAATTCATCCCAGAATAATTTATATAACGTCATCAATGCTTCCGACAAACGGTATTTACCAAACAAGTCATTTATTTCAAGAAGTGCTTTGTTTAATAAAGCATCGAACCATTGTATTGCAATTTGAGATGATTTAGGTTGGGTAATAGATTGGTCCACATTCCAGCCTTTTACCAATCGGAATGCATTCCATATTTTATTATTAAAGTTTCTTCCCTGTTCACAAAGGCTTTCATCGAATGGCAAATCATTTCCGGCAGGAGAGGTCAATAACATTCCCATACGAACTCCATCTGCACCATATTTATTCATCAACTCAATCGGATCGGGAGAATTTCCCAACGATTTAGACATTTTACGCCCTAACTTATCCCTTACAATCCCTGTGAAATATACATTAAAAAAGCAAGCTTCTTTACGATATTCATATCCTGCCATAATCATACGTGCAACCCAGAAAAATATAATCTCAGGAGCAGTAACCAAATCATTTGTCGGATAATAATAATTTATGTCTTCATTCTCCGGGTTATTAATTCCATCAAATACGGAGATAGGCCATAGCCAAGATGAAAACCATGTGTCAAGGCAATCTTCGTCTTGCCTTAATTCATCTATGGATAGGGGATAGCTTACAACCTGTAATGCTTTTTGAAATGCCTCTTCCTTTGTTTGTGCAATAACAAATCCTCCTTGTGGTAAATAATAGGCAGGTATTTGGTGTCCCCACCATAATTGACGGGATATATTCCAGTCTTTTATATTTTCCATCCAATGACGGTATGTATTTTTAAATTTAGGTGGATGGAATTTGATTGTATCATCCATCACAGCATCCAAGGCTGGTTTTGCCAGTTCTTGCATTTTTAAGAACCACTGCATGGATAGTTTAGGTTCGATCGGAACATCGGTACGTTCCGAAAAACCTACTTTATTCGTGTAAGGTTCAATTTTTTCAAGTAAGTCTGCGTCAGCTAAGTCTTTCTCTATTTGCTTTCTGGCTTCAAAACGATCCATGCCTTTATATTGTAAGCCATGGGAATTCAAAGTTCCGTCTTCATTTAATATGTCGATGGATTCCAGATTGTGTTTTTCACCCAATACATAATCATTAATGTCATGTGCCGGGGTAACTTTCAGAAAACCCGTTCCGAATTCCATATCAACATATTCATCTTCAATAATTGGAACTATACGGTTAACAATAGGTACAATCACTTTTTTACCTTTAAAAGCAGCTGTTTTCTCATTATTTGGATTGATACAAACCGCAACATCTCCGAATATTGTCTCCGGGCGTGTTGTTGCTATTACGACATAAGCCCCCTCAACTCCCCCCAAGGGGGAGCTTTTTAGGGCATCTGATATCTTATTCAATATAGCTTCCGGTTCTGCAATCACTTCTTCATTAGAAAAGCGAAGAACGGTATAATCTAAACCTTCTAGTATTTCGGTACGCAAAGCATCGGCTTCTTGAACTTCAGGATCATTATGATATCCTCCATCAACCTCAATAATTAGTTTTTTTGACAAACAAACAAAATCAACAATAAAATCATCAATTATGTGCTGCCTTCTGAATTTATCACCCAAGTTTTTTCCTCGCAACATTTCCCAAAGAATACTTTCAGCTTCTGTTGAAAATTGTCGCAGTTCTTTTGCATGTTTTTTCAGTATGTCATAATTTGCCTTATTGGCAGTTTGAAAACGAGACCTGGCCGAATTCTCCCCTTTGGGGGGATTTAGGGGGGCTATTTTATATTTTATATAATAGAGTTTTCCATTTATTTCTTTGTGGATAACTTCTTCATCGGATATGGCTGTTAACGCCTTAGGATCCCAGTTTACCATACGTACTCCGCGGTAAATCAATCCTTTTTCATATAGATCGCAAAATACTTTGATAACACTTTTACTGCGAGGCTCATCCATAGTAAAGCAGGTTCTGTCCCAATCACAAGAAGCACCTAGTTTTTTGAGTTGTTCCAGGATTATTCCCCCATGTTGATGGGTCCAATCCCAGGCATGGTTTAAAAATTCTTCCCGGGAAAGATCTTTTTTCTGAATGCCTTGTGCAGCTAATTTGGCTACTACCTTTGCTTCGGTTGCAATAGAGGCATGATCGGTGCCGGGTACCCAGCATGCATTTTTACCCAGCATGCGTGCACGGCGTATTAAAATATCTTGAATGGTATTATTGAGCATATGTCCCATGTGTAATACTCCTGTTACGTTCGGTGGTGGAATTACAATAGTATATGGTTCTCTGCTATCGGGTGTGGATTTAAAAAGCTTATTTTTCAGCCAAAACTGGTAGTTTTTTTCTTCAACGTCTGTAGGATTGTATTTATTTGCTAACTCCATATAGTTGTTTAAAATCTCTTTGGAAAAATCACGATACAAAAATACAATTTTTTTATCAATATAATTTTGCAATATTGAGAGTAAATTGTTTTTTTTATATAATGACAGGTTTATTCTTGTATTTTATGTTTTTTTAATTTAATTAATAGTTGCATATAGATACCATATATTTGTTCTTTCCATCTACTTATTTAATTAATATTTATTATTTCTATAAAGGAAAAGATGCATAAATAAAATTGGTTTCTTGTCTCTGATTTTTAATTCAGTTTATCTATAATATAAAAAAGAAAGGCTGTTTTTGCAGCCTTTCTTTATATAAAATTAATTCACCTGGAATGTCTTATCCCCGGTCTTGAGGAATTTTACAATTTGATTAGCAGCAGCCAGACCTGCATTGATATTCGCTTCTGCAGTTTCAGCACCCATTTTCTTAGGTGTTGCAAATACGCGTGTACCGAATTTTTCATTCAATGTAGCTTGATTGTCGGCAGCAATATCGGTAACATATTTCAAATCTGTACGTTCTTCCAATATTTTCACCATTTCTTCTTCGTGAATTACTTCCTTACGGGCCGTGTTTACCAAACATCCGCCTTTAGGCATTTTCGATAATAAGTTGTAACCAATAGATTTCTTGGTTTGCTCGTTAGCCGGAATATGCAAAGAAACGTAATGACAAGTGCTATATAATTCTTCGATAGAAGAAACCACTTTCACGCCGTCTTTTTGAATGGCATCAGCAGGTACAAACGGATCGAAAGCATATATTTCCATTCCAAAGCCCTTTCCGATATTGGCAACCAAACGTCCTACATTTCCGTAAGCGTGGATACCTAACTTTTTGCCTTTTAACTCAGAACCTGTTCCGGGTTGGAACGTGTTACGAGCCATGTATACCATCATACCCAAAGCCAATTCCGCAACAGCATTTGAGTTTTGTCCGGGAGTATTCATTGCTACGATGTTTTTTGCAGTACATGCTGCCAAATCAAGGTTATCAAATCCTGCTCCTGCACGAACAACTATTTTCAGATTTTTCGCAGCGTCAATCACTTCTTTAGTAACTTTATCCGAACGAACAATCAATGCATCTACATCCGCTACCGCTTTATAGAATTCAGATACATCTGTATATTTCTCCAGTAAACGTAATTCAAAACCGGCATTTTCTACTATTTTACGGATACCGTCTACTGCTGCTTTTGCAAATGGTTTATCGGTTGCTATTAATACTTTCATAACTTTATTATTTATTTTTATAAAAATATTATTTATTTGTTTATTTTTTCGAATTCTTGCATGCAATCTACTAATGCCTGAACACTTTCTTTCGGGCAAGCATTGTATGTAGAAGCCCGGAATCCGCCAACAGAACGGTGTCCCTTAATTCCTACCATGCCACGTTCTTTAGCAAATGCCATGAAAGCATCTTCTTTGGCTTCGTATCCTTTATTCATAACGAAACAGATATTCATCAAAGAACGGTCTTCTTTAGCAGCTGTTCCAACAAACATGGTGTTGCGGTCGATTTCATTATACAATAAAGCAGCTTTTGCTACATTGTTTTTGTATACGTTATCTAATCCTTGAGCTTTAACCCATTTCAATGTTTCGTTCATAATGAAAATAGGGAACACAGGAGGAGTATTGAACATTGAACTTTCTTTGATGTGTGTTCTGTAATCCAACATGGTTGGGATATGACGATCTACTTTTCCTAAAATATCTTCACGAACAATAACAAAAGTAACCCCAGCAGGACCTACGTTCTTTTGAGCGCCACCGTAGATTAAACCATATTTAGAAACGTCAACAGGACGGCTCATAATATCGGAAGACATATCGGCAACCAATGTTACAGGGCTGTCGTAATCCTTATGAATTTCCGTTCCGTAGATGGTGTTGTTAGTTGTAATATGGAAATAGTCTGCGTCTTTAGGGATTTCGTATCCTTTGGGAACAAAAGTAAAGTTTTGTTCTGCAGAAGAAGCTACTTTTACTACTTCTCCGAAAGCCTTAGCTTCAGCCAATGCTTTTTTTGCCCAAACGCCTGTTTCCAAATAAGCGGATTTTTTGTTCATTAAGTTGAATGGAACCATGCAGAATTGAGTGCTGGCACCACCACCCAGGAATAAAACTTTGTATCCGTCAGGAATATTTAATAACTCTTTCCATAAAGCTTCACACTCTTCCATTACTGATTCCCAGTCTTTGGTACGGTGAGAAATTTCAATAACAGACATTCCTGAACCTTTGAAATCTGTTAAAGCTTGAATACCAGCTTCAATAGCCGATTTTGGTAATACGCAAGGACCTGCGTTAAAATTATGTACTGTCTTCATAATATAATAAGTTATATTAGTTTATAATTGTATGTGTTATACGGATTTAAATTTTAAGCAAAATTAAGGAATAAAACAATAAGAAGCGCTGATTTCAGGAAATTTTATCCTGTTAACAATGAATAAGTTGTGCTTTTATGTCTTTTTTTTTTGATTTTATAGATAAAATTAGCGTATTTTATCCCTGGAAAGCCTGCTTAAAATCATGAACAATAAGATGCAAATATAATATAAATTCCTTATATTGAAAATATATATTTGTATCTTTACTTACCTACTTATAAATCGTTTTTCCGCTGCGTTCGAAGATTGCACCTTTCAGTTTTTTTGTAAGCTTTTGTGAAGGTTTATAGGTTATTCTTTTAACTTTCACCGAACTTAACCGGATTTCATTGATAGGATATAGCTTATATAAGACACTCATGTTTTTATAGTTTAAATAAGTATGTATATGTGTACTTATCAATGAGTCTTTCCAAGCTTGTATTGAAGTCATAATGTCACCGGATATAAACAATTCCCTGCCTACATCTTACTTGTTCTTAGTACTAGGAACATTGCTTCCTAGTACTAGCAAATTAATACGTGTCGGTTAGTATTAACCTTATTTATCTCTATAAAATGGGTTAACTTCCGGTTGTTTCTAGTTTATATCATTGCTTAACAGTGTTTTAATACGATTCTTTATTCTTTATTCGAATTCAAACCAGTTTTCTACTTCCTGTATAAAATCAACACTGTATTGCATCTTATCATACATGGTTGTATCCGTATTGATAAAAGCAACGTGTTGACGATATTGCTCGACAAGTTGTTCTATTAAGGCAGAAGATTTTAATGGACGACGGAATTCCAGCGCCTGGGTTGAGTTAAAAAGCTCGATAGCTAATAGCTTTTCCACATTTTCGATAATGCGGTAACATTTGGTGGCTGCATTGGCCCCCATGCTTACATGGTCTTCCTGGCCTTGAGATGAAATGATACTGTCCGAAGAACAAGGCATCGTCAAGGATTTATTCTGATTGACAATAGATGCGGCCGTATACTGGGGAATCATAAATCCTGAATTCAATCCCGGTTTTGCTACCAAAAACGGAGGTAAATCCCTCTTTCCGTCAATGAGTTGATAAACCCTTCGTTCGGAGATATTCCCAAGTTCTGCCATAGCGATACTTAAGAAATCCAATGAAATAGCCAACGGCTGTCCGTGAAAGTTACCTGCCGAAATCACCATGTCGTCCTCAGGGAAAATGGTAGGGTTGTCGGTTACAGAGTTGATTTCGGTTTCGAATACGCTTTCCACATAATCGATAGCATCTTTGGTTGCACCGTGAACCTGAGGCATACAGCGGAACGAGTAGGGGTCTTGAACATGTCTTTTCGGTTGCTTCGCGATTTCAGAATCTTCCAAAAACTGCATGATATTATTAGCCGTGTATAATTGTCCCGGATGTGCACGTACTACATGTACCGCTTCCATAAAAGGTTCTATGCGTCCGTTGAAGGCTTCTAAAGAGATGGCACCCATCAAGTCTGCCAGTATGGATATCTTTTTTGATTTTAGCAGCATCCATACACCGTACGCAGACATGAATTGTGTCCCGTTTAATAATGCCAATCCCTCTTTGGATTTAAGTTTTATTGGAGATAGATTTAATTTTTTATTGATTTCTTTTCCTGTATAACGTTTCCCCTGATAAAATACTTCCCCCAATCCGATGAGGGGCAGGCAAAGATGTGCCAAAGGGGACAAATCGCCGGATGCACCCAATGACCCCTGCTGGTATACGACAGGATAAACATCATTATTGAATAAATCGATTAAACGTTGTACTGTTTCCAACTGAACACCTGAATGACCATATGATAAAGACTGTATTTTTAATAATAACATTAACTTTACGATCTCCTGGGGAACTTCTTCTCCCATTCCGCAAGCATGTGACATCATAAGGTTTTCCTGTAATTTGCCAAGGTCTTTTTCAGGAACGGACGTATTGCATAACGAGCCGAAACCTGTTGTTACCCCGTAAATGGGTTCTTTTTGTTTTTTTATCTTCTTATCAAGATAATCGCGGCATTTTTCTATCTTTTTTATTGCGGTATGAGACAATTCCAGTTGTTGTTTTTCGGTAATGATCTCATGAACCGACTTTAAATTAAGAGGCTCACTTAGAATTTTATATATTTTCATTCGATTGAAGTTTTTTATTACGATATTATGGTTATTAATTCATCATAGGTAACAGTGCTTTGTTCTCCTGTTTGCATATTCTTCACCGTATACTGATGAAGTTTTATTTCATTTTCTCCCGCCAATATTACGTAGGGAATATTTTTTGCATCGGCGTATTTCATTTGTTTTTGTAGTTTTGCGTTATCGGGATATAATTCGGCACTGATGTTTGCAGCCCGCAATTTTTTTAATGTTTTCAGGCAATATATTTCTTCTTCCTTTCCGAAGTTAATAAACAGTGCACGTAGGTTCTGAGAGATGGAATGGGCCTGGTCTTTATTAAGTTCATTCCATACGTCGTAAATCCGTTCTATGCCGAAGGAGATTCCAACCCCCGACATATTGGGTAATCCGAAAATACCGGTCAGGTTGTCGTAGCGTCCTCCTCCGGTAATGCTTCCCATCTCTACCTGTAACGATTTCACCTCGAAGATCGTACCGGTATAGTAGTTTAATCCCCTGGCAAGGGTAAGATCCAGTTCTACAGTTGCAGCAGGGGAGAGGCCTTCTTTGGAGATATAGTCAAAGATCGTTTCGGTTTCTTCAATTCCTTTTAATCCGGTGTCGGATGTTTTTAAAATAGCTTTTAACTGATTGGTCTTTTCTGTATTCGACCCTTTTATAAGAAGGATCGGTTGCAGTTTTTCAATAGAAGAAGCGGGGACTTTTTTAGATAATAATTCTTCATTTACTTTCTCCAATCCTATTTTGTCCAGTTTGTCGATAGCGACTGTGATATCTGTTATTTTATCTTCACATCCGATAACCTGGGCAATGCCGCTTAATATTTTCCTGTTGTTGATCTTGATACATACTTCCATGTTGAGTTTGGAAAATACAGAATCTATCATCATAATCAATTCCACTTCATTAAGCAGGGAATTGCTTCCGATTACATCAGCATCACATTGGTAAAATTCGCGATATCTTCCTTTTTGGGGCCTGTCTGCCCTCCAAACAGGTTGAATTTGATAACGCTTAAACGGAATACTTATCTCTTGTTGATGTTGAACAACAAACCGTGCAAAGGGGACAGTAAGGTCGTATCGTAATCCTTTCTCGCATATAGCCAATGCTAATTGATTTGTAGTCAAGTTCAGAGAATCCACTCCTTCCATAAAGTTACCGGAGTTAAGTACTTTGAATAAAAGCCGGTCTCCTTCTTCTCCGTATTTCCCAACCAACGTAGAAAGGTTTTCCATGGCAGGAGTTTCAATGGGAAGATATCCGAAATTTTCAAAGGTAGAACGTATTATAGTAAATATGTGATTCCGGAGGATCATCTCGGACGGAAGAAAATCCCGTGTTCCACGAGGAATACCTATCTTTTGTTTATTCATGGGATATTTTATTTTTTGCAAAGGTATAATTTTTCATTTAAATTTATATCAAGATGAGATAGTCCCTTAAGATGAAGGTAAAGGTATTAGGTTATAAATATTGTGACCATATTACTTCAAAAATCAAATTAGTACTATATCAATCCAAAAGATAGAAAATAAAAACCATAAGAAATCATACCTGACGATAAAATCCAGCCAACAAACAGCTAATTTCTTTTCTATCACGACGACAATGGTGTAACCAATGTCAATGTCTGTTTTGACGGACAAGACGTCTGGCTTTTGCAACAGCAAATTAAACTTTCGTTTGACGATTTCAGGAAAGTCTGAAAGTATTTTAAACTTTCGTTTGAAGATTTCAGGAAGACCTGAAAACGTCTCAAACTTTTATTTGGAGATTTCAGGAAAGCCTGAAAGCGTCAAAAACTTTCATTTGGAGATTTCAGGAAAGCCTGAAAATGTCAAAAACTTTCATTTGAAGATTTCAGGAAGACCTGAAAACGTCTAAAACTTTTATTTGAAGATTTCAGGAAAGCCTGAAAATATTATATATTACTTCATCTAAATCTTATATATAGGTTATGAATGATTTTTTCAAAGAGGTTAATTGGATGAGCCCAATTTTAGTTGTTAAAATTAGTTTTGATTTATAAAGGAAGACAATTCTACCTTGGACAGTATTTCTTTAGTAGATTCATACCCAAGCCTGAATATTTCTCTGCTTTTTTCTACGTCAAAAGTTTCATAGCTGGCCATGTTTTCGGGTTCTATTAATATGTCGCAAAGTGCTTTATCTTGTAGAATATTCGCTTTGGACATGAAATGATATGTTCTTCCGATTATACCCCGTAAGTTTATATTGTATTCTTTTGCAACAAACGGGCTTGCGTTTATTCCTATCACATATTGGCAATCATGATAAATTGTTCCGACAGGAAAGTTTTTTAAAACACCACCGTCAACATAGTGTATTCCATTTATAACCGTAGGTTTAAATAGTATAGGAAGGCTACTGGAAGCTATAATAGGTTCGATTAAGCTTCCTTTCTCAAAAACAGTTGTTTTTCCATGATCCAGATCTGTAGTAACGATACGAAGCGGCATAGAAAGTTCTTCAAATGTTTTGGCTCTTAACTTTTCCTGCAAAAACTTTTGAAAAAGGCTCATATGAAAAAGCCCGTTTTTAGGAAATTGTATTTTAGCAAACTGAGAGAATGTGATATTACAAAAAATATCATCTATTTCATCCGGAGTATACCCATCCGCATAAAGAGCTCCAACAATAGCTCCTGCACTTACTCCTGAAATAATATCCGGTTTAATTCCATATTCTTCTAAAGCTTTTAGCGCTCCGGCGTGACACAATCCTTTTATCCCTCCTCCACTCAATGCAAAACCTATCTTATAGGTATGTTTATTAGAAATTGTTCGCATAGCTGCCATGTTCCTTTGTTTATAAGTTCTTTTGCTTATATAATTACAGAAGTAGCTGTTTGTTTTTACAAAGATAATAAATTCTTGCTGTCATTTCCCTATAATATGTTTTTTGAAAAATCGTTTATAGATAAATTATGTACTTTTGTATTCATGAGATTAAAAAAGCTTATCGGAGTTTTTCAAAGAATAGTACTTGTTACGTCATTAACTGTTTTATTGTTAAGTTGTAAACAGAATAAGATTATTATTTCCGGTGTGATTGAAAATTGTAATAGTCCGTATGTCGTTTTGATGCAGGTATTTCCTGACGAGGCTGTTGTTATTGATACGGTATTGCTCATAAAAGGGAAATTTTCCCACCGGATCGAATCCGATCAGGTCGGAGTATATTTATTGAAACTTTCCGATGATTCTTTTATGTCCTTTATTGCCAACCCGGAAGATAAACTTGTTTTCTCCGGAGATGCAACTGATTTAACACAAACATATACTATACAAGGAAATGAGGAAACAAAGTTATTAATAGAAAGCAGACGGAAATTGGATCATCTTTACCAACAGACCGAGCTTCTTTCCAAAGAGTTTGTTCGATATACGTATAGTGATAATTTCGATAGTATAAAAACAGTTTTAGATAGTTCTTATAATATTCTTTTTAACGATTATAAAAACTACTTAACGCATTTTATTCTTTCAAATCCGAATCGGTTGGCATCCCTGATGGCTTTTTATCAAACACTTGGCAATAATTCATTTTTCTCAATAAAGGAAGATAGGGAACTGTTGGATACAATGTATCCGGCTTTATTAAAAGAATATCCCAATAGTATATATGTGAACGATTTAAAAGAAAAATTAATGGAATCAGATGACTAAAAAGGAACGTTACTCATTTGTCATAGATTATTTTAAGGATCATAATCCGAATGCGGCCAGTGAATTGGAATATGAAAATGCATATCAGTTATTAGTGGCAGTCATTTTATCCGCTCAATGTACGGATAAGCGTGTTAATATGGTAACGCCTCCTCTTTTAAGGGCATACCCGACTCCGGAAGCTATGAAAGATGCAACGGTAGAAGATATTTATGCATTTATCAGAAGTGTTTCATATCCCAATAATAAGGCAAAGCATCTAAAAGGTATGGCAACTATGTTAGTTGATGAATTTGATGGAGTTGTCCCGGATGATGTCAATGAATTACAAAAATTACCCGGAGTAGGAAGAAAAACAGCAAACGTAGTTGCTTCCGTTATCTTTGATAAGCCGGCAATGGCGGTGGATACACATGTCTTTCGGGTTTCAAATCGTATTGGTTTGGTAAACAATGCGAAAACGCCATTGGAAACAGAGAAACAACTCGTAGAAAATATATCGCAAGAGCTTATACCGTTAGCCCATCACTGGTTGATATTGCATGGAAGGTATATTTGTGTTGCGCGAAAGCCAAAATGCGAAGAGTGTGGTATAACTACGGTTTGTAAATATTTTAATCAAAAGAAAAAGTAATTACAGATAATGAGATATTTCTTGAAATTAGCGTATAATGGGGAGAAATACTTTGGCTGGCAGATTCAACCGAATCAAATCTCAGTACAAGAAGTATTGACAAAAGCAATGTCTTTGTTACTGAAGGAAGATATTAGTATAACAGGGGCGGGAAGAACAGATACCGGAGTACATGCAAGGGAATACTATGCCCACTTTGATACTTCATTTATTTTTACCGATGATAATAAAAGCGATTTTATCTATCGTATAAATAGCTTTCTTCCGCAAGATATAGTTATATATGATATACTCAATGTAAATGAGAATGCTCATGCCCGCTTTGATGCTTTAAACCGTACATACAATTATTATATAGCAACAAAAAAGAATCCTTTTGAAGTACAATTTACCCATCGTATTTTTTATAACCCGGATATTGAACTGATGAATATTTGTTGTGAAAAGATGATGGGCTATACTGATTTTACAAGTTTTTCAAAAGTTCATACACAAACCCAGACAAACAACAGTGATATTATGAAGGCTTCGTGGACATATGTCGAAAGCAAAGATTTACTTATTTTCGAGATCACGGCAGATCGTTTTCTGCGCAATATGGTACGTGCTATTGTAGGGACTCTATTGGATGTAGGCAGAGGGAAATTATCAATAGATGATTTTTGTATGGTAATAGAACAAAAAAACAGGAGTAGTGCGGGTGTTTCTGTTCCGGCAAATGCTCTTTTTTTAGAGAAAATACTATATCCGGAAGATATTTGGAGTAAATAAAAAACGAAAAATAATGTAATAACATCACTTTTCGTTTTTTTAATTTGTGCTCAGAACAAGATTCGAACTTGCACACCGGACCCGGCACCACCCCCTCAAAGTGGCGTGTCTACCAATTCCACCATCTGAGCAAAAATTGAGATGCAAAGGTATACTTTTTTCATATATCCTTATATTAAAAAGCAAAAAATACTAATCTAATAAATAACTAAGGCCTCAATTAAATTATTGCAAGAGATATTTTAACTATATATATAATATAGAGTGCCTATTATAAGAAGGTAAGCGTTTCCTTTTTTGTGATTTTCTGACAATAATGACATTGTAATTTAATGTCTTCCTTATCTATAACATTAAATTTTTGCATTACAGTTTCATTATTGGTAATACATTTTGGATTAAAACACTTTACCATTCCCTCAATCGTATCGGGAATCCCTATTTTTATTTTTTCCACTACATCATAGTTCCGAATGGTGATTAAGGTTGCATAAGGAGTTATTAATGCTATTTTATTAATTTCATTCTTTTTGAAGAATTTATCTTGGCATTTGATAATTCCTTTCTTTCCGAGCTTTTGGCTAACCAGGTTATTCCCCATCAAAATCTGGTCGGTACAATCTTTCAAATCCAATGCTCTGATTACTTGAAAGAGCTTATCTGCCGGTATATGGTCGATAACAGTCCCATTTTCTATCGCTGAAACTACTAATTCTTTTTTACTCATATTGTTTTTATATTATTTTAATCCTAATATTGCAGCAATTAATGCCTGACGTACATAAACTCCGTTTTGTGCTTGTTGAAAATAATAAGCTTGTTTTGTGTCATCTACATTTGTGTTTATTTCGTTTACACGGGGAAGGGGATGTAATATTTTCAGATTAGGCTTACTGTTTTCAAGCATTACCTGGTCTAGTATATAAGCATTTTTTACTTTTTCATAATCTTGAATATCCAAAAAACGTTCACGTTGTACACGGGTCATATATAGAATATCTACTTTGTCGATTGCATCTTGAATTTCTGTATACTGATAATATTTTAGATTTTTCCCTTTGATATGCATCTTGACGGAACTGGGTAATTTAAGGCTCTGTGGAGATATCAGATGAAAAGTAGTATTGAAATTACACATTGCTTCTACCAGGGAATGAACGGTTCGTCCGTATTTTAAATCTCCGACAAGGGCAATATTTAAATCATCTAATGTATTTTGTGTTTTCCGGATGGAATAAAGATCCAGCATACATTGAGTAGGATGCTGATTGGCTCCATCTCCGGCGTTTATTACAGGAACGGATGCTACCTCGCTCGCTAATCTGGCAGATCCTTCCAAGGGATGTCGCATAACAATAAGGTCGGCGTAACAGCATACGGTTTTTATCGTATCGGATAAACTTTCGCCTTTGGAAGTGCTTGAGCTTGAACCATCGGAAAAGCCGATTACTTGTGCGCCCATACGGTTTGCAGCACTTTCAAAGCTTAGGCGTGTTCTGGTGGAAGGTTCAAAGAATAGAGTTGCCACTACTTTTCCATTTGCAATATTCTGTACGGGTTGCTTTTCGAAATCTTCAGCAGAATCAAGTATTTTTAAATACTCCTCTTTATTAAAGTCTGTAATGGATATGAGGTTCTTATTTTTCATCTTGTTTTTATCATTTTATTCAAAATCGTTTATTACAGGTTAAAATAAAAGCGACTTGAAAAAGTCGCTTTTACTAAATGGTTATTTTTTTGAAGATTTTTTGCCAGATAATTTATGTTTCTTAGCAAATTCTTTAATAACATATTCAAAATTCGGGAATCCAATTTCTTGCATTTCATATCCGATTTTCACTGTTGGTTTCTTTATTTTGATAATTCGGTTAATATCGATAGGTGTTGCAATGAGAACCAGGTCGCATGGCGTTTTCTCAATTGTTTTCTCCAAATCTTTCACCTGTTGTGGGCTATATCCCATGGATGGTAATATTGGGCCAAGGTCAGGGTATTTGTCAAACGTTTCTTTTAATTTTCCAACTGCGTATGGTTTCGGGTCAACTAATTCAGCGGCACCATATTTTAGAGCTGTTAAGCTTCCGTAGCTATATTCCACTTCTCCGTGAGTAACTGTAGGCCCTTCTTCAATAACAAGAACACGTTTCCCTCTTATAAGCTCGGGTTTATCTACGAATGTAGGAGATACAGCATCAATAACCATTGCATTAGGATTTGCTTTTGCTACATTTTCTCTTACAAGTAAAAGATCTGCCAAATCAGCGCTTTCTATTTTATTTACTACTACTACGTCTGCTATTCTCAATGTGGTTTCACCCGGGTAATAAAATAATTCATGTCCTGCTCTTTGTGGATCAACCATTGTGATCATAAGGTCTGGACGTATAAATGGGAAATCGTTATTTCCACCATCCCAAAGAATTACATCTGGATTTTCTTTTTCTGCTGCGCGTAATATCGCTTCATAATCTATCCCTGAATAAATAATGGTATCGCGTACAACATGAGGTTCGTATTCTTCCATTTCTTCAATGGTACATTCATGTTTTTTCAGGTCTTCAATAGTTGCAAAACGTTGAACAGCCTGTTTTACAAGATCACCATAAGGCATGGGGTGACGGATAGCAATCACTTTTAGGCCTAAGGCTTTCAATTCATCAACAATTCTTCTGGAAGCTTCACTTTTTCCACCTCCCGTACGAACCGCACCTGTTGCAATTACCGGTTTTGTGGATTTAAGCATTGTTGAATCTAATCCTAATAATTTAAAGTCAGCACCTGCCGCATTGATAATGGCAGCCAGGTTCATTAATTTATCGTAAGGTACATCACTATAGGAAAATATACATTCTTCCACTTTGTGTTTTTTTATTAAAGCCACAAGTTCACTTTCCGATACAATAGGAATACCTTTGGGATATAATTTGCCTGCTAATTCGGCAGGATATTTTTTTCCATCAATATCAGGAATTTGGGCAGCGGTAAAAGCTACTACATTATAATCCTGATTGTCTCTAAAATACATGTTGAAGTTGTGAAAGTCTCTTCCTGCAGCTCCAATAATGATTACATTTCTTTTTTTCATTACTATATTCCTCATTTTATTAGTTAAAAATAAATTATAAGAACTATTTACTTAGGAGTAAATTCATGCAAAGTTATATATTTTTTTTAGATTCCATGAAAATAAATTGTCCTTTTTTTACAACTTTTCGGTTAATTATCCCATAAACTGTAACGCGATGCATGAAGCCTCCTTAACGATACTCGTTACAGTAGCTTAACGCATCGCGTTAATGGGGCTCGTTACAAAATGGGATATAAATCAGGTTTTACAAAACAATGTTATCAAATAATTAAACACGAATAAGACAATCAAAAAGACGAAAAACAGGTAAACTGATTTTTGCAACAATCCAATCAGGCTATTGCCTGCAAATTATGTTTACATTTGCAAAAAGAAAAAAATGTCAACAGGAACAGAAGACGTATTAACTTGTTTTTCTGGCTTATCAGGCAGAGCCGTTGTCTGAACATCAGCGTTCTCTTTTGGCACAGCCTCAAGCGAACGGGGGGCTATTTTTTTAATAATTATATATTCCCCACTCAACATTCCATCCTTTATTTCTTGCAATATCCCAATGGGGATCATTTGTAGGTATTTCATCTCCAATAGGGATAAAACTGGTATAGTATACTGTTTTCCCTGCTATGGAATTTGTATGCAATGATTCTAATAACGGAATTAAATCTAAAGACCTAGAATCATCCCCACAACTTAATATTTTCAGTTTTGTGTTTTTACTTAAGTCTAAACTTGATAACCTATTATCACAGCAAACTAAATGTGTTAATTTTGTATTGTTACTGATGTCTAAACTTGTTAAATCATTATTGCCACAATACAATTCTGTTAAGGCAGTATTTTTACTCACATCTAAATTTGTTAAGTTACTTCTATAACAATCTAGCTTTTTTAGATGTATATTTTTACTTACGTCCAAACCCCTTAAAGCAATACGTTCTCTACAAATGAGTTCTGTTAGTGCGGTATTCCCGCTTACATCCAAATAAATTACATGTCCATCACCACCAATGTTCAAGTAAGAAACATTTTTGCCTGTTATTGTTATATAATAAGCATTTTCACGTTCACAAATTAAAGGTTTAGAGGAAAGTGTAAATGTATCAATATCCCTTCCATAGTCCCAATCAATAATTATTGTACCTGTACCTGCAAATTCAAATTTCACTTCACCTTCCGTTGATAATAACAAATTCATTTCCTTTTCAGTAACAAGATCTATTGAAGGTGGAATTACCGTAACATTACAGGTTGCCGTTTTATTGTTGTCTTCTGTAGTAGCGGTAATAATTGCCGTACCTTCGGATATTGCATTTACAATACCATTTATAACGGTAGCTACCGCAGGATTGTTGCTTGACCATGTTATAGATTTGTTTTCAGCTTTGTCGGGTTCTACCGTTGCTGTAAGTGTTTCTGATTTTCCCTCTACAAGAGTCAAGGTAGTTTTGTCTAGGGTTACGCTAGATACATTTTTTTTACAAGAGGTGGATACTATCACCAGCAATAGTACTATTACCATCAATTTAAAAAATCTTCTTTTTTTCATAAGATAATTCAATTTAATTGTTGTTTTTTTAATGAATATTTATTTCAAATAAAATCTTTGAATGCAAAGTTATATATTTTTTTTAGATTCCATGAAAATAAATTATCCTTTTTTTTACAACTTTTCGGTTAATTATATTTTTGAAAATATATCAGTGCTTTATAATGAGATTGTCGAAAGTAAAAAAACGCAACATATGGAAAGTCACACGCAGCAAGTAGAAAGGAAAACGAAATATTAGAACTCCCGAACAGAAGTTGATCATTCAAAAAAAATATTTATTACTAATCATTAACAATTGTTTTTTTCTTTAAAACCCTATAACCATTTCCGGAAGTCCGGAAGCCCTTGAACGAGAATGAAAATATCTTTCCGGAAATTCGGAAACTCTTAAACATGAGTAAAAATACCTTTCCGGAAATTCGGGAACCCTTAAACATGAGTAAAAACATCTTTCCGGAAGTCCGGGAGCCCTTAAACGAGAATGAAAATACATTTCCGGAAATCCGGGAACCCTTAAACAAGAATGAAAATACCTTTCCGGAAATCCGGGAACCTTTAAGCAGTAGTATAAGCATTTTTCCGGAACTTCGGAAATGTCCATACAGCGATGTGGGATGGCTTTTGTCCTTTCCAAAATCTGTTATTAAAGAATTGCAGCTCCTTTTCTTCAACTAAGGAATCCGGGGAAACAATTTGATTGGGTTTTAACGAATGAAATAATATCATCCATATGGTTTTTAAGTCCTAATAAGTAGAAAAATAAAAGACAAAGAATGTTTTGTGTCGAAAAATCTTATACCTTTGTAAGGTATTTTTCCGTGTTGGAATGTATTGTAAAACATTATTTTAGCAATGAAGGGGATATCTTTAAAAGAGATAAATTGGAAGAAAACAATCTATGAGTATTTATTGATACTTATTGGTAGCTTTATAATGGCTGCAGGATTTGTTATTTTTATATCACCATTTAAACTGGCGCCGGGTGGAGTTTATGGTATTGCTATTACATTGCATTATTTGACAGGAGCGTTACCTATAGGGATATTTGCATTATGCTTGGATATTCCTCTTTTCTTAATCGGAACATGGATATTGGGGCCGAGGTTTGGAGCCAAAACATTGGTTGGGATTTTTTCACTGGCAGGGTTTACAACATTACTTGAAAAGTTATATGGATACGAACCTCTTGTTACAGATGATTACTTTCTGGCTTCTGTCTTTGGAGGGGTATTGATCGGGATCGGATTAGGATTGGTCTTCAAGGCGCGTGCTACATCAGGAGGAACCGATATTATCGCCATGATAATTAACAAATATTATAAAGTTCCGGTAGGAAGATTAATTATTTATGTTGACACGGTTGTCGTTTTTGTCGGATTAATAGCATTTAAAGATTGGCGTATACCTTTGTACTCCTGGGTGACTATTTTTCTTACAGGTAAAATAATTGATATGATGATAGAAGGTGTCGGATCCGAGAAGGCCGTCTATATTATTTCGGAGCATTATGAACAGATTAGAGATAAAATTATTAATGAAATGAATAGAGGGGGGACTTATCTTCGGGGCGAAGGAATGTATAATGGTGCAGAAAAGAAGATCATATATACAATTGTCGACAGGAGGGAACTTATCTTATTGCAACGATATGTTCATGAGATAGATCCCAAAGCTTTTATGACTGTTGTAGATTCAAGGGAAACGCTCGGAGAAGGTTTTCGTTCATTGAAGGAAAAAGTTGATTCATAGTATAATATGGATTTGTAAAATAAAAACAACGAAATATAATGTTATATACGGAGAATAAATATAAAAGACACACTGTTACATCCGCATTACCTTATGCAAACGGACCTATTCATATCGGGCATTTAGCCGGAGTTTATATTCCCGCAGATATATATGTGCGGTATTTACGTTTGTCGGAAGAGGATGTGATTTTTATTGGGGGATCGGACGAACATGGTGTGCCCATAACTATCAAGGCGCGTAATGAAGGTATTACACCTCAAGATGTGGTAGATAGATATCATACTATTATCAAAAAATCGTTTGAAGATTTTGGAATCAGCTTTGATATTTATTCCAGAACTTCCGATCCTGTACATCACAAAACAGCATCGGATTTTTTTCTTAATCTATATAACGATAATAAGTTTATAGAGAAGACGACTCAACAGTATTATGATGAGGAAGCAAAGCAATTTCTGGCAGACCGGTATATAACAGGAACATGTCCGCATTGTGCGAATGAACGTGCTTATGGGGACCAATGCGAATCGTGTGGAACCAGTTTAAGTCCGACAGAACTTATTAATCCCAAATCAGCATTAAGTGGTAGTAAACCTGTCTTAAAGGAGACAACTCATTGGTATTTGCCATTGGATCAATACGAAGATTTTTTGAGAGAATGGATTTTAAAAGAACATAAAAGCGACTGGCGTTCCACTGTTTATGGACAATGTAAGTCATGGATAGATATGGGATTACAACCTCGTGCCGTCACACGTGATTTGGATTGGGGAGTGAAACTGCCAATTCCCAATACCGACGGGAAAGTACTATATGTATGGTTTGATGCACCTATAGGTTATATTTCAGCAACGAAAGTTTGGGCAAAACAACAACAAAAAGATTGGGAACCATATTGGAAAAGTCACGACAGTAAATTAGTGCATTTTATTGGAAAAGACAACATCGTTTTTCATTGTATTATCTTTCCTGTGATGTTGAAAGCAGAGGGAACTTATATTTTGCCGGATAATGTTCCTGCTAATGAGTTCATGAATCTGGAGAATGATAAAATATCTACTTCCCGTAATTGGGCGGTTTGGCTGCATGAATACATGGAAGATTTTCCGGCTAAGGAAGATGTTTTACGCTATGTTTTAACAAGCAATGCTCCGGAAACAAAGGATAATGATTTTACATGGAAGGATTTTCAGGCAAAAAACAATAATGAATTATTGGCAATCTTAGGCAATTTTGTCAATCGGACTATTGTTTTAACGCATAAATTCTATAATGGAAATGTTCCTGCAAGAATAGACTTAAATGAATCGGACACATTTGTTATTGAACAAATAGGAAAATATCCGGAGTTAATAGGCCGTAGTATTGAAAAATACCATTTCAGGGAAGGATTGAACGAATTAATGAATTTAGCCCGTTTAGGCAATAAGTATTTGACGGACAATGAACCATGGAAAGAGATAAAAAATGATCCGAAGCATGTACAGACAGTTATGAATCTTGCCTTACAGATAGCTGCGAATCTTGCAATTTTATGTGAACCCTTTCTTCCTTTTACAGCACAAAAATTACAGGCAATGCTGAATATAAAATTGACAAAATGGTCACAAGCCGGTAATGCTGATCTGCTAAAAGAGGGTCATATGGTGAATCAACCGGAATTTTTGTTTGAGAAAATAGAGGAGGAACAAATTGAAAAGCAATTGTTAAAACTACAGAGAAGTAAGGAGGAGAACGCTCAAAACAATATGGGTATACCGGTTGAGCCCCAGAAAGAATTAATTTCTTATGAGGATTTTATAAAAATGGATTTGAGAGTTTGCCAGGTATTGGAAGCTGAAAAAGTAGCAAAAACTAAAAAGTTATTGAAACTGAAAGTAGATACCGGTATTGATACCCGCACAATTATCAGTGGAATTGCAGAATATTATGAACCTGAAAGTTTGCTTGGAAAGAAAGTTTTGATGCTGGTAAACTTACAACCAAAGGAAATCAAAGGAGTACCTTCCCAAGGTATGATATTAATGGCGGAAAATAGTAATGGTGAATTGGGAATTGTAAGTCCGGATAAGGATATTATCAATGGGGGAATGGTCAAGTAGTTAATAGTGAATAGTACAATAAATAAAGAGCTTTATTGCTTCTTGCCTGACAATAACGCTCTTTCACAACGAACCAAATAAACATTCAATGGAATTATTGCAAAAAGGCGATACAATTAGAATAATTGCTCCGGCACGTAAAATTGCGATGGAAGAATTAGCTTATAGTGTTGACTTTTTGCAGCAAGAGGGTTACCATGTTGAATTCGGGGAGAATTTATTTGGTCAATATCATCAGTTCTCAGGAACAGATATGCAACGGGCTTCCGATTTTCAAAAAGCATTGGATGATGATAACGTAAAAGTTATCTGGTTTGCAAGGGGCGGTTATGGAAGTGTCCGTATTATAGATAAACTTGATTTCTCTAAATTCAAAAAATCTCCTAAATGGATATGCGGATACAGTGATATGACTGTTTTCCATGCATACGTTAATAATGTCATGGATTGTCCGTCTTTGCATGCGATAATGCCTATTAATGTGCAAGGGGGCGAGATGGACTTGTATTCATTCAATACAATGATTTCAATTCTTCAGACAGGCGAAGCTTCTTATTCAGTACCTTCTCATTCATTGAATAAAATAGGGAATTCGAGTGGAAGATTATGCGGAGGTAATCTTTCCGTTTTATATTCCTTAAATGGTTCGGCTTCCGATATTCAAACGGATGGTAAAATCCTTTTTATAGAAGATCTGGATGAATATTTATATCACATCGATAGGATGATGATGTGTTTGAAACGTGCAGGAAAATTAGACAACTTATCTGCTTTAATCGTAGGAGGGATGTCATCTATGCATGATAATACTGTTTTGTATGGTAAAAATGCAGAGGAAATTATCTTGGAGCATGTGACAGAATATAATTATCCTGTTTGTTTTGATTTTCCTGCAGGACATATTGCGGATAACCGGGCATTAATTCTGGGGGGAATATCTCATCTGGAAGTGGGTAGGGAATGTGTAACTTTACAAACGAAGGCAAAGTGAATTATTACACAAGAACAAAAAGATCAAATGCATATTGGCAATATTTTTTAATAGTTGTTCTCTGTGTATGCTGTATCGTTAAAATATGGAAAACAAAGCAAGATGTACATGGGCTTTGGATCGATACGGCGTTATCTTTATTATATGCGAAGGATTTTACATATAAATTGATTACCACTATTTTTCTTCTTGTTAATGCGGTTTCCATAACTATTTTTCTGCGTCGGTTTTCATTGATAGAGATACGCAATTATTATCCTACACTTTTATACTTGTTGTTTATTTTTATTTTTCCTCATAATCTGACTTTATGGGGAACCATATCAGGCGTTTTTATTATATGGGGAATACTCCCTCCATTGTTTGACTTGAGCGAAGATAATATTAAATCCAGAACTTTTTCGTATGGTTTATGCTGTGGTATTTTGTCATTAATATACACTCCTTTTTTGCTTTTATTACCTTTAATATATATTGTTACTCTTAATGAACGACTTTATTATATAAGAGCATTTATACTGCCGATAATTGGTTTCCTCCTTGCTTATGTTTATTTATTTGTAGGATTCTATTTGTTTGACAGGATTGATACAATGCAAGGTTTTTTGGAAATGGCAAGAATACAGTCCGATAATATTAGTTTTGGTATTAGTCTAGAAAAAGATCCAATGTCTATTTTCTTTTTGAGTATATCCGTATTACTTGGATTTATTTCTTTTATAAGGATGTTGCAGAAATCAAGTTCGGTGGTCATCAACAAGAGAAAAAAACAATATAAATTATTATATATACTGTTTTTCCAGTCTGTACTTACCGTGTTTTTCCCTGCGCCATATTCTTTATTTAGTCAGATAATGATTATTTTGTATGTAATTTTACTTTCTTTATCTATGTTATATATGAATAAACAGATAGTGTATAAGATCATTTTCTTTGTTTTATTTATAATAGCATTTTATAATAATTTTTTTATAAATATATAATATGCTAAAAAAGTATCATTTATACGAAAAGTTGGAAGCCGGTTGTGACGAAGCGGGTAGGGGATGTTTGGCCGGACCTGTATTTGCCGCGGCAGTAATTTTTCCCAGGGATTTTTCCCATAAGGCGATTAATGACAGTAAAATGCTTACAGAGAAGAAACGTGATGAACTGAAAGCGGTCATAGAAAAAGAAGCATTGGCATGGGCTGTGGCGAAAGTTAATTCGGAAGAAATAGATTCGATAAATATCTTGAATGCTTCATTTAAGGCCATGAATCTGGCAATTAAAAAATTAAAGGTAAAACCGGAGCATTTACTTATTGACGGAAATCGATTTAATAATCAAACAAATATTCCTCACTTATGTGTTGTAAAAGGAGATGCTACTTATTTATCTATTGCAGCAGCTTCGGTATTGGCTAAAACATATAGAGATGATTATATGAAACAATTATCTCTTCAATTCCCTTATTATAATTGGGAGAAAAACAAAGGATATCCCACAGCGGATCATCGTAAGGCGATCCAAGAATATGGGGTGACCATTCATCATCGTAAGTCGTTTACATTATTGCCATCACAATTGAGTTTAGATATATAACGGAAATAATTAAGAATTAAGAATGGGAATGATGTACTGAACAAACAAAGAAGTAATTCCTCCCTTTGACCCAAATTAAGATAATGAAAATATATATACGTGTCATTTTATTGTTTTTTCTGATTGCAATTATAATTTGCCTTTCAGTATTATTATACCGGGCATGCCATTATTTTCAGCTACCTCAAACTACAGCATTTTCTGCTATTCCCAATAATGTGTCTTTTATTATGAAGGGTGTAAATACCGAAGATATTCTTAATCTGAATAAGGGTTCTACGAGTTTTTTGTCAACCTTATATTCTAAAAAACAAAGCGAAAAAATAAATTATATATTTAATACTATTTTCACACAAGACAAATACAAGCAGCTTATCAAGCATTCTTCCATATATCTATGTTTGCATGCAGATGAGGATAAAGATGAAGAATTATTGTTCGTACTTGAAACATCAAGGAATTATAATAATTTGTTATTGGATTTTTTTGACTCTTTATGTATTAGCTTTGATGAAAAGTCTTTTGTATATAAAAACAATACTATTCATTCTTTATCAATCGATCATGAATTTCTATATTTAAACCATCAAAATGGTTTATTATTGATGACATTTAGCGAAAATCTGATGCGTCAAGCGATGAATAAGTTTCTGCAACACAATGAGGGACTTCAATCCGTTAATAATCTTATTAAGAATAAAAAGGATAAAAATGCGAAAATACATTTATATGTTCAATATAAATATTTTATCCCTTATTTTAAAAATGAGATACGTAAGATAGGCGGAGATATCGTTGTAATTGATATGTTCCAATCTTGCCAATGGTCTGTTCTCGATTTGAATATAAAAAAACAAGATATTCTGTTATCAGGATATACAACAATAAATACTTCGATGATGCAATCGAAATTATTAATACACAAAAATAACAGGTTGGATTTTATAAAATTGTTGCCCGATAAGGCAAATCGTGTTATCTCTGTAAAAGCAAATAATGCAAACGATTGGAAAAGTATAAAACCTGTTATCCTACCGCAAGAAGATGTTTTTTTATTCATGTATCCTGCTCAGATCGTTAATTTCGAATTGGAAAATGATACCGCAATATTTAATTATCTATTAATAAAATCAGAAAACATATCGGAGGCCTCTCTTTATTTATTTAATTCAATAAGAACATCTTCTATAGATAACTATTATATGATGGATACATTATATATTGGCTCTTCTTTTATCGGACATATTAATTTGCCTAATTTTGTCTTTACTAAATTAGGAATAAATAGTCATTTGCCGTATTTAAAGTATTATACATTGATAGATGATTATATTGTTTTCACAGATAGTAAAGAAAGTATTTTATCATATATTGAGCATGTACGATATAATAAAACATTGAATACTTCCAAGGAATATCAAGCCTTACAAAATTATTTCACGAATGAGGCGAACGTGTTTTATTACTATAATTCTTCGGATAAAAAGAAAGAAAATAGTTTTATGGATTATGGAGAGAATCTTCAATTAATGCGCATGCAATTATATGTACAGTCGGATTCTATTTTGTCTACAAATATAGCAATCCGAGTTAAATAAATATATATTTTTGTAAAAAAGAAAGTTATGTCAGGAATATTGTTTGATAAAATTATATTTGGGCCGATTACCAGTCGTCGGTTAGGGAGATCGTTGGGAATAAATTTATTGCCGGAGACGGCGAAGTTATGTTCAATGAACTGTATTTATTGTGAGTGTGGTTGGGGTAAAGCTGAAGAAATGCAGCCATCCAAATTATTGCCGGCTAGTGAAATTATTCCTGTTTTGACACAGCGGTTTCAGCAAATGCATCACGATGGTGTAAAAATTGATAGTATTACTTATGCCGGTAATGGAGAGCCTACATTGCATCCTCAGTTTGCGGAAATAACGCAAGCTATTATTGATTTGAGAAATACTTATTTTCCAAGAACTATTATTACGTGTCTTTCCAATTCAACCCAGTTGCACAGGGCGGATGTACTGGAAGCATTGAAAATGATCGACAATCCATTGATGAAATTAGATGCGGGGACACAATCCATGTTTGAATTGATCAATAAACCGTTTGCTAATTTGAAACTGGATGATATCTGTGATAACCTGCGAAAATTTGAAGGAAACTTATCTATTCAGACTTTATTTTTACGTGGAAAATTAGGTGATGTCTTAGTGGATAATACACAGGAAGAGGAAGTACAAGCCTGGTTGGGACGTTTAGTATATATTGATCCGCACAAAGTAATTTTATATCCGATCGACAGGGAAACTCCGGCAAAATGTTTGGAAAAAATAGATAAAGAAACATTAACGCATATTGCACAGGAAGTCCGGGCCCTTGGGATGGAGACGGAAATATATTAAAATAATGGTTAATCATTAACAACTATTTCTTGGTACGGTTATTGAATATATCCTACAATCAATATATACCAAGACAAAATGAAAATAACAGTATTCCCTTTTCTTTTTTTATTTATATTAAATTCATGCTCCTCGAAAGCAGAAAAAGAATTAACATTACACGATTCTACGCATAATGAAGAAATGCGTGCCGGTTCTTTATCGACACCTAAGGAGACATTTTTACCGGAAAACATTATCATTGAAAAAGAATTTCTATATGATAAGCACACATTGGAAGATGTTTATCCGTATAAAGATACAACACGTGAATTTCAATGGAATAAAATACGTGTATATTTGGCGATGATCGATTCGATTCAAAGCGAACCTTCTTTGTGGGGGATTTTAAAAAACCGCAGTAATAAAAACGGAGTGGCACCATTGGCTCGTAATGCGAATAAAAACAAATATAATAATATGGCAGATGCTTTTGGAGTTGAGCGCTATCAGGGAATACCATTATATTTGCCGGAGGCTTTGGATGCTCCGGAAAGATATGGATGGGATGGATCACTTGTTAAAATCATTAACAATCCTACAGGCGATACTTCCGAATTGATTAATATTGGCACTGTTGCTTTCGAAGGGGAATGGAAAACCCCTAAGAAATATGTAACTTATATTGCTGATACTACCATCTTTACTAAAGTAATATTTGTTGACCGCACAAATCAAAACATTGCCACAATGGAAAAAGCCGGGAATAAATGGCTTGTCCGGAGTATGAATCCGGCTACTACAGGTGTACACAGGCCACCCTATATGCATGAAACGCCTCTTGGTATTTTTGTTATTCAGGAGAAGAAAAGTAAAATGATTTTCTTAAAAGATGGTTCTGTTCAAACGGGAGGATTTGCTCCGTATGCCAGTCGTTTTTGCAATGGAGGTTATATTCATGGTGTTCCGGTAAATTCTCCACGCAAGGCCTTGATAGAATACAGCCCAACTTTGGGAACTACTCCACGTTCCCATATGTGTGTGCGTAATGCTACTTCTCATGCGGAATATGTCTTTAACTGGGCTCCGATAGAGCAAGCACTTGTTATTGTTTTGGAATAAAAATGTAATTTGTTTTTATTTTTTTTGTATCTTTGTGTAAGTTTCCTTTGATTTATAATAATTGATATGAAAAAAATCCTCATATACTTCGTTTTATTATTACTACCTGTCGGGTATTTTTCTTCCGTAAGATCAGGATCAATAGCATCCGTCATAGATGATTGTTATCAACTGTATATAGAATTGCAGTTAAATGAAATTGTAGATTATACCGCTTTTAAGCAAGCATATATTGGTTACAAAACGGTAGATTTTAAAAATAAAGATATTCTTACCTTGATAGATTTTACCAAGCCCTCTACAGATGAACGGATGTTTGTTATGGATATTCCGGAAAAAAAGATATTGTTTTCCACACATGTATCGCATGGAAGGAATAGCGGTGGGAATTATGCTACTTCATTCTCTAATCAGAACGGTTCATATAAAAGTTCGCTTGGTTTTTATGTAACGGAAGGGACATATCAGGGAAAGAATGGTTATTCTTTGATCTTAAATGGCCTGGAGAAAGACATAAACGATCATGCCAAAGCACGTGCTATTGTAATTCATGGAGCTGATTATTGTAATCCTTCGGTTGCGCATAATTCCGGCCGTTTGGGACGCAGTTTAGGCTGTCCGGCTCTTCCTCCTGCGGTGACAAAATCGATTATCAATACAATAAAGGGTGGGACTTTGTTGTATATCTTTGCGAATGACGAAAATTATCTGGTCAAAAGTACAATCCTGGCAAACTATTCAGTCTTGTTGTAATTTATAAAAGAATAAAAAAGGCCATTTGCTAATACAAATGACCTTTTTCCTTTTCTTTGAAATTGATTATTTTAACTTGGCCAATGCTTCTTTAATTCTTCTGATAGCTTCGATTAGCAGTTCATTGGAAGTTGCATAAGAGAAACGAATACAATTATCATCTCCAAATGCAGCACCCTGTACTAAAGCAACATTTGCCTCATATAACAAGTACATGGTTAAGTCGGTACTGTCGTTAATCGTGTATTTGTCGTACTTCTTTCCGAAATAACTGTTAATTTCCGGGAAGAAATAGAAAGCACCTTGCGGTAAACGGGTTTTTAATCCCGGGACATCTTGCAATAACTTATACATCAAATCTCTTCTTTCCTTGAATTTATTCCTCATGGAAATAATATCATTGCTTGTATCAGGATCCATTTCCATTGCTTTAATGGTTGCTCTCTGTGCAATGGAGCAAGCGGCAGAAGTTACCTGCCCTTGTAGCTTGTCACATGCTTTAGCGATAGCAAGAGGCGCTCCGATAAACCCGATTCTCCATCCGGTCATCGCAAATCCTTTAGCAACACCGTTAACGGTTATTATTTGCTCTTTAATTTCGTCAAATTGTGCCAGGCTTTCATGTTTTCCTTCAAAATTTATATGCTCGTATATCTCATCTGCCATTACGAATACATTTTTATGGCGGGATAATACATCAGCGATGCCCCTAAGCTCTTCTTTTGTGTAAACCATTCCTGTTGGATTGGAAGGGCTGCTGAACATAATCAGTTTTGTTTTATTGGTAATAGCAGCTTCCAGTTGGGCAGGTGTTACTTTAAAATCGTTTTCCAATGTTGTCTTTACAAACACACATTTACCTTCTGCTACTTTTACAATTTCCTTATAGGATACCCAGTAAGGAGTTGGGATGACAACTTCATCTCCCGGATTAACAAGCGACATCACTACTTGATAAATAGATTGTTTTGCACCTGTGGATACAATAATTTGTTCCGGTTTATAGTCCAGATTATTATCTCGTTTAAACTTTTTACTGATTGCTTCCCGTAAATCAGGATAACCGGGAACAGGAGGGTAGTGTGTCCAGTTTTCATCAATAGCTTCCTTTGCAAAGTCTTTAACTTCTTCAGGCGTATTGAAATCCGGTTCACCGATACTTAAACTAATTACATCTTTGCCTTGAGCCTTTAATTCTCTGGCGATTCTTGTCATTGCAAGCGTCTCCGATTCAGCCATCTGCAATACTCTGTTTGACAAATGTTCCATATTGTATATTTTTTAAAATTATCAAAAATAATTTGGCAAAGGTAACACTTTTCCATGAACAATACCCAAGTAGAAATTTATTTAAATGATAAAGTAAATAGGCTTATATAGATAGGTATTAACAGAAGTTACGCAAGTTAAATGATGTTACCAGAAATAGTGGTTAACTGTTAGTGGTTACTTGTTAATGAGTTTCTACCTTTTATCGATTTTATCTTGTTTACTCGTCCACTTGCGTAACTTCCGGTATTAATATAGAAGTTGTCAAAAGTTCATTATGTAAACCGGATGGGAAATTCATGTATAAAAACGGAATCTTATTACAAATCATAATATCATGTCAATCATTTCGATTTTATTTAACAAACTAAATTTTGATCCCGAACTCGTATTAAATTAAGATCGGATATAAAAGTATAAGACGCTTTCTGATGTTTTCAGAAACCTCCGAACCGAATGGTTTGAACCTTTCGGGTATTCCCGAAACCGCTTAAAAAAGTGTCTGAGTCTTTGAAATATCTTCCGGGGCTCCCAAAACAAATACGTTGAATCTTTCGGTTACCTTCCGAAACCTCCCGAAAAAGCGTTTGAGTCTTTCGGGAATTTTTCTTGTTTGGCAGAGACTATGCAATACTTCATCATACTATCCCGAACAGATTGTATTTATTAACTTACCGGAAGTTGATATAAACCGGATAGAGATTTCTCTTCGTTCGATATTCTCACCTGCTTCGAATTCGGGGACTTTGTCGTTTCTCCTCGCCGATGCAGGCAATATATTGGTTGGGATCGTGGGTCTATTGTAAAAAAAATATACGAAGATGTTCATGAATTATAACTTCCTGTAACTTGCGTAACTTCTATTCATAGAAGTTGTCAAAAGTTAAGATAAAATGGATAGAGATTGCTTCGTCGTTCCTCCTCGCAATGACGCTATTTCGTTTGTTTAGGGCGTCATTGCGAGTATTTAATGATAAGAAATCAAACAGTAGGAAAATGACAGTAAGCATAGGTTAATAGCGTCATCCTATCTTTGCGGACTTGATCCGCACCCGAACATGAAAAAGGTGAGTGCATCGAAACGCAGTGAGATAATCTCCTTAAAAACGGGGATGCTGAAACAAGTTCAGCATGACGGCAATATATTGGTTAAGAGCGTCATTGCGAGGAACGAAGCAATTCCCTATCTTTTGACAACTTCATAATATAGAAAGGAATGAAGAGTTATAATTCACCGCTTTCTTCCAGTAACAGGACTATTTTTTCTATTTCCCTGTCTTTTCCGTTTGGATCGTATTTTGCTTTTAAATCATATTTAAACAGTTTAGCAATGGCTTGATAGAAAAATGCTCGTAAACTACCCCGTAAGTCGTCTACGATCTGGTAAGTCGTTTTACTCGTTTCCCTGTCAACTAACTTTAAAAGAAGAATACCTTGGGAGAAAGTAAGATCTTCAATTTCTTTTGAAAAATCTTTTCTCAAATCTTTCTCGGCGATTTTCATTAATCGTTTTTGTTCCTTGGTATCGGGAATTTTTGCTAATAGCTCGTCATATTCTTTCAGTTTCTGGGCAGCCAGCCTTGCATACGGGTATACTTTAATAATATTACGGACTAATTTATTATACCTGTTGATTTCTTTCTTACTTGTATTAGGGCGATAACCTACAACAATAAGATTGCGCAAAGTGATACATGGTAATGTATCTTTTCCATCAATGATAACAGGAACAAGGATAGGTTTATTCTGAGCCCTTGCTTCATTTATCCCTAAGATAAGAACCAGGATGATAAGTACACGTTTCATTTCATTTCTTTTTCTTTAATACTAATGCGGAATATATGAAAAAAGTATGCCATATTATAGAATAATTATCAATGATTTTATTATTTGATTGTATTTCAATTCATAAATTCTGTTGGAAGATGAGATATTTTTTATTTATTCAGGCTTAACCAATATAGAAACTGAATATGAGAATAATCTCAATAATTATATTAGGGAGTATTTCTGTAAAAATTACGTTACAAATATTGTTAAATCGGCACGGATTTTGTCTTTATCTTACAAAAAGAATATCGTTGTGAAGAGAGTATTTATATTAATTTTGACAGTAGGTGTTTGTGCCTGCTCTTGTAAAGGTACAGGGGAGAAGAAAAACAAATCGGTTGATCTGCAAAAAAATCTGGAGGAAAAATATATCCGGAATCAGGAAGATATAGAGCCAATCCATTTGAAATTGACTGATGGAAAAGGAAGTAAACAACTCCATAAGAACGAAAATCAAATAATATATGTAGATTTTGAATCCGTCGGATACAAAAAATTATATGCGAAAATATCTTCTTCCGATCAACATGCTAATATACGAATATCGCAAATCATATTACCTGACGGCAGGATGGATGGGCCGTTCGGGGAAGATATAACATATCACTTGCCAATGGATGGAATGTATACAATTTCTATTCATGAAAATATGATGGCAGGAGATCCCTGGAGTGGGGATTTCCTGGTTGAAGTGGCATTACAATAATATTTATAGAAGTTATGCAAGGTAAATAAAGTTACCTTGCATAACTTCATAATAATAACTATAAAATATTCAAAGATATTCCACCTTTGATCCAGATTCCCGGTTGAGGAATGTTTCCCAGGTCAAAATAGGTTGTATTGAATAAATTAGATGCTTCTACAAATACTTGAACTTTGCTCAACAACATACTTATTTTTACATTGCATAGCAAATACGGCATATATCTTTTCTCTGTATTGGTTTCAAAATCCAGATAAGTTCCTGTTCTATCTTGAAAGTTGAATTGCCAATTAGCGTATATTTTCCAATATATCTTATGATGTATATTTAATTTTATCTGATTACGAAGATAATCCGTTGCATATAAAGAAAGATAACCCTGGCTGTTTTTTGCGACATACAAATAGTTATATTGGATTCCGATCAGAGATAAATACCCTTTTTTAGGAATAAATCTGATGGAAATATCCATTCCTGTCGCTTGAACATGAGTCATGTTTTTGCAAAACCAGTTTTCTTCTAATGACAGACGAACCCAATCGATAATTTGAAAACCATATCGATAGAATGCGGTTAAGCCTATTTGCCATCGTTCCGGTTTCCAAACCGCCCCTATTTCAGCAACGATAGCTTGTTCCGGTTGTAAATCTGGGTTCCCTGTTTGGGCAACACTTGTATAGTATAAATCGGTAAACGTTGGTAAACGATATACACTTTGAATAAAATAATTGATTTCAAGTTTCCGGGGTAAAAATAGAATACCGTTTGTTCCGATATTCCAGTTAAATCCATAGTCTTGACACCAGTTTCCTCTTATCCCAATGGAAGTTTTAAAGTTTCTTCGATTAAAATTTTGTTGGATCTGAAATCCTATATGTTCCCGGTTCTTTCCTTTATCATAAAATATGGAATCGTTTTTAGTGAAAACGGGAACAGGGTGGGGAAGTAAGGCGCCCAAATTATTACTGAGTAAGTTTTCTGCTTTAAAATCTATTCCTATAGCGGTATTTCCCCATCCGTAGTTATATGCTGTTTGAAAATTAATTCCTCCAAGCATTGTTTCATGGTAATTATGTCCGGTATACCAGCTAGGGGCTTCATGCCTGAATAACTTGAATTGATCATAATGTCCTCGAAAATATGCATTAGCACCTATCCTCCAACGATTGATCATCAGGTTATAATTTGCACTTGCAAAAAACACACGGATATGCTCATACTGTTCTTTATATTTTGCAGAATAAAATGAGTTAGCTCCGTATTCTTTTTCCTGAAATCCTCCCTGGAGATCAAAGATGCCCTTTTTTGTATCTTTGTATAGCATACGAAAGAATAGATTCCCATGTAAGAAGTCTGTATTCTTAATGAAACCTTCACTGCGATTGATATTGCCTCCTATAGTAAAATGGAATTTTTTAATACGGAAAAGGCTATTAATAGTCGCATGAATAGTTCCGAACATACCGGCACAAAGTGATAAGTCAAAAATATTTTCATCCGGTGTCCGGGTAATAATGTTGATACATCCGGAAAAGGCAACTGTATTATACGCCATACTTCCGGGACCTTCCAATACTTCTATCCGCTCAATAGCATCGGTATAAATTGGAATGTTTAGGGAAAAATGTCCTGTTTGCGGGTCGGTAAGATTAATTCCGTTTAACAAGACCATTGTCTGATCGAAGGTGCCTCCACGTAAGCTTACATCTGCTTGTATTCCATTGTTGCCTCTCGTACGTAAATCAACGCCTTGAACATAGAGAAGCAGATCTTGTAACGTTTCGACGCCTGCTCGCTCTATTTCACTACGACTGATTACGGATGTGATTTGTTGCGGAGCAATAAAAACAGAAGTTTTACTGTCTCCGATTACCACCTCTTTCAGTACGATTTCCCTGCCGCCTAATGTGTCTCCATTTGTGGCGTTTTGGGCTGATAATGATTGTGAACACAAACTTAAGAAGCTGCATGAACTGGATAAAACACCCATTTTTACGACTTTGTGCAAGCTGTTGAATATGGCATACGAAGAACGTGTCCATCGGCTAAAACAAAAGTCATGCTTTCTGTTGGTGATTCTTTTTGTCATGAACTTTTAAATTTGATTAATAATAAACAAAAACAACCGCAACTGCGGTTGTTTGAGGTACCAGACGGATTCGAACCGCCGTACAAGGTTTTGCAGACCTCTGCCTAGCCCCTCGGCCATGGTACCATTTTCGTGGTGCAAAGGTACAAAAAAAACGATACGTATTTTTAAAATGACGAAATTTTATTGAACCCGTTCATTTTCACTGTCTAATTCGTATATTTTTGGTACGGGGCGTATTTTACTGTCCATAAAAAAGAATTCAATTGGCTGTACAATACGGTCGAATACAAAATACTGACAACGAACAATCTCTTCTGCATCACCATTAATAACTGCATAAAATCTGTCACGGTTGTATGATTCCATGAAATCTATTTCATGAGCATATTCATCTGTTTCGGATCCATCGTCAAGGTAAAACATCGTGATTGATGTAACTTTCCCATCCGTATCTTCTATGGTAACTTCTTTAAACTTACGAGCAAAGATACTTTCTTTTTTTTCCTTTGTTAAATCAACTGCCATGGATTCATAATTCAGGTCACGAAAATCGGACAAGAAATCCAACAAACGTAGCGTATCATATTGCGGGAGCCTTTGATTGCTTTGTATTTGTATAATGTCAAAGTTTCTGTTTCCACTACGTATGATGCTAAATGAATTTGCATTATTGATGAAGTCTACGCTCTTTATTTGTTTGATCTTCGACATTTTTAAATGAACGATATTATGGCTACGCCAAGCATCTTCGGCGGATGCATATTTCGGGCTGATAAATCCTCTGAACCCGGGAAGATAAACAATACATGGAATAGAAGATCCTTCCATGATGGCGTAATTTCCAAGATTATCCATTGTCGATTGCCCGATATAATATACTTTCTTGTTTGTATATTGAAACAGCTTTAATTTGCCCAGCTTTATCCGATAGTCGTTATAATATATTTCTACTTTTGTGGCGCCGGATGCCATTCGCTTGTTGATTGTATTACGAGCCGATTTTGCAACGATATCTTTTACCGAAATGTTATATATGCAGTTGAGTAAATCCTCTATATTATCATTAACAATCTCGAATTTTCCATTCACAACCCATTTGCCATCCTTACGTTCCAACAAAGTTTGCTCTTCATAACTGTCCGCAAGGAATATTTTTGTTATTGCAGCGGTATCTTTTACTGCAAATTCTTTTTCTGATGCACTTAATGTTCCTGAATTACGGGTTAAGATAAGAATTATTGCTATTGCTACAATAGCTATTGTAGTAACTATCAGGATAATGTTTTTTGTCTTTTTACTCATATTGGTTGTGTGTTCTTTGAAGTTATTTTGCATATTTAAATTTCCGTATACTGACAAATACAATACCTAAGATAACAATGACCAATAGAGGCAGTGCTAGATTAAGTGTTTGCCATACTGTTTTTTCTTTCAAAATTTTATTCTTATCCAGTAATCTCATCTTGAAGTCTTTTGAACGAACCTGTAGGATGTCCTGATCATCGCAAAGGTAATTTACCGCATTGAGCAAAAAGTTTTTATTACCGAAAAACATATTTGTGTATCGATCAAATCCAAGAGGAAATGCGAAATTATCTTTCCCTATCTGATTTTTAATCATATCTCCGTCGGAAACAAATATCATTTTAGTAGGATTACTTTTATTAATAACACCTAACTGGGCAATATCGGTTCCTTCCAAATCTGAAAATAAGGAGGTAAATTCTCCTTCAACCAGTATGCTGATAGGAAGGTGACGTTTATTAAACTCTTTCATATCAGCCCTGCGTTTAAGGGTCTGAAGACTTACAATGGCCGGAGTATTCACAATTTTAGTCGTAGCAGAAGTTGTTAGTAAAATTGTTTTTTTAAGGTCGCCTTTGGCTCCGATTGTATCCATGGAACTAACGAACTCGGTGCGTAGTACATTTAAGTTTTTAACAATGGGGTGGTCGATATATGGAGTAATGATAGGAAAATAATACCACGGAATATGTGTAAATTGTGGCTGACCTGCAACATTATTGCTGTTAATTGGAATCGTCAGTGCATTTAAATCCTGTAGAAGATTCGTGTTCATTCGTACACCATAGCGAAAGAACATATCCTCCAGATTTAAATCCTTGCCAAAGCATGCTATTTCCATGTGGGTATTTAAACTGTCCATTTCAGCAGAAACAGGATCCACATACCATAACAGGCGTCCTCCTCTCATTACGAATTGATCAAGCAGGTACTTTTCGTAATTTCCAAATGGTTTTGTCGGCTTGGCAATGATAAGCAAATCATACTTATTGTCTTTTATCTTATAATCTTTCGACAAAGAATCGGTCATCTCAAGATTGAAAATATTGCTTCTTTCGTTGTTTAATACAACGGAATCAACCGTATAAAAATTAGCAATAGCAAAAGCTGCTCTCAATACTTCAAGATTGGTTAATTCTCCATGTCCTCTTAAGAAGCCAACTTTTGCACGTTGTTGGTCTGTCATTCTTCGGATAGCATTACCTATATTATATTCCAATTTTTCAATAGAATATTTGACGATATCATCCCGTTCATGTAATAATCCGTCGTCAGAGTCGAGCAATTGCACCGGGATTTCCCGTTGACGATACGTTATTATAGCTCCTGGAACAACATAACGAGTATTAACCCCTTCAACTCCCATTGACTGTATGGCTTGAGGAGTAAGACCTTTTTTATATAATTCGCCATAAATGGCATTCATTTCCTGAGGCTCCCTGCCTTTGGTCGGATCGATAAAATCATATTCAATCTGATCGGAATAAGCACGCAATTCATCGAGAAATTCCCGTGTTTTAGTAGCCAGTTCCGCATAGTCGGGTGGAAGGCCTTTTCCGTCTAAGTATACCTTTATATATATAATATCGTCCAGATGGGTTAGCATATCTTTTGTCGATTTCGACAGTGTATACCTCTTTTCAGTGGTAAGGTCGAAACGTTTAAAAAGAAATGCCGATATAATGTTAAGGGCAACAATAAGTAAAATAACACTGCCGAATCGAAGAAGGTGTTCCCGTTTTATATTTTTTACTTTTGGATCTTTCATGAGCAATATTTTATTAGGATTACCATTTTCTACTTTGTAACTGTAAACGGGACAACCATAAAAACAGCGTTATTACACTGAGAAAATACAATATATCTCTTGTATCAATAACTCCCCGGCTGATGGATGCATAATGGTGGTCTATTCCAAACCATTTAATAATTTGTCCGAATGAGCCGAATATATCGAATGAATAAATAAAATCGAATCCCAGCCACATGATGAATGATATTAACACAGACAGGATAAATGATACAATCTGACTGTCTGTCAATAACGAGCAAAGTATTCCGATTGCCGTAAATGTTCCTCCTAGAAATACCAGGCCCAAATAAGAACCCCACATTGCACCAAAATCAATATTCCCTTTGGGGTATCCCAAGAAGTAAATGGATATAAAATAAATAAAGGTAGGTAATATAGAGACAAGCAACAACACGACACTCGCAAAGTATTTTGCCAATACAATCTGCGTATCGGACAAAGGCATTGTCAATAATAACTCTATGGTACCGACGCGTTTTTCTTCGGCAAAGGATCTCATGGTGATAGCAGGGATCAACAAAAGAAAAACAATGGGTGCGAGCGCAAACAGTCCGTTTACATCAGCAAACCCTCTATCTAAAACATTATAAGACATGGGAAAGACCCATAAAAATAATCCCGTAAGAGTTAGAAATACTCCTATAACGAAATAACCGATTAATGAATTCAAAAATACTTTTATTTCTTTAACAAATAAGCTGTACATGTTATAACTGTTTGATATCGCATGATTCGAATAAATACAAATACATTTCAGAAAGAAGTACAAAGATACTGTTTTTTGGAATATATTTGTTGTTTATAATAAATTCAATAACTCATAATAATTAACAAAAGGGGTTGCTTATCTGAATAAACAACCCCCTTTATTTGGTGTGGAATTTATTTTACAATTCCGGGATATACTTTAAGAGCTTCTTCCAGGCACTTCATAGAAGCTTTCATGTCGTTAACATTCAAGCAATAGCTGATGCGAACTTCATCCTTTCCTTTGCCTTTTTCGGAATAAAAGCCGGTAGCCGGCGCAAACATAACTGTTTCTCCGTTATAGTTGAAATCTTCCAATAACCATTGACAGAATCTGTCGGAATCGTCAATAGGAAGACGGGCTACTGCATAAAAAGCACCTTTAGGAACAGGGCAGAAGCATCCCGGCATTTTATTGATAGATTCCACAACAACATTTCTCCGGGCAATATATTCCTTTAATACAGCATCGAAATAAGATTCCGGCGTATCAATCGCCGCTTCGGAAAATATCTGGCCGAAACTAGGAGGGCTGAGACGAGCCTGGGCAAATTTCATTGCCGTGTTGTATACCTCTTTATTCTTTGTAATAAACATACCTATCCGTGCTCCACATGCACTGTATCGTTTGGAAACGGAATCCAGTAAAACAATGTTTTGCTCTATGTCTTTTAATTGCATAACGGAATATACCTGTGCATTGTCGTAGGCAAACTCACGGTATACTTCATCGGAGAAAAGGAATAGATCGTATTTCTTTACAATCTTGGCCAACGTTTCCAGCTCTTCTTTAGAATAAAGGTAACCGGTAGGGTTGTTAGGATTGCAAATCATAATGGCTTTTGTTTTCGGAGTGATAACTTTCTCAAACTCCTCAATCGAAGGAAGGGCAAAGCCGGTGTCGATTGTTGAAACAATCGGTTTCACGGTTACTCCTGACGTTACGGCGAATCCGTTGTAGTTGGCATAAAACGGTTCGGGAATGATCACTTCGTCACCTGCATCCAGACAACTGTTAAAGGCAAACAGGATTGCTTCCGATCCGCCGCATGTAACAATCATTTGATCGGGAGTAACATCAATATCGAAGCGTTTGTAATATTCTACCAGTTTTTTACGGAATGAAAGCATTCCGGCGGAATGAGAATATTCCAGAACCTTAATATCGGTATGCTGTAATTTTTTTATAGCATCCTGAGGCGTTTCAATATCCGGTTGCCCGATATTAAGATGATATACTTTAATTCCTCTTTGTTTTGCTGCGTCCGAGTACGGAACTAATTTTCGAATCGGAGAAGAAGGCATCGTTTCTCCCTTGTGCGATATTCTTGGCATAGATTATTTATGTTTTTAATTTATTCTATTTGTTATTTTTTCCTACAACCGGTTTTTTGAGATATGCAATTTCAAAAACACTATATAATAAATATATTGCCATGAAATTCAATAGAAAACGAATGGCATCTCCTCTGTTGAAATATGCATATACTGCCAGCAATATCAGGAACGATAATAACTTTATAGTAGTAATAAGCATGTATCGTGAGATAAATCTTCGCTCAATGGCCGTTATTTCTTTCATTTGTTCTTCTTTATTCAATTCAGGATTCGGTTTATGCTCTATACGATCTATATCCGAACGGGTAATAATATAATGAGTAACGGCTGTAACAAGTACAAAAATGATGATTAAGAAAGGAAGATTAGTAGATACTATATTGGGAACGAGATACCGTAATATGATATATACAATCGTGATAATAATACTGAATATTAATAATGCTTGTAAATACCTGTAATATATTTTTTTAAACATAAAGGTTCACTTATATATGATTTAATATCAATTGTTTGTTATAGACTTTATCCTTACTCTTTTTAGAGCGAAATTAAAATTCAGTTGAATCGGAAATTTATTCTTATTATTCTTTTGGTAAGTTCTGATGCATTTTACAGATACCGGAAAATTGGGAATCTAATTCCATAACAATTTTATTTGTGGAAATATCTCCATTGACATCCGATGTTGATTTTAACACCAATAGTTCGGCAATCTGTATATTGCCGATAACTTTTCCGGAAATATCACAATCTTTACATTTTATAATTCCTTCAATGATGCCGGAAGGTCCAATAACCAGTTTTTGGTTGGATGAAAAATTTCCGATTAGTTTACCATCAATACGCATATCTCCGGTAGTTGTTATATCACCCTGTATTTCCGTTCCCGGGCCGATAATGTTAATACATGGTGCTTCTGATTCTGTGTTTTTTCCCATTATGTTACGTTTAAAATTCTAATTTTATAGTGCAAAGATAAGAAAAATAAAAACATAAAATAAAAACCGTGATGCATTTAAATAGAAGTTGTCTGAAGTTGAAATAAAAGGGGCAGAGATTAACTCCGTTTGAGCTCACAAGCTCGGCTATCTCGCTTCGTTTGATGCTCTCACCTGCTTTTGCTTTCGGGGACTTCGTCGTTCCTTCAGGCAAAGGATGACGGTAAAATGTTACTTAAGAGCGTCATCCGAGGAACAAAACCATCTCCCATGTCAACTTTCGACAACTTCATTATAAAAATTTCATTATTAATCATTAATTCTTGATTTTTAATTTCTCCTTTTCCGTGGCAAACGTATTTTCCATTATAAAAGGCATTCCGGATGTACCGGCAACGACTTCAGGACGCCGGAATGTGTCTTTCAAATTCCCCTGAAAGAGTTCAAATGCTTTACCTGCCTGTTTTCGATCCCGGACAGGCATTCGGGAAGTCCTGAAACCCTGTTTTTATTTCCAAACAAGGAATACTATAAGTGAAAACCCCTGTTTAAAAATTCAAACAGGGAATATTGTAGGTGGAAAACCCTGTTTAAAAATTCAAACAAGGAATATCACAGCTGGAAAACCCTGTTTGAAAACGAAAACAGGGAATATCATAACAAAGATCGCCTGTTTGAAAATGAAAACAGGGTCCATTACGGCGAAGACTACTTGTTTAAAAATGAAAACAGGGTCTATTATGATAAAGGCTGCCTGTTTGAAAATCAAAACAGGGTCTGTTGCGATAAAAAGACCTTGTCTGAAAAGAGAAACAGGATCTGTTACGATGGAAAGAGCCAGGGCAAAATTGTTTGCCTGTATTTCTTTTCACTCTTTTGTCTTTTATTATTAACCATATCAACTTTTGACAAGTTCATAATTTTATAGAATAAGATTATTATTTGAAAAATAATTTTCAAATAAGAAAAATAAATTTGTAATATGTTTTTTTATACCTTTGCAATCAAAAATTTGGAACATAAAACATATGAGTAAAAGTAACAAAAAACACGAAGAAATAAAACATTCCTCAAATTCTTGGATAAAGAGGCTAATGAATTTTTATAATGAAAAACAAAAGACTATTAACATAGTAGTAATTGGGATTCTTGTCGTTATTATTATTTTATTAGCTTATATTTTGTATTATATTCCGTCTCAACAAAAGAAAGCAGATGTTGCTATCTACAAAGCGGAGCAGTATTTTGCCATGGATTCCTTGTCATTGGCACTTGATGGAGATGGGTTTTATGATGGTGTTTTAACTGTTATTGATAATTACGGTTCTACAAAAACAGGGAATCGTGCGAAATACATAGCCGGTATTTGCTATTTAAAACTGGGGCAATACGATAATGCTATTAAATATTTAAAGAAATTCAAATCGAAAGATAAACTTGTTTCTGTTCAGGCATTCGGTTCAATAGGAGATGCCTATATGGAAAAAAATGATTTGGATAATGCTGCGAAATATTACAAAAAAGCGGTTTCTAAAAATGGGAACGACTTGGTTACTCCCGTATATTTACTCCGTTTAGGCATGTTGTGTGAAATGCAAGGAAAATGGTCGGATGCCGTTTTATATTATGAAAAAGTGCAAAAAGAACATCCTCAATCTTTTGAAGCAATGGAAATAGACAAAAGAATAGAGTATGCGAAAGCTAAACTACATTCTTAATATCTGAGATGGAGAAAAAGAAAAATTTATCTTCATACGATATTTCTCTAATACCACATATTACAGGAAAAAAAGTTGCGGTAATAACTTCTGAATGGAATTTTGATATCACGCATGCGATGGAAGTCGGATGCGTGGATATGTTACTAAATCATGGATTTGTTTCTGATGATATTTTACAAGTATATGTAGCCGGTAGTTTTGAATTACCTTTCATGGCAAAAAAAATGATTAAGCAATATAATGTAGATGCAGTAATCTGTATTGGTTGTATCATACAAGGAGAAACCAGGCACTTTGATTTTATCGCACAGGCAACTGCCAATGGTATTATGCAAGTAGGATTAGATTGTGAGAAACCTGTTATATTTGGGGTGCTCACTACCAATAATATTGAGCAAGCTATTGATAGAGCAGGGGGATTACACGGAAATAAAGGCATTGAAGCTGCTGTTACCTGCTTGAAATTACTAGCAGTTTAAACATTACTATTTACAGATATAATTAATTAAATAAGTTTTCATGCGGATTGTTTTTATGGGAACTCCTGATTTTGCTTCCGGAATTTTAGAAGCAATTCTTGAAGATAAAAAACATGATGTTGTCGGGGTTGTGACATCTACCGATAAAGCTGCGGGAAGAGGAATGAAAATCCAGGAATCATCTGTAAAGGTATGTGCAAAAAAGCATCATCTTTTTATATTACAACCCGATAAGTTGAGAGATCCTCAGTTTATAGATACATTATATTCTTTACATGCTGATGTATTTGTTGTAATCGCTTTTAGAATGTTGCCTGAAGCAGTATGGAGAATCCCCCCTAAAGGTACTATTAATTTACATGCATCTTTACTTCCTCAATATAGGGGAGCAGCTCCTATTAATTGGGCTATTATAAATGGGGAAACACAAACAGGTGTTACTACCTTTTTTATTAATGAAAAGATAGATGAAGGGAATTTGCTTCTCTCTGAAAAAGTTGAAATAACAAAAGACGACACAGCAGGAACACTGCATGATAAGTTGTTGAATGCAGGAAAACTGTTGCTGTTGGAAACATTAAAAGAGATTGAGGAGGGTTCGTATCAGGAAAAAAAGCAATCGGCATTTTCAGATTTGAAATTAGCACCTAAAATATATAAAGAAGATTGCCTTATTGATTGGGACATGCCGGCAAATCATATTTATGATTTTATCAGAGGATTATCCCCATATCCGGCTGCATTTTCAAGATATAAAAACACGGAAGGTGAAGAAATGTCTATGAAAATATTTTCTTGTGACACAGAAATAATAGCACATGATCTGTCTGTTGGGGAAATCCAAACAGATTATAAAACATTCCTTAAAGTAGCCTGTTCCGATGGTTTTATTTATATAAAAGAATTGCAACTTTTCGGAAAAAAACGCATGAATGTAGAGGATTTCTTGCGTGGAAATAAATGGATGAATAATACCATTATATACTAGAAGTTATTTTATTTCATATATTTGTTTTTTCAATTTTTATTTTGCATGTTAATAGAAAAACAAAAGGCCATAGAATATTTAAAAGAATTTGTTTCTGAAGAACGATATAATCGTATATCTGATATAGTGAGGAAACGAACTCGACATTTTACTATTGTGGTTGAGAATCTGTTTCAATCTCATAATATGAGCGCAATACTTCGCACAGCAGAATGTCTGGGAATTCAGGATGTTCATATGATTGAAAATGATTTTGAATATGAAATAAGCAAGCAGGTATCTTTAGGCGCTCAAAAATGGCTTTCGATTTACCATTACAATAACTTGGAAAATAATACAGCGTCTTGTTTGCAAGCCCTTAAGAAGAAAGGATATAAAATTGTTGCAACATTGCCCCATGAAGAATGTCATTTTCTGGATGATATTCCGATAGATAACAAGTCCGCTTTTTTATTTGGTACTGAATTGAACGGATTAACTCAGGAAGCTATTGATATGGCGGATGAATTTGTAAAAATACCGATGTACGGTTTTACGGAAAGTTATAATGTATCTGTATCTGTCGCATTAACAATGATGAATGTAAACGAACGTTTGCGGAAATCACGATTGGATTGGTCTCTTAATCATGAAGAGATATTAGATTTGGAGTTCGATTGGTTAAGGAAAAGTATCAAAGATTCGGAATCTATTTTAAAAAGATTTTCTGATTTTTGATTTATTTATAAAGGATATATGAATTTTTTTCATAAGATATATAAGTTTATAAGTTTGATACTTCAATATTTGTTTTTATTTTTGATATATGTTTATCAACGATTAATATCTCCTTTACTCCCTTCTTCCTGTAGATTTGTTCCAACATGTTCAGCCTATGGAATAGAAGCAATAAAAAAGTATGGCCCATTTAAGGGGGGATGGCTTACATTAAAACGTATTCTTTCCTGTCATCCATGGGGAAGAAGTGGTTATGATCCGGTTCCATAATTATTGTTACTTATTAATCTATAATAATTATGGTTAAAAAAATATTGTTAATAGTATCTCTTCTTTTTTCTTTCTCATTTCTGGTTATAGCATCCATATTTGAAAACAAAAGACAATATAATTATTGCTCTTCTCCTGTGAAAAGTTTTGACAGCATATCTTGCAATATTGTTGATAGTTTGGATATATTGTTTGGCAGCAATAAGAAATTTATCGATACATATAAAGCTCAATGTTTAGTGGCTCTTTCCTATTATCCTGAATTAAGGGATGTCATCATTCGTTTTAAATTCACAAGAGAAAATACAACGATGGCTTGTCGGCCATCTTTCGGTACCATCTTGGGATATGAACGTTCATATAATATTTTAATAAATAAAGATAAACATTTTGAGGGTATTTTGTTATCAGATGTTCCCTTTAATGCTCAGATTGGAATAATAGGGCATGAAATAGCACATATACTGGATTATGAAAGCCGCACTATCGGTGAAATCATTAAGGTAGGATTCAATTACTTGAATATGAAAAAGAAAAAACAATATGAATATTCTATTGACAGCTTATCCATAGAAAAAGGATTAGGTTGGCAACTATATGATTGGGCAATGTTTTCTATGTTTGAATCGGATGAAGCTACGGAAGCTTATAAGCAATTCAAGCAAGAATTTTATATGACTCCGGAACATATTTTGGATAATATGAGAAAAAATATTTGTTATGAAGAGTTCTTTATTCCTTAATGTTTATTGAAAAGTAAATCTGTATTTTAATTTTCTTTCCAGTTGCCATTTTCTTTAATTAACAGGATAAGCATTTCCACAGCATTTTCTTCTTCCAAATTTTTATATACAGGATTTTTTCCTTTATATAAGGTTATTTTTCCTTTTCCGCTTCCTACAAAACCATAATCAGCATCGGACATTTCTCCTGGGCCGTTTACAATACATCCCATTACACCTATCTTTAATCCAGTAAGATGTGACGTTCTTTCTTTTATTACTTCTAAGAAACCTTCAATATTATATTGTGTGCGTCCACAGGAAGGACATGAAATAAACTCAGCTTTACTATAGCGTAATCCACATGCCTGTAGAATATCTAAAGCTAATTGATAACATTTATCCGATGAGAAATTCGGATTTTCAATCCAGATGCCATCAATAAGTCCGTCGATAGCAAATGTTGCAATATCAATAGATGCTTTGGCATAAAATCGCTCCCAGTCTATTTCTTTATAGGTTCGTTTTAATACAACCGGGTTCTTGAAATCTCTTGTAAATAATTTCCTCCATCGAACTGCAGGAAATTCTTCATTGCTATCCGCTAGAATGATACAATTCTCAGGAAATGATTTTTCTTTTTCATCATGTATTATATAGAAGTTTTCATGTTCCGGTTTTTTATCCATTTCCCCAATGCTGTTAGATGTGGAAAGAATAACCGGTTTATGATTTCCTCCAATATTATCTATAGATATACTCTCTCTCTTTGAATAAGAATAGGGATCGTAAGTTATCTTTTCTTGCGTAGAAGATATTATTTCCGTTTTGCTTTCTGCATATAAAGAAGTTAACAAAGAAGCAAAAGGAATTTCGTTTTCAGGGCTTTCTGTTAAAGAAACGCGAATTGTATCGCCTAATCCATCTTGTAATAATGCTCCGATGCCTATTGCCGATTTTATACGTCCATATTCTCCATTGCCGGCTTCCGTAACCCCAAGATGTAAAGGATAATGCCAGTTTTTTTCTTCAAGCAAACTGGTGAGCATACGTACTGACTGTACTGTGATACGAACATCACTTGCTTTCATGGATAATACTAAATTATGAAATCCGAAATCATTGCATATCTGCACATATTCCATGGCCGATTTGGCCATCCCAAGGGGAGAATTGCCATACTTGCTAATAATCCTGTCCGACAAAGAACCATGATTAGTTCCTATACGAATGGCTGTTCCATTTTGTTTACAAATGCGAAGTAAGGGGGATAAGCGTTCTGCAATCCTTTCTATTTCCAATTTATAATCATTATCCGTATAGGATAGCTGTTTAAACTGTTTCTTGTCAGCATAATTTCCCGGGTTAATACGCACTTTTTCAACAATTTCTGCTGCAATTAATGCCACCTTGGGGTTAAAATGTACATCAGCAACCAAAGGAATTCCATATCCTTTACTGTAGAGCTCTTTTTTTATATATTTAAGGTTCTTTGCTTCCGCGATACCCGGCGTGGTAATTCGCACATATTCACAGCCAGCATTTATCATCCGGATAATTTGCCCTACCGTTTTTTGCGTATCCAGTGTATTGGTATTTGTCATGGACTGTACCCGAATAGGGTAGTTACCTCCCATTGGAATATTTCCGATATTAACTTCCCATGTTTTACGACGATTATATGCAAATAAGTTTTTCGTATAGGTAGGCTGTTCGTAAAATATCATATTGTAAATGTTATCATTATATAGTAATTCCAAACTAAATTGAAATAATTTGGTTTATTAACTTTTCGGAATGCAATTATACAAAAAATGTTTGTATTTTTGTATTACAAATATAATAAATAATATTAACTTATAACTTATTGATAGATAAGAAAACAAGAAGAATCTTTCTTTTTGAATGATATTGTTTTCTTAAATAACTTGTAAAAAATAGCGAATGATTGAATTAAGTGAACAGGAAATTATCCGAAGAGAAAAATTAAAAGAATTTGAACGATTAGGTATTAATGCATATCCGGCAGCAGAATATCCGGTAAATGTTACCGCTGCTGAAATACTTACAAAGTATCCTAAAGATAATACCTTATATCAGGATGTTTGCTTTGCAGGTCGAATCATGAGTCAACGTATTATGGGGGCAGTCGCTTTTTATGAATTACAAGACGATACCGGTCGCATGCAAGTATATGCTAAGCGGGATGACTTATGTCCTGGCGAAGACAAAACATTATATAATTCTGTTTTTAAAAAGTTGGATTTAGGTGATATTATAGGAGTAAAAGGTTTTGTTTTTATCACACAAATGGGTGAAATTACTATTCATGTTAAAGAATTCACGCTGTTATCGAAATCTTTACGTCCGTTACCTGTTGTTAAACAAGCTGAAGATAAAATATATGATGCTTTTACCGATCCGGAACAACGTTACAGGATGCGATATCTGGATTTGATTGTAAATCCAGAAGTAAAAAACACATTCAAACAACGAACACAAATCATCAATGAGATCCGGTCTTATTATAATGAAAAAGGGTATTTGGAAGTAGAAACTCCTATTTTGCAGCCAATTCCTGGAGGGGCAGCTGCACGTCCTTTTATTACACATCACAATGCATTGAATATGCCACTGTATTTAAGGATTGCCAATGAATTGTATTTAAAACGTTTGATTGTCGGTGGTTTTGACGGTGTGTATGAATTCAGCCGCAATTTCCGTAATGAAGGAATGGATAGGACACATAATCCGGAATTTACCTGTATGGAAGTGTATGTTGCATATAAAGACTATAACTGGATGATGGATTCGGTGGAAGAGTTGATGGAACGTATTGCTTTAAAGTTGCATGGAACAACAAAAGTTCCATTGGAAGATAAAATAATTGATTATAAACGTCCCTTTAAAAGAGTAACTATCTTGGATTCCATAAAAGAATGGACAGGAATTGATGTTACCGGAATGGATGAATTTCAATTGAGAGATGTATGCAAGCAATTAGGCATAGAAGCCGACGAAACTATGGGTGTAGGAAAATTGATTGATGAGATTTTCAGTGAGAAATGTGAGAAAAATTATATACAACCAACATTTATCACCGATTACCCTGTAGAAATGTCTCCGTTGTGTAAAAAGCATCGTTCTAATCCGAATTTAACGGAACGTTTTGAATTGATGGTTAACGGGAAAGAATTAGCAAATGCTTATTCCGAATTAAATGATCCGATAGACCAACGAAACCGCTTTGAGGAACAACTTCGTTTATCAGAAAAAGGCGATGATGAAGCGATGTTTATCGATCAGGATTTCTTACGCGCTTTGGAATACGGAATGCCGCCTACATCAGGAATGGGAATAGGAATTGACAGGTTGGTTATGTTTATGACCAATTCACCTTCTATTCAAGATGTGTTATTCTTTCCTCAGATGAAACCAGAAAAGAAGATGGCGATGGCATCGGATAAAGAATTTGAGGATAGGGGAGTCCCTACTACATGGATTGAGCCATTACGTAGTGCCGGAATTCAAACGATAGAAGACTTGAAAGCGGCTATTCCGACAAAACTGCATAACACATTAAACGGATTACGGAAAAAACATAAATTAGATGTTCCGGCTTTGCAATTATTTGAAGTACAAGCTTGGATAGAACAATAATGGCAAAAGAATTACTGAAACGGGAACGGGAACGGAAAATGATGCTACCTGACATTGATATGCAGGGACGGATCCAGCCACAGGCAATTGATTTCGAGGAAGCCGTGTTGGGAGCAATGATGCTTGAACAAAATGCAACGGGACAAGTAATCGATAAGCTGAGTGGGGATATGTTTTACAAAGAAGCTCATAAGTTTATCTTTGAAGCCATCCATCAAGTGTTTGAAAGTGGTAATCCTGTAGATTTACTTTCAATTACTTCGCAGTTGCGGAAAAATCGCAAATTGGAAGCCATCGGTGGTTCTTACTATTTGGCAACGCTTACCAATAAAGTAGTATCTTCGGCAAATATTGAGTTTTATGCTCGGATCATTTCCGAAAAATATATACAACGGCAGTTGATTTCCGTATCTACGGAAACAATTCGTGATGCATTTGATGAGTCTACAGACGTTCTTGAATTGTTAGATAAAGCTGAAAAGAACTTATTCGATATTGCAGAGCAAAATTTTCGTCGTTCCAATGCCGATATGTCTGTTTTGATACAGGAGTTTATCTCGGAAATGAAAGAAGCGAAGAATAATAAACAGGAACTTCGTGGATTGCCTTCCGGCTTTACCGATTTGGATAGAACTACCGGAGGTTGGCAGCGGTCGAATCTAATTATTCTTGCAGCACGTCCGGGTATGGGAAAAACTGCTTTTGTACTATCTATGGCCCGGAATATGGCGGTAGAACAACGGAAGTCAGTTGCTTTCTTTTCTTTGGAAATGTCTGCGGCAGACTTGATAATGCGTCTGGTTGCTGCAGAAACGGGTATCCGGAATGACAAGCTTCGGCGGGCGGATTTAACGAATTCGGAATGGGGTGAGTTGGTGGAAAAATTAACAGCTCTTACCGATGCTCCCCTTATTATTGATGATACTCCGGGGTTATCTGTTTTTGAACTGCGTGCAAAATGCCGCCGGTTAAAACAGCAATACGACATTGAATGCATTATTATTGATTATCTACAATTGATGAGTGGGGGAAGTGAGACAAAAGGAAATAGAGAACAAGAAATTAGTACTATCTCCCGTTCATTGAAGACATTATCTAAAGAATTGAATATCCCGGTAATTGCGTTGTCACAATTAAACCGTTCCGTAGAATCACGGAATGTTTCTTCCAAGAGGCCTCAATTATCCGATCTGCGTGAATCCGGTGCTATTGAACAGGATGCGGATATGGTGTTGTTTATCTATCGTCCCGAATATTATAAATTGGATTTCGATGACGGAACTCCGGGCGCAGGCATGGCCGATCTGATTATTGCAAAACATCGTAATGGCGGTTTAAAGGATATTCGTTTGCGCTTTATTGCAGAGCAGGCAAAGTTTTGCGATGTTGCCAGTGATTTCTCGGCAATAACAAGTCTTTATGATAATACATCTTCCGATACAACAACTACTACTTCCATTACATTGCCTTCCCGTATTAATGATCTCACTTCAGAAGGCATTCCTTTCTAGAATTCTACATACTTATTAATAAAATATATAAACTTATGTGTGCGAAATCAAATATTCAAACGTACAATTTCAAAGATAAGAAAGCTTTGGTTCGAGTGGATTATAATGTTCCGCTTAATGATGAGTTCCAGATTCAAGATACAAAACGGATAGATGCCTCTCTACCGACATTGAAAAAGATATTAGATGACGGTGGCAGTGTTATTTTATTATCTCATTTAGGTCGTCCTCAGAATAAAGAGTATCAATTCTCCCTTAAACACTTGGTTCCCTATCTGAAAAATGTATTGGATAAAGTAAATGTGTATTTTTCACCGGAATGCATTGGAGAGCAAGCCAGAAAATATGCAGAAGACCTTAAGCCCGGAGAAGTTCTTTTACTGGAAAATGTACGCTTTTATCCCGAAGAGGAAGAAGGGGATATTAATTTCGCAAAAGAATTAGCCTCTTATGGCGATGTGTTTGTTCATGAAGCATTTTCCACCGCCCATCGTAATCATGCTACTACGGCAGTATTGCCCAGACTTTTCCCCAACGATAAAATGTATGGCTTCTTGATGCAGAAAGAAATTGACAGCCTTTCCCGCATTATGAAGAACCCAAGACGTCCGGTAACTGCTGTTCTGGGTGGATCGAAAGTGTCCGGTAAGATTAAAGTCATCAATAATTTAATGACAAAGGTTGATAATATTATTATCGGTGGCGGGATGAATTATAGTTTCCAAAAAGCAATCGGCGGAAAAATAGGAATGTCTTTGTATGAAGAGGATATGCTTCCGATTGCAAAAGACGTATTGGAAAGAGCAAAAGATTTTGACGTAAATATCTATTATTCTATTGATACCGTTGCTGCAGATAAGTTCAGTAATGATGCTCGACGTGAGATATATAAATCCACAGAAATTCCCGACGACATGGAAGGCATGGATATCGGATTAGAAACTTGTTCTTTATACCGGGATGTGATATTAAAATCGGCAACCATATTGTGGAATGGCCCTATGGGGGTATTTGAAATGGATAATTTCAGTAATGGAACCTTTGCCATAGCAGATGCCATTGCTAAAGCTACGGAAAAAGGAGCTTTTTCGCTTATTGGAGGAGGAGATACGGTTTCCGCTATCAATAAATTCCATTTGGCTAATAAATATAACTATGTATCCACTGCCGGTGGAGCAATGCTTGAATACTGTGAAGGAAAAGAACTTCCCGGAATTCAGGCAATAGAGGAATAGGAAGCAATTAATAATTAATAATTAAGGATTAACGGTTAAGAATTAATTATTATGTTCTGAACAGACAAAAAGCAAATTCCCATTTTGAAGGGAGGCGTAAGGGGGATGTTTTTTATGCACAACAAAAGAACATCCCTTTTCTTTGTTCTTTTCAAGCACAAGTTCTTATCCCAATTAACAATGAAGTGATTTATTTCAATTTTAGACATATTTTATGTATAAACATCTGCTTTATTTACTTTTTTTCAGCTTTTACTTCTCTCTCTTTTCCCAGGAGAAGATTATAAACTATGCAATCCCTTCGTGTTTAAATTCAGATGTAATTTTACAACACGAAGGATTTACTATTTCATATAATCCCAAATACAAACAGGCAAATTGGGTGGCATATCGTTTGATCGGAGAAGATATGAATGTAACTATTAAACGAACAAACAAGTTTACGGCAGACCCCTCTTATCCTGCTTGTGCAACGCATAGCGATTACTCCAAAAGCGGGTATGACAGGGGACACCTTTTTCCGGCAGGGAGTGCATGGACAACATCTATTATGGAACAGTCTTTTTATTATACAAATATGTCTCCCCAAATACCGGAATTTAATCGTGGCGTTTGGAAAAAGATAGAAGAAACTGTCCGGAAGTGGGCTTTAGCATACGATACCGTTTATGTTGTAACGGGTTGTGTTTTACATGCCGGCCTGCCGTATATAGGTAACTCAGTAAGTGTTCCCGAGTATTTTTACAAGCTGGTTTTGGTCTATAAACAGGACAGAAAACAGGCTATTGTGTTTTATATCCGGAATGAGAAATCAGAAACTACATCTTTTCATTCGTATCTTATCCCGGTAAACGGTCTGGAAGAAAAATTAGGCATGGATTTTTGTATTGCACTGCCGGATGCTATTGAAGAAGAAATAGAGCAATCCTTTAATTATAAAGATTGGTTATTTGAATAAACTTAACAAAATGAATAATTAACAGTTAATAACAGAAGTTACGCAAGTGGAGAAGTTATAGTAACGCAACAGGCAGAAGGCAACAAGCAGAAAGGATAAAATCGATAAAGCCGATAAAACAGATAAAGTCGATAAAAAGCAGAAAAACTATTTATAATTTATAATTAATTTATCACTAACCACTAACAGTTAACCACTATTTCTGGTAACTTCATTTAACTTGCGTAACTTCTATTAATAATTAATAATAATACACAGAGCAAACAAATTGCCGTCATTTTTGAAAAAATATCCGATGAGGGACAATTAAACAGCGGGAAAAGGACAGTAAATGAAAAGAAAAATCGCTCTTTTGTCGGGGATTATCTCACTGCGTTTCGATGCTCTCACATGCTTCGTGTTCGGGTGTTTCTTCCTCGTTCCTCGTCATCGCAATGACGGCAATATGCTTGTTAAGAGTATTATTGCGGGCTTGACCCGCCACCTCCTTAATAAAGAAGGGGATGCTGAAACAAGTTCAGCATGACGGCAATATGTTGGTTAGTGCATCGAAACGCAGCGAGATAACCTTTGTTATCGGTATGAACGGAGCACCCGAAGGCGAAAGCCTGTGAACGTATCAAAGCATGGCGGAATAGTCCGGAAAAACTAATTTTAATAATTTTATCCAGATCTTCAAAGCAGTTAAATGAATATCAAAACAGTACAAAAGTCGGTTCTTTCTCAATTATCACCTTTTTTAGGAGAAGGGGAAGCGCGTGCGGTGGTTAATTTGTTATTAAGGCATTATACGACATACAATAGTTTATATATCAACCTGAATCCTTTCACTGAAATAGATCAGGAGACAATCGAACGTATAAATAAAGCCTTAAAGGAACTATTGGAAGATAAACCAATCCAATATGTCTTAGGTGAAACTGTCTTTTGCAACCTTCCTTTTATGGTTGATAATTCGGTTCTGATTCCGCGCCCTGAAACGGAAGAGTTAACGTCGTGGATTATAGAAGAGAATCACCAGGCACGCCGGTTGATGGATATTTGTACGGGAAGCGGTTGTATAGCTGTCAGTTTAGCTAATTATATAAGAGGGAGTAGGGTATATGCCGTAGAAATATCCCGGAATGCTATAGAAGTCGCGAATAGAAATGCGTCATTAAATAAAGTAAAAGTAGATTTTATACAGCATGATGTTCTTGATCCTGATTTCTCTGATTTTATTGATGATAAATTTGATGTTATTGTCAGCAATCCTCCGTATGTCAGAACAATGGAGAAAATGTACATGCATAAACGTGTATTAGATTATGAACCGGAACCGGCTTTATTTGTAGAAGATGATAATCCGTTATTGTTTTACGATGCAATATTGAAATTCGGGCAAACACATCTTATGAATAACGGAAAACTTTACTTCGAAATAAATGAACATTTTGGCAAGGAAGTTGTCTATCTATACAAACAATACGGCTACACTGAAATATGCTTGAAACGGGATATTCATGGAAAAGACCGTATGGTTTCTGGTAAGATGAAAACGGGATAAAATACAAGTAAAAACATGATTAAGGCATTTAAAGCGTATGACATACGGGGAATCTATGGAAAAGACTTTACCAAGGAAGATGTTTATAAAATAGGCTGTTTCCTTCCTAAGCTGCTAAACACAAACAAAGTACTGATAGGAAGGGATGTTCGTATATCATCACCGGAGATACATCAATATCTGACATCGGGAATAACTGATGCAGGTGCTGATGTGTATGATATGGGGCTTATCACTACCCCCATGATTTATTACTTTACCGCCAAGCATCATTTCGATGCTTCCGTCCAGATTACGGCTTCCCATAATCCGGCTAATTATAACGGACTTAAAATATCAACAACCCATGCTTTGCCGGTGGGATATGATACCGGACTGGCCAAGTTGGAACATTGGGTCGAGAATGAGAAAATTAATACCGGCTCTGCAAAAGGGAAAATTATAAAATATGAAGTAAAAGATGAATATATTGCCTTTATAAAACAGTATATCAATAATTTTTCCAATCTGAATATTGCTATTGATTGCTCCAACGGGATGGCTTGCCTGTTAGTTAAGGATATTTTAGGGAATGCACCGGTTTATATTAATGATACGATGGATGGCACATTTCCAAACCATGAACCGAATCCGTTAGAACCCGGGAATATAATTCAAATACAAAATTTGGTTAAGAAAGAACGTGCCGACATCGGGGTAATTTTTGACGGGGATGCCGACAGGGTAATGTTTGTAGATGAAAATAGTAAATTTATTTCCCCTGACCTGATGATTGCTGTTTTAGGGCATTACTTCCTGGAAGAAAAACAACAAAAAGGGAATGTGCTTTTTGATATACGCACGTCGAAATCGGTGGAAGAGTATCTGAAGAAAATGGGAGCTACCACCAACATCTGGAAGGTAGGCAGGGCTTATGCTGCCCTGAAACTACGTGAATTGGATGGGGTATTCGGAGGGGAATTAGCCGGCCATTATTATTTCAGGGATTTCTTCTATTCCGATAGTGGCATGTTGGCTTGTGCTTTACTGTTGGATATCTTTGCGGACTTTAAACGTAAAGGTATTTCCGTTTCTCAATTAATCTCGAAGATAATTAAATATGCTAATTCCGGTGAAATCAATTTCGTGATACAGGATAAACAGGCCGCAATGGATAAAATAAAAGATTACTTCTGTGCTCTTGAAACGCCGCTTGTGTTTTATGATTTTGATGGATACCGTATTGAGTTTGAATCATGGTGGTTTAATATCCGCCCTTCCAATACAGAGCCGTATTTGCGGTTTATAGCCGAAGCTAAGGACCAGGCAATGCTGGATGAAAAGATCGGTATTGTAAAACAGTTATTACAACAATAATCAGTAGTTATTATTTTATAGAATAATTCTTTATAGACATTTAAAGTATGAAAAAAAATATAAAATTATATCAACTGGCCATTCTTCTGGGATTAATTATAATCTCCACTTCCTGTACCTTTTTACGGACCTTCTTTAATGCATTTCCGAACTCAAAGGACAGTGCAGTTTTTCCCTCAATTCCATTACCGGCTTCCTCCTATTGTGCCAACTGGGCTTCTTATGATGTAACGAAACTGTATTATGTTGATACTACATGCTATCAAATGATCCATTCCGATAAAAATATAGATGAAGAAATAGAAAATATAGTTAAACTGGACAGTTTTTTGTTACACAATAAGACTACCGCTTTCATGATTATAGAAAACGATAAAATTATCCTCGAAAAATATTATCATGGCCATGATACCAGTACTCCTTTTCAGGTGTTTTCTGTCTCTAAATCTGTTGTGGCAACCGTGGTAGGCCTGGCCATAGAAGACGGCTATATTCATAGCATTTATGATTCGATGGTTACATATTTGCCGAATATACATCGTTCGTTATATCCTATCCGTTTGATTGATTTGCTTGACATGCGCTCAGGAATAGACGATTCCTTTACACTAACGGCCGAATTATATTATGGCATTAACCTGAACCGGATTGTAAAAAAGGCAAAACTCAACAGGCCTATCGGATCGACATTTCAATATTCGAATTGGTCGACGCAACAATTGATGTTTATTGTCGAAGCAGCCACCGGGCGCCCGTTTATACAGTATTTTCAGCAACGGTTATGGGATCCCCTCGGTACGGAATATTCCGGCTCGTGGACGTTAGACTCGAAAAAGGACTCCGTCGTGAGAGCATTTGCCGGATTATCCATTACGGCACGTGATCTGGCTAAATTCGGTTTGGCGTATTTGAATAATGGCGTGTATGCCGGTAAACAGATTATCCCTACTTCCTGGGTAGAGGAAACCATGACGTTACATAACATGGATACCACTTTATTTTCCGGGATAGATAATGATTTCCCCTACAACATGCACTGGAGGCTGATTCGTGACAAAGAAGTGATTTCTGCCGTGGGCTTACTGGGTCAATTTCTTTATATAGATAAACGGAATAACCGGATTGTTATCCGTATCGGAGATGCTCCCGGAAATGTTGATTGGATAAAATTCTTTGAATCGTCTCTTTTCACTTCAAATGCGATAGAAAGCATCAATTAAAGCATTACCTTTAATAATTGGCAATGTTAATTTTTATATATGTATTGTTTTTATAAATAATCAAATCATTAATATATTATTGATATGTATTTGTCTAAAAGATCATAGATATTTCATCCTGTTTTTCCAATCTCAAAATAAAATTTAACCATATTGGACGAAATAGAGTGTAGAACCTGTTTTGTTTTTTATCGAAATTCTTTAAATTTTAATTAATTTGAATGTGGATTTAAGTTATATTTCCAATTATTTATATTTAAAAATAATGATTAATTGGTAATTGAATATTATTTCATAATTATTTAAAAAAAATGATATAGCTAATAAAATAATTGTATATTTGCAAGCAGAATATGAATGCGATTTTAAATAATTTTTGAGAGATATTCAAATAGAACCCTTTTTGAAACCCCAAAAACGACAAAATTATCATTTAATCTTTGAGGAAAAGATTAAGGAAGGCATTCATTACTTTCATTGCAGGGATTTTTTGCTTTTTCATGATTCGGCAAAACTCTATTCCCCGGGGATAAGGACAGATTGCTGCAAGAAAAAAATCGTATTTGTATTCAAGTTGTTTTATATGAACCTCTTTCTGTTTTACGGAAAGAGGTTTTTCTTTTATTGTAGAAATTTGGCATGCCACGTCTCTACCTATATTTTTCATCATGGGCATTCCGGATATATCGGCAGGTATTTCCGGCAGGAAACTAACCGGTTATCCGCTATTGGCAGATGCTTCGATAGGAAAAAATACCTGTCTGTAATTCTATTACAGCAATTGTATAGATACAAAATCCTATTTGAAAATGAAAACAAGCCATTGTATGCATACAAAACCCTGTTTGGAAATAAAAACAAACCATTGTATGCATACAAAACCTTATTTGAAAATGAAAATAAACCATTGTACGCATACAAAACCCTGTTTTGGAATCGAAACAGAACATTGTATGGCTACAAGGCCTTGTTTGAAAATCAAAACAGGAATTTGTATAATGTCGAAAGCCGGTATGGAAAAATTTTTCTATTTTTTTCTTCCTTTGTCTTGTTTTTTTAATTTAAAACCTTATAAAACTATATAATATGAGTATTAAAACGATAGCCCTCAGCAGACTTCACAATGAAGAACATTTTCAATTCCAAACTATATTTTCAAATTTAGTTCAGAAGTATACTCCCGAAGCATTGAAAATCGATGTGCCGTTCCAAGAATTATATCTTCCCTGTTATCAAAAGGAAGATGAATGCATCAAA